>NZ_JBNDKV010000003.1:0-1002364 GCF_050435705.1 Paraburkholderia sp. JPY419 | reverse complement strand
GAACGTAGTAGACGGCAAAGCTCTTTCTTGCCTTGTCACACTCGGTGTCGAAACACCGACTGAGCTGTGACCTGCTGTACGACCAGCAGTTGCCTATCTGGACGTGCGCGATTGGTAACGATCGGGTTCGAAGCTCCGGAGACAACGTACCCTTCAGAAGACGGTTCACCGTGGCGACACGGTAGGAATCGACACTGCCAGCAGCCGTGCGGTGTAGGGGCAGCAGGCGTAACCTAAGTGAATCGCTGTACAACCCTCGTAAGAAGTGACGAGCCAAAGCTGCTGGGAGGCTCAAACCAAAAAGGTAGATAGCCGGTTGCCTTGCTGCTGAATCGGGGCACGTCGTCGCGAGCGCTACCGGGGGAGAAGCGGACGCTAAACGGACAGGCGCATGGGTATCTTAGTTGCGTCGGCAAGATTGGGAACGTGGTAAGCCCGATTCTTCGCTGTCAGTTCAGGGCATCGGACCGGTAGCAGGTGACTCGCGAGGGAAACTGTCGGAGAAGCGGGTAAGAGAACGCGGAGAAAGCGAATGGTGACCTGTAGTCGGCCACATAGGGGTTCAAGATTTGCCTCGACCTGAAAGGGTGCAGACTTCCGCGTGGTGCAGTTGTCGCAGGTCCATGTTAGAGATTCACTGGAGGGAAGCTTGTGAGAGACCGATATCGTTACGGTTCAGCGCCCTTCGTCTCGGCGATGAGGCGAATCAACAATGTGATGCTTGCGAAGGGCTCGTGCAGCTTTCGAGACCGGCGTCCGTGCGACGCTTAATGCTGTGCGCGAGCGCAGTGCGATGAAAGTCGCATGCTGCGTTCTTCGGGGGCCGCGCTTTCGAGAGGAAACGTGGCTACCCTCTCTCCTGAAAGGGTCGGTTGAGGGCTGCATCTCAACTCTAGACCCTGGCCGCCCCCTTTTCTGGGGCGGCCAGGAGGCCTTTCAATGATTATCAACTTGGCGAGGGAGATCGTCGGGCATAATGGGGCATGAAGAAAGCATCTATTTCCGTTTTGCCGTTGGCCGACGAGCCGGTATCGTTCAAGGGCTATCGGTTTCCGCCCGACGTGATCAGCTATGTGGTGTGGCTGTATTACCGGTTTCCGCTGAGTTTGCGCATGGTCGAGGAGATGGTGGTCGCGCGCGGCATCGAGATCACGTACGAAACGGTGCGCAAATGGTCGACGCACTTCGGCCAGGGAATCGCGAAACGGATTCGCCGAACCGCGCTCGGGCACGGCGACAAGTGGCATCTGGATGAAATGGTCGTGTCGATCAACGGCAGTAAGCACTGGCTGTGGCGCACTGTAGACCAGCACGGTAAGCTGCTTGACGTGCTGGTGCAGAGCCGACGCGACAAGACGGCGGCCAGGCGGCTGATGTGCAAGCTGCTCAAGAGATTCGAGCTGCCCGCGTGTGATTGTGACGGACAAGCTGCGTAGCTACAAGGCGGCGAACGACGAGATTGGCCTGAAGAACGTTGATCACCGGCAGCACAAGGGCTTGAACAACCGGGCGGAGAATTCGCACGAGCCGACGCGGGTTCGCGAGAAGGTGATGCGGCGTTTCAAATCCGCGCGCCAGCTTCAGCAGTTCACTTCGATAGAAGGACAGGTTTCAAACCTGTTCATGGGTTGCCGCTACCACCGCAACGCTGAGCACAAACGTGAGGCCCTTTCCCAGGCCATCGCGGCCTGGGAAAGGGCCTCGTGCGCCCGCTGGGCGGCGTAGAGGGTGTTAGGCACTTTATGTCGGACCTGGTATCCTGGCGGAATGAAAAAACGCAGGCCCTACCCAACGGATGTATCGGATGAAGAGTGGTACTTCGCCGCTCCGTACCTGACCTTGATGAACAAGGACGCACCACAGCGCCGCTACGAACTGCGCGAGATGTTCAACGCGCTGCGCTGGATCGTACGTGCCGGTGCCCCGTGGCGTTTGTTGCCCAATGATTTTCCGCCGTGGGAACTGGTCTACCAGCAGACGCAACGCTGGATTCAGGCGGGCTGCTTCGAGGCCATGGTGAGCGATTTGCGTTCGATCCTCCGGGTCGCCCAGGACCGCCGTGGTCAACCCAGCGCGGTCATCCTCGACGGCCGTACGCTGCAGTCGACGTGCGAAAGCGGCGCACGCGCAGGCTACGACGGATACAAACGCAAGAAAGGCAGCAAGGTACATATGGCGGTGGACACGTTGGGACAACTGCTCGCGGTGCATGTGACGCCGGCCAACGAGCAGGAGCGCGCGCAGGTTGGAGAACTGGCGCGTCAGGTTCAGCAGGCCACGGGCCAGACGGTCAAGGTGGCGTTCGCGGATCAGGGATATACCGGCGAAGAGCCCGCACAGGCGGCGCTTGACGAGGGGATTGAACTTCAGGTCATCAAGCTGCCGGAGACGAAAAAAGGCTTCGTGCTGTTGCCGCGCCGCTGGGTGGTTGAGCGCAGCTTCGGCTGGCTCAACCGCTTCCGCCGACTCGCACGAGACTACGAGCGATTGCCCGAAACTCTGGCTGGCTTGCACTTCGTCGTCTTCTCCGTGCTTATGCTTGTTCACTTTGCAACCCTTAGCAAAAGTGCCTAACACTCTCTAAGCGGGGGAACTCCCGTTCGATAACACCTCTGCTCGTCCGTTCATCGAACAAGTTGACAATACCCGAGAGCTATATCAAGGTCAAAGGCGAGTGGAAATATCTTTACCGGGCAGTGGACAAGGCGGGCGGCACGGTCGACTTCCTGCTCAGGGCCAGGCGGGACAAGGTCGCTGCCCGGCGGTTCTTTGAAAAGGCGATCGCCCATAATGGTACGCCAGAGACCGTGACCATCGACAAAAGCGGCTCCAATCTGGCCGCACTGGATGCGGTGAATGCCGATCGCGAGACGCCGATCAAGGTCCGTCAGATCAAGTACCTGAACAACATTGTCGAACAGGACCATCGGGCCATCAAACGCCGGACCCGGCCAATGCTGGGATTCAAGAACTTCTCCCGTGCGAGGGTCACATTCTCGGCGGCATCGAGGTAATGCACATGATCAGGAAAGGACAGATGAAATGTGCGGGCAAAGACCCGTCGTCTGCTTCCCGGCAGTTTTACTCCCCTGTGTCATAAGCAATACTTACCAGATCGACATTTCTCGTCCCGACACCCTTACTGCAACAGAACCCGAAGCGGTGGTGTATCGCGTGCCTGCGGCGATTCACGTTCCGGCCGCTCTCCAGCCGGTCGTCACGCCGACCATGACACCGCCCGCCGCGCATCCGGTCGCGGCCGCACCGCTTGCCGAATTAGTGGACATATTAGGGCTTCTGCGAAAAACCGTTATCAGAAAATGCGAGCCGCAACATCAGTTTTATTGATCTGATTTGCTTGCATCCTTGCAGCCGCTCGGACAAAATTCGACGGGAATACTGAGATAGTCTGGTCACGTTGGCGGTAAGGGTCAGGTGTTACGCTTTTATTTCGGTGCTCTATCATCACGTGATGTTGAGCGGAGGCGCGCCAGTGCGGCGACTCTTGCGAAACAGCCGAGCGCAACTGATGAAAACGGCAGGGAAGCACGAAAATGGATGCGCCTGACACAGCCCTCCGTGGGCAGAATAAGACGGCAAGTGGCCGCCGTCCGTGCTTTTTGAGCTGGGAGAGAGGAAACTAGGAATTCTGTTATGCGAAGTAAATCCACTCGGCCGCTCCTACGGTCAGCCTGCGCGGTCACCTTCCATGACTAGATGCTATGTGGGAGGGCAGCGGGCGGGCCGTAGAGAACGTTCCGTAACGCACAGATCCGACGGAGCTTGACTTCCTGCTCCATCGTAGAGAAATCAAATTCAAAAATATATGCTATCACTCAAGAAATTCAATACATCCAAGGATCATAGGGCGCTGGCCGTCATGACGGTCATCGTCCTGAGCACAGCTTGGTCAACGTCTGTCGTTTATGCTCAATCGCCTACCTCGGAGACTGACACAAAATCGCCTTATACACAGGCGTCGAAGGAACAGCAAGCAAATTGGCGAGAGTCAGTACGACAAATGGGGCCTCCTCCTAAGGCAGGATGCTACCGGATGTCTTATCCCGACGCCACATGGAAGGAAGCGCCGTGCGCAATGGCATCCGTTCAGCATCCTACCGCGAAACATGCGTCTCCCGTCGAAACGATGAGAAAGAAACGAATGAGTCAAAGTGAGCATATTACAGACGATAATGCCGATTCCGCAGAGGATATGGCCGCATTCACAGGGAACGGGAGGGGTTATATGGCACAGACCGAGGGGCTCACGACCTCAGCAATTGGGAGCTTCCCGGGAACCGTTGTAAGCGGTCTTGTGGACGATGCCAAGGGTTATTCGCTTCAACTCAATACTAACCATCCTCGCGCTAATGCATCCTATTGTGCACAGAACGGATTTCATCCGGATTGTGAAGTGTGGCAACAATTCGTCTATTCTTCTACTTATCCTTCGCAGCCTGGGCCTCAGGGTGTAACTCCTGAAGGGCCACAAATATATATACAGGACTGGATATTGCTGACGAATAACGACGATGTACATCGTCCGTGCCCCGCTGGATGGGAAAAGGCTGCGGATGGATGCTACAAAAACAGTCCCACTCTTGCGGCGCCAGCCATTCCCGTGGGCAATCTCGGCTTGACGACCTTGGCGGGGTATGTCTCGACGCCCGGTTCGGGCGCAACCGATACCGTAATACTCACGTATATGGGTAGTGCCTACACCGTAAGCCAGCCGGACGACACCCTTGATATCGCTCAAGGCTGGAGTCAGTCTGAATTTAACATTTTCGGTAACGGAAATGCTTCGAAATTATCTTTTAAGCCAAAAACGTCGATTACAGTAAATCTGCAAGTAAACGACGGAACCACATATGCACCAAAGTGTTTGTATGGCGGGACAACCGGGGAAACTAATAACTTGTACTTGGGAAAATGTACCGCCACAGAAGGCGCGATGCCGTCAATTCAGTTTACCGAATCGATGAACTGAGAACCGACCGAGTCCCTTAACAGGTTGCGGAAATACACCCCCCGGCGGAAGCGGCGCTCCTCGATTTACGCGCCCGCCGATCGCAAACTTTCGCATTGTGCATTCTCAACGCGAATTCAACGTTCTTTCGGCGGTTTGAGGCTAATTTTTGGCCTCATTGCCGCGATCACCGCCACTATGAATTAGTCGGCCCTGAAAAACTCGAAGCGCCTTGTGCAGCAAGCGTTTGAAGCTGAATGTTGTTGATGCATTTGCAGGAACCTGGCAGATTATGGGTTGTTTCCTGCATGTCGAGGTCTGGATGGGTCCGAAGACAGCGGTGAGCGAAGGCCATTTGTTCCGGCATCCTCTGCGCGAGCAGATCAACCTGAAGCATCCGCTGGTGCGTCTGGCCGATCTGATCAACTGGGATGGTTTGAATGCGTCGATGAGCGCGAGCTTCGTCTCACGCAAGGGTCGACCGGCCACCTCACCTCATCAGTAGCGTTCGGAGGTAGGTGTTACCTCTTTTACTCAGGCCAAGCTGTCGGATGCGACCGCCCGTTCCGGTTTGTCGTGGAACTAGGCCGAGCCATGCGGCAAATTCCCGGTCAGAGCGGAACATGGCGGGGTCGCCGATCGCGGCGGTTCTGTTGCAGTAAGGGTGTCGGGACGAGAAATGTCGATCTGGTAAGTATTGCTTATGACGCAAGGGAGTAAAACTGCCGGGAAGTAGACGACGGGTCTTTGCCCGCACATTTCATCTGTCCCTTCCTGATCATGTGCATTACCTCGATGCCGCCGAGAATGACCCTCGCACGGTGGAAGTTCTTGAATCCCAGCATCGGCCGGGTCCGGCGTTTGATAGCCCGATGGTCCTGTTCAACAATGTTGTTCAGGTACTTGATCTGACGGACCTTGATCGGCGTCTCGCGATCGGCATTCACCGCATCCAGTGCGGCCAGATTGGAGCCGCTTTTGTCGATGGTCACGGTCTCTGGCGTACCATTATGGGCGATCGCCTTTTCAAAGAACCGCCGGGCAGCGACCTTGTCCCGCCTGGCCCTGAGCAGGAAGTCGACCGTGTCGCCCGCCTTGTCCACTGCCCGGTAAAGATATTTCCACTCGCCTTTGATTTTGATATAGCTCTCGTCCATTCGCCAGCTTTTCCCAACCGGACGCTTGTGCTTGTGGAAGCTCCTTTGGAAGAGCGGCAGCAGTTTGATGACCCAGCGGTACACCGTCGAATGATCCACCGCGATACCACGCTCGTCCATCATTTCCGCAAGATTGCGCAAACTCAGCGAATAGGCCACGTACCATCGCACGCACAGAAAAATCACTTCAAGCGGGTAGTGAAGGCGCTTCAGGACCTTGGCCAGGCCCGGCGCGAGTGTGGTTCGCGGTGTCTTCGTCTTCTTCATCGCACAGTTCAAAAATTCCTACCCAATTTTAACGTGGGCCTTACTGCAACAGAACCCAATTCTAGCTCAGTGCCTTGGCGCGACAGAACCACGCGCTGCGCTGGATCGTACGTGCCGGTGCCCCGTGGCGTTTGTTGCCCAATGATTTTCCGCCGTGGGAACTGGTCTACCAGCAGACGCAACGCTGGATTCAGGCGGGCTGCTTCGAGGCCATGGTGAGCGATTTGCGTTCGATCCTCCGGGTCGCCCAGGACCGCCGTGGTCAACCCAGCGCGGTCATCCTCGACGGCCGTACGCTGCAGTCGACGTGCGAAAGCGGCGCACGCGCAGGCTACGACGGATACAAACGCAAGAAAGGCAGCAAGGTACATATGGCGGTGGACACGTTGGGACAACTGCTCGCGGTGCATGTGACGCCGGCCAACGAGCAGGAGCGCGCGCAGGTTGGAGAACTGGCGCGTCAGGTTCAGCAGGCCACGGGCCAGACGGTCAAGGTGGCGTTCGCGGATCAGGGATATACCGGCGAAGAGCCCGCACAGGCGGCGCTTGACGAGGGGATTGAACGTCAGGTCATCAAGCTGCTGGAGGCGAAAAAAGGCTTCGTGCTGTGGCCGCGCCGCTGGGTGGTCGAGCGCAGCTTCGGCTGGCTCAACCGCTTCCGCCGACTCGCGAGAGACTACGAGCGATTGCCCGAAACTCTGGCTGGCTTGCACTTCGTCGTCTTCTCCGTGCTTATGCTTGTTCACTTTGCAACCCTTAGCAAAAGTGCCGAACACCCTCTTCTATGGGGAACTGAAAGTCAAGCCCGGTTCTAAACATTCAGCTATCCGAAGTAAATCTCCTTATCCGGTCTCTATGGCCAGCCTGCGCGGTCACCTACCATGAGCAGACGCAGACTGGCCGTAGAGACCGTTGCGTAAAGGGCGGTATTGACGCTCATCGCGTGAACCTTGTTGCAGCCCGGCATGTCAATGTCATTCAGGTCAGGGCGTCTGTTGACCGGTCAGTGCCGGGTCGACCTTCTATCCGTGCCGGCCTGGCAGGCCGGTCACCTCATGCCGCATGCGCGAAGCGCTGGAGCTACCCTGTTACCGACGCGCCCCATCTAGGGAAACGGCCACCCGCGATGGGTAGCCCGAGCGTGTTTCGGGCGCGTTGACCTTTACATGCTGTTGCTGCATCCGATTTCATTCAGTCATTGAGACCCTCACGTATTGGCATCGCGCGGTTTGCGTATCGCCCCGACGGGGATCTCGCCGTACTCGAGATAGTCCGTCCTGAACAATTCGTTTTGCCGAGCACCGTAGTTACGGGGATTGAAGCCGAGCAAGTCGGTGGTTGAACAAGGCGGTCAGAATGAAGGCGCAAAGAAGCCGCAGCTTCCTGAGGATCATCCGTAGATTGTGTCCTGCGCCGCACATCACCGCGTGCATCGCGTCGCCGAGCGCACCCTTGAGCCAGTTGCGATCGAGTTTTCCGTCTGTCTTCATGTGACCGATTGCTGGCTCGATTGCGCTGCGCCGTCTGATCATCGCGCGTAGTCCGCGTGTAATGCCCCGCCGCAAGCCCGGGTGGTAGATCTTCACACCATCGACGGCGACACCCTTGTAGCCACGGTCGACGATGGCGACCTCCGGCGTGGCGTCGCACAGGATTGCCGCCTGCTCCAGCGCTTCAGCCAGGGTGTGCCCGTCGTACGGATTGCCTGGCATCGAGCGCATGCCAACCACCAGTCCTTCCTTGTGGGTCGTCGCGATCGAAACTTTCACCCCGAACTCGTACGGCTTGCGCGCCTTGCCCTTGGCCAGGCACTCGACTTCCGGTGCATGCAGCGCATAAAGCTTGTTCTTGTCCTTCGGCTTCTGCGCCAGAATGCGTCTCGTGCGGGCGATCAGTTCCGTTAATTCAGCGCAGCCTAGGTCGGCCACCTGGTTGACCTGCCGCTCCACATCGCGCATCACCCGTCCAACGCGCGAGCGCAGCGTGCGCAGCGCTTTCCTCATGCGTTTGTACTGTTTCGCGTGAGCGTAGCGGCCAATCTGCAGCGCCAGATGCGGCGCCTCGCGGTTGTAGTTCTGCCTCAGTTTCAGACCGTGCCGTGCCGCGGCTTTCACCAGATGTTCGCGACACCGTTCGAGCAGGCGCGAATCGGTTGGGTGGGCGATCGCCTTCTCCATGACGGTCGTATCAACAATCACGCGCTTGACGCTCGAAGCCTTGATCACGCCAGCGCGTTTTGCTGCTTCGATCGTTTCGGCCAGCAACTCTTCAACGCCGGCTTCGCCCATTCGCTTGCGCCAACGCGTCAGGCTCGATGGGTCGATCGGAGGTTCGGTCTGCAAGTAGGTCTCGCCGGTGAACACCTGCCAGTACGGGTTCTCTACCCATTGCCAGACGACCTCTTCGTCGGACAGGTCGAACGCGTGCTGCAAATACAGCAACCCGGCGATCAGCCTCGGCGATGTCGCCGGTCGTCCCTTGCGCGATACAAAGCTTTCGCTCATTGATGCGCCCAGTCGCTCCCAGTTGATCAGGTCGGCCAAACGTATCAACGGATGCTTCAGGTTGATCTGTTCGCGCAGCGGCTGGCGGAAAAAATCTCCCTCCGTCACAGGCGTCTTCGGACCCATTCGCACCTCGTCGAAAAATGCAGGATTCTCACGTTAATGTGCCAGGATCCTGCAAATCTCACAACACCAATTCGGCCTCAAAGCTCTGCCACGCAAGGCTCTCCGAATTGATCAGGCTCGACGAGATAGCGCCACAGGGCGATTGCCAGACGGCGTGCGAGCGCGACGATACCGATGCGCCGCATCCGCTTGCCGCCGCCGGCAAAGCGCTCGTTGAACCAGTGGCTGAGCTGGCTGCCGGGCTGCAGGCGCAGCCAGCTCCAGGCGAGCTCGACCATCAGCCAGCGACATCGCCGGTTGCCCGCCTTGCTGATACCGAGTTCAACGTCGCTGGTGCCACTGGCGTACGGCGTGGGCGTGAGGCCCAGGCAGCCGGCCACTTCGCGGCGGTTGCGAAACTGCCGCCAGCCGAACAGTTCCCTGACGAGGGTCCACGCGCTGCCTGCACCGATGCCGGCAAGCTGTGCGAGCAGCGCCATGCCGGGATGTGCGCTGCTACGCACCTGCCGGTTCTGCTCCACTTCGAGCAGGCGGACCTGCCGGCGCACCAGCGCGAGCCGCTCACATTCGCGGTCAATTTCGGCGCGCAGACCGGGCGCCAGCAACTCGCGCTGACGGGTTGTCATCTTCCGCCATATAGGGGCCACCAGTGCGTCCAGATGCGACCGCCGACGGACTTGACCCGAAGGTTGTGCAGTACCAGCAGGGAACGGATCCGGTTAGTGTGCGCGGTCTGCTCTTTGCGCAGGCGTTCGAGCTCGCGGTGCAGGCGGCGGTCGTCTTCCTGCTCGGGCGTGGGAATGCGTGCCACCGCCCACACACGCCGCTCGCCCGCGTAATAGTGCATGAGCATCGACAGCAGCTTGTCGCTGTCAAGCCGGTCTGTCTTGGCGCGACGCGCACGGCGGTTCACCTCGATGCTGGCCGAATCGACCACGAGATTGACGATGCCCTGTTCAGCCAGCCAGCGGTGCAGCCAGAAACCGTCGCGGCCTGCTTCGTAACAGCTGTAGACGGGTGCGTCGGCGCCGAGATGGCCACGCGCCCTGGCGTTGGCGATGGCGGTGAGAACCGCCGTGGCATCGCCGGCGGCAACCGTACAGCGGCTGGGCGCGCGCTGGCCATCACCCAGTGAGAGCTTCCAGTTCTTCTCGCCCAGTTCAAACGCCATGTACAGGCAGCCACCTGCCGTCGTATTCTGCCCACGGAGGGCGGTGTCAGGCGTATCCATTTGCGTGCTCCTTCGGAGAAAACGAGTGTGCAAGTCCCGTTTTACTCCAGTCGGGCTTTCTGTCTCTGCCCTCCCACATAGCATCTAGGCTCGCCAGCTCCGGGATTTTGGCTTTGGCCGCCGGGTAGCTGCGCAAATGGTCGGTAACGATCTTGCGGGGTATCGGGTTTGAGCGCAGCACCCGCTTGAAAAGCGCCCACCGTTTGTCCGCAACCCAACATTTCCTACAACCGTCGGCCCGATTGGAGGAAATGCGTCACTGCACACGGAGATGGCCGGCCCCCGTTGACTAAGTCGTGCTCGTATGCAGCGCCAGCGACCTTGAGCCGTACGTCTACCTCGTGCACAGGCTCACTGAATGGCCACCGCGCAACCTGCTGCGATTTGTCCGAACGCTTACCGCTCCACATCTCAAAACTCGCACCATCGCGGGCATTGAATTCGACCGCGGCCCAACGGGGTAGTTGTCGTTCGGATGAAGCTTCCCTGCCAGTACGGCCCCACGCCGTGCAGGCCCGCGAACTCAAGCAGACTGACCATCGTCTTGCATGCGTCGCGTTGTGACAGGCTGGCATCGAGTTGCTCCCAGGTTCTGCGGTAAGCCTAACTCGGGAACAGTGCGTCACGAAACGCGAGCCCCTTGAATGCCTGGGATTTGCGCTTCAGGGCGTCAATGAAGTGGCGGTAATCGAGCGCGTGGCGGTTGTCGTGCGCACGTGAGCCCCGAGCGGTGCTGTGGACCAGCACGCCGGACAGGTAACAGTCGAGCCGATCGCCGTAGATGCGCACGCATATTCCTGCCTTCGCGGCCGCGAGTTCCTGCGGATGGTCCTTGCGCTTGTTTATGTAGAGGCGAACCTGTTGGTCGGTGATGCGGGTTCCAGACATGTGCTGACCGCTTCTTCTTTAAGAATCGATCAGCCATCCTATTGCCCCGCCGACGCGGCGCCGACGGTGGGCCGTCTTCTCCGGCGGCTACGCCGCCTCCGACTCCTCACCACCGGCCGAAACAAACGTCAACGACCGGCCAAAGTGGCGCCCCCAGTGGTGCTGGCTCGACTTTTGCTCTTTGCTTCTCGTGAGTCATTAGGAGTGGATTGAATGAGGATTGAACACGAAATCAGATCTCACGGTGCTGCAATCACAGCCAGCATGTTTGCGCACGCCCTACACGGTCAAGAAGGCGGGCGTCACGGGGGGGTGACGCCCGCCGGCGGGACGTCATGGAACCGCGAGGCAGTTCTGGGCGGCAATGGGCGTACTTGCATGGATTCGACCACGGCTGAGCCGTGCGAGGGCGTGCGCGTCGCGTTCTATCGGGCAACACCTACGGAGGCAGCATGACCTGCATTGTGGCGCTGACAGATGGCAAGAAGGTTTACATGGGTGCGGATTCGGCAGGATCGGGGAGAGGGGCCATCACCGTGCGCGCCGACCCCAAGATTTATCGGGTGGGACCGTTCCTGATCGGCTTCACCACATCCTTCAGGATGGGGCAGCTTCTGGGCCATAGTCTGACCGTCGCGCCGCGCCCTGAGGGCACCGATGTGTTCGCCTTCATGTGCACGACGTTCATTGAGGCGGTACGCGCGTGCTTTACCCGCGGTGGGTTCGCGCGCAAGGACGGCGAACGCGAATCGGCTGGCACTTTTCTGGTTGGGTACATGGGGCGCATCTTCCGGATTTGCGACGATTATCAGGTTGCTGAATGCGCCGTGAACTTCGATGCCTGTGGTAGCGGCGAACAGGCGGCGCTGGGCTCACTGCATACCACCGTCGGTGTGCCGATGCGGCCAGACGTCAGACTCGAACGCGCCTTGGCCGCGGCGGCCGAATTTTCAACGGGAGTCCGTGGCCCGTTCCGGATAGAAGTGCTGGACGGCCAGATCGCTCAACGATCGAACGAAGAAGAGGTAAGCGACGTTTGATCTACCCGCCGCCCACTTACCACGAAATGGGTGATGGTTGAGCCGCTCTTCGTGCAATGCCAGTTCCAACAGCTCGCACTGGGCGAGCCGGTCTTCAAACGCGCGCCGATGCTCGTTGAACGCCAGTTGCTGCCACGTGCTATCAAATGAGAACGTACTGAACCAACGCCTGTGCGTCGGTCCCCAGTTGGGACTGGCCGAGATAGTGGACGCCGAGGGCGGGCACTGTCACGTTGGCGAGGTAGTCACGTAAGATGTCACGATGAAGAAAAGAAAATCGCTTTATCACGGCCACCGGTTCCCGGCGGCAATCATTGGTCTCGCGGTTCGGTGGTATTTCCGGTTCCAACTTGGCCTGCGTGATATTGAAGAACTGCTGTTCGAGCGGTGTCGTTGTCAGTTACGAGACGATCCGCCGCTGGTGCAACAAATTCGGCGCGGGCTTCGCACATCGCGTCAAAGCTGCTCGCCGCAAGCCTGGCCGCACATGGCATCTGGACGAAGTCTTCGTGGCACTGGTGCAAATATAGCCGACGAATGGGTTAGAGTTGTCGGAACAAAACGAACCGACGAGCCGCGATGAGCAAGCTGAAAAGTCCGGAGAAGTTGTTCGGCGGACGCCATTTTGATCGGGAGATCATCCTGTGCGTTCGCTGGTACCTGCGCTACAAGCTCAGCTTTCGCGATCTGGTCGGGATGATGGCCGAACGGGGATTGTCGCTGGCTCACACGACGATTCTGCGCTGGGTGAGGCGTTATACACCCGATTTCGTCAAACGCTGGAACCGCTTTGCTACACCTGCGGGTCGCTCGTGGCGTGTCGATGAGACCTACCTGAAGATTCGCGGCAGGTGGGTCTACCTGTACCGGGCAGTGGATCGGGCTGGCCAGACGGTGGACTTCGTGCTCAGAGCCCGACGCGACGTGGCTGCGGCCAAAGCTTTTTTCAGCAAGGCCATCAAGCGTCAGGGCCAGCCGCCGGAGACCATCACGCTCGACGGCTATGCCGCCTCGCACCGCGCGGTGCGCGAAATGAAGACCGATGGTCTGCTGCCTGAAGACACGAAGGTGCGGTCCTCAAAATATCTGAACAACGTGATCGAGCAAGACCATTGCCACATCAAGTCCAGAACGAACGTGATGCTTGGGTTCAAGCGATTCTGGAGCGCCGCGACCACGATTTCAGGAATCGAGTTGACGCATCGCATTCGCAAGGGGCAGTTCGATCTCGCAAAGCTCGGCCTCAAGCAGGCCGCTGCGCCCGCCGTATGGAATGCGGTCCTGTTTGATCGATAAGCCTTCCCACCTATATGAACTTTTTCAACCCGCTTACCTATTTGCACCAGAACCCGTGCCACCGTTCGACACCACACCGGAGATGGAATTTCGTCTCAAAAACCGAACCCGTCCAAAAGTTCAATCGCCACTTATGGCACCAACCGGAGCAACCAGATCCATGCGAAGCATTTCCAAACTCACCGCCGCGCTCCTTATCGCGGGCTACGCGACACTCGCTCACCCCGGTTTCCCGGAGGAGCCGGTCAAGCGTTTCGCACGCCGCTCAGGGTGCCAAGATCCAGCCGCCGATCCCTGGGTTCTGGTCCGTCGTCAAGGGCAGTGAAGTCTTTTTTGTGCGTGACGACTTCTCTGTCCTGAATACTGGCAACGTCAGCAATCTGCGGACGAAGCAGAATCTGACGCAAGCGCTCGAGCGGGAGAACCGCCCCAAGATCGATGTTGCACAACTCAACCTGAAGGATGCAATCCGGTTCGGTAACGGTTCGCGAAAGCTCTACGTCTTCTCGGACCCCGACTGTCCTTATTGCCGACGCCTCGATGGCGAACTCACCGAGCTGAAGGACGTCACGATCTATATCTTCCCGTTCCCGCTCGCCCAGTTGCATCCGAACGCGCACGGCGTGTCGGAGGCAGTCTGGTGCCGGTCGGATCGGGCGGCAGCATGGACCAAATATCAAGACCTTGCACGTGATGGTTTTTCGGGCCCGCCGCTCGATGCGGCCCCGGAAGCGGACTATAAAAAGCGCTCAGCGCGCCTGATCTCTTCATGGCGCGACTATCTCCACTCACGCCATCAGCCGGATCAGCCCACCTGCGATAACCCGATCGCCCGCAACCTCAGTTTCGGCGAGAAGTGGAATATCAACGGCGTTCCGGCCCTAGTCTTCGAGGACGGAACCCTTGTCCCTGGGATGACGCCCACTGCCCGCATCGAGGCGCAGCTGACCAAGTCCCATGCAAACCTGACGGCATCCAAATGAGCACGCTCAAATTTCGCCTTCTTGGCTCCGTTGCGGCGCCCGGTCGCCATACGGCGCTGCACGTCAGCGTCGTCACGCTGGTCGCCACGGCTGTCTTCATGATGCTGACAGCTGGTGACCTCGGTCCCTTGGCGCCGCTGATCATCGCCGCATCGTTCTATGTGATTTTCGCGGCGGTAGTAATCGAACTGGTTCTCGGGGGTTCTGGTGCAAATAGGTAAGCGGGTTGAAAAAGTTCATATAGGTGGGAAGGCTTATCGATCAAACAGGACCGCATTCCATACGGCGGGCGCAGCGGCCTGCTTGAGGCCGAGCTTTGCGAGATCGAACTGCCCCTTGCGAATGCGATGCGTCAACTCGATTCCTGAAATCGTGGTCGCGGCGCTCCAGAATCGCTTGAACCCAAGCATCACGTTCGTTCTGGACTTGATGTGGCAATGGTCTTGCTCGATCACGTTGTTCAGATATTTTGAGGACCGCACCTTCGTGTCTTCAGGCAGCAGACCATCGGTCTTCATTTCGCGCACCGCGCGGTGCGAGGCGGCATAGCCGTCGAGCGTGATGGTCTCCGGCGGCTGGCCCTGACGCTTGATGGCCTTGCTGAAAAAAGCTTTGGCCGCAGCCACGTCGCGTCGGGCTCTGAGCACGAAGTCCACCGTCTGGCCAGCCCGATCCACTGCCCGGTACAGGTAGACCCACCTGCCGCGAATCTTCAGGTAGGTCTCATCGACACGCCACGAGCGACCCGCAGGTGTAGCAAAGCGGTTCCAGCGTTTGACGAAATCGGGTGTATAACGCCTCACCCAGCGCAGAATCGTCGTGTGAGCCAGCGACAATCCCCGTTCGGCCATCATCCCGACCAGATCGCGAAAGCTGAGCTTGTAGCGCAGGTACCAGCGAACGCACAGGATGATCTCCCGATCAAAATGGCGTCCGCCGAACAACTTCTCCGGACTTTTCAGCTTGCTCATCGCGGCTCGTCGGTTCGTTTTGTTCCGACAACTCTAACCCATTCGTCGGCTATATTTGCACCAGTGCCCAAATAGGTAGCGTGGTCGAAATAATCTTTATAGATCTGAATACCGTCATCTTTTCTCATTGGACAGAAAACGATAGACGCGGAGTGTCGCACTGACGACCTTCCGCGTCTTCATTGTCGACTTTGTTCGTCGCTTACAAACGAGGAATATCGATCCGCGCGGTTATCTGGCTGTTGGCACGATCATCGCTGTTCGATCCCGGGATCTTTGAGGCCCAGTTCCACACCTTCTGCATTCCAGAAGACGGGAGAACAGCACCGTCACGATCCGTGCATGACCAGCACACACTGCATTCACCTATGGCGTGGATAACACACGTACAGGTAATAGTGTATTTGCTTTTACATGTTTGGACAGTTCGAAAGGAAGGCACATGATGAGCGTTAGACGTGCGGCATCCCATTTTCTGACGACAGCCATCTTCGCGACCGCACTAACGATGTCGGGGCCAGTTCATGCGGCTGGAAAAAGTGGCGAAGCATTCGTCGTACTGAAATACATCGATAGCGTGCTCGGAAATGGTTCTCCAGATCCCAGCATGGAACACAGGGCGTTCTGCGCCAAGAAACTGAGCGAACCGGCCACTCACTATCACGACATGAAGGTCGCGACCAAGTACGACGTAGTCGGCGACGAACAATCGGCGAAGTCGACCTTCCCTTCGCCGGTGAGCACCCAGCCGCTGGAGCTGACTGTCGATTTACATCCACTCGGGATTGAAGAGAAATATGCATTCGGAGCCTTCAGACCTTCGCCTGTTCCGGATGACTACGTCCTCTTTTCCATGTCGCTGGAGTTCAAGGACCCAACGAGCACCTTCCTGATCATCAATGAGGACAAGCCCTTTAATTGCGTGATCTCAAGCGCCTCAGATCCCTTCACGCGGATCGAAAGCGGCAAGTTCGCCGTCGACTCGAAGTGAGAGCTAATCTCGGCTCTGGCTTAGAGCCGCTAACACAAGTCATCAACGAAGCGCGAGCAGATAACGGCAGCAGCCAAGGAAAGCAAAGCACTACGAATGTCGAGACGCCGTTCGAAACGAATGCGCAGTTCGCCGAAACCGGCAAACCATGCATGCGTGCGCTCGACCACCCAGCGATGCCGCCCGAGCCGCTCCTTGCTTTCCACGCCGCGACGGGCAATACGGGCCGTGATTCCGCGCTGCTTCAGGTAACGCCGACAGCGGGCAAAGTCATAGCCCTTGTCCGCATGCAACTTGCCCGGGGGTTTGCGGGGCTGTCCATTCAGACCCGAGACTGCCGGAATGGCATCGAGCGTGGGCTCGAATGCCATCGAGTCGTGTCGGTTGGCGCCCGTGACCGTGATGGCCAGTGGAATGCTGCGCGCGTCTACAACGATGTGCCGTTTCGACCCGAGCTTCCCCCGGTCTGTCGGGATGGGGCCGGTTTCCTGGCCCCCCGGGGACTGGAAACACTGGGGCTCTGTCAGGTTGACGCAGGAGCGGGGGTAGAATGAAGCGATGAAGAAAAGAAAGTCGCTTTATCACGGTCACCGCTTCCCTGCCATCGTCATCAGCTGCGCGGTTCGCTGGTATTTCCGGTTCAGCCTGAGCCTGCGCGATATCGAGGAGTTGTTGCTCGAGCGTGGTGTCGTCGTCAGGTACGAAACAATCCGTTGCTGGTGCGACAAGTTCGGCGCTGAATTCGCCCAGCGTGCAAAGACGGCGCGGCGCAAGCGGGGCAACACATGGCATCTGGATGAGAGTGTGTCACGAACACAAGCGAAAGCTTGTGGTGCTGTACGGAAGATGGGAGTTGGCCTCCCGGAGTCGGCTTGCAGGAACAGGCTCCAAACCGGCCGGTGCTGCTGCGTTCAAAAGGCGCGGTGGTGAGCGACCGCGGAAAAGTCATCCATGAAGGATGGCAGGTATATGTGTTGAGAAGATGAGCGCAAGCAAACCGTTCGATGATGCGTCGTTAAGATGTTAAAGCGCTGTCAAAACCGGGGCCATCTCGTCGCTCCGGGATCAGTCAGGAGGGGACCTGCTTACGGACCTGACGGCAGCCGGCGTAAAGGCGGCATGAGCTCACCACAGGCTTCGGTATGGAACGTGAGAAGCTTGCTGTGGATGTACAGGGAAATGACAAGTGGCAGACACCATGAGGAAGAATACCGATGCCACAGTGAGGGGCGGAGCTGCCCATAGTAGTGTTGAAGCCGTTGTAATGACGGTGGAGCGAAGGGGTAGCGTTATCCCGTTGACGAAAGTCGCCAACCTGCTTTGCGGGGATGAGTGACGTGACATCAACAAAACCTATTGCATTGCGAAGCGCACGGTGTGGGAAGCGTATCAGCTGGTGAGGGCCAACCGGGGTGCTGCAGGCGTGGACGATGAAACGATCGCCATGTTCGAGCAGAACCTGTCTGGCAATCTGTACAAGTTGTGGAACCGGATGGCGTCGGGCTCGTATTTCCCGCCACCGGTGAAGCAGGTTGAGATACCGAAAGCCAAGGGCGGTACCAGAAAGCTGGGCGTGCCCACCGTGTCAGATCGATTGGCCCAGACGGTTGTCAAGCTCATGATCGAGCCGATACTCGAGTCGATATTCCATAAAGATTCCTATGGGTACCGGCCTGGGAGGTCGGCGAAACATGCAGTTTCGGTAACCCGTGAGCGCTGCTGGAAATACGACTGGGTTGTTGAGTTTGACATCAAGGCGGCATTCGATCAGATTGATCATGGCCTCCTGCTCAAGGCGGTGCGTAGGCACAGCAAGGCGGACTGGATGCTGCTGTATATCGAGCGGTGGCTGACTGCGCCGTTTGAGACTGCGGACGGAACCAGATTGCCGAGGGTGCGTGGTACACCTCAGGGCGGAGTGGTCAGTCCGATGCTGATGAATCTGTTCATGCACTATGCGCTTGACACATGGATGCAGCGCCACTTCCCGCAATGTCCCTTTGCGCGTCATGCCGATGATGCGGTGGTCCATTGCCGCAGCGAGGCGCAGGCGCAGGAGGTCATGCATGCCATTGCCTCGCGGCTGGCGGAATGTGGGTTGGAGATGCATCCTGAAAAGTCAAGCATCGTGTATTGCAAGGGCCGAAGCCGTACTCAAGCCTACCCGAATGTGACCTTCACATTTCTGGGTTTCCAGTTTCGTCCGCGAAGGGTGATGACCCGGTCTGGGCAACTCTCAACGAGCTTCCTGCCCGGCGTGAGTCGTGATGTGCCCTGAAACGGATGAGACAGACAGTGCGGGGGTGGCGGCTACCTCGTCAGACGTTCAGGTCACTGGTCGAACTGGCCGATCAATGCAATCCCACGATACGAAGCTGGTGGAACTATTACGGGGCTTTCTATCGGACTGCCATGCAGGGGCTCGGTCGGTATCTGGACCGCAAGCTCGCCCGCTGGGCCCGGTGCAAGTACAAAACACTACGACGGCATAAACGTCGTAGCGACGAGTGGTTGCACAAGATGAGGGAGGCGTACCGACGACAGTTTGTGCACTGGCAGTTTCTGGGAGTAAAGGTTGGATAACGGGAGCCGTGTAAATCGAGAGGTTTACGCACGGTTCTGCGAGAGGCTCGGGGTGAAATCCCCCGGGCCTACTTACCTGTTCGTGACGCTGCGCGGGGAGCCGTATCTGTTGTGGCGCGCGGTCGATGAGCATGGCACTGAACTCGACGTTCTGGTGCAAAAACGACGCGACAAGGCCGTAGCCAAGCGCTTCTTCCAGCGAGTGCTGCGATCAAACCCGGTGCCGCGCAGGATCGTCACTGACCAGCTACGCAGCTATCCGGCAGCGAAGTCCGAGATTCCAGAGCTCGCTCACGTGAAGCACGTTTTCGTCAAGGCGGTTGCGCGCGTGAATAACCGCGCCGAGAATAGCCACCAGCCGACCCGCAGACGCAAACGCCAGATGCTCGGCTTTCGCGATGCGCGTCGCGCTCAGGCGTTTCTCTCACGGTTCGGCCCGATCCGGCAGCACTTTGCTTTACCCAGACATCGAATGAAAGCGGCAAGTCACCGTGCCGAGCTCCAGGAACGCTTCGCCACATGGTACGGTTGGACTGGAACTGCCTCAATCGGTAAGGCTATTTAATAAGGATAACTACCATTACCGGGTGCGCGTACAGTCTACGTTCGTCAACTTGACAAAGCCCTGCCGTGGTGCCGGGAGAATGCTCCCTGAGCAGCATGGCAATGTCAGCGCATTGCTTCTGCATCTCTTCGTCGAGGGGACTGACCGACTTGCGGCGCTGGCTCAGGCTCGCAGTCACATAGGCGAGCTTCGCCCACGCGTCGTTCGGATGGCAGCCGCTGTAGGCGCAGAAATGGTCGAAGTCATCCAGCGCGGTGTGACCCAGGTCGTTTTTCGGCAGAGGACGGTTTCCGATGATCAACCGAAGGAGTTCGTCTGGTTTTCCGTAAGTCATTCCGACCTCCAATGATGAGACTAGGACCAGCAAGGTCGATTCCTGCCTAACTGTCCGATTGCGACCCAACATGGCGGGCTCAAGTCAGGGAATATCGACGCGGCGTCGCCGTCCGGGTGTTTTAATTCTCCCTACGGGGAACGATACTCCTTCCACGATTAACCCACTGATAACAACGGATAAGACCAACATGAAAGCCGTCATAGTAGGCTGCATAGTCGTTTTTCTCGCGGGCTGCGCGACACAACCCGTTTCAGACAATGAAGCCGAGCAGGTATCGAGCCCGGCATTCGCGCCAGTGCGACGGCGACGACGGAGATCATCGTGACGTGCGACAGCGGGAGCCTGGGCTCAGGGGGCAGCGCGCGGATTAAGGTTGACGGCCGCGTCGCGGCGGAGTTGCGCCCGTCACAGCAGGTTTGTCTGTACATTGAGCCAGGGGATCACGTCGTGACAGTGGGCTCCATTTTTCGCGATACCGCCGCTACGGAGACGGTCACCCGACCCGGTCAGCCGCGCCGCTACCGGGTCAGAATTGGCTTCGTTGATTATGAGCTTATTCCGCAGAGCCCGTCCGAGACGCACTGATCTACTGCGAGGGCGATAGGGGACTGTGTCGCGATGCAAGCAGCCGCAAAAGTTCTTCGCGAAGATCCGAGACATCCAGCAAGTGCTGCGCGCGTGTGAAGGCGACGTAAAGTAGTCGCAGTTCGTCGTCCTCGACCGTCAGACGGCCGTCGATGTACTTGAACAAGAAATCATTGACGACCTTGACCCGCTTCCATTCGAGACCCTTGGCTCTGTGCACCGTTGAGATAACGTAGTCGGACTCCGTCTCGGGCGCTATCCGTTGCGCCAACGAGCGCAGATAACCTGTTCCCAACTCGTCCACAGTTTCGCACGATCGGCAGCAGATCCGCACCAGCCACACTGCGAGCGAAAGACTGCGCGTCCTTCCATGTCTCAAACAGGGAAAACGCTGCAGGCCTGAAAGCACGACGTCCCTCGAGCAGTGCATCGGCGCCGTCCGCATACGCGACGATTTCCGCTGAACTCATGCGGATCGACGGTCTGTGGCCTGCCTCTACCCCTGCGGCAAGATGCCAGATCGCTGACACATTCTTGCGACATAGGATGGCATCGACGGGGGGTGAGACAGACGGGTCTTCAACCCCGATCGAGCCGATCGCTTCCTGGCCGCGAACGGGTGTTTGCTCGCCCATCAAAGCCAGCAGCCGACTGGCCAGCGAGGCAATCGCGGGGCCGAAACGGAACGACTCCGTCAGGGCGTATTCGGGTGCATGTATCTGCGCCATTGCGTTAACTGCACCACGCCATTCATATATCTGTTGATATGGATCGCCAACGAAGACGATTTGCGCGTGCCGTTGTCGATCAAGGAGCCACAGCATCACTCCGTCGCTATCCTGTGCTTCATCGAACAGGATGAAATCAGATTCTATGCACGGGTCCGTTTGCGCCCAGACCTTCAGGTAGACGTCAGGAATAATCGCACTGCGGCCGCGGGGATCGATGCTCTCACTCCAAAGACGCCCGACATACGGACGCAATCCGTCTCGCAGCCAATCGGCCGCTTTCGCGTCGATTTTCTCGTCGACCGGAACGTGAAGCGCGTTCGGTGTGTCGTCAGCCGAACGGCAGAATCTGCCAAGACCGTCGACAATCATGCGACCTATCTCAAATGGCGTGATCTCGACGATCTTGCCCGTGACGAGTGGTACCTCGACCGGACCGAGGCCATAACGGGCCGCGAGTTCTTGTGGCGGCTCTGCCGGTAGATTCACCCGAGCGCTAAGCGCAGATGAGACAGATCTGTAGGCACGCGAGTGGACAGTCCCTGATGCGACGTTTGGGGGAAAGCCGCGCCTCGCGTGTTCTGCGATTTCGCGGTTGAATGCGAGATAGGTACCGCGCCGATGTGAAAGACGGTCTGCGACAAGACGCAGCGTCGAAGTTTTTCCCGCGCCAGCGTACGCTTTGATCTTTATGTTGCCGCCCGTGGAGACGGCGTCGACGATCGCCTGCTGCTGCGCCGTTGGTCTTATCAAACGAGCCATTGCGGGTTTAGACCTTCGCGACGTGGTCGCAGAAGCAGACCGCACGTTCTAGGCTCGTGGTTTCCATGGGGCGGAAGCAATTATGAGTTTTCGCAGCGCACCGGCCATAATGCGGTTCAGTTATCTCGGAACCCGGTCTCGTGGTACGGTGAGCCCGTATCCCCGACCTATTATATAGCGCGCCAATTTTGCCCCGCCACGCCATGCAAGTCATTGCTGTTTGCCGGCAGCCTGTCGCGGGGGCCGAAAGCGCTGCGAGGAAACACCGCACGCTCGTTCGTTTGTTGTTGTGTCAAAGCCATTCTGAAATGTCCGCTTTACTGGCCAAGTTCAAATGTCCGCTTTTAGGGGTTGGAAATCTGTTTCTTAGGGTTTCAGCTCACGCAGTGTCGATGGATGGCGTTTGAATTGGCAGGGCGCTTACGCCTGTTCCACTGTCCCTTGCAGACCTCCGGCCAGGTTTGCCGGGTTGCGTTGGCGACGTTCTGAGTTGCGCGAGTTCCATCACCACGTGCTCGACGTCGGTCTGCGTAACCTCGCGCTGCTTCTTCTTGCCTGGCTGTGGCGTATTCCGGTTGGTCCTGGTCGAGTCACCGCGGTGCGTGCGCGAGGGCGCCTTGCCGATCCGGCTGTGATCGCGTTGAGCCTGAATGACCTGTGAGACCTGAAGTATGTGACTCAACCGTTTGTGTTCGACGACGGCGCCCTGGTCAACCTCGGTCAGCCGGTCGTACTCGCGGTACGGCACTACCCGGCCATCCGCCCGCAGCTCGATGCGCCCGTCCGGATACTCCCAGACCTCGATATATCGATCAATCAGCTTGCGGTTCTCCGGCGTATCGTCCAGCAGGTACATCACCCGGTCGTACTGCACCGTCAGCGACTTCTTGACCTTTCGCGGCTCGCGCCAGGTGAGGACCAGATCAAGGCTCTCTTCGGCTCGCAGTGGCCGGTGTGCGTCGAAATCGCTCTTCGGCGACCTGGCAAAGCGCGCGTTGTAGGCCGCCATGAAGGAGGGCACCCATGCGTTGGCTTCGTCCAGCGTACTGATGCCGCGCAACCGCAGTTCCTTTACCAGGCGGTCCTGCAGCGTCAGATGGGCGCGCTCCACACGCCCCTTGGCCTGGCTCGAATTCGCGCAGAACGTGTCGATGTTCAACTCGTACATCGCGCGCCCGAACGGCGTCACGCTGCGCTCGGTCCGCTCGGCACTGGTGCTGCGGAATACGCTGGCCTTGTCGCTGTAGAACGCACCAGGCTTGCCATAGCGCTCGATGTACGCGCGAGTGGCCTCAAAGTAGCTGAAGGTCGATTCCGTCTGGGTGAAGTGCAGTTCCATCAGCCGGCTCGTCGCATCGTCCACGTACACCAGCAACGTGCAGGCCGGTGCGCGGTCCTCGAACCAGCGATGATCGCAACCATCGATCTGGATCAGTTCGCCCAGACAGGCGCGACGAGCACGTGGCTGATAGATCTTCGGCGGACGTTGACGGCGCGGCACCCACAGCTGGGCATCCATCATCAATTGCCGGACCGTTTCCTTCGCCAGGCGGATGCCGTGGCATTCCCACAGCTTCTCGCACGCCAGTGTGGGCCCGAAATCGGCATAGCGCTCACGGACAATCGACAGCGCCCGCTCTGCAGTTACGCGATCCAGCCGGTTGTTGCTGGGCTTCGCGCGTCGCCGCGACACGAGACCTTGGGGCCCGTGTTCACGCAATCGGCCAACCAGCCGACGAATCTGCCGCGTCGTCAAACCAAGTCTCTGCGCCGCACGCAACGGTTTGAGCCTGCCGTCCACCACATCCTGAATGACCTTGAGTCTGTCCAGCTCACGCATCGTCATCGTTATCCGTTCTGTTGCCGACATCCAAAGCTCCCAAACACTGGAATCCCAGCGGTTGATCAGCTTACGATCGACTCAAAAAGCGGACATTTGAACTTGGCTAAAAGCGGACATTACAACTTAGCCGTTACATGTTGTGTCAAAGCCATTCTGAAATGTCCGCTTACTGGCCAAGTTCAAATGTCCGCTTTTAGGGGTTGGAAATCTGTTTCTTAGGGTTTCAGCTCACGCAGTGTCGATGGATGGCGTTTGAATTGGCAGGGCGCTTACGCCTGTTCCACTGTCCCTTGCAGACCTCCGGCCAGGTTTGCCGGGTTGCGTTGGCGACGTTCTGAGTTGCGCGAGTTCCATCACCACGTGCTCGACGTCGGTCTGCGTAACCTCGCGCTGCTTCTTCTTGCCTGGCTGTGGCGTATTCCGGTTGGTCCTGGTCGAGTCACCGCGGTGCGTGCGCGAGGGCGCCTTGCCGATCCGGCTGTGATCGCGTTGAGCCTGAATGACCTGTGAGACCTGAAGTATGTGACTCAACCGTTTGTGTTCGACGACGGCGCCCTGGTCAACCTCGGTCAGCCGGTCGTACTCGCGGTACGGCACTACCCGGCCATCCGCCCGCAGCTCGATGCGCCCGTCCGGATACTCCCAGACCTCGATATATCGATCAATCAGCTTGCGGTTCTCCGGCGTATCGTCCAGCAGGTACATCACCCGGTCGTACTGCACCGTCAGCGACTTCTTGACCTTTCGCGGCTCGCGCCAGGTGAGGACCAGATCAAGGCTCTCTTCGGCTCGCAGTGGCCGGTGTGCGTCGAAATCGCTCTTCGGCGACCTGGCAAAGCGCGCGTTGTAGGCCGCCATGAAGGAGGGCACCCATGCGTTGGCTTCGTCCAGCGTACTGATGCCGCGCAACCGCAGTTCCTTTACCAGGCGGTCCTGCAGCGTCAGATGGGCGCGCTCCACACGCCCCTTGGCCTGGCTCGAATTCGCGCAGAACGTGTCGATGTTCAACTCGTACATCGCGCGCCCGAACGGCGTCACGCTGCGCTCGGTCCGCTCGGCACTGGTGCTGCGGAATACGCTGGCCTTGTCGCTGTAGAACGCACCAGGCTTGCCATAGCGCTCGATGTACGCGCGAGTGGCCTCAAAGTAGCTGAAGGTCGATTCCGTCTGGGTGAAGTGCAGTTCCATCAGCCGGCTCGTCGCATCGTCCACGTACACCAGCAACGTGCAGGCCGGTGCGCGGTCCTCGAACCAGCGATGATCGCAACCATCGATCTGGATCAGTTCGCCCAGACAGGCGCGACGAGCACGTGGCTGATAGATCTTCGGCGGACGTTGACGGCGCGGCACCCACAGCTGGGCATCCATCATCAATTGCCGGACCGTTTCCTTCGCCAGGCGGATGCCGTGGCATTCCCACAGCTTCTCGCACGCCAGTGTGGGCCCGAAATCGGCATAGCGCTCACGGACAATCGACAGCGCCCGCTCTGCAGTTACGCGATCCAGCCGGTTGTTGCTGGGCTTCGCGCGTCGCCGCGACACGAGACCTTGGGGCCCGTGTTCACGCAATCGGCCAACCAGCCGACGAATCTGCCGCGTCGTCAAACCAAGTCTCTGCGCCGCACGCAACGGTTTGAGCCTGCCGTCCACCACATCCTGAATGACCTTGAGTCTGTCCAGCTCACGCATCGTCATCGTTATCCGTTCTGTTGCCGACATCCAAAGCTCCCAAACACTGGAATCCCAGCGGTTGATCAGCTTACGATCGACTCAAAAAGCGGACATTTGAACTTGGCTAAAAGCGGACATTACAACTTAGCCGTTACATGTTGTGTCAGTGATTAAAACAATTATGTCAAGTTGCCTTCTGTTGCCCTTTGGCGCCGTTTCTCGACACTCACGCGTGGCTCGCTATGTCGGTGGCGCAGCGCGCCGCAACAACCGCGGGTCGGTCAGCCACTCCTCGCGCGCACCGATTTCGACGTGAGCAAAATCAGTATGATGGGGATTGAATAGATAATTGAATTCAGCCGGGACGACTGCACTGGGAACGGCCAGCACCGCACTTGCGTGCGCCTGCGACCAAGTAGCCCCGATCTGCTGGAGTTCACCACGCGCGGAGATGTCCCGCCAGTCGGCGGGCAAAGTGGCTGGATCGATACGTTCAACGATTCTTTCGGGGAATCTGGCTGGGATCATCACATAGTGCGCACGCAACGGCGAATCTTGGACCAGCATCTCTAGGAGCGCCAGCGATTGCGTGTGCGCCGTGTACACCATCGCGACACCTTTGGGATTCCACCGGCCACCATACAGTCGAGCACCTTCCCCAGAGAAAGCCGTATCCGCGTACCGCTCGGTGACCACCCGCCATACCGTGAGCATCACGCAAACACGCCATGCTCGATGCGCCCGAGCGTGTCCATCACGCTATCGGTACCAATGTCGGTATCCACAAGGCTGAGAGGTGTCGAACCTTCCAGCGCCGCAATCGGTGTCTTAAGCCACGCGAGCGCCGTGTCGAGATCCTCAAAAACCTCTGCAGCGCGCGCGACCACGCGCGCGAGCCGCAGCAGCTTTGCTGATTCTTCACGACTCAACACGCCTTCCCGCTTGCGTCGTGCCAGCGTTCGCTCAGGAATATCGAGCGCCTGCGCCAACTCCGCCTGCGATAGTCCGATCGATCTGAGCATCGCATCGAGCGCCTGCGATGAAATCCCATGGCGGACCACGTCTACCCATTCCAGCCCCGATCGAGGGGCGCGCGGGAAAACAGTGCGACCTCCGAGCAGTGAGTCGGCTGAGACCCTTCCGATAAGATTCATGGTTTCACCTCCTGCCATTTGGCATCTATTTTACACCAAAATGGCAGGCGCGTCTGCCGTTTGTCGCCCTGCGCGCTAGGCTACGCATGCCATCGTTGCCATGGCCCATTTCTGTCATGACGGACGGCATTGTCACCCGTTGAAAGGCCGTTGGAAAGCGGTACAGCACTACGCACAAGGCGCGGCCTTGCGTTGTTGCGAAGCGGTCGCTGATCCCGTGCGAAGCGTCGCGGCGCATCCGGTATTTCGTTCATCTGGTTGCGGAACTGATCCGCACCAGTCACCCATCGGGTTCAAGGCGAGTGCCGGTGTTCTGGTCTTCGCCCCTGGCTCACGTGGAGCCCCAGAAAGCCGTCGGTACCAGGCCAATGTCCATGGGGTGAGACAACAATATGGTTACCTGTGTGGGCACCAGGCTTGCTCGGGCTCATGGTCTGGGCGTCTCAGTCGTTACGCTGCATCGGGGATGGCCGGGGGTGTGTCCCAATCAACTTGCTGGTTTGATGTCAACAATGCCGCCGGGCTCGTCACCCCCCGCCAAGGTCAGCTGAAACATCGGTTGAGGTCAAAGGGTTTGCCCTCCCGCATCATGTAATAAGCGGCGCGCGCGAGCTTGTGGGTTCTGTTGCAGTAAGGCCCACGTTAAAATTGGGTAGCGAATTTTTGAACTGTGCGATGAAGAAGACGAAGACACCGCAAACCACACTCGCGCCGGGCCTGGCCAAGGTCCTGAAGCGCCTTCACTACCCGCTTGAAGTGATTTTGCTGTGCGTGCGATGGTACGTGGCCTATTCGCTGAGTTTGCGCAATCTTGCGGAAATGATGGACGAGCGTGGTATCGCGGTGGATCATTCGACGGTGTACCGCTGGGTCATCAAGCTGCTGCCGCTCTTCCAAAGGCGCTTCCACAAGCACAAGCGTCCGGTTGGGAAAAGCTGGCGAATGGACGAGAGCTATAGTACGCCCAGCCAGCGTAGCCCGCCCGTATGGGGGTGAAACTGCTTGAGCATGTTTGGAATGCAGTACCCGGAGGAGTAGACATTGTAGTACCGGGCATGCCCTTCCTCTGCTGCGAGAGGAAGTGAGCCGAAGCGGCGGTGACTTGCCGACACTGGCAAGGTGACGTAGTCCGTGGGAAACGGGGCTTGCGGCGAAGCGGTTACGCCAAGATGAGCCTCCAGGCTGAGCATGGGACGGTTGAGGAACACGAACCTGTTAAACCGCATCTGAGGGTTGAAGTGTCACCCCTGCCCACACCGCTTTACGGGCAGGACGCGAACTGTCGCCGGTCACACGTATGGCCCGGTGACACGAATGCTGACTGGATATGTAGCGGGTCAGTATGGAACCACGGGGAGCGCGCAGCTAGACCGTGGTGTTCGCGACGACTTGCGGCAAGCAAGGATAAAGACTGCGACAGGCAACCTCCCCCATGCGTTGAGTCCAGCATGTGAACTGGGGAAGGCTTGCAAAGATGTTAAGGGAGTGTGCCCCCGATGATGTGCGAGCTGGCGGAGCCTCCGTAGTAGTCCGAGGCCGGGAAAGCCGGTCACATGGCGAAGGGAGGCAGTTGAAGTGGTTTGCTTGGTTGATTAACTGACCACAGTGAGGTGAAGACCTTTGATAATCAGTGAAATGCAAAGCAAACTGGCGGCATGGTCGACGGAGAACAAGGAGCGCAAGTTCGATCGACTCCTGAGACTGACTGCTGACAGGGATTGGCTGAGCGAAGCGGCTCGCATCACGCTGGCATCCGGCGGAGCCCGCACACCGGGAGTGGACGGCGTTGACAAGCGCATGATGGAAGCGAATCTCCAGCATGAACTGGCGACGATACGCGACGAACTGTTGGCGGGCTCGTATAGTCCGCTGCCTGCGCGGCGCGTGTACATACCGAAGGCGAACGGCAAGCTCAGACCACTCGGCATCCCTTGTCTACGGGATCGAATCGTGCAAAGGGCCATGCTGATGGCGATGGAGCCGATATGGGAGAGTGATTTCCATCCGGCTTCATATGGCTTCAGACCTGCCCGTAGCGTACATCACGCAATTCGCACGGTGAAGCTTCAGTTGCAGGACAGTGGTGAGCCAAGTGTCGCCGGACGCTGGGTTATTGAGGGCGACCTCGCCAGCTACTTCGACACCGTTCACCATCGTTTGCTTCTGAAAGGAATCCGCAAGCGGATCGCCGACCAGCGCTTCCTTGCCCTGCTCTGGAAATTCATCAAGGCAGGCTGCGTTGATCGCGATCTGTTCCGCGCCGCAAGCGAAGGGGTTCCTCAGGGCGGTGTCATCTCACCCCTGTTATCCAACATCATGTTGCACGAATTCGATGCGTGGATGGAGAGGAACTACCTGAGCAAGAAGGTGCGGAAGGATCGGTGGGCGTGGCACTTCGCTATTCTCAAACAGCGTCCCATTACTGTGCGAGAAAACCGGCAGTGGAAACCAGCAGTGGCCTACTGTCGGTACGCGGATGACTTTGTGATTGTGGTCAAGGGCACGCGCGAACATGCCGAGGCAGTACGTGAAGCGTGTCGCAGGTTCCTTGAAGGCGAACTGAAGCTCACGCTGAATATGGAGAAGACCCATATCACGCATGTGAACGACGGCTTCGTCTTCCTCGGTCATCGCATCATTCGCAAACGGGGACCACGTGGCCGCATGCGGCCGGTGACGACGATCCCGTGGGAGAAGTACCGGGGTTTCGCCGAGCGGTTAGTCAAGCAACTGTCGGGCAACTACGGCATGAACAGGATGGACCTGATGGAAAGCCTGAATCGGCAGATTGCCGGCTGGGCCGCCTTCTATCAATACACGGACTTCACGGCCACCATGTTCAGAAAGCTTGATCGGACGGTCTTCTGGAAATTCGGATACTGGCTCGCGCGCAGGTATCGGCGTGGGTTCCGGTCGCTGATGCGCGACTACATCCGGGCACCGGAACCGGGACAAGCTACGACATGGGTGCTACAAGGCCAGAATAGTCGAGGTTGGTATGGGGCGGTGGCGCTTCGGCGTCTCGTCACCAGCCGGAAGGGCCAATTCAGGTGGCGTTCACCGTCGGAAAATCCGTACATCCTGCGCGATGAGACACGCAGTACTATCGAGTCGCGCTATACCGATGTCGCCTTTGCTATGAGCAACACTTGAGCGGAGAGCCGGATGCGCTGAAAGGTGCAAGTCCGGTTCGGGGAGGAGAGGCCGGGAGATAGCTCGACTACGCCCGGTCTCTTACTCCACTCCCGATGGCGCGC
Source organism: Paraburkholderia sp. JPY419 (assembly GCF_050435705.1). Taxonomy (NCBI): domain Bacteria; kingdom Pseudomonadati; phylum Pseudomonadota; class Betaproteobacteria; order Burkholderiales; family Burkholderiaceae; genus Paraburkholderia; species Paraburkholderia sp. JPY419. The sequence continues at coordinate 972,456 of NZ_JBNDKV010000003.1, read as the reverse complement.
GGCTTCGTGTATCTGACCGCCGTGGTGGACTGGGCCAGCCGGAAGGTACTGGCCCGCCGCGTAGCGATCACGATGGAGGCGATACACGCTGTCGAGGCGTTGGAAGAAGCGTTCGCGAAGTACGGGCAACCGGAGATCGTCAATACAGACCAGGGCAGCCAGGGCGGATTCAACCGGTCGTCGCAACACCAGATTGTTGAACGGATTTTAGGTACTCGTCCAGAGCTTCGGCAGGCGTTTTCCAGCCGAGCGTTTTCCGGGGCCTGGTATTTAATGTTTGAGCAACGGCTTGGATCTCCCGAGCACTCCACCGGGACAGATCTGTGCCCTTAGGAAAATATTGTCGTAGAAGGCCATTGGTATTTTCGTTCGTACCACGCTGCCATGGGCTGTGCGGGTCAGCGAAGAATACCTTCACGCCGGACTCGATAGTGAAGCGGGCATGATCGGACAGTTCCTTGCCACGATCCCAGGTTAATGATCGCCACAAGTGGGCGGGCAGGTCCACCACTGTCTTCTTGAGTGCGTTAGCCATCGTAACCGCTCCGTAGCCGGCCAGCGCGGGTCCGTTTTTTGTGCGCGGAATCAGTCCATAGCCTTTCTCCCGAGGCAAGTGCACGAGCATCGTGAAACGGCTCGATCTTTCCACCAGCGTCCCGATCGCAGATCGATTCAGGCCAATGAGCAGATCGCCTTCCCAATGGCCCGGCACAGCACGATCTTCCGCCTCTGCAGGCCGACTGGAAATCATCACCTCCTCGCTGACGTGCGCCCACGCCTTGGCACGCGCTCTCGCTCGGGGAACGCGCAACGCGCGACCGGTGCGCAGGCAGCCCACCAGTTCGCGCTTGAGCGCGCCGCGCCCTTGAATATAGAGCGCTTGATAAATGGCTTCGTGAGAGATGCGCATAGACTCATCGTCCGGGAAATCTACCTGCAATCGATTGGCGATTTGTTCAGGTGACCAGCCGGTGACCCACTTTCGGTCACCGCGATGTGGTTTATTTCGCCCCTTGAACGGTGCCTGCCTGGGCCCGGCAATTTCACGACCATGAGCGTCATGTACTTTGCCCTCCAGGCGCTCCTGTACATATTGGCGCAGCCTTGCATTAGTCGCCAGCTTCGCTGGTTTTGGTCGTTTGGCGAACCGTTCCGCCTTCCACTGCGCGACCGAGGCGCGATATTCAAGGCAACCACCACGAGTCGCCGCGTTGCGCGTGAGTTCCCGCGAAACGGTTGATGGGCTGCGTCCGATACGGCGGGCGATATCGCGCACCCCGAGGCCTTGGGCAGAAAGCAATGCTATCTCTTCGCGCTCAGCGAACGACAAGTACCGACCAGCGATAGGTTTCGACATGAATAGTGGCATGCCACCACGATAGCGGAACCAGCGCGACCCCACCGCTTGAGATACGCCTACCGCCTCTGCTGCTTTCTCGCTTGTGATGCCGGTCGCGATCTGGCGCCAGAACTGACGCTCGATCTCATGTCCAAGTGATGGCGCGCCCGGCGAGTACATCGCTCCTCGCCCTGTCAACCGATACACCTGTTTTGCGCTTTGTCCCATGCAACACCTCATTGATCAAAGGTGTTGCGACGACCGGTTGAATCCGCCCAGTTCACCGCGACAGGGTTCACCGAGGCCGTGCTTAGCCGGGGCATCAGCTTGTCCATGGACGGCAAAGGTGCCTGGCGAGACAACGTGTTCGTCGAGCGCGTGTGGCGAAGCGTGAAATATGAAGAGGTGTATCTGAAAGCCTATGAATCGGTCGGCCACGCCCGGCGCTCAATCGGCAATTACATCAATCTGTACAACCAGAGACGACCTCATTCGAGTCTGGAAGACCGCACGCCGGATGAGGCATACTTCGCGACGCTGTCTGCAATCAAATTGGCAGCATGACCGCCCCGGACGTTCCACTTAAAAATCTCAGAAGACTGTCCGAACAAGTGAGGCCACCTCTCACCAACAAGTAGTGCCATGCATTCGTGCTCATCGAATTCTACGTGGAAATCGACGACGCATCGTGTTCCTAGATCGCCATCAAGGCAAGCCTGTCTCTGCCCCTTTCCCTTCTAAACCGAATCGATTGCTGCTCGTACAGTGAGTGCCCTGCGCCTGTAAAGCGTCGACCGTCGCCTGAGAACCCATCGTGGCGACAGGCGTCGCGTGGACGCGGCAAAGCGAGCGGCTTGACGCTCATGGAAAGCAGACCAAGAAGTCCACCTCGCGGGCGCAGATGCGATGGTCTCAGGCGAAGGCCAATTGACAGAATTACTGCGCACTGATGTGAATTGACAACTTTCCTTCGCAGCGCAACGAAGCAAAGTCGTCAATTCAATGGCGCACGCGCTGTCCTGTTGGACATGAATACCGCCGAAACCCGCAACCAGTTGTACGTCAACACGCTGATGATCCAGTGTGTACTGGCAGAGCCACGCTGGTGGCCAATGGTGCAGGCCGCCGACTTCCGCGCGCTGTTGCCGTCGATCTACACCCATATCAATCCATACGGCCGGTTCGATCTTGACATCGGAAAGCGGCTGCCGCTCGAGGCATTATCGGCCTGAGTGAAATCGCCCTCCTATCAATAGGGCTTGATTTTGATCAAGCGATGACGAGTTAAAGTCGGTGGTCCTATGCCTTGGTATATAAATTGGCTCAACTAGCGTCTACCTTTCCGGGAGACATTAGAGGGTGTTAGCAACCTTGGACAATCGGCGCAGCATGAACGAGCATCAACATTGCGAAGACGACGAAATGAAGCCCTGCAAGCGTCTGCGGAAGTCGCTCGTAATCTCGTATGAGCCGCCGAAAGCGGTTCAACCAGCCAAAGCTGCGCTCGACCACCCAGCGACGCGGCAGGAGGACAAAGCCTTTTTTAGCCTCCGGCAGCTTGATAACCTGCAGTTCAATGCCTTCATCACGCGCGGCCTGCGCCGCATCCTCCCCTGTATAGCCTTGGTCAGCGAATGCCACCTTCACTGTCTGACCCGTTACCTGCTGAACCTGGCGGGCAAGCTCGGCAACCTGCGCTCGCTCCTGCTCGTTGGCCGGCGTAATGTGCACAGCCAGCAGCTTGCCCAGCGTATCGACCGCCATGTGTACCTTCCTGCCACGCTTGCGCTTATAGCCATCGTAGCCCGCACGCGGGCCGCTTTCGCACGTGGACTGCAACGTGCGTCCATCCAGGATAACCGCGCTGGGTTGCCCCCGGCGCTCCTGGGCGATACGCAGCACCGAACGCAAATCGCTAACCATCGCCTCGAAACAACCCGCGTTCAGCCACCGTTGTGTTTGCTGATAGACCCGTTCCCACGACGGGAAGTTGGTCGGCAGCATACGCCACGAGGCACCGGCTCGCGCCATCCAGCGCAGCGCATTGAACATTTCGCGAAGTTCGTATCGGCGTTGCGGTGCCTCTTCGTTCATCAAGGTCAAGTAAGGAGCGGCGAAGCTCCATTCTTCGTCCGTCACATCAGTCGGGTATGGCTTGCGTGGTGTCATCACACCAGGATACCAAGTCCAACTGAAAGTTCATAACACCCTCTAGCTAGAGAATCGAGTGCCGTACTAGGCTTGATTGCTCTATGCATTCATACACCCGCATTAATTGAAGATCTTCTGATTTTGTAGGCCAGTATCGAAGTGTCATAAAGTTTTGTTTTCAATTCATGGGGATTGACATGCGCAAGAAGCTTAAAAAAATGGTATTCGTTGGTTTAATGGCGGCGACTGTGCTTGTTGGAGCTATGCCTGCAGTCGCAGCGGAAATGGAAGGGTGGTCCGACGACTGCTTGTTCCTTGAAATCGGAAAGGGTGATTGGAAGATTTGTTTGTAACGCTGACGGGCGTAGGCGCTGCAGCCCTGACGGATTTGTCAGGTTGACGGTAAGGCGGCGGCAGAACGAAGGTGATGAAGAAAGCGGACATGGGAATCGAGATCGATTTCGTTGGGCTCATTGACACACCTGCCCCGAGAACTTTTCAGAAATGACAATTTGAATATTGAGCAACGATTCGTTATGTCGATCTCCGATCACCGCCGCCGATCCGGACAGTCCAGGCAATTCCGTGCTTTCGAGTCCAGTTAGAGCGGCTAACACAACCTGGACATCAAGCCCTAGGTTTCGTATCCTAGGCGCATGTTCAGAAGAAAAAGAGGCACGAAAAGCTTCCGACAAGGCGCGCCGCAAGGCATACAAGGAGAGCAAAGCCGACCAGGCACGAAAGCTCGCGCTCGTGGGTGAGGCCGTCTTGCGGCGAGTTGAGCGCGGAGAAATGGACGAAGCCGACTTTCGGCAAATGATGGATGAGGCTCTCACCCGGCCGGCAGACCGGGCATTGTTCGACCTCGACTGAACGCGCCGTCCGATTCGGACGGTGAGCTTTTGCAGGTATCGCCGGTGAGTCTTTTCAGGAGCCTGGTCCGATGCCCCCCCACAATGGCGCGCACGGCGCCGTCCATCTGCTGACTGACAGCGACGCGCTGACCGCGAGCGTGCGGCGCACGGTGCGACTCGAAGCTGCGCCCGACGGCAAAAGCCTGCTCCTGATCGACGTCGACCAGCGCAAACCCGGGACTCAGCGCGAGGTGCGCTATGAGATCACGCCGGCCGAGCTGATTGCCGCGATCCGTGCGCACGGCGCCGAGCTGCCCGGCGAGAGTCATGGCGAAACTGGCAAGTGAAAGCGATCAAATGGGCGTTGGTGCATAGATAGGTCGATGAAAGGGCTCCGGTGCAAATAGGTAGCGTGGTCAAAATAATCTTTATAGATTTGGATACCTTATCGATTGAACAGGACGGCGTTCCAAACCGCGGGCGCGGTGGTATCGCTGAGCCTGAGCGCGCAGAGGTCGAACTGCGCCTTGCGAATGCGATGCATCAACTCGATGCCTGAAATCGTGATCGCGGCACTTCTGAGCCGTTTGAATCCAAGCATCACGTTCGTTCTTGACTTGATGTGACGATGGTCCTGTTCGATCAGATTATTGAGATACTTCGAAGAGCGCACCTTCGTGTCCTCGGGAAGCAGGCCGTCAATTTTCATCTCACGCACGGCCCGGTGCGACGCAGCATACCCATCCAGGGTGACCGTCTCCGGTGGCCGGCCTTGATGTTTGACCGCCTTGCCGAAAAAGGCTTTTGCCGCGGCCACATCGCGCTTGGACCTGAGCATGAAGTCTACCGTCTGGCCGTCGCGATCCACCGCCCGATATAGATAAACCCATTTGCCCCGGATCTTCAGGTACGTCTCGTCAACCCTCCACGACCGTCCCGCAAACGTGGCAAAATGATTCCAGCGCTTGACGAACTCGGGCGTATAGCGGCGCACCCAACGCAGAATCGTCGTGTGAGCCAGCGACAACCCTCGCTCAGCCATCATCTCGACGAGATCGCGCAGGCTGAGTTTGTAGCGCAGATACCAGCGCACACAAAGAATGATCACCTCACGGTCAAAATGACGGCCGGCGAATAGCCCGTCCAGACTCTTCAGCTTGTTCATCGCGGCTCCTCAAATCGGTCAGGGCGACACTCTAGCCGATCCTTGAGCGCTATTTGCACCACAACCCGCCGACCTAATTCGCAGGTAGTCTAGTTGACGCAAGACAGTCCGTGCCGGATCGCGTACCGGATCACGTCGGTGTTGTTCGTGATGCCGAGTTTCTGCATCAGCCGCATCTTGTGGGTGCTGATCGTTTTTGCACTGAGCGCGCACACATCCGCGATTTCGTTAAGGCTCTTTCCCGCAGAGAGCATTTGCAAGACCTGAAACTCGCGGTCTGACAGCACTTCATGCGGTGGCACGTCGCCGCGGTGCCTGTCGAAGACCATTGCGTCGACGAGCCTCGGATCGATGAAACGCCCGCCGCCCGCGATCTTGCGGATGGCTTCGAGCAGCACGGCGGGGTCGCTGTCCTTTGTCAGGTAGCCCGTCGCGCCTGCACGCAGCGCTCGCGACGCCACCTGCGCGTCGTCGTGGATGGTAAGTACCAGCACTGGCAGCGCAGGCTGCTCGACGCACACGCGCCGGACGAGGTCGATTCCGCTGATGCCCGGCATGGTCATGTCGAGCAGCAGCACGTCGACGGCGCAGCTGCGCAGCTTGTCGATCACTTCCGAACCCTGTGCAGCTTCCGCGGCGACGATCATGTCGACCGTTGTCGCGATGATCTGCCTGATCCCGCTGCGCAAGATCGCGTGATCGTCCGCAATGAGTATTCTGATCATGTTCAGGCACTATTCCACGAGCGCACGCTTCTGATCTGCGCTGGCCGCTCGATCAGCTCATCAATCAGATCGGCCAGTTCACATAGTGCCTGAAACTCTGATTCGTCGAGTTGGTCGACGTGATAGAGCCGCAGATCGCGCATGGTTTCGCCAAGACGCTTAAGCATCTTCGGCGTGCTGTCGAGCAACGGCCAGCAGTGCATCAGATACGCAAGCAAGGTCACACGACGCGTCTCGCACCACTCATCGAACAGTCGTAGACAGACCGAATTAATTTCCTCGACGGCGTTCTCCGGCTCCGACAGATAGGCGATCATGATGCACCGGTTTTCCAATTGCGCTTCGACGACTCATAGTCAGCGACCACAATCCCTGTCACATTCAGCGGAAGCTGGAAAAACGAGGCGCGGCATCCTGATTTTCGCATCAGGAAATCCTTACATCCTCTTTTCCGCTTTCCCAGATCGATGGCAATCTGCCCAATCATGGGGTGAGCCGGTCCTTGACTTCCGCGGCCAGCCTTGCCGTCAAGTTCTCCCAGTTGCCCATGGTATCGGGTCGGAGCACACTGAGCACGATGTGTGTCGTTGTGCGAATAGTTCGGCATAACGCGGGCGAGCGTGACCACGGCGTGATGGCCAGCGATGAAACAAAGGTTTCGAAGCGAGTGATCAGCTTCGGCAGTAGTGCCGAAGATTGATCATCGTGTAGGCGAGGGTTTTCAAAGCGTAGTGCAGGTGGCTGAGTCGCTCAAGGCGCAGCAGCAGGCGCCGGAACTTGAAAATCATCTAGCGGGCCTCCCACCGCCGCCCTTTCGCGCGACGGGGTTAAAGTCATCTCGTTATACAGAAGTGTCATAGCCTTCGCGCAGGATCTGAATGGTGATTACCGCATCCATGACGCGTTGCATGCCAATCCACAGTGTCCTCGCGCCGGGTTCTCCATCGCCCTTGCGCCCCAGAAAGCCGCCCAGTGTCGCAACCATCCGGATCATCTGGTTGAGGGTCGGTGGCTTTTTCGGGTTCTGTCGCAGTAAGAGCGAGAGGTCGGCCAAGTCCGCCATGGTATGGACTCCTTATCTAGCCAGTGAATAGAATTGCTGCGCGGGAGTTTGCCCAACGCCGCCGTCGTTCAATTGCCCCTTGACGATCATGTGCATGATTTCGATGCCACCCAGGAGAATGCGGGCGCAACGAAATTTCTTGAACCCGAGCATCGGGCGGGTCCGGCGCTTGATCGCCCGGTGGTCCTGCTCGACGATGTTATTCAGATACTTTTTCTGGCGGACCTTGATCGGCAGATTCCGCCTGGCGTTGATCGCCTGCAAGGCAGCCAGATTCGATCCGCTCTTATCGAGCGTCACGGTCTCGGGCTCGCCATTCTGGTCGATTGCCTTTTCGAAATAGGCCCGGGCCGCAGCCTTGTCCCGTCGGGCTCGCAGCAGAAAATCAACGGTATTGCCTGCCTTGTCGACAGCCCGGTAGAGATACCGCCACTCCCCCCTGATTCGAATGTAGGTTTCGTCCATCCTCCAGCTCCTGCCGACTGTCCGTTTGCACCGTCGAAACGCCTTCTCCAAGACCGGCAACAGTTTGAGTGCCCAACGATGAACCGTCGAATGATCGACCGCAATCCCGCACTCGGCCATCATCTGTTCGAGATGACGCAGGCTCAGCGGATAGGCCAAGTACCATCGAACGCACAGCAACATCACGTCCAGCGGGTAATGCAACCGTTTGAGTACTTTTGCCACACCCGGACTCAGCTTCTTGGTCATCGATCAAGTCACCCATTAAGGCCCGTCAGCATAGCAGACCGCCTTATTGCGACAGATCCCAGCAACGCGCCTTTAATGTGGATCCCGCCGCCGCCCCCAATATCGAGCATCAAGCGATGCTGTCGGAGATCAAGACGCGTGGGCCAGACCGGCGCATGTGCGACGCTAAAAGGCCAGTTCAAAAAGAGCGCGGAAGGGCTGTTTACTTTCCCGCGAAACGGTTAACCTTGAATGCCTGAACAACGGATCAAGGAATGCCGGCACCTATCATCGATGACGAGCTGTGGGCACTGATCGAACCACTACTTCCACCGCCCAAACCGCGACGCAAGCGATACCCAGGGCGCCTGCCGGTCTCGGACCGTGCAGCACTCAACGGCATCCTGCTCGTGCTGAAGACAGGGATGCGATGGAACCATCTGCCGACCCGGTTGGGCTTCGGCTCCGGAGCGACCTGCTGGCGTCGGTTGCACGACTGGCAGCAGGCCGGGGGCTGGGACAAGCTGCATGGGCTGCTGCTCGACAAGCTGCGCGAATCTGGCCAGCTCGATTTCTCATATGCGGCTGTCGATTCATCGTCCGTGCGAGCCGTTGGGGCGGGCCAAAAACTGGGCCAAACCCCACCGATCGCGCACGACCAGGGTCCAAACACCACATCCTCGTAGACGCGAACGGCGTTCCTGTCAGCGCGATCCTGACCGGCGCGAACCGCAACGATGTCACGCAACTGCTGCCGCTGGTCGACGCTATCCCAGCGATTCGCTGGCACCCGCGGCCGGCCGCTTCGCAAGCCCAAAATCATCTACGCAGACCGAGGCTACGATTCCGACTCGCATCGCTGCCGACTTCGCGAGCACGGGATCAGACCGGTCATCGCCAAGCGCCGCGCTGAACACGACAGCGGCCTCGGCAAATTCCGGTGGGTCGTCGAACGGACTCATTCGTGGCTCCATGGTTTCCGTCGTCTTCGCATTCGTTTCGAACGCTGATCTGACATTCACGAAGCATTCCTCAAACTAGCCTGCTCACTCGTCTGCTGGAACATCTTCAGTCGTGCTGAGCAGCCTTTTTGAACTGGCCTTTAAAGCTTTGCATGGCTCTGGTGAACCGGATGCCGAGTTCCCGTTGCTGCTCTCGGGTACGGAATATATCTGCCGCAACGTATGCTTTGGGCGTATTGCGCTGCAGTGCCTCTTCGATACCATTGAGAGTATAAGTCTCGGCGTTGTCATACATCAAGTCCCAGAGAGCGCCAAAATATGTCGGGCTGCCCTCGAGTAGCAGATCCTCTCCAAGTGTCGTTAACCGGTATGCTTCCCCCTCACGATAGACAAAGCCAAGTGCGACAGCTGTATTTGCCAACGCTTCCGCTGGGCGTCTGGCGAGCCCAAGTGCGCAGCTAATCTCAGCGAGTGTGGATGCGCCTTCGCCCAGCCGACGAAATGATCCAAGGCGATGGGCAACCAGCATTGCCGGATAGATGAAGAGGCCAAAGGCGACATCGTACGCGGCGGTGTCGTCCTGGCGCGACGCGTCGTGTGCCATGATGGCGACCGCTATATGTGAAATGGCGTCTGCGCAGCTGCGCCACAATCAACGCTGTTTCCCGCCTTGGCAGCCAGTTCGATCTGGGCGGCGGCTTCATGTGACCAACCAGCGAACGCATCAAAGACTCGATCGACGAGAGCGATGCACCGATCCTGCTCTTCGCAGTTCAACTCAATGTGAGCCAGGTCGACATGTCCTCCATTTTGCAAGTGCCCTGATTCAAGAGCGAAATGGAACGCCCCCATGTAGCGCAGTTCGATACCTGTCTGGTCCCGCACTGCATCGGCCAACCGCGTGGTCAGTGCAAACAGCACGTTTCCAGTCTCTTCGATTGCTTCGATAACGGCGAGCTTTTCGACGCCGCTGCACCCAGCCAGGATTGCGCATAGTTCGTATACGAGCAAGCGGCTATGGTGGGTCTCCTCGGACCACAGGGCGCGCAACGCATCCGTAGTAGTAGCCATCTGGCTCCAGCCCAGTTTTTCCAGATCTTCGAGAAACCACGGCCAATGATGATCGTCTTCGTATGTATGTGCGTTCACCCGTTGCTGATAGATGTCGGTCGCTGGCAGGCGACGCAGTACATACCGATTGAGATCGCCAAACGCCATAATGAAAAATGCAAAACCGGGCATAAAGCCGAGCTTCACTAATGCCGATAGATTTCCGTCACGCAGGCATTCAAACAACGGAAGATCGTCATATACGCGCCTTTTGCGCATTATGTGGGTAAGCACCTTCTCCATGGCAAATGTCCCTTCACGTCCATCCGCACCTTCCGTCATCACGCGCACCAGCGCATCTTCGACTGCATCAGGTATGCGCCAGTCGTACGCATCGAGCATCTCCTTATCGTGCCATCGCGATATGCAATGACATTTCCATTTGCGCTCCTATGCAGTCTCGTTTCAAAACCACCATAGCTGTCTCGAATGATGTCGGTCGTGAACGACCGGGCCTGTTCGCAGGCCTACGATCCATCTGCAAACGACCAAGAGCACTTCATCGACTCGCCGCTGTTTGTCGAGATGCGTGCGCGATCTGCCGGTCGCACGGTGAGACGGTGTAGCTCCCCAATCCGCGAAGCATGTCGGTTGTCGCGGCATTGAGAATTCGATGCGCAAAATTGCTTCTGCACGCGCGATCCATTGACCGTGCTGCTTCGTAGTTTCGATTTCTCTGTCATCGGGGTAGCGAGTTCCACCGACGCGCTGTGCGACATCCTTTCCGTGTGCGTGGACTATTGTGGTACCTGGCAGCGCGACGACACGCCTCCCACTCCAGACGTGCCGCAAACCGCTACGACAGTCTTGTTCAGCCGAGCGGCCAGTTCAAGACCACGATGCCATCGTTATAGTCGCCATCGGTGCCGTCTTCCGAACCGACCAGCGCGAAATTCAGCCTGTTTGCGAGCGTTGTTTGGACCGAGACCAGATCCGATGCCTTGTTGTTAACGGTTACCATTATCTGAACGTTGCCTTTGCCGGAGTTCAGGACTTGCGAGCCGATCACTTTGTTGTCGGTGCTCTGGCCCGTGAAAGTCGCGCGGACTTCTTTGTCGACCAGCACATTGATCGTCTGAGTCCCCGCCGAATTCGCGAACCCCGTTATGCCGAAGCGGATGTTGGGCGGGAGCGTGAAGTAGCCTTGTGGGGGCATGATGAAGCTCCGAAATTGATCTTGTTTTCTGCCACCCGCAAGATTGGGAGCCTCAACGAGGCTCCCACCTCGGACGGCCCCGCAGAGACGGGCCGTCGCAGAAGCCAATGTAATCTTCCACTGCGGGTACTCTACGGTATCCATCGCGCGGCCCGAGATCTAGCTAGCAAGGTAGTCAGGTGCGCGCTGGCACGAAGTGTGAAGGGGTCTCGATCATCACGGCGCTCGCCGAAGAAGGCTTGATGTGCAATCCGACGGTTGAGCCGCTGCCGTTGAATGGACGACATGGTGGTCAAACGACGGGCTAACCGCCGCCGAGATCGGGCTGCTGCTCGCCAATGCGAGGATCGACGACATCGCCCCCGGCATCACGAGACGCAAGCGCCTGCTTAATGCGCGATCATATCCGGGCCCCTGAACCGGGGAGGACTACGACATGGGTGCTGCAAGGCCGGGATAGTCGGGGTCGGTACGGCGAAGTGGCGCTTCGGCGTCTCGTCACCAGCCGCAAGGGTCGATTCACCTGGCGAACCCCCATAGAAAATCCGTACATATTGCCCGATGAGACGCGTCGCACCATCGAGTCGCGCTACGCTGATGTTGCCTTTGCTATGAGCGACACCTCAATGGAGAGCCGGATGCGCTGAGAGGCGCACGTCCGGTTCGGGGAGGAGAAACAGGGAAATAGTTCGACTACGCCCTGTTTCTTACTCCACTGAAGATTCGTGGTAAGTGGGTTTACCTTTATCGAGCGGTTGATCGGGCTGGCCTGACGGTTGACTTTATGCTTCGTGCGAAGCGCGACGTGCAGGCGGCAAAAGCCTTTTTTCAGGAAGGCGATCAAACATCAAGGCCAGCCACCAAAGGTTGTGGTGCAAATAGCGCTCAAGGATCGGCTAGAGTGTCGCCCTGACCGATTTGAGGAGCCGCGATGAACAAGCTGAAGAGTCTGGACGGGCTATTCGCCGGCCGTCATTTTGACCGTGAGGTGATCATTCTTTGTGTGCGCTGGTATCTGCGCTACAAACTCAGCCTGCGCGATCTCGTCGAGATGATGGCTGAGCGAGGGTTGTCGCTGGCTCACACGACGATTCTGCGTTGGGTGCGCCGCTATACGCCCGAGTTCGTCAAGCGCTGGAATCATTTTGCCACGTTTGCGGGACGGTCGTGGAGGGTTGACGAGACGTACCTGAAGATCCGGGGCAAATGGGTTTATCTATATCGGGCGGTCAATCGGGACGGCCAGACGGTAGACTTCATGCTCAGGTCCAAGCGCGATGTGGCCGCGGCAAAAGCCTTTTTCGGCAAGGCGGTCAAACATCAAGGCCGGCCACCGGAGACGGTCACCCTCGATGGGTATGCTGCGTCGCACCGGGCCGTGCGTGAGATGAAAATTGACGGCCTGCTTCCCGAGGACACGAAGGTGCGCTATTCGAAGTATCTCAATAATCTGATCGAACAGGACCATCGTCACATCAAGTCAAGAACGAACGTGATGCTTGGATTCAAACGGCTCAGAAGTGCCGCGATCAGGATTTCAGGCATCGAGTTGATGCATCGCATTCGCAAGGCGCAGTTCGACCTCTGCGCGCTCAGGCTCAGCGATACCACCGCGCCCGCGGTTTGGAACGCCGTCCTGTTCAATCGATAAGGTATCCAAATCTATAAAGATTATTTCGACCACGCTACCTATTTGCACCGGAGCCGACGGGCGCTCGTTACGGCACCACGAGCCGCGCCACAAGCTCTCTGCCGAGGAACGCGCCGAGCTTCTGGCAGTCGCGAACTCGGCCGAATTCGGTCATCTGCCGCCAAGCCAGATCGTGCCGCGACCGGCAGACCAGCAACGCTATACCGCCTCGGAATCGACGTTCTACCCGGTACTGAAGGCCGAGAGCAACTCGCCCACCGGCGCAGCGAGCGGCCGGCCCATGCTCGCAGCAAACCCCGTTCGGTTTGCGCCGACGCGCCAAACCAGCTGTATTCCTGGGACATCACGTATTTGCCGACGACGATCCGTGGACAGTATTTTTACGGCATTGTCAACTTGTCGGCAGTGGCACGGACTACGGTGAAGAGTCAATCGCTCAGGAGACAGTCGACGGATTTTGAGCGATGCCGGTGAATTCGCGCCACGCAGCGAATCGGGATGCGAGTTGTTTGCGATAGAGCGAAGCACGTAGCAGGTGTCGCTTGAACGCGAACCGAAGCTGGAGAGAAAAGCCTGCGTGCGCTTCGGGTCGCGAAATCCGCGCATGCGCCGCTCACGTTCACGCGTAGGCTGATGACTATTCTCTGCCCGGTTGTTCACCCGGGCCGCAGCCTTGACGAACACATGCTTGACGTTCGCCAGTTCGGGGATGTCGGCCTTGGCTGCCGGGTAGCTGCGAAGCTGATCGGTGACAATCCTTCGTGGCGCGTCGGCACAGGCGGCCAGCACGCGGTTGAAGAAGCGCTTTGCTGCGGCCTTATCGCGACGTTTCTGCAGCAGGATGTCGAGTTCGGCGCCGTGCTGGTCGACGGCCCGCCAGAGCAGATAAGGCTCACCGCGCAACGTGACGAAGACTTCGTCCAGATGCCATGTGCGGCCAGGCTTGCGGCGAGCAGCTTTGACGCGATGTGCGAAGCCCGCGCCGAATTTGTCGCACCAGCGGCGGATCGTCTCGTAACTGACAACGACACCGCGCTCGAACAGCAGTTCTTCAATATCACGCAGGCTAAGTTGGAACCGGTAATACCACCGAACCGCGAGACTAATGATTGCCGCCGGGAACCGGTGGCCGTGATAAAGCGATTTTCTTTTCTTCATCGTGACATCTTACGTGACTACCTCGCCAACGTGACAGTGCCCTACAGAAGTATCGGACAGCAAGGAATGGACGCCGTGCTGCCCGCTGATGTGCCGATGGATCGGGTGATTGCCGATGGCGCGTACTACAGCATCGAGCATACCGAAGCGCTTTCGGGCGCGGGCGTGACGCCCGTCATCCCACCGCCAGCTCACGCTGTCGTACACGGCGAGGAGCGAACCCGCCGGCATGACCAGATCGTCAGATACATCGAGGACAAAGGTATCTATGCATTTCACAAGAAATACGGCTACGATGTGCGCTCGCTGGTCGAGGCACAGATCTCGCGCATCAAGCGCTGCATCGGCGAGCGCCTGCTGACGCAGGAGCTTGCGTCGCAGGAAGGCGAAGGCATAATCATCGCCAACCTGCTGAACCGGTGCAACGCCTTCGGCAAACCGGTTTGCGTCAAAAATGCATAGTCGCGTCCATGGCACGGGAACTCGTACCCATCCGGACAAAGCCGGACCTCATTACGTGAGAATGAAACCACATTAGTTGAGAACAGCCCGATTGCATCGACCAGGAACCACTTTGCGTGAGAACGCCTGGGGCGATACGCCGGCAAGAAGAAGTTGATACTGTACGCGTTGGCTGGCTGCAGCCAGCCGTTGAGTGTTCTACGTCATACCGTCCAAGGCGCAGGCTTGTCACTTTGCGCCCTATGGAGCTGGTATGTCGGGGTCAAACATCGGTTCGATCATTTTGCGCCGTCTCTTCCGTGCTTGGACGCCTGGCTGTCACAGCTTCGTAGTGTCCCTGCTGGTCCCAGATAACGACATGGTGCGTGAACGGGCACTCGCGCCAGAAGCGGAAATGATTTCCTTGCTCGTCACGGGGTATGCCGCGTCTAGAGCGTGTTAGGAACTTCGATTGAGACCTGGTATCCTGGCGGGATGAAAAGAACCGACCGCAAAGGGTATCCGACAGATGTGTCGGATGAGGAATGGAGTTTCGCGGCGCCGTATCTGACGCTGATGGACGTTGACGCGCCCCAGCGCAAATACGAACTGCGCGACATGTTTGATGCATTGCGCTGGATGGCTCGTGCCGGCGCGCCGTCGAGGATGCTGCCCAATGATTTCCCGCCGTGGGAGCTGGTGTATCAGCAGACTCAACGCTGGCTGCAGGCTGGCTGCTTTGAGAGCATGGTGAGCGACCTGCGCTCGGTGATACGCGTGGCACAGGGCCGTCGGGGACAGCCCAGCGCGGTCATCCTCGATGGCCGCACGATACAGTCGACCTGCGAGAGCGGCCCGCGTGCGGGCTATGACGGTTATAAGCGGCAGCGCGGTAGCAAGGTACATATTGCAGTAGACACGTTGGGACAGTTGCTGGCGGTGCACGTGACCCCCGCCAATGAACAGGAGCGCGCACAGGTAGCGGAGCTTGCGCGGCAGGTCCAGCAGGTAACGGGACGAACGGTCAAGGTGGCATTTGCCGATCAGGGATACATGGGCAAGGAGCCAGCGCAGGCTGCATTCGACGAGGGCATTGACCTTCAGGTGATCAAACTCGAAGAAACGAAAAAGGGTTTCGTTCTGCTCCCCTGCCGGTGGGTGGTCGAGCGCAGCTTTGGCTGGCTCAACCGTTTCCGGCGTCTCGCACGTGACTATGAACGGCTTCCCGAAACTCTCGCTGGGCTTCATTTCGTCGTCTTCGCAATGCTCATGCTTGTCCACGCCGTGCCAGTACTTCAAAGTTCCTAACACGCTCTAGCAGGCTGTTGAAAAGCGCCCCGTCATGACGACCGAAGCTACGTTCAGGAGACTTGCGCGTGCAATTTCCCGCTGAATTGCCGGTTTGCCGCGCGATCCGCGCGGGGCATGCGCACGCATGCAGCCCCGCTGGCGCGCAGTCTTCACGCCGTGACGGCTCATCGCGCCGCTCCTTGCGGCACCACCCCTGGCATTCGGGCCATGCGGGTCAGATTGCTCGCAACCATCGTCAGCTTGAAGTGCTGGTCGACGCGCTTGATACCGCGATAGACCGTCTGCCGGATCCGACCGACCGTTTTACCCCAGCCGAAATGCTCTTCGATTCGTTTGCGGATGATCTGGCTAATCCGGTAGCCCGTATGCCGCGAAGTGCGACCATCGATTGCGCTGCCGCCCCAACGCTCATCGTTGCGCGCGACATGCGGTGTCACGTTGCGAGCGCGGCAATCGTTCACGAAGTCGCGGGTGTCATACGCCTTGTCGGCACCAACTGTCTTCGCATGAGCGCCTGGCACGCAATCGAGCAATTGCAATGCGCTGGCCCGCTCGGCGAAACCATCTGCGTGACTCACCACGGCGCCGACCACCAGCCCCGAGCGATTCTCCATCAGGATGTGCCCGTGGTAGCACAGGATGGCCGGGCTCTTGTGGCTCTTCTTGAACAATCGCGCCTCCGGATCAGTAGTCGACTCGTGCGTGGCATTGCTACGTCGCTCGCCTTTCCAGTCAGTGTCGGCGTTGCGGCCACCGCCGGCTGGCGGACCATCGTCCGGGCCGTCCTTGCGGCGGAAGCTCTTGTGACTGGCCCACGCCTGAATCAGCGTGCCGTCCACCGAGAAATGCTCTCTCGACAGCAAGCCCCGCTTGTCCGCCAGGCTCATGACTTCGGTGAAGAACGCTTCCACGACTTCATGCTCCAGAAGCCGGTCGCGGTTCTTCGAGAACACCGAGTGGTCCCACACCGCGTCCTCAATCGCCAGCCCGACAAACCAGCGGAACAGCAGGTTGTAGCGCATCTGCTCCATCAGCATGCGCTCGCTGCGCACCGAGTAGAACACCTGCAACAGCAGCGCCCGCATCAGCTTCTCAGGCGCAATCGAGGCACGGCCGGTGTCCGCGTAGATGACGCTGAACAGCCCGTTGAGCCGTTTCAACGCGTCATTCACCAGCAACCGGATCGGTCGCAACGGGTGATCTGCCGGGACGAAGTCCTCGAGCTTGACCGTCGTGAACAGGGGTTCCTGCATCTCATCCATTCCGCGCATCGCATCCGCTGCCAAAGATCATGAACACGATATCCATAACGCCCGTCCCTCAAACCCCGTTTACACGGGACCCAAATTCAACAGCCTGCTAGGAGGTGTGTTTTATATTGCAGTCGAGGCTTCGCATACCCAATCCGAATAACTTGATGGCCCGGCAATCAAATCTCCTTGACAACGACGCGCCGTGAATTAGTTTTGTAAACGCGCTGGGGCCCATTCAATCCGGGCGCGTTACGTCATTCACTCGAGAAGGGGAAGAACATGTCGCAATACGACAAAGACGATGTACTCGATGCCGCCAAGCAAATCGAGGAAAACCGGCTTGGCCTCGTGCTTTCCGGTCACATCAAAAACGGAAAGCTGGTGCTTGATCAAGAAACGCTCGACGCAATCGCAGCGAAGTTCCCTAACGCCGATCGCGCGTTCGTCGCAGTCAACGCGCCCTTCGACCCTTGCTCCCATTCTCTCTAGGGGGACCCTGCGATGATGCTCGCTGGCTCTACGCCTGTTCCGTCAGAAGACGGGCTGCCTGTCGACGTATTGCTGGACGCCGATGAGACCAGCGAACGGATATTCATCGCTGCCAGGGTCGCTTTGTCGCAGTCGGGTCTCGGCGATCGGTGCCCGATTTATTTGTCGGCTTTGGAAGCCGCGCTGCAGGATGAGCCTCCCTACGGCACGCGCGCCTATGCGGCGGCTTACCGTGGCGCGTCGCAAAGCAGGCAGTGGCTGGCGACATCGCTGATCACGAATGCCGAGCGCGAAGGCGACGGGGCGACTCGCCTGTGGTCGATGGCGGCTTGCGCCGAAGAGGGGCAGGAACAGCACCTCCTCAAACGTCATGCGGTCGACGAATCCGGTCACGCGCTGTTCTATCTGAAGCTGCTGGACCTGACCTTTCCCGGCGCCGTCAGTCCGGCGTTTCGCATGGAACTGCGGCAGCTCTCCCCAGGCTACTCGATGCCGCAATCGCTGTTCGTGGTCGAAGGGTCGCCGTACGGAAGGCCGCCCACCGTGGACGATTTCATCCAGATGAATATCGCCGAGATCAGAACTACGATCCATCATCTGTTGCAGCGTGACGCACTCAGCGCCCACTGCCTGCCCGAAAGTCTTCCGCAGGTCGTGAAGCTGCTCGATACGCTACTGCGCGACGAGCTGAGTCACGTTGCGTATACCGGCATGCTGATCGAACGACATGCCGCGCGCATCGCTGCCGGCAAGATACATGACCTGTTCCGGAAGCGATTCCACGACTTCAACGAAATCACATTGCAGGAACTAGACAAGAAAGTATTCGACTGACACCGGCAGGTCGTTTCGGATCGGCAGGTTGTTCCGGCCAGAATAAAACATTCGCACAACGGGAAAAGAAATGAATGTGGAAGAATTTCTGCATTGGGGCGAAACCGACTTGCCGTCCGTCCGCACGAGTATTGCCGACATGGTCGGACTCGAGGACGACGACATCCTCCTAGCGGTTGGCTCGCTGGCCGAAGGCATGGGAACCCGCAAGTCCGACCTCGACGTGCTCCTGATCACCTCCCGCCCGGCGTCCGCGCTGCCACCGCGGGACGAGGTCATCTGGGCGCTGGGCAAATGCGTGGTGGACATCCGTATCTTTCCGGACAACGTGATCGAGAGCCTGATTCATCGTCTCGATCATTGGTCCCGCCAGCCATGGGATGTTTCCGATACCGCGAAGTTTACGTTTGACGAGCGTCTGCTGCTCCACCGGCTACGTCATGGACAACTTCTGCGCAGCCCGTCGGCGACGCGCTCCGACGCCGCATTCCGGCCGTCCGACACCGCGCTCGCCAGGCTCAAGCTGCAAGTCGCCCGCCACGCGGGGAGAACGATCCAGATCGACATGGTGGGATATGACGAAACCGGCGACTATCGCACGCTGGTTTTTGCCGCGCAGAAATTGCTCGGCCACGCGGTCGATGCGTTGCTGGCCGGTTACGGCCGCACCAATCCGTTGTCCAAGTGGCGCAGCCGCACGCTGGGTCAGTTGCCATCCGGGTGGGAACGCGAACTCCTCGGGCGACCCACGGGCCTGAGCGCTGCGGACCTGTTCTGGAATTTGCAGCGTACACCCGAATATCCGGACAGGGTTTCTTCGCGGGTCTACGCACGACGCATTGTCGCGTTCACCCGCGCGGCATTTCTATGGGCCGAATGCCGCGTGACCGGGAAACGATTCGACGGGCCGCAAGGTCATGACTGGATCGGGACCGAGTCGCCGATGACCGCGCCCCCCCTTCCGTCCCTCGAGTTCGACGTCGATTTCTCGTTTTCGGGCGATGGCATGAAGATCGCGCGATTGAATGAATTCGGCACGGTCGTGAACCTGTCTGCACAGGATGCTGCGCTCGTCTTCCTGTTCGACGGCGTCACGACCGCCGATGAAGCGCTAGCGCACGTGTGCGGTACGAAGTGCAGCGAAACGGCAGGGATGATCGATCGCGTGCAGCACGCGGTCGGCAACGCGGGCCTGACTGCTTCGACCTGATCGGCACGGTAAAGGGGACGGCTGCCCGTTACGCCCTCCACCTGGCAACGCGAACCAAGGATCGAACATGAACCGTTCGTCGCGAGGGAAATTCCCGAGTCCATTCGAAGTCGCGGTGCCACTGGGATGCGAAGGCTGGCAGCGGCTCTATCCGTACTATCACGTCTTCAGTGAAGAACGCCGGACATCCGAGGAAAGCAGGTTCTGGTTTGCGGACCGGATACATCATGCCGAGCCGCTGTACCCGTTCGACGCGATCATCTGCGAAGCCATCTGGGTCGCGCTATCGCAGTACAATACGCGTGTTTTCGTGATGCCGTCTGCGCTCGGTATCGACCAGCGCATCGTGAACGGATACCTGTATCTGAGTCCGAACCCGGTCACCGACCCTGCGTTGATCGAGCAACGCGCCGAACATTTCAGACGGCGCGCCGGATATTACTTTGAGCACTGGGACGAGCTCTACGAGCAGTGGCTGCGCAAGACCCGAGCCCATATCGAATCGCTCGAAGCGATCGAGATCCGCGATTTGCCGGAGCTCGAAGCGGAGGCTGTCGTCACCGAAGGTCAAGGCGTGGCCTCAGGCTACCACTTGCTCGAAGCCTACAATCGAACCATCGAGAATCTGCTCAAGATCTGGCAATACCATTTCGAGATGCTGAATCTCGGGTACGCCGCCTACCTGACCTTTCTGGAATTCTGCAAGCAGGCCTTTCCGGGCATTTCCGACCAGACCGTTGCGCAGATGGTATCCGGGACCGACCTCCTGCTCTTCCGTCCGGACGACGAATTGAGGAAGCTCGCGCGCCTTGCCATCGCGCTCGACATCGGGCCCGTCCTCAAGCAGGCCACGTCGCCGTCGAAAATACTTGCCGACCTCGAGGAAACGGAGAACGGCAGGCAATGGTGCAGCGCGCTGGATGAAGCGAAGCAGCCCTGGTTCAATTTTTCCACCGGTACAGGTTTCTATCATCACGATCGCAGCTGGATCGACGACCTTTCCTTTCCGTTCGTCGCGCTGCGCAGCTATATCGAGAAGCTCGAACAAGGCGGGAACATCGAACGCCCCCTCGACGCCATTCGCGGCGAACGCGACCGCATCACGACCGAATATGCACAGCTCGTGAAAAACGACGAGGACCGGAAGGTGTTTGCGGAGCTCCTGAACCTGGCCCGAACGGTGTATCCGTATGTCGAGAACCACAACTTCTTCGTCGAACATTGGCACCACACCGTCTTCTGGCAAAAGATGCGCGAATTCGGGAAGATCCTCGTTCATCACGGCTTCATCGCGTCGACGGACGACATCTTCTTTCTGAACCGATATGAAATCCAGGCGGCGCTTTACGACCTGATCGCCGCATGGTCGGTCGGTACCGACGCAAGAGGGCCGCGTATATGGCCTGACGAGATCGAGCATCGCCGGCGAATCTACCATGGGTTTCGCCGGTCGCCACCGCCGCCCGCGCTGGGAACGCCGCCCGAATCGATCACGGATCCGCTCTTGATCATGCTCTGGGGCATCACTCAGGAGACGGTGATCAACTGGCTCGGGATCGAGTCCGCCGAGGGCGAGCAACGGGAGCTGAAGGGCTGCGCGGCGTCGCCCGGCATCGTGGAGGGACCGGTTCGCATCATCAATCGTACCGAACAGCTCAACGAAGTCCAGCCAGGCGAGATTCTCGTTTGCCCGGTCACCTCGCCAAGCTGGGCCCCCGTCTTCAGTCGGATCAAGGCCACCGTGTCGGACGTCGGCGGTGTGATGTGCCATGCCGCTATCGTCTCGCGCGAGTATGGCTTGCCGGCGGTAGTCGGAACCGGATTCGGGACCCGGCTGCTCAAGACGGGACAGCGCATACGCGTCAACGGCGATTCGGGAACGGTGCAGATCCTCTCATGACATCGCAGTTGAACGACGCGCGGGCGTGGATCCGCCCGCTCTCCGAATGCAGCCTCGCGCTGCTCGCCCATGTGGGCGGAAAAAATGCGAGGCTGGGCGAACTGACGCGCGCCGCCTTTCCGGTTCCTGCGGGTTTCGCCGTCGCGACCGACGTATACGCAGCGCTTCTCGATCAACACGCGATGCACGCGCTTGACAGGTTGCTCGCCCGCATCGTCGTCGACGATCTCACCTCGTTGAGGAGAACGAGCCAAGCGATACGGCGGCTGATCGAATCCGTCGAGATTCCGCGAGCTTTCGAAGTCGCGATTGCCGAGGCCTATGCAAAGCTGTCCGGTGACTGCGGGGTCGCCGATCTTCCTGTCGCGGTGCGCTCCAGCGCGACTGCCGAATGCCTCGCGCACAGCAGCTTCGCCGGACAGCAGGAGACATACCTGTGGGTACGCGGCGCCGACAACGTGCTGGGCAAGATCCGGAAATGCTGGTCCAGCCTCTTCACGCCTCAGGCGATCTCCTACCGGCAGAAGGTACGCTTTTCGCACGAAAGCGCATTGATCGGTGTCGGCATTCAGAAAATGGTCGATGCCAGATCGGCCGGCGTCCTTTTCACGCTGAATCCCGCGAACGGCGATCGCTCGAAGATCGTGATCGAAGCCAACTGGGGCCTGGGAGAGAGCGTCGTGTCGGGGGAGGCCACGCCCGATCGCTACGTGCTCGATAAGGTCATGCTGGAAGTCATCGAACGGCATCTATCGTCGAAGCACTTCGAGTACGCGATCGACCATGAAAAGGATCGGGTCCGCCGTATGTCGATTCCCGTCGAAAAACGGCGAACCGCCTGTCTCGACACGGACGAGATCATCGCGCTGGCGCGCCTCGCAAAGCGGATCGAACAGCACTTCGCTGTGCCGCAGGACATCGAGTGGGCATTCGACCGCCATCAGTATCGTCCTGATGACCTGGTCATTCTGCAAAGCAGGCCGGAAACCGTCTGGCACAAGAGAAAGTCGCCGCAAATCATGGAAGTCCAGCCGAGAGCAATCGGTTATGTCTTGCACGGGATCGCGCGCAAGGTCCAGTCGCCGCCGATGCCGAAACCGTAGGGCCATTCTTCGCAGCGAGGGATCGAATGCTTGAAACCGGCCAGTTCTTTTGCCTCCTGGGTGTGGATGCAAGCGGCAAGACGACACTTCTCAATGCCATTTCCGATCGTTACCCCGACATCACGATCGCGCACTGGAAGCAGTTTTCGACGGTCACCCTGTTTCCCGATCTGCTGCCGGATCTGGATCCGCCGGAGACGTTGCGACGCCTGGGCCCCAATTCGCGCGCCGCGCAGTTTTGCTACCTCGCCGCGCTCGAGTACGACATGATCGTCCGTCCCGCTTTGGCCCAGCGCCACCCGGTCATCGTGGACTCTTACTGGTACAAGTTCGCGGCCAAAATGAAAGTCCTGGACATGGCTGCGCCCTTTCTCTATTCGGTGTGTCGATCGCTTCCGAAACCCGGGAAGGTGCTGTTCCTCGATACGCCGGTTGAAATCGCGCATCAGCGAAAACACGAGATGAACTTCTTCGAATGCAATGGCCGACCTGCCGATTTCGTGCCGTTTCAGCAATTGGTCAAGGCCACCATGCTGCACCTCGCGGCGGACGTCCCGCTGCTGCGCATCGACGGGCGCGCGCCCCTTGAGGAGTTGATCCAGCAGGTCGTCGAGATCGTCAACCCGGAATACGGCCGCATTCCGGTGTCAATGAGATGATTGGGCACCGCGCGCGGAAAGCAGGCAAAGGCCCTTCGAACCTCAAGCACATCGCACATGCCAGCCGTCATCGTCATCGGCGCAGGAATCGGCGGACTCTCGCTCGCCCTCGAGCTTCATGCGCGCGGGTACGCCTGCCAGGTGTTCGAGGCGGCATCCGCCGTGCAGACTGCGGGCGTCGGCATCAACATCCAGCCCTACGCAGCGCGCGAACTCCATCGACTCGGGCTGGTATCCGAGCTGCGCAATACGGCCATGCTGCCTCGCTCGTCCGTTTATGCGAGTTCGGTTGGCCAGATCCTGTTGAGCGAACCCTTGGGTATCGCAGGCGGTTTCGGATTCCCGCAATATTCAATTCACCGTGCGGCGTTGCAACACACGCTCCTGAATGCCGTTCACCGGCGACTGGGCGTCGATGCCGTCCAGTTCGGACACCGGCTGGTTCGAGTCGAGCAGGACAGACGTGAGGCACGTGCCTATTTCGACTGCCGCGACACCCCCGCCCGCGGCGACATTCTGGTCGGCTGCGACGGCATTCATTCCGCAGTCTGCCGGCAGTTCCATCCTGTTGCCTCGCGGGTCCGGCATTCGGGCATCGTCATGTGGCGCGGTATGACAAGGCGCTTCCCCCTCCTCGACCAACAAACGATGCTGCGTTGTGGCCGGATCGAGACCGGGAAACTGGTCGCTTATCCCGTCCGCGACCCTGACATGCCTGACGAGATCGTCGCGAACTGGGTGCTGGAGTTGCGCGACGATCCCGCGATCGGAGAGCGACACGCCGTCATCGCGCCGACATCGGTGCCAGCCGTCTTCCTCTCATGGAAGTTCGATTGGCTCGACGTGCGATCGCTCATCCTGAATTCGACGCAAGTTCTGCAAATTCCCATGATGGACCGCGATCCCTTGCCACGTTGGAGCCACCGTCCCGTCACGCTGTTGGACGATGCCGCTCATCCGATGTATCCTGTCGGATCGAACGGCGCGGGACAAGCGATACTCGATGCCGCAGCACTGGCGGCCTGCATCCATGGCGCCGGCATCATCCCGGGTCTCCGCACATACGACGCGTTGCGCAGACGACACGCCGCGGCAATCGTCGCGCGTGACCGCGCGGGTGGTCCCGACATCGTGCTTGAGGCGATCCACGCGGCGACGAACGACGCGCTTGCCCCCACCGAAGAAATGCCCGCGCTCAGTCAACGGCTGCGCACCCTGCTGACCACATATCGCGCCAGCGATGCATGAAGCGAATGTGCCGTGGCACTCCACCGTTTTCGCGCGAGACGCATGCGATGTTGGAGCGGCGAGGTGAGGCAAGGGCGGAGGCAGTTCAGCGCTCAAAGGGGAATGACAAAGCGTGCGCGGATCCATAGCCAGATCGCGGATGCGAATTGCTGCACCCGTCAGGCGAAGAGGTGATAGCGAAATCGCCTCGCAGGAGTGCTGCAGCCGGGACCGTTGCTCAAGCGAAAGATTCGAAACGCTTCCTGTATTTGATCAGCGGGGCAACTGCGCGTGCGCGTCGGCCGGCAGCCCACGCCGAGCGTGGCGATCACCGATTGGCAGTCGGTGAAGAAAACGGCAAAAGTGGGCAGCGCGGCTTCGACGCGTACAAGAAGTTCTGGGTCGCAAGCGGCACATTGCGGTAGACCCGATGGGCTTGTTGCTGCCCGTGGTGGTCAATGCCGCGGGCATCCGCGACCGGGTGAGCGCCAAGGCTTTGCTGCTGCGCCTGTTCGCCGCTTTCGGCTCGCTGCAGACTCTGTTTGCCGATGGCGGCTAGCTGATCGACTGGACGCATACAATGTTGGGCTGGCTGCATACGGTAGTGGAACGTAATTCAACGCATCGCCTCGTCTCGTCATATTGCCGAAGAGGTGGATCGTTAAGCGATCCTTCTACTGGATGAGCCATCGTCGACCCTAGGGCTGCTAATTTTTCCACGGAGTCGTACGCGCAATGGGAGCCGGGTATGTCGATGGCATGCCGCTGCGCCGCATCACTACGCGATGATTTTTAATTGCACCCGCCGCTTCGCATACCCAATCCGGATAACTTGACGCCCCTGTGGATGAATCATTCGCGAAGGCTTTCGAAGGACTAAGAGGTCTCCGTCAGGTCCGCCGAAGCATTCCGTCTGGATTTCCTGCATCAGACTGATGCTCGGGCGACTGAGACCACCTTGAGGACAGCTTCCAGGAAAGTTACAGATCCCGGAGGTTGTCCGGATCACGCAACGCGTCGGAGTGACGACTGCGATATGTCTTGCGGCAGTATATCGATCGATTTGAATCGTGCTTTCAGTTGTCGGTTTTCAAGTGACGGATCGCGCCAACATAACTATCATGGAAATCGAGCGGCAGTCGCTGGCATGGCCGAGTGACCATCCGGACGAGTGTGGTGCACAAAACGCAAACAAAGGCAGGCGCGATGGAACATGATTTTCAGGGCGTCGGTTTGGAATGCCGCAGGAGGGGTGAGGATGTCTTCGACACGGGATTGCTTGCGGATTGGCTGGCCAGATCGGGATATGGAGAATTTGTTGCGAATTTCGATCCGCTCATACCGAGGCCGAATGCCTGGCGGGCCTACCGGGAATCCATACCCGTTTCACTGAAGTCAGTTGTCGATTTGTTCCTGATGAACGAATCGGTGGAAGCGAATGCAATTCCCGCTTCCCTTCAGGCGTTGATTCCGGCGTTGATGGACATAGGACTGATTGTCGCGCTCGCCGAGAACCGGATCGCGACGCCGGGGCTCGTGATTTTGCCCGTCTGGGGCAACTGGTTGATTTGCGAGCGTCCCGGTCCCAATCCTGCGTTTTACTTCGGTGAAGATTCCGTCGCGTTATTGGCGCGCATGCTGCCGCGCAGCGGCGGGGATTGTCTGGATTTGTGCACGGGTCCGGGTTTACACGCGGTGCACTGCGCGCGATTCGCGAGAAGCGTAGCGGCCGTAGAGATCGATGCGACGGCGGCCCGGCTGGCGCGGATCAATGCGCGCCTGAATCGCGTTGCCGATCGCCTCGACGTTTTTCACGGCGACCTTTATCAGCCTGTCGAAGGGCGGCGGTTCCACACGATCGTCGCGAATCCTCCGCTGTTGCCGTATCCGGACGCACTGCCGGCACCGCGGGTCGGATACGCTGGCCCGGATGGGTTTCGCGTCATCGGACGCATCCTGGAAGGGTTGCCGCACGCGTTACGTG
Organism: Paraburkholderia sp. JPY419; assembly: GCF_050435705.1. Classification (NCBI taxonomy): domain Bacteria; kingdom Pseudomonadati; phylum Pseudomonadota; class Betaproteobacteria; order Burkholderiales; family Burkholderiaceae; genus Paraburkholderia; species Paraburkholderia sp. JPY419. The sequence continues at coordinate 946,018 of NZ_JBNDKV010000003.1, read as the reverse complement.
ACGGCGGCGTCGCCCAGATCATCGGAATGACGCTCAGCGATGGGCGCACGCCAGTGATTGCCGGCCGACTGGATAGCATCGCGAAGGAATCGGATATGGCGATCCGGTTCAGTGCGTTGTCCCACAAGCGGCTCACGTCGGGAGACGGGTACTTCGACCTCGTGGCCGGTAGCATGATACGCGCGTCCGGAAAGGGAGAGTCACTCGTCAGGGATGCGCTCCGGAAGATGCTGGCGAGTCAGAAGTGCAACCATCTCTGCACGTTTTTTCTGCACGTGGTGCTGGGCAACGGGCAATTCGACCTTGTCGACGTATCGCAGCCCGATCGACCGGGATTCTGGTACATCTGAGAAAAGGCCGGTATGGCGACATTAATCAAGATCGGAGGCAGTCTCATTCCAGGCCACGTCGAGAAGCTATGCTCGTCGCTTCGCGAGGTCGCCGCCGCTCACCCTGTCCTCCTGATCGCCGGCGGAGGAGAACTCGTCGACGTGGTACGGTCGTACCGGAAGAAACTGGCGCTGAGCGATGAAACGGCCTATTCCATGGCGGTTCTTGCAATGGATCAGCATGCCTACCTGCTGGCGGAGATTGGGGGATTCGCTATTTCTCGCTCACTGCGGAAATTGAAGAAACAACGGACTGTTCCGCAGGTCTTCGCGCCGTCCGACGTGCTTCTGAATTTGCCGGTCAACGACGTTATCGACATCGACCGGATGACTTCGGATACGATTGCGGCGTTCGTCGCTGGGTGGGTGGGGGCCGACCTGATCATCGCGACCGATACCGACGGCATATATAGTGCTGATCCCGATGTCGTTCCCGACGCGATGTTTCTCGAACGAGTCTGCGCTTGCCAACTGACGCATGCGACATCAATCGACGCCGAAGCCGTCAGGATGATTCGCCGCTGGAACGTCAGGACTTCCGTGGTGAATGGGACCATGCCGGACCGCTTGGTGAGATGCTTGCGTGGCCAACCGACAAGAAGGACGGAGATTGTGCTCGACTGCGCCTGTTGACGCGCCCAGGGCACCTATCAACCTGGATAGGAGTGCATTGAACCTTCCTGTTGGCCACTGCGTATCGACTATATTCCCAGCAGAAGAAATCGAAAGAGAAGAACCCTTGGTGACCACGAGTCTTCATGGTCCGGCAGCGCATTTGGAGAGGTACGTCACGCGGGACTATCCGGGTAAGTCCAGACCAGACGACGATTCGTCGACAACACCGCTCTCAACCTGCGCCAAAGCATTGCGGATAGCGTTCGCTTGATCCCGCAAGGCGACATGAGCTCCTCATCTTCGGCCTGTCCGGATCAGGCGGGCAAACTCATAGCGCGGCACTTCCCCGCAAATGCGGTCCGCCGCGCCCCCTTCGTGGACGCCAGCTGCGGCACGCTCAGGTCGGCGAGAGTGGGCAGGGTGTCAGTGCCGGAGCGTTGTACCGGAGCGTTAAGCGCGCCGCCGGATATGAGAATTGGGCGCTTCGCCTCGCGCCGAAACCAACGCTTCAATTGCCAATTCGGGGGATAAATGAAGCTGCACCATGTTCAGATAAAGAACTTCCGACTTCTCTCGGATGTCGAACTTGCTTTGGAAGATCTTACTACAGTCGTCGTGGGCCGCAACAACAGTGGCAAGACGTCGCTTTCTGAAGTCATCCGACGGCTAATCGCCGACGGAAGCGCGCAGTTTCAGCTTGAAGACTTCTCAAGCGCCTGCTATGAGGACTTTCGTCGAACCTGGGAGGCTCGGAGCAACACTGAACACGACGATATTGTCCGGGCTCTCATCCCGTGCATCGAGCTGCGACTGACTTTCCAGTACGATCCGAATCAGCCGCAATTGGGACCGCTGAGTCCGTTTGTCATCGACCTCGACCCTGACTGCACCGAGGCGCTTGTAGTCGTTCGCTACGAGCTGAAAGACGGTCAGCTTTCCCCGCTTCTTGATGGTCTGCCGACAACGCCATTGTCCGCCGAAACTCGACTAACGTTCTTTCGTACGTTACGGGATCGGATACCAGGTAACTATGCAACACGCATATGGGCGGAAGACCCCAATGATGCTGGAAACCAGCGTCATCTCCTTCCGAGCGCAGTGAAGGGTCTGGTCAAGACGGGTTTCATCAACGCGCAGCGTGGCCTGGATGACGTCACGTCACGAGAGTCGAATGTCCTTGCAAAGACGGTCGAGCTTCTGTTCGCAACGGCATCATCCGCTTCGGCAGATGCGGCTGACAAACAGATCACAGATGCCTTGACCGAAGCCGTCCAGGGTATTCAATCGCAGATTGATACGAACTTCGTTGGACAGCTAAAGGGATTGATCCCCAGCCCTGAAGAGCTTTGGATACCCTGGGTTAGGCAATCAGGAACTGCATACCGAGCCCCTTCTTGACGTGCGAAAGCTATTGTCCAATTTCACGAAAGTTCGTTACGCCGGCTACAGCGGCGTCGCGTTGCCTGAATCGTACAACGGCCTCGGCGCGCGCAATCTGATCTTCATCCTCCTGCAACTGGCCGGGTTCTACAAAGCCTTTCGCGCCGAAACGACGGCCCAAGGCGTCCACCTCATTTTCATCGAGGAGCCCGAGGCGCGTCTGCATCCCCAGATGCAGGAGGTATTCATTCGGCAACTCGCCAAAACGGCCCAGTTGCTGGTGGACAGTACAGATGACAAGACGCCCTGGCCGGTCCAGTTCGTCGTTTCTACGCATTCGTCACACGTCGCAAACGAAGCGGGAGTCGAAAGTATCCGTTACTTCCTCGGACGGGACGTGCCTGGAGCGCAAGCCGGCGTCCGGCAGACGAGGTGCAAGGGGCTGGATGGCGTTTCCTACATTCACCAATACAACAAGCAGGCCACCCCGTTGAAATGGAAGTATTCCGATTCAACTCGACGCAGCCGGTGCAATTCATCTGGTTCAGTGGACTAGGATGTTCCCGCGGTGTCCCAGCTCGTTCTGGCAGTTCACAAAGGCGTTAGACGGTGTTATGAACTTTCGGCCAGACCTGGTATCCTGGCCGGATGAAAAAACGCAGACCCTACCCAACGGATGTGTCGGATGAAGAGTGGTACTTCGCTGCTCCGTACCTGACTTTGATGAGCAAAGACGCACCGCAACGCAGATACGAATTGCGCGAAATGTTCAACGCTTTGCGCTGGATTGTCCGCGCGGGGGCGCCGTGGCGTCTGCTGCCCAATGACTTTCCGCCGTGGGAGACGGTCTATCAGCAGACGCAACGCTGGATTCAGGCGGGCTGTTTCGAAGCCATGGTCCATGACCTGCGCTCGATCATCCGGGTGGCGCAGGATCGGCGAGGTCAGCCCAGTGCAGTGATCCTTGATGGCCGGACGCTGCAATCGACGTGCGAGAGCGGACCGCGTGCAGGCTATGACGGGTACAAACGCAAGAAAGGCAGCAAGGTGCACATCGCGGTTGATACCTTGTGGCAACTGCTCGCAGTGCATGTGACGCCGGCCAACGAACAGGAGCGCGCACAGGTTGGAGAACTGGCGCGGCAGGTCCAGCAGGTCACGGGTCAGACGGTCAAGGTAGCATTTGCGGATCAGGGGTACACCGGCGAAGAGCCCGCGCAGGCGGCACTCGACGAGGGCATTGAGCTTCAGGTCATCAAGCTCTCGGAGGCGAAAAAAGGCTTTGTACTGTTGCCACGTCGCTGGGTGGTCGAGCGCAGCTTTGGCTGGCTCAACCGCTTCCGCCGATTGGCCAGGGATTACGAGCGACTGCCCGAAACCTTGGCTGGCTTGCACTTTGTCGTGTTTTCCGTGCGTATGCTTGTTCACTTTGCATCCCTCACCAAAAGTGCATAACACCGTCTAGTGTTCCGTTCCAGAAATCACTTTGCAATGAATTGTGGTGTTCTATGATCAAGTGATGTTGAGTGGAGGCGATCATGGGGCGCAAGGGAATCGAGGTGTTGGTCTCGGAACTGGAGCGGGAGCAATTGCTGTCGATGAGCCGCTCGCGGTCGCTGCCTCATTCGCTGGTGCGCCGGGCAAAGATTGTGCTGATGGCAGCTGACGGTCATACGAATCGGGAAATCGCGGTTCAATGTGAAGTAACGTCCCCTGCGATCACGCACTGGAAAAAGCGTTTTGTCGCGCAGGGGCTTGCTGGTCTGCATGACGAAGCGCGCCCGGGGCGACCGCGCGCGCATGACGACGAAGCGGTGGCCGAGTTGCTGGCGCAGGTCCTGCATGAGAAGCCAGACGGGAAAACGCACTGGAGTGTGCGTTCTGCTGCCGCGCAAACGGGTATTTCGAAGAGCTCGGTGGCCCGATACCTGTCGCTGTTCGGCGTGCAGCCTCATCGCTCGAAGAGCTTCAAGCTTTCTACGGATCCGTACTTCGTAGAGAAGGTGCGCGATATTGTCGGCCTGTATCTGAGCCCACCAACCAACGCCCTGGTGTGGTGTGTCGACGAGAAGAGCCAGTGCCAGGCACTCGAGCGAACGCAACCGGTGTTGCCGATGGGTCTGGGCTACCGCGAAGGTGTTACGCACGACTATATCCGGCATGGCACGACAACCTTGTTTGCTGCGCTCAATGCGGTGACGGGCGAAGTCATCGCGCAATGCAAGTCGCGTCATCGACATCAGGAGTTTCTGGCCTTTCTGAAGCATGTTGATCAGGCGGTTCCGGAGGATCTTGACGTGCATCTGATTGTCGATAACTACGCTACGCATAAGCATCCCAAGGTCAAGGCGTGGCTGGCGAAGCACACGCGTTATCACATGCACTTCACGCCGACGTATTCGAGCTGGCTCAATCAGGTGGAGCGCTGGTTTGGCCTGATCACGCAGCAGGCTATCCGGCGCGGCTCCTTCAGAAATGTACGCCAGCTATTGAGATTTACTAAATTCACGACAACCGATTCTCTGCTGGTGCGTTATACGGTCATCACGTTGAAGGGAGACGGGGTTGATGGCCAAAATGGACGACGCTACGCGCAAGCGGGTGCGTGCCGGTCGCTTGATGTTGGCGGGCAAGACGCCCGCCGAAGCGGCAAAGATGGTCGGAGTGGCGCGGCAGACTGCATACACATGGAAGGCCCGACTCGACGAAGGTGGCATCGATGCGCTCCGCGTGATGGCCACGGGGCGGCCGGCGCAACTGGATGCGGCCCAACTCGAAGGTCTGCGCGCAGCGCTGCTGCAGAGCCCGTTGACACACGGATTCGGTACCGAACTGTGGACGCTCAAGCGCGTACGGGTGCTCATCGAGCGACTGTACGGCGTTACCTTCAGCGAGGTACATGTGTGGCGGTTGCTGGGCGCCTTGGGGTTCAGCTCGCAAAAGCCGGAGCGCCGGGCGATCGAGCGCAACGAGGACGCGGTACTGACCGGGAAGCGCAAGACCTGGCCCGCGCTCAAAAAAAGAGTACCGCCGAAGGAAGACTGATCGTCTTCATTGACGAATCCGGCCTCTCGGAGCGCCCCACACGAGTGCGCACCTGGGCGCCCAAGGGCTGCACGCCGATCATTCAGTACCACTTCAACTGGAAGCACGTTTCGGCCATCGCCGGTCTTACCCGTACCAACTTCGTGTTCCGACTGCACGACGGCGCGATCAGAAGCGCGCAAATCATCGAATTCCTCAAAGCGCTGCGCGCGCAACTCAGGCGCAAGCTGATGATCGTGTGGGACGGCGCAGCGCAGCACAAGAGCCGCGTCGTGCGCGAGTACCTTGACAGCACGGATGGCGCAATCCAGATGGCGCTGCTGCCCGGCTACGCCCCGGACCTGAATCCAGTCGAATACCTTTGGGCCTGGCTCAAGCGGCACGCATTGGCGAACTTCTGCCCTGATAACCTGGCCGAACTGAAGCACACCGCTCGAAACAAGCTCAAGAGCGGCCAGAAGCGCAAATCGATCATCGTTGCCTGCTGGAAGCAAGCCGAGCTTTGGTGATGTCATGAATTACGTAACTCTCAATAATTGCCAGCATTGAGCGCTATGTTGCACAGTACAACCAGCACAACCGTCCGTTCGTCTGGACGGCAACCGCCGAATCCATCCTTCAGAAAGTGGCTCGGCTATGCAAGGTTATTTCTGGGACGGAACACTAGGTTAACCCGGCGTCAAGGCACTATGGATTGGCATGCAGCGTGTAATGGACGCAGTGATCATCATCCAGATCCTGAGCGAAGGGTACGACACTTCTGTATAACGAGATGCACTGACTGAGCCCGGTCGAATACCGGGAGAGTCTCGGAATTGCGGCATAGCCCAGTTCAAGACTTTTGCCGCACCCATCACTGATGCCTTGCTATATTCTTACCGCCGTAATGCTCTTCGGCGGCTTTCTTGCAGACTTCCTCATAGAAGCGGTCAGCCTCTTCGATCGTGTATCCAGCGCCTGCAAAGCACCCTCTCGCTATCTCGTGAAGCGTGTGCCTAAACCCGCTTGCGTCATCATATACCGCATTGAGGGATCCAATGAGCACCACCACGTCATCCTTTGACAAGCGCTCTTCACCGCTCATCAACCTTGCATGGTTAATACACGCAACGGCGTTGGCACAGGTAAACGAATCGCCAAATCCTGAACAGTCCTCGAAGCCGCTGCCTCGCTCGTTCAGCTTGAAATGAGCGATTGGTAAATTTTCCATGTTCTTCGATGCGATCATCGGCTTGAGGTCTTCTAGAGCTTCGGGATCGTCCCTATAACGAAACTTTGCAATGCGGGTCTCGAGCCTGTGCAACTGCGGCCCCATGACGCCAGTGTTACGCTTGAAGATGCTTTTCGATGTATCTTCGAACATCAGACTTTGGTCGATCTTGGCGGTTTCATCGAGCAACAGAAAACCATGCTCTGCCAGCGTTTTCATGACAACATTTGAGCTTGCCCGCAAAAAATGGATCCCTTGCTGAGTGTGTAAAACTCACGCAAGGAGGAAGGAAAGATGGGGAATCCGAGAGCACGGTACACGCTGGAATTCATGATAGAAGCCGTGCGCATGGTCCGCGGCGGCCAGAGCATGGCTGCGGTGGCAAAAATACTGGGCATCAGCCCGAAGACGCTGCACAACTGGGTTAAGGCCGATGCCGCGGGCAAGCTGAGTGGCGCAGGCAAGCAGGTTTCTCCTGAACAGATGGAGATTGCCCGGCTGCGCGCGGAGTTGGCACGCGTGAAGATGGAGCGCGACATATTGGAAAAAGTCACCGCGTATTTTGCGAAGGAGTCGGCATGAAGTACGCGTGGATCGAGAGTCACAGCCGACAATGGCCGGTATCGCTGCTGTGTCAGGTACTGGGCGTCAGCCCCAGTGGCTACACGCCTGCAAGGCCCGGGACGTCGATACGGACCGTCCACGCCGACGCATCAGCAATGACGCGTTGCTGGTGCACATCAAGGCCGTACACGCGCAATCGAAAGGAGAGTACGGCTGGCCTCGTGTGTGGAAGAAGCTGCTTGCCCAGGGCGTTCGCGTCAGCAAGGATCGCGTCCAGCGGCTCATGAAGCTGCACGGTGTCAAGGCGAAGACCAAACGCCGCTTCAAAGCCACCACCGACAGCAACCACAACCTGCCGGTCGCGCCGAACCTGCTGCAACGCGACTTCTCGCCCGGTGGCCCCGATCAGGTCTGGAGTACGGACATCACATACCTTTGGACTGACGAGGGCTGGCTGTACCTGACGGTCATACTCGACCTGTTCAGCCGTCAGGTTGCTGGTGGCGCTGATTGACCAAGCCGATACCCGTTGGTGGGGTGGTCATGTCGATAACTGGCAGCCGGACGAAGCACTGTTTTCCTCAGGGACGGCACTGAAGCGTTACCGGAAACTCGTGACCCGTTTCAAGAAAGGCGAAACCGCAAAGGCACACGTGCTGATGATGCACATCGACGGCACGTTCGGGGCCGTCATGTTTGGCGTGGAGTCAGCCGAGGAAGCGCAGCAGCTTCTTGAGGATACGCTGGAAGAAATACGAGCCAGAACCTCAGATTGATGCCATCAACGCCGCGCGTGAAGCCCCGGTGAGGATCCACCAGAACAAGTATCTAAATAACATGATCCAGCGGGACGGATTGACAGATACAGCCTTTAATATCACACCAACGTTCACTTTCCACCGGTTGCCTGAGCAGACTTCAATTCGATGACAGAACGGTCGGACCGTGGTGGGCCAAACCCGCTTTGCACCAAGGGCGATCAAGCCCGTGGCTCTGATGGGGTACCTACCCGCGGATATTCATCGTGGGCCTGCAGCGAGCTGCTGCGAACCGAGCCCGGATATATGGCTGCAACCTCGACCTGATGCCAGAGAACCCGGACTGCTTGACAACAGGTAGTCGTCCATACATGGTGCAAAGGTGCAAATAGGTAAGCGGATTGAGAAAGTTCATATAGGTAGGAAGGCTTATCGATCAAACCGGACCGCATTCCATACGGCGGGCGCAGCGGCCTGCTTGAGGCCGAGCTTTACATTTACGCAAACTGCTTCGTTTTTTTGGTGCCCGCTTGCAAAGCGGTTCTGTCGCGATAAGGATGGCAGACCGAGCCTGTTCCCATATAGATAGGATTGCTTATGTCGCCAGCGAGTAGAACTGGGCGGCTGCCGTTCGGTTATCGCCGTCGTTTTTCATCTGCCCCTTGCGAATCATATGCATCACCTCAATACCAGAGAGAATGATGCGCGCACACCGAAAATTCTTGAAGCCCATCATTGGTCTGATGATCCGTTTGATCGCCCGATGGTCCTGTTCCATGAGGTTGTTCAGGTCTCTGTTCTGCCGGATCCTGATCGGGGTTTCGCGCTCGGCGTTGATGGCGTCAAGTGCGGCCAGATTCGCGCCGCTTTTGTCGATAGTCACCGTCTCGGGTTCGCCATTGAGGGCGATCGATTTTTCGAAATATCGCCGCGCCGCAGTCTTATCTCGATGGGCCCGCAGCAGGAAGTCGATGGTGTTGCCAGCCTTGTCGACGGCGCGATACAGGTATTTCCATTGGCCATTGACCTTAATGTAGGTCTCATCGACGCGCCAACTCTTGCCGACGGGGCGTTTGCGGCTACGAAACGTCTTTTCCAGCACCGGCAGCAGCTTGAGGGCCCAACGATGCACGGTTGAATGATCCACTGAGATGCCTCGCTCCGCCATCATTTCTTCCAGGTTTCGCAGACTGAGCGGATAGGCCACATACCAGCGCACGCAAGTCAGGATCACATCAAGCGGTTAATGCAGGCGTTTGAGCACGCGGGCCACGGTCGGATTCAGCGTCTTCATCCAGCTTTCAATCGTTCGTCTTGTTACGAACATCATAGCCGACTGCCTAATTGCAACAGAACCCTACGTCCAGACGCAGTGCGTCGCAGAGCGCCAGCAACACGGATCAAGCGGTCGCATCAGACGCCGTTCCTTTGCGGCCGTCTCCCACCCCATTTCTGACTCGTCTATTCCGACCGAACCGTTACGCAGGCCTCGGACGTCTGCAGCAGGAACGTGAAGCTCTCCTGCAAATAGAGATGCACGCTTTGGTCATCATGGCTCAGATATCCAATCGACACATCCTGTCCAAGGTGGAGCGCGAAATCGCCACCGCGTGTGCTGAGAATACAGCCCCCAGCGATGGCCGGTGCCCAGATGAGCTCACCGCTCACGAATCGACGAATATGCTCGAGCACAGGATAGCCTTGCTCGTTCGCCTCGCTTACGGTTGTATAGGCGTTCGTGCCGAGCACCAACGTATACGGACCGTCCACGCCTTGAAGGCGCAGTTCTTCGAGCGCCTTCGCGATCACGGCTGGATAGCCTGCGGCGTCCGTGGGCAGCAGCAGCACCGGGTTCGACGCAGCTCCGCGGATGCCTGTGATCTGCGCGGCCCGGTAGCCGTCGAAGATCGCGCGGTCTTCCGCGAACGCGAGCCGCGTGGCCGCGTCCTTAGCGGGCTGCCAGTCGGAGTCTTCAGCGCCGCGTTCGACGTCGTCGATAGCGTTGCGCGACAGCGCGAAAGGCACGCGCAACTCGACGAGCGATTGAACTTCGCGTTGGCTCGCGCGAATTCCTTCCAGCGGCGCCTCGATGCCGTTCTGATGCCCCGTGCCGACGCCTGCGAGATCGGCACCGCCCGATCCCGTAACGTCCACGACTCGGCGGCCCGCGACCAGGCGCTTGAACGTGCGCGCGACTTCATCTTCGATCTGCGACCAGGCCGCGCTGGAAATGGGCGCCAGCTCGCGGTGGAGATTATTCATACCGTGGTGCTCCTTTGAGGGATCTGATGGCAAGCGAGCCATCGCCGGACGGCATGTTCTGGGTTGTCTGCGCGTCTGGGATATCCCGGGACGATGCAGACGCGACGGTAATGGTGTGAGCGATTCCTGGGTCGCGCTCGGCGAGCGCCTTGAGCAGAGGCTCGGACGGCACGAAGAACAGTCCGCCCGTCACGGCACGGCTGAAGTCGAGCAGGCGGTCGTAGTTTCCAGCCGGTCGGCCGACAAACATGTTTTCCAGCATCTGTTCGATGGGCTGCGGCGAGCGTGCATAGCCGATGAAATACGTGCCGAATTCGCCAAAGCCGGGCCTGCCGAACGGCATGTTGTCCCGGAGAATCTTGATCTCGTCCCCGTTGGCATCTTCGAGCGTAGTCAGGGAACTATGCGACCAGCTCGGCTTCACCGAATCGTTCAGCTCGATGTCCCGGAGCTTCGTGCGGCCGATGATGTGCTCCTGCGCTTCTACTGACAGCGCACCCCAGCGTCTCATGTCGTGGAGGTACTTCTGCACGAGCACGTAGCTGCCGCCCACGAAGTTCGGGTCTGTGTCGCCGATCACCGTGAAATGCACGGCCTCTTCACCGACCGGATTTTCCGTGCCGTCGACGAAGCCGATCATTGCGCGCATATCGAAGTTGCGAAAGCCATGGACTTCATCCACCGTCGTCGCCGCTCCTTCGAGGCGGGCCATCAATTCTGTGGCGAGTTCGAAGCAGAGGTCCATGTGGTTGGCACGAATGTGCAGGAGCAGGTCCCCCGGTGTCGCCATCGCTACACGCCCACCGGCGCCGAATTCGCGGAACGGGTGGAGTTCAGCCGGACGAGGCGCACCGAAAAGCGCGTCCCACGCGTGCGAGCCGAACCCAACGACGCATGTGAGATTGCCTGATGGCACACGCTTGCCGATGGCGCGCGTGAGATTCGCGACATCGGCGCACCAGGCGCGCACGTTGGCCCGGCTCGCGGCGTCATCGTTGATGGTCGCGACGATGAAAATTGCGTTGCGCGTGACCGGCGAGAAGACGGCTTGGGGAAACGGCGGTACTGAGGATCGTGTCATTTTCTGATGTACTGTTCAGTGGAAGAAGACACCGGACGACCGGTGCGCCTGTGACTCGTTTCAGCAATTTTGCCAGAGCCCCTCATCGCGCGGGGCCACTGAGTGCGCCCTTCATCGCGGCCGTACCCCTACTCTCCTCTGGTCCGGTATATAGCGGCAGCGTGATGCGGAAGACAGCCCCCACTACGGACGCAACGTCGGCGCCGATGTTCCCGCCGTGAGCCTCCACGATTGAACGGCAAATGGAAAGACCCATGCCCATATCGTTCGCCCTGGTCGTGAAGAACGGACGGAAAAGCTGTTCGCGGTCTTCAAAAGCGATCCCGGGACCGCTGTCCTGAATGCTGAGCCGAACCTCGCGTCCCTCCAGCACCTCTGTACAGATGCGGATCAGCCGAGGTCCGTTCTCAAGCCCTGACATTGCTTGCATGGCGTTCATCAGCAGATTAATGATTACCTGCTAGTGGATTCCGACGGGGCAGATGCAGTCCAACGATGTCACGTGATAGCCAATCTCCTTTTGTTATGGCGCAATGACCTTCGGCTTTCGTTTGGTGTGGCCAGAAAAAAGGCCTGCAAGACAGGGCTGACTCATAGAGAAGTTGTCTACGTGCAGTCCGCAGCGCCGCTCCTTCGGCAGCATTTCGAACTCGACGGCCTGCCGTTGGGCTTCCTAGCCGTGCCTCAGGCAAAAGCGCGCGGAGCACACACCAGCACCCGTTTTCGCAAATGCACTGAGCCGGTCGATCAGTTCCACAAAACTTGCGAGGCTTGCCGTGCGAAGTCGATAGCAAGCGATATGATTGCGCTCACAGATGCACTCGAACATCTTCACGGTATCGTCGTCGATACAGTCGGCAGGGAACATGAGCATGTCGACATCTAGCAACGCGTCGGCCAGCAAACCGGTACTGTCCACAGCGTCGCTGCCGCGCGCCATCGTTCCGCCTGAGGCTTCCACGACCCACCGCATCGCAGGGAGAGATTCGGGCCGCCCCCCGACATATAGAACGCGCTTGCCCTGCAAAGCAGCGAGCGGATCGGCCTGCCGACCCGATGGGTAGTGCGCAGGATTCCCCAAAACCCGCTCCATCGCACTTGCTTCCGCTTGCAATGCTCTATTCAGCACATCCATTTCATTCAGCCGTACCCGCATTGCGCGCGTGCTTTCACGCTCGGCCGCAGCGCGCTGTTCCGCACTTTCGCGATAAATCGTATGAAGGGCGATCAGGTCGTCACTTTTGGTAAGTGCTTCGCGCAACATGAGGATTTCCCTTCGCAGTTCCACTTCGACGGTCGCCAGTTGCTCGTTCGGGCATGCAGCGAACCGTTGCTTCTGTATCGCTGCATCGCGCTCGGAACTAGTCTCGTGCAGTCGGCTCCGCTGTCGGTAGAGTTCCGCCCGCAGCGAGGAGCTCTCCCTTTCCGGCGCGACCGGGTGCGTGGTGTCCGTAGGAATTGCTCCGCTAACGGAATCCGGGGCTGCTTGTAAGCAGTCGAACGCGGATTGGTTCATATGCAGCTCCGTTTCGTGACGGGCTTTCATTGCGCCGCGGATCAGCGGATTATCGCCAGCCGTGGCGGCATTTTGCGATAAAGCGAGAACCGCACCCGAAGTTCTAGTGGTGGATAACAGGGATCTTGCATCGGCGCAGCACTTTTCGACTGACTTTCGCCGTGTGTTGGCACCGACCCAGCGTGAATTCAGAAATATATCGCGCGTTTCGCGCGGGCTCCGGCAGACTTCCGATCTTCGGGCTGTGAAAATACACATCTAGTTTCCAGGCTGGTTCGCCTTTACCCCTCTCTTAGATATGCTTTCAACAACGCGATCACGCGTCGTCAGCGCACTGCGCAGGCTGCTCGGTCACATCACTTCTCGGATCGCCGCTCGGTCCAATACTGCTATTTTATCCGTCGATTCGCCACCCGCCATACGAATGGGAACCCAGAACATGGAGCCGACCGCTGGACGCGCGAACGAGTCCTTGCGAATGCAATTGAATATAGCGAATGCGCTATCGTGCCAGTTTGATCAGTCTCAAAGCATCGGTAGTTTGCATCGCCTTGTTTCAGCCAAAACTTGCTCAACGACGTTGCATTTTCGCTGACTGAGGACGTAGCAGGGCCAGCGCATTGTACGCCCGTTAAGGGCAAAACGGCCACGACGACGATCGTGTCGGTGTGGACGTCAAGATGAGGAGCCTTCGTTAGATTGACATTTCGCAAATAAATTGTGCCCGAAATGGGACGAAAATTATTGTCCTTCCGTCTCTCTCATATGAATGTTTGTTCGAGATGACGTTGCAGGGCGCGCCCCTTCAGGAGGCAATTCAATCGGTTCTGTTGCAGTAAGGGTGTCGGGACGAGAAATGTCGATATGATAAGTATTGCTTATGACACAAGGGAGTAAAACTGCTGGGAAGCAGGCGACGGGTCTTTGCCCGCACATTTCATCTGTCCTTTCCTGATCATGTGCATTACCTCGATGCCGCCGAGAATAACCCTCGCACGGTGGAAGTTCTTGAATCCCAGCATCGGCCGGGTCCGGCGTTTGATAGCCCGATGGTCCTGTTCGACAATGTTGTTCAGATACTTGATCTGACGGACCTTGATCGGCGTCCCGCGATCGGCATTCACCGCATCCAGTGCGGCCAGATTGGAGCCGCTTTTGTCGATGGTCACGGTCTCTGGCGTACCATTATGGGCGATCGCCTTTTCAAAGAACCGCCGGGCAGCGACCTTGTCCCGCCTGGCCCTGAGCAGGAAGTCGACCGTGTCGCCCGCCTTGTCCACTGCCCGGTAAAGATATTTCCACTCACCTTTGATCTTGATATAGCTCTCGTCCATTCGCCAGCTTTTCCCAACCGGACGCTTGTGCTTGTGGAAGCTCCTTTCGAAGAGCGGCAACAGTTTGATGACCCAGCGGTACACCGTCGAATGATCCACCGCGACACCACGCTCGTCCATCATTTCCGCAAGATTGCGCAAACTCAGCGAATAGGCCACGTACCATCGCACGCACAGCAAAATCACTTCAAGCGGGTAGTGAAGGCGCTTCAGGACCTTGGCCAAGCCCGGCGCGAGTGTGGTTCGCGGTGTCTTCGTCTTCTTCATCGCACAGCTCAAAAATGCGCTGGCGTACTTCGCAAAGGTGTCGGATTGAAGTACGCCTGGATTGAACTTCACAGCCGACAATGGCCGGTTTCCCTGACCTGCCAGGTGCTGGGTGTCAGCCCCAGTGGTTACCACTCCCGCAAGGCCCGGGACGTCGATACGGAGCGTCCGCGCCGACGCATCAGCAACGACGCGCTGCTGGTTCACATCAAGGCCGTGCACGCTGAATCCAAAGGCGAGTACGGCTGGCCGCGGGGTTGGAGGAAGCAGCTTGCCCAGGGCATTCGTGTCAGCAAGGATCGTGTCCAGCGGCTCATGAAGCTGCACGGCATCAAGGCGAAGACCAAACGCCGCTTCAAGGCCACCACCGACAGCAACCACAACCTGCCGGTCGCGCCGAACCTGCTGCAACGCGACTTCTCGCCTGCTCGCCCCGATCAGGCCTGGAGTACGGACATCACCTACCTCTGGACTGACGAGGGCTGGCTGTACCTGACGGTCATCCTCGACCTGTTCAGCCGTCAGGTGGTGGGCTGGTCGATGCAGCCACACATGCGCACGGAGCTGGTGTCTGACGCTCTGCGTATGGCGTGGTTTCGCCGCCGGCCGGAAGCGGGCCTGATCGTCCATAGCGACAGGGGTAGCCAGTATTGCAGTCATGACTTCCAGGACCTGCTTAAGGGCTACGGCATGCGCAGCTCGATGAGCCGTCGAGGAAATTGTTGGGACACGCGCCGACCGAGAGCTTGTGGGGATCGCTCAAGCGAGCACGCATCCTTGGCCAGCGCTTTGCAACGCATCGCGAAGCGATGGATGAGGTAATCGACTGGCTGAGCTTCTACAATCATTCGCGCTTGCACTCGACGTTGGGCTACGTCAGCCCGATGCAATTCGAGCAGGACTGGTACGCCGCCCAGAACACACGGGTGGCATAATCTCCGCTCAGTTAAGGGATCCGAAATTTGCGGGCAACGTCAATTCTCGGCATGCCCCCAATGGTCATTCGCAGCATAGATCTGCCTGAAGGTCAAGATGGCTCGGCCAGCAGCGAATTGCGCCACTTCGGGAAGCTTCTCGTTCGTTTTCAGCAAGGCATCGATCGACTCCATACACTGCCGCGGTGTCAAGCCTTCCGATTGTGAAACGTTTTCAAAGTCTTTGCATCCCTTGAGCACGAACGGTCTGGTGATCGAACGCGAGGTGTACCCTCGAGCCCCTGTCTCTCTCTATTTGCGACGCCTGTCAGGGCATACTTGTTCTTCTTGTCGTATAGGCAGCTTTTTGTTAAGTCAAAATTTTTTGAAACATGGGGCGGATTGTATTTTTCGCCCGCCCCAATCGCACGAATCGAAGACGAATCCACGACCACGCGCGAGAAGTCGATCTTGTTCACCGCTCGCAACCTCGCCAAAAGCATTGCGTGCAATCGATCCCATACGCCGGCTTGTTGCCAATCGCGTAGCCTTCGCCAGCAACTGACGCCGGAGCCGCATCCCATCTCTGCTGGCAAATCTCGCCATCGGATACCAGTCTTTAGCACAAACAAGATGCCCGTCAGCGCGGCCCGATCCGGAACCGGCTTGCGGCCCGGATACTTGAAGCGGCGTGGCTTCGCTAGTGGTAGCAGTGGCTCGATCAGTGTCCACAGTTCGTCGTCGATGATTGGTTTGCCCATCTCCTCGATCCTGTTGTCACGACGATCGAGGTTAACAGGTTGTGTTGCGGGTTAACAGCGGCTTTGTCCGGATGGGTACGAGTTCCCTTGCCATGGACGCGACTATGCATTTTTGACGCAAACCGGTTTGCCGAAGGCGTTCCACCGGTTCAGCAGGTTGGCGATGATTACGCCTTCGCCTTCCTGCGACGCAAGCTCCTGCGTCAGCAGGCGCTCGCCGATGCAGCGCTTGATGCGCGAGATCTGTGCCTCGACCAGCGAGCATAGATGCCTTTGTCCTCGATGTATCTGACGATCTGGTCATGCCGGCGGGTTCGCTCCTCGCCGCGTACGACAGCGTGAGCTGGCGGTGGGATGACGGGCGTCACGCCCGCGCCTGAAAGCGCTTCGGTACGCTCGATGCTGTAGTACGCGCTATCGGCAATCACCCGATCCATCGGCGCATCAGCGGGCAGCACGGCGTCCATTCCTTCGCGGTCCGATACTTCTGTAGTGGTGATGCGGATCGCGTGTACGTTCATGTCAGCGTCGATCGACAGATGCATCTTGCGCCACGGCGTGCGCGCGGCCTTCTGCCGTACTTTTCCTCGTACCACTGGCTCGTCCGCCCAAAGCTCAATCCCGTGCTGTCGACGATGAGACTGACCGTCTCGCCGCGCCCGAGACGCCGGGCCAGCTGTTCGCAACGCTGCGTGACGCTCACCTCCAGTGAAGCGAACCGTTCGGCCAGCTGACTGGCGCTGGGCACCAGGATGTCCAGCCCGCGAGTCTCCCAGTAGTCCTCCATATAGCCGGTGATCTGCCGCATCCCCCAGCCGAACAGCCGGTAGAAGGTAAAGATCAGCTCGATGTACGCCGTGGTGTAGGTCGGCTCACGCCCCGACACGCCCGGCGTACGGATCTTTGCGTTGATAAGCTGCGCCTTCAGATCGCCGCCCGGCACATACAGGCTGATCATGCTGCGCTTTCTCAGGCTCTGGTTATCCACCCGCGCGTTCGTCACCCGGTATCCCGGCTTCTTGCGCTTGCGCGGTTCACCCGTCTTTAGTCTGGCTTTATATGGCATTATTCAATGCTGGCTTCATGATGTTGCGCTTTTACACAACCCGCAGCATCTTTGCAATTCCCCCATCCGGACAAAGCCCTTCTCAACATCCTGCCGCTTCCCCTGTACACCAGATTCGACAATAGCTCTTTGATTTTGCCCATGCACCTTTAGACCGGTGCAATTTCATTGGTTCAATGGACTAGTCGTGAAGCCCCCTCGCACGGAGGTAGTCGCGTAGCCCTGTCGGTTTGTCGGTGGTTATGAACGTAAAGCTTTGCCCGCGCAAATAGTCAAAGTCGCCTCGATTGTCGGCCGTGTCCTTGCCGCCGGAATAAGAGAAATAGAGATCTGATAACCGGTAGCAACAATGTCCGTCGTTGTAATAGAACTGGCCGTCACCTGGCCCATCAGGGATAGCGTTAAAGACGCCAACTGCATAGTTGGCATTTTTGACCGTGTCGAGTTGGCCTTGAAGCAATCCAAGGAACTGTTTTACGTTGACCTCGAATGCAGTGCTGCCGCGGCGTTCCCGCCAATCATCGATCGAAGCCGGTACATCAATTTTCCCCAACATATTGGTTGTGTAAACGGGTATGGCTCGAATAGCGGTTGCATCACTACTGAATGAAGCGTAGGTCGGATAGAGAGTTGCGTTGACCTTTACGGCGACAATGTCGCGCGCTCGATCCCCGAATTGTTCTCGTGCGCGGACGTCGATGGCATGCACCGCATCTTTCGTTTTGGCATCGAAGATGATCGGAATCGTCAAATGATGTTCTTTCCAATAGTCGAACACGTCAGTGACACTGGGCACGGTATAGTCTGTGGCGCTGTCACGCGACGGCGTTAAGAGATTCAGTCCCTTGACGGTTTCCCAAGGCACTGTGTTCACGGCAGGATTCGAGCCTGTGTTTAGAATTGGATCATATTGTGTCTTATCGCCGACGAAGTTATACACGTCCGTCGTGCGCCCCAGGTTGAAATCGTGCATGATGACCGGTACGCCTTCGCTCGTTAGCTTCACGTCGAGTTCCACCGCGTCGCAGCATGCATCATCTGCCGCCTGCAGCGACGCGAGCGAATTCTCGGGCGTGCGCGGATTCGGCGCGGACTCGCCCCAGAGTCCGCGATGCGCGAGCACTGTGACGTTAAAATGTCCTTTTTGTGGATCAAACAAGGCGGCCATTCTTGCTTCAACTGACGGACAGGCCGCTGACGGTTGAGACGTAAGAATGAAGGCGGCGAGAACGACAAACCCGGAAAAGTGTGTTCGAAGACGTGACAACGAGGGCACCGCGTACATAGATCACTCCAATTGGCTATTTGAAGCGACCCGGATTTTGTGGATGCTTCAACTTTTGAGACGAGCCTTGAATAAAAAGGGCGACTGCGCCATCCGTATCGAAAGTCTGGCATTCATCCATGAAGCCTTCGTGAACCTCGTCTGTTGCATCATCTGCTGGACAAGGAGGGATTCCCTGTGCTGTCAGGCGAAAATGCGAAGATAGGAGACCTCATTTTGTTAAGGTTTACCAAAGTCCAGGCATTGACGCCCCGCTCAGCTATCTCGAAAGCAGCGCGAATCAGTTGGGGAAGAGTAATGTCGCGGTTGAGTCTTGGCCGGGAACTGTCGGCTTTGTCCGGATGGGGGAATTGCAAAGATGCTGCGGGTTGTGTAAAAGCGCAACATCATGAAGCCAGCATTGAATAATGCCATATAAAGCCAGACTAAAGACGGGTGAACCGCGCAAGCGCAAGAAGCCGGGATACCGGGTGACGAACGCGCGGGTGGATAACCAGAGCCTGAGAAAGCGCAGCATGATCAGCCTGTATGTGCCGGGCGGCGATCTGAAGGCGCAGCTTATCAACGCAAAGATCCGTACGCCGGGCGTGTCGGGGCGTGAGCCGACCTACACCACGGCGTACATCGAGCTGATCTTTACCTTCTACCGGCTGTTCGGCTGGGGGATGCGGCAGATCACCGGCTATATGGAGGACTACTGGGAGACTCGCGGGCTGGACATCCTGGTGCCCAGCGCCAGTCAGCTGGCCGAACGGTTCGCTTCACTGGAGGTGAGCGTCACGCAGCGTTGCGAACAGCTGGCCCGGCGTCTCGGGCGCGGCGAGACGGTCAGTCTCATCGTCGACAGCACGGGATTGAGCTTTGGGCGGACGAGCCAGTGGTACGAGGAAAAGTACGGCAGAAGGCCGCGCGCACGCCGTGGCGCAAGATGCATCTGTCGATCGACGCTGACATGAACGTACACGCGATCCGCAT
The DNA here is from genome assembly GCF_050435705.1 of Paraburkholderia sp. JPY419. Lineage (NCBI taxonomy): Bacteria > Pseudomonadati > Pseudomonadota > Betaproteobacteria > Burkholderiales > Burkholderiaceae > Paraburkholderia > Paraburkholderia sp. JPY419. The sequence continues at coordinate 926,596 of NZ_JBNDKV010000003.1, read as the reverse complement.
CACCACTACAGAAGTATCGGACCGCGAAGGAATGGACGCCGTGCTGCCCGCTGATGCGCCGATGGATCGGGTGATTGCCGATAGCGCGTACTACAGCATCGAGCGTACCGAAGCGCTTTCAGGCGCGGGCGTGACGCCCGTCATCCCACCGCCAGCTCACGCTGTCGTACGCGGCGAGGAGCGAACCCGCCGGCATGACCAGATCGTCAGATACATCGAGGACAAAGGTATCTATGCATTTCACAAGAAATACGGCTACGGTGTGCGCTCGCTGGTCGAGGCACAGATCTCGCGCATCAAGCGCTGCATCGGCGAGCGCCTGCTGACGCAGGAGCTTGCGTCGCAGGAAGGCGAAGGCATAATCATCGCCAACCTGCTGAACCGGTGGAACGCCTTCGGCAAACCGGTTTGCGTCAAAAATGCATAGTCGCGTCCATGGCACGGGAACTCGTACCCATCCGGACAAAGCCACGCTGTAGGGTCGCGAGCGGGTGCTCTGTACCTCGCCGACAAGGATATCGTCAGCCTACCACTGTGAATCCGAGACAGCCAGACCATAGTCGCGCGACTTCGCGACCGTGTAGGCGTCCAGCCATGCGGTGATCTGTTACATTTGTCGCAAATGCGACGTTGAGAACATTGAAGCTGCCGCTTCGGAAGACTCGCTGGAATACCGAACTGACGTGGGATTTGCCGCCTCATGCAGACTTGGCACAAAAAATGCTGATCAAGAGAGAAGTTAGTGGGTGCGGCAGCAGGCAGCGTGGTGCAAGGCATTGCACATCGCCACGCCCAACTCGTTCAACGTAGCGATCGTTAGGGCTACCCAATGATAGCGTTATCGAAAGGAGAGGCGGGCGAAGGCCGTGCTGCCCACGGAGAGCTATCCCCCCGGCATGAAGGCCGGGATTCCCCGCGCATTCTAATGAAAAAATTTTTAGTATCAATCGCCTCGTTTGTGTTGCTACTGTCGATGACGGTGACCTCAGCCGCTGCAGCCGTGGCTGCCCCCGCGCCGTTGCCAAAGTGGAGCGTGTTGATTTTCATGAACGGGAAGAATGATCTCGAACCGTTTGCTCTGCAAAACTGGAGGCAGATCGCGAACGCGGGAAGTACAGACGAGGTGGCCATTGCCGTCGAGTTCGGACGAATCGGCGATCCCGATGAACCCGGTAGCTGGGGCGGCGTGAAGCGCTTTTTTGTCGAGAAAGGCATGACTCCGGATGCGGCGAACGCAGTACAGGACCCAGCACAGCTAGTGCGGAATGCGGACATGGGCGACTTTGATGCATTTCGTGAATTCCTCGCATGGGGAAAGAAGTACCATCCTGCGAAGCACTATATGGTGGTTGTTTGGAATCACGGAGCGGGGTGGCGCGCGAACCGAAAGTCGTCGCCTCCGATGCGATCCGTGTCGTTCGATGAAGAAACTCAACACGCACTTTATAACGTCGACGTGTCAAATGCGATCCAGCAGGTATTTGGAGAAGAAAAGATCGACGTCGCTGGCTTTGATGCTTGTCTAATGGCGAATCTAGAAAATGCATACGAGTTGCGCTCGCGAGCGAGTTATTTGGTTGGAAGCGAGGAACTGGAGCCGGGCGCGGGATGGGACTACGGGTTCCTCGGCGAACTCGTCAAAAATCCGGCAATGAGCGGGAGCGATTTGTCCAAATCGATTGTCGCACATTACGCAACTTACTATACCGCTAACCCGTCGGGTCACGTGACACTTTCCGCAATCGATCTTGGTAAAGTCGTCCAGATTGTCGAGGGGCTAAATCGAACTGCCGCGTCGATCGAGGCCAACGCGCCCGTCGCATTCGTGCCACTGGCATCGTCGTTCGATCGCGGCGCTGTGTCCTCATTGTCAGAGCCGTCGTTCGACAGTGCTGCGGCTGCGCGCGAATCGCGCGCACCTCTGCGCTACTACGGCGACGCGACCGTCGGCGCAGTCGACCTCTCCGCTTGGCTGGACAACCTTGTCGCGACCAAATTGACCAATCCAGTGACGGCCTCCTCCGCAAGCAGCGCGCGGACCGCTCTCCGGGCGGCTGTTCTCGTCAATTTTCACGCAGGCTGCTCGGCTAGCGCGACGGCTTGCGGTGACAATGGTCTATCGATCCTCTTTCCCAAGAGCGGTACGGACTACAAGTTGCTGGTCGATGCAAGCGGTTATGACAGGACGAATGTGTTCAAGCCCGGGGCGTTCGTCAAAGAGACAGGTTGGCCGAAGTTTCTTCACGACGTGTTCGGCATTCCGCTGAAGCTCTAGTGTGGTGAGTTAGAAATTCATTTCATTAATCAGTTTTGCTGCCAGCGATGACGAAGTGCTGCTTGAAGAGGCGTTCGGATTCGCGCAAACCGTCGTCGGTGAGGATCACGGATTTCGCTTTATTGACCGGATCGCCGATCAGGCCGCGTTCGTAGAGTCGGTTGGGCGCATCCCAATCGAAGCTCTTCCAGGCGCGGTTGTGGTCGTGCAGTGTCAAATAGAGAAGCGCGAGGACGGTGTCGTCAATCGCGGCAGTGTCGATGTTCATGGTGTTCATCCCGATAACGTTTAGATCCGTGTGCAGAATCTTTCGAGGCTGGCGAGAATTTCGTCAGCTGACTTGCTCCAGACGAACGGCCGGGGATTCGAGTTATAGACATCGAGGTAATGCCGGATCGCCTCTTCAAGTTGCCGTGTCGAGCGATGCGTGCCACGTCGAATGTATTTTTCGGTCAGCGTTGCAAACCAACGTTCCACCTGATTGAGCCACGACGCTGACGTTGGCGTGAAGTGAATATGGAAGCGAGGGTGTCGCGCGAACCAGTTTTTGATCGAAGGTGTCTTATGCGTGCCGTAGTTATCCATCGCCAGATGAACTTCCATCTCAGCGGGCACGCTGGCATCTACCGTGCGCAGGAACTGCACGAATTCACTGCTGCGATGGCGACGATGCAATTCGCCGATGACTTCGCCAGTGGCAATGTCCAGCGCGGCAAACAATGTGGTGGTGCCGTGGCGCATGTAGTCGTGAGTGCGACGCTCGGGAATGCCGGGCGCCAAGGGCAGTATGGGCTGCGTTCGGTCCAATGCCTGGATCTGGCTCTTCTCGTCGACACACAGCACCATCGCCTTCAGTGGCGGATCGAGGTACAGACCGACGATGTCACGAACCTTGTCAACGAACAGCGGATCGCTCGAGAGTTTGAAGGTTTCCTGCCGATGCGGATGCAGGCCGAAGGCTCGCCAGATTCGCGACACTGCAGTTTGCGAAAGGCTCATCTCCCGAGCCATCGTCCGTGTACTCCAGTGCGTCGCTCCTTTGGGTACGGACTCCAGCGTCTTCGCGATAACGGCATCGACACGTGCGTCGTCGATCGATCTGGGTGCGCCCGGACGCGGCGCGTCAAGCAGGCCATCCAGCCGATGCATCACGTAGCGCCCACGCCACTTCGAAACAGTTTGCTGGGTGAGCCGCAGTTTCGCCGCGACCGTCCTGTTGTCGGTGCCCTCGGCGCAGGCCAGCACGATCCGCGCTCGCAATGCCAACGCCTGCGCCGTCTTGCGGCGCATCGTCAGGGCCGTGAACTGCTCGCGTTCCGCTTCGCTCAACACGAGCTCTGCTTTGGGTCTTCCGCTCATTGCCGCCTCTTCGTGTCCGTCGCATTGACCACACGGTACTACAGGCAGCAAATTGTTCAACGAATTTCTAACTCACCACACTAGCGGGCTGTTGAATTTGGGTCTCGTGTAAACGGGGTTTGAGGGACGGGCGTTATGGATATCGTGTTCATGATCTTTGGCAGCGGATGCGATGCGCGGAATGGATGAGATGCAGGAACCCCTGTTCACGACGGTCAAGCTCGAGGACTTCGTCCCGGCAGATCACCCGTTGCGACCGATCCGGTTGCTGGTGAATGACGCGTTGAAACGGCTCAACGGGCTGTTCAGCGTCATCTACGCGGACACCGGCCGTGCCTCGATTGCGCCTGAGAAGCTGATGCGGGCGCTGCTGTTGCAGGTGTTCTACTCGGTGCGCAGCGAGCGCATGCTGATGGAGCAGATGCGCTACAACCTGCTGTTCCGCTGGTTTGTCGGGCTGGCGATCGAGGACGCGGTGTGGGACCACTCGGTGTTCTCGAAGAACCGCGACCGGCTTCTGGAGCATGAAGTCGTGGAAGCGTTCTTCACCGAAGTCATGAGCCTGGCGGACAAGCGGGGCTTGCTGTCGAGAGAGCATTTCTCGGTGGACGGCACGCTGATTCAGGCGTGGGCCAGTCACAAGAGCTTCCACCGCAAGGACGGCCCGGACGATGGTCCGCCAGCCGGCGGTGGCCGCAACGCCGACACTGACTGGAAAGGCGAGCGACGTAGCAATGCCACGCACGAGTCGACTACTGATCCGGAGGCGCGATTGTTCAAGAAGAGCCACAAGAGCCCGGCCATCCTGTGCTACCAGGGGCACATCCTGATGGAGAATCGCTCGGGGCTGGTGGTCGGCGCCGTGGTCAGTCACGCAGATGGTTTCGCCGAGCGGGCCAGCGCATTGCAATTGCTCGATCGCGTGCCAGGCGATCATGCGAAGACAGTTGGTGCCGACAAGGCGTATGACACCCGCGACTTCGTGAACGATTGCCGCGCTCGCAACGTGACACCGCATGTCGCGCGCAACGATGAGCGTTGGGGCGGCAGCGCAATCGACGGTCGCACTTCGCGGCACGCAGGCTACCGGATTAGCCAGATCATCCGCAAACGAATCGAAGAGCATTTCGGCTGGGGTAAAACAGTCGGTCGGATCCGGCAGACGGTCTATCGCGGTATCAGGCGCGTCAACCAGCACTTCAAGCTGACGATGGTTGCGAGCAATCTGACCCGCATGGCCCGAATGCCAGGGGTGGTGCCGCAAGGAGCGGCGCGATGAGCCGTCACGGCGTGAAGACTGCGCGCCAGCAGGGCTGCATGCGTGCGCATGCCCCGCGCGGATCGCGCGGCAAACCGGTAATTCAGCGGGAAATTGCACGCGCAAGTCTCCTGAACGTAGCTTCGGTCGTCATGACGGGGCGCTTTTCAACAGCCTGCTAGAAGGTGTTATGAACTTTCGGCCAGACCTGGTACCCTGGCGGGATGAAAAAACGCAGCCCCTACCCAACGGATGTATCGGATGAAGAGTGGTACTTCGCCGCGCCGTACCTGACATTGATGAACAAGGACGCGCCTCAGCGTCGCTACGAATTGCGCGAGATGTTCAACGCTTTGCGCTGGATTGACCTCGCGGCAATGTGCAGCAGCGAGAGTTGCACATAGGCCATGTGGACGCAACACGGATCAATGTCGATACAGGTCGCGTGCATCACCTGCTAATAGTTGTGGCCGGCAGCATGCAAAGATTCCGCCGCAGCGATCACCATGCCGCCAGCGCCACATGCGGGCTCCTGAAGCCGGATGAAACCCTGCCGTTGAACTTCGGCACCGCAATCGCCCATCAGCATCATCGACATCATCCGGGAGACGAGAACTGCCCTGCCCTGTCGTTTCCGAGCCCCAGCTGCATCATGTAGGTCTCGCCGAGGACGTCCGTCAGGCCACCGCCAATCAATTGAGCGCCTGACGTTGGCTTGCCGATCATCGCCACACGCAGCTCGAACGCGACTCAACGAGAAGGCCAAGCATTTGCGGGAATTTCGCAACTTCCTCCTTTTTGTACTTCCCGACGATATCGAGGTAGCGCTTCTCGCGGGCATCGAACTGCGCACGGTCCACACTGTTGCTGATCGCCAGCGCACTCAACTCGACGAAGTCGGAAAACACCGTATGCAGATGATGTCCGTAGGAAAACGACTGGATCAGTTTCACCAGCTCTTTCTAGCACGAATCCGCGCTCAGATCGTGCTTACGTTGTGCCATGCCCAAGGTCCGAAAAATAGACGAGGCATGCCCCGAGGGGCGTGCCCCACGGGGTTAATGAATTAGTCCTAGATGCCGTGACGGGAACACGCCCGCAACGGGTGTGAACCCGTCGGGGGAATGAAAAGCGCCCACGTGCTGCGGGCGTTTAGTCGATGCGTCAGTGACGCGATGGATGCCTAGATGCTACCGCTCGCGTTCCGGCGGCATTCCCGAAATGGGCGCGAATTCTGTATGGCTTTCAGGCTTTTCCGCGCTCACACGTCGGCGCATGCTTATCCACAGATTTTCTGGATAACCCTGTGGATTGTTTCTTGCCGGCCGCTCGCCGCAAGGCGATTATCAGGTTTGCATCAAAGAGCGGCACCAGCAGGAAGCGTGAGCCGGCTCAGCCACTTAACCGGGAAACCTCCCGAAAACCGTATAGCTTTCGCCGCATCAAAGCGCACCATTAAAGCTCCCGTAAGCGTGCAGCTTTCGCATGTCACCGTACTCGCCGCGCGGCCCAAAATGGCTTACGCGCCTTGTCCGCGCGGATTCAATGAGCCAGTTTTGATGCCCGATGCCGCCGAGGTCCTTCGAACGCCTCTATGGCGAAATTCAATGGTGCGTGCAACATGTTCAACGTAAGCTTCGACGGCGGCACATTCCCCTTAAGCGACGTTCAGGAAAATCCCGCGCGGTACATGAGGCGGCTTGAACGCGCAAAGGTAACGCCCGGGTACGCCACATGCGAATGCGGGGGTGCTGCTTCGCTCCAGCTTGTGATCCGCCGCTACGGGTCGCTGCTCCATCTGGCCGGCTGGCCAGACGATGGACATCGTCACGATCGCGCCTGCTCGTTCTTCAAAGATCCGAACGTTGCACCTTCCGTCCGCGGCGGCGACTCCAAAGCAGCCATCCTGTCGACACCCACAGGCCTGAACGTAAAATTGGACGCCGCGCTAACCACGCGAGAAACCACCATCGGCTCTCGCGGCTCGGCGACGGAAACCCGATCCCGCCAGAGCCGGCGCTCGGCCAGCCTGCTCGCCTTCCTCCAGACCTTGTGGGCCGAAGCAGATCTCAATCAATGGACAGGCACAGCATCATCGCGCCACTGGGGGCAATGCAATGGGCAGCTGCTGGCTAAGGCAGGGACGGCCCTGATCAACGGTGCCGATGCCCAGAACGTCCTGCACATCATGCGTCGCTTCGATGAAGCCGATCGCGTCGCGATCAATGCAGAATTCGATGCTTTTATCGCGCGGCTCACGACAGAAAAAGGAACGACGCGGCGCGGGCTCATCATTGGGGAGGCAAGCGAGGTGGCTCCGACCCAATATGGTCACGCGGTAAGTCTGCGTCAGAGCGCGCGCAGGTACTACGCCAGCACCAGCCTGATCGAGCACGCCGCGCGAACTTATGCACATGCGTGGCGCGCCCTCGGCGAGCGCAGCGCGCGCGTCGTTGCCCTCCTTCTCGTTGAGCGCACTTCAAAGGGCCACCTGAAAGTTATTGATCTGGCTGCAATGCTCTGCTCTCACGCGTACCTGCCCTGCGATTCGATTCACGAAGTCGCGATGGCCAACCGGCTTGTCACTGAGCGGCGAGACTTCGTAACGCCCGTTCGTATGTCAGCAGAGGACGACATGTTGCCCGACTTCGTCTTACGGGACGCCGGCGTGCGGACGCACATCGAGGTCTATGGAATGAACGGTGTTCCAGCCTACGAGGCACGCAAGGAGGAAAAGCGGGCGCTTCGGCTCGCGCGTGGCATACCGGCCGTCGAATGGGATGTCGATCGGGAGCCGCTCACGCAGGTGCAGCTTCCGCCCCTTCGCGACGCGCGCGCGACTTGACTTCACCGGAGGCCCGGTAACCTGGAAATAAATGGCCGCCGCGGCAAACCGGCCCCGGCGCGTGAATATCCAACAACACACACAGGAATCCGACCATGCAGTTCACGAAGGCAATCATGAGCGCGGCAGTGGCCGCAGTAATGGCAACCGCGGCCCACGCTTCAGCAGGCAGTGGCGCGTGCCAGCCCGAAGTCGGCTTCTCGCCCGAAGGCAGCGCGCCGCACTGGTCGACCGCGCGATCGACAGCGCCCAGCGCTCGATCCGGGTTTCGGCGTATTCGTTCACCTCGCCCGATGTCGTGCGTCACCTGCTCCAGGCGAAGCGCCGTGGCGTCGAAGTCGCCGTCGTCGTCGACGAGAAGAGCAATGTCAACGAGGACCGTTCCGGTAAGGCGCACGCGGCCCTGAACCTGCTCGTGAACGCACGCATTCCGGTGCGCACCGTTGGCGTCTACCCGATCCACCATGACACGGTCTTGGTCGTTGATGGTTCAACGGTCGAGACCGGCTCTTTTAACTACAGCCAGGCTGCGGCGTCTCGCAATAGCGAAAACGCGCTCGTGCTCTGGGACTGCCCGGGCGTCGCCCGGGGCTACCTCGAGCATTGGCAAAGCCGCTGGGACCAGGGCGTCGAATTCCGTTCCTCCTATTGAAAGCGCTGGACTTCCAGGCGCTCCGACCCACTGAACAGGAGTACCCGTGCAACAGATATCCCAGGTAGTTCAGGACATCCTCAATCTGACGCGCTATGCGGCGTCGCCGTTCGTGCTCACCGGTCGCCCCGATTCTGTGCGCCAGTGGCTTTCAGTGTTGCAGGAGCGCCTGAACGCGATCCTGCAGCGGGTCGACAACGCGCTCGCGTCATTCGAGGAGACGCGAGAGGGTGAGAACGACTGGACAGACGAAGAGCGCGTTCTGAGCAGTGAATGGGTACAGCGCAATTTTCCCAACGAGGCAGACAGCGTCAGGGCGGCACGGCGCAAGGCGTGGGTCGACGGTCAACGACTGTGCACGCGGTAGCGGATGGCGGAGCAACGGCGAAACTTGACTTCCGGTCCGGACAGGCAAGATCAAAATGCGCCCGGTTCTCATCGGGCTATCCAACTACAGGAGTCCGCGATGCTGGGCAAAACCTTTTTTCTTGAACGCGCAATCTCGCGCTCGCTCGACTGGCTGGGTCGCTACCCGGCTTTGGGCTGCGGCGGCCACGATCCTGAATCACTTTCTTCGGGCCGCCAGATAGTCGTCGCCGCGGCCACGCCCCGTGGCGTGCGCTGCGTGTTCTTCAGTGCAGTCGGGTCGGTCCTCGATTTCAGCGCGACATGGGCCGAACTCGAGCGCGCGAAAACCTGGTGGTACTTCGTGCAGCGCTGGTGTTTCTGGGTCGTGCCAGACGCGAAGACGCTCGACGCGATCAACCCGGCGGGCGATCACATCGAACATCTGATCGTCCCGACCTGCGCGCCGTCCGATCTCGCCGACGCGGCGTTCCTTCCGTGGCTGGACGCGATCGAAAAGCGCGCCCGCCAGTGCGGCACGCTGGCGGTACAGTCTCACGATGTCGAAACTGTCTGAGCGGGAGTCGGGATGACCCAGAACAGCAAGATCGAATGGACCGACCACACCTTCAATCCGTGGGAAGGCTGCCAGAAGGTCGGCCCGGGTTGCGATCACTGTTATGCGGAAACGCGCAACGCGCGCTTCGCCGGCGGCACGCCGATCAACTGGGGCCCGGGCGCGCCCCGTCGCCGCACCTCCGCCGCGAACTGGCGCAAGCCGCTGCAGTGGAATGCGCAGCATGATGAGTTCTTCGCGAAGCACGGTCGCCGCCAGCGCGTGTTCTGCGCATCGCTCGCCGACGTGTTCGACAACGAGGTCGATCCGCTATGGCGCCGCGATCTGTTTGAGCTGATCGAGCGCACGCCGAACCTGAACTGGCTGTTGCTCACGAAGCGCATCGGCAATGTGTCCGACATGGTCGCTCACGCGCGATCGCGCGATTGGCTCGCGGGTCGCGACAACGTCTGGCTCGGCGCGACGGCCGTCAATCAGGCCGAGGCCGATCGCGACATCCCGAAGCTGCTTGCGGTGCCAGCGCGGGTGCGCTTCCTTTCCATGGAGCCGCTGCTGGGCCCGGTGAGCTTCGAAGGCATGTTTGCGGGCAGTGACTGGCGCGACCACACCAACGCCCTCGAGGCGCTGGACTGGTTGATTGCCGGTGGCGAAAGCGGACACGGCGCCCGGCCAATGCATCCCGATTGGGCGCGCTCGCTGCGAGATCAGTGCGCTGCCGCGGAGGTTCCGTTCTTCTTCAAGCAATGGGGCGAATGGGCGCCCGGCTCAAACCCCTCCACACAGACGATGGACGGCGTCGGCAAAGAAAGCCGCCGGTCGCGAACTGGATGGCCGCGTTCATGACGATTTTCCTAAAACTATTCTTCATACAAAAAGCGGCGCTTTTCCGGTTGTAAATCGGCTTTTCGCGCGTCCAATGTCCAACGATAATGCCTGCCAATATCTCCCAATAAATGCACGGCGAAGACCCGGACAATGTACGAACAGCTCTATCCATGCGATCACTGCGGCGGACGCGGAACGGTCGGCCTGTCTCAACGCGTCGCCGCCGAAATCGGTCAGTCTGGCTTTGACTATGGCCAGTTTGGACGCCACGCGGGACCGCCCAAGATCGGGGATACTGTGCCCCGCCCGCCCTTCGCCCCTCAAACCGAGAGGCTTGCCTGCATCTATTGCGCCGACTGCGGGATGTCGACGCCGTGGTTCCCATACGCCAACAATGAAGCCGACGCTTTGAAAGATGCAGCGGTGATATGGAACAGGCGTTTGAGCAGACCCAAAATCACCGAGGGTGACCTGTGCGATCTCGTCGAGAAAGAGCTTGGCGCCTGCGACACCCAAATGGTTATTGACATGCTGGCCCGCAATGACGAGGACTGGGAGACGCGAGGACCGCTGTTCGCCGTGCTCGCCCAAAGGCTGGTCGACGCTTCGGTTTCGACGATCGACAGCTGGCCAATCGAGCCGGTGCTTCGCGACGCCGCGCGATACCGCAAGCTGGTCCAACTCGTAAAGTGGTTGGACGTCGACGGCAATCGCTACATCCAGTTTCCGACGATACCTACCCCGCGCGAGCACTCCGACCTGATGTTCGAAGACAGGATTGCACTGGCGATCGACGGAATGCCGGACAGGGATCGCTGGTGATGGCAGGTTGGCCGCGGCGTGCGAGACGAACTAATTTGTATAAGTCGCGACGTCATCGGACCGACATCGTCAGATCCTGCAAAGGCTGCTCAACCATGTAGCTGGCGAAAGGCGGCACCCGACCCCTCAACGGTCGGTCGTCACCAAGCGCTTGCGATGGCCGCTTGCGTAGTACAACTGCCCTTCAATCGGTCTTGTTTGCCCTCGAGCCCACACAGACCGCCAGCAGTCACACCGACACGGCAATGCTTCTTGGTTACCTAGCAGGCTGTTGAATTTGGGTCCCGTGTAAACGGGGTTTGAGGGACGGGCGTTATGGATATCGTGTTCATGATCTTTGGCAGCGGATGCGATGCGCGGAATGGATGAGATGCAGGAACCCCTGTTCACGACGGTCAAGCTCGAGGACTTCGTCCCGGCAGATCACCCGTTGCGACCGATCCGGTTGCTGGTGAATGACGCGTTGAAACGGCTCAACGGGCTGTTCAGCGTCATCTACGCGGACACCGGCCGTGCCTCGATTGCGCCTGAGAAGCTGATGCGGGCGCTGCTGTTGCAGGTGTTCTACTCGGTGCGCAGCGAGCGCATGCTGATGGAGCAGATGCGCTACAACCTGCTGTTCCGCTGGTTTGTCGGGCTGGCGATTGAGGACGCGGTGTGGGACCACTCGGTGTTCTCGAAGAACCGCGACCGGCTTCTGGAGCATGAAGTCGTGGAAGCGTTCTTCACCGAAGTCATGAGCCTGGCGGACAAGCGGGGCTTGCTGTCGAGAGAGCATTTCTCGGTGGACGGCACGCTGATTCAGGCGTGGGCCAGTCACAAGAGCTTCCGCCGCAAGGACGGCCCGGACGATGGTCCGCCAGCCGGCGGTGGCCGCAACGCCGACACTGACTGGAAAGGCGAGCGACGTAGCAATGCCACGCACGAGTCGACTACTGATCCGGAGGCGCGATTGTTCAAGAAGAGCCACAAGAGCCCGGCCATCCTGTGCTACCACGGGCACATCCTGATGGAGAATCGCTCGGGGCTGGTGGTCGGCGCCGTGGTGAGTCACGCAGATGGTTTCGCCGAGCGGGCCAGCGCATTGCAATTGCTCGATTGCGTGCCAGGCGCTCATGCGAAGACAGTTGGTGCCGACAAGGCGTATGACACCCGCGACTTCGTGAACGATTGCCGCGCTCGCAACGTGACACCGCATGTCGCGCGCAACGATGAGCGTTGGGGCGGCAGCGCAATCGATGGTCGCACTTCGCGGCATACAGGCTACCGGATTAGCCAGATCATCCGCAAACGAATCGAAGAGCATTTCGGCTGGGGTAAAACGGTCGGTCGGATCCGGCAGACGGTCTATCGCGGTATCAAGCGCGTCGACCAGCACTTCAAGCTGACGATGGTTGCGAGCAATCTGACCCGCATGGCCCGAATGCCAGGGGTGGTGCCGCAAGGAGCGGCGCGATGAGCCGTCACGGCGTGAAGACTGCGCGCCAGCGGGGCTGCATGCGTGCGCATGCCCCGCGCGGATCGCGCGGCAAACCGGTAATTCAGCGGGAAATTGCACGCGCAAGTCTCCTGAACGTAGCTTCGGTCGTCATGACGGGGCGCTTTTCAACAGCCTGCTAGGACTTGTCGTCGGTATAGCTCTCTCGCGGAGGGTAAACGCCGGCGAGGCGCGCGATCAGGATCGCGACGAACAAGCTGCCGGTGATCTGCTCCACCATGCACATGCCGCGTGCCGGGCACGTGAGTGGCGTGATGTCGCCGAAGCCTGTGCTCGTGAGGACGGTTATGCTGAAGTAAAGCGCGTCGGCATAAACGAGCCGACCCGGCTGCCCGACGATCATGTACGACTGCGGATAAAAGAATCCGATGGTCGCGTAGATATACGCCCAGAGGTCACCGATCAACAGATACGCCGCCGCGGCGCCAAACAGCTTATCCGCCGTCATGATCTTCGGCTGGAAAACGTAGCGGAGAAGATACACAACAGTGATGAAGTAGAGTGAGGCGCTGAACATCCAGGATATAGCGAGGCTTGTCTCGTCGTCGTGCCATAGGCCGAGGTACTGGAACCACACGGCCGGAATGGCAAGTAACAGCACGATCACGAACGGCAGGGTCGTACGGCCGACTGCTGCCACGGTTGCTATTACGAGGAACATATTTACGACGTTCAGGAGAAGGCGGCCGCTGTCGCTCGGGGGGACAAACGATACTGCGCCGATGAGCGTGACCAGCACGACAAACAGCCAGAAGCAGCGCTGGTAGAAAATGCGAGACAGCGCTTCGCGCGTGGTACTGATGGCCATGGTGGTCTCTTCCCTAGTTCGCGTATGTCGCAGCGAGGCAGGCCAGGCCGCATGTGACGGGAGTATAAAGCGCCCGCGCCGACCGGTCATGGCTGCACTGCGCCTGATGACCGAGTGTGGCGAGCGTCGGGGCGCGGTCTCCGATGCAAAAGGCATAAGGCGACCCATAGCCGTCCTTCGGCCTGACGCGAAAGCGAGGGCAGCTTTCCCAGCCCGAACGGCCATTCGATTAACCGCCAGTCTTCGACCTCTTAATGCGCGCCGCACCTTCATCCGCGTGCGCGAGGCCGCGAAGTCGGCCTATCCCTCGGGTGGTAATCCTGAAGCAACACACATTGTGACGAAGGGCGCAAAACGCGTAGATTTAGGCGCATCTGGAAAACGTCTCGCGCTAATCTTCATACATAGGTCGCGCAGTTCGCGCCCTTTCTGGCGCGTGCCGATCGTACTCCGTTACACGGAGGACGTATGAGCCCTGCTGCTGGTTTGGCGCGTCTGCAACGCGCATCTGGAACCTGTCGGTCGTCGCGAAAGCTCTCGCTGTTTGTCGCTGCACTGACAGTACTGCTCTCTGGACAACACGCCTTCGCCGCAGGGCCGCTGCCGCAAGGCGGCCGCTTCGTAGGCGGATCAGGAAGCATTGCCCAGAACGGCACGAACCTGAACATCACGCAAACAGGCTCGCGGGGCATTATCGAATGGGACAGTTTCTCGATCGGACGGCGCGCCACGGTTTCAATTAACAACGGCACTGGCGCGACACTCAACCGCGTAACGGGTAACGACTTCTCCACCATCCTCGGCACGTTGAGCGGCACCGGCAGTGTGTACCTTGTCAACCCGCATGGGGTTTTAATCGGGCGAAACGGCGTGGTCTCGACGGGCGGCCGCTTCGTCGCTTCGACGCTCGACATCCCCAACGACACATTCTTGAATCCGCCCGCGATCGGTGGGTCGGTGTACGCGGGCAGTTCCACGGCCAATGTGATCAATCTCGGCAAGCTCATCTCGTCGGGCGGGGACGTGTTCCTCATATCGGCGAACAAGGTCAAGAACGCAGGGACGATCGATGCGCCAAACGGCAATGCCGAACTTGCCGTGGGGCATCAGGTCCGTCTGTTGGACGGCACGTATCAGCAAGTTTTCGTGGATGTGGGAAGCGGCGGCACGATAATGAACACGGGCTCGGTGCAGGCGGCGATCATCAATCTGCAGGCGGCCGACGGCAACATTTTCGCGCTCGCCGGTCATTCGGGCGCGCTGCGTGCCACCGGCACGGCGACACGCGCCGGCCACGTGTGGCTCGTCGCCAACACCGAGACCGCGACGTCGGTGATCAACACTGGCAACGTGGATGCGCGCAGGGCGCAGATCAGCGCACGCAATGCGGACGGCAGCGGCGGCGCGGTCGATATGTCCGGCAAGGAGGTCGAGGTCGGCGGCGCGGACGTTCAGGCGAAAACCTGGAACATTACAACTGGGGACTTCATCGCGGACGCCCCTATCGCTCGCACGCTAAGCGCAAGCCTGAGCCACGGTGCCTCGATCAACGTGGACGCGAACGGCGCTGACGGTCAACGTGGGGCGACCGGCAAGGGAGACATCGCGATTGAGGCTAGTGTGCGCTGGCACGGCGCCACCTCGCTGACGCTCGACGCGGCGCACTCGCTGACCATTGCGCCGAACGCGACCGTCGCCAACCACGGCGCAGGCTCGCTGATTCTCAATGCCGACTCGTCGGGATTCGACAACGGCGGCAGCGTGACCAACCTGGGCACGATCAACTGGTCGCGAAGCACGGGCATCGTCACGGCGCTCTACGACATGAACGGCAGCTACACGCCCGGTACATTGCGCAGCAATCCGTCCTGGCGTGCCGCGCCGTTTAGTGGCCTGGTGACCCAGATCACTGCCTATCAGCTCATTAACTACCTGGCAGACCTCAGTGCGGTAAACAACAACCTCGCCGGCAACTATGCGATGGGCAACCGGGCAATCGATTTCCTGAATCCGGTGAATTTCGGCGGCATCGGCACCGCTGCCACACCGTTCACCGGCCAGTTCGACGGTATGGGCCATGGCGGCATCTCGGGACTGAACATCTCCGGCAGCGCCGATACCGGACTTTTCGGCGTGATCGGCAAGACAGGCGTCGTGCGCAATCTTGATCTTTCACAAAGCTCAGCGACCTCCTCCGCAGGACCGGTCGGCTTGCTGGCGGGCACCAACTATGGGCTCATCGTGCGGATTGGCGCCTTCGGTAGCGTGCAATCCACGGGTGACACAAGCAGCGTGGCCGGTGGGATCGTCGGCGAAAATCGGGGCCGAGTGGAACAGTCATTCGCCGGCGTGAGCGTGAGCGGGGCTGGAACCGTGGGTGGCCTTGCCGGTACGAACGACGGTTGCATTGACCAGTCGATTGCGTTGGGTAGTGTGACGGGCGGTGCGCAAGCCACGCTCGGTGGACTCGTCGGTGTGAACAATGGCCGGATCAACCAATCCATGTCCGAGGAGATCGTAGGGGGTGGCGTGAACGGTGGTGCGGTGGTCGGCGGCATCGTGGGCCGCAATGCGGGCGTCATCCGCGAGTCCTATTCCCAATCGACGCTCAAGCCTGATCCGGGTGCGACGACTGGCGGTATCGCTGGCATCAATAGCGGAAGCATCGCCCCGGACGTGTTCTGGAACAGCGAGTCTTCCGGCGCGACTGCGGGGGTGGGCTCGGGAACACCGGTGGCAGATGCGAGCGGACTCACTAATGCCCAGCTACTCGACCGTGCGAGCTTCGGCCCGACCTGGGATTTCAGCGCGACCGGTACATGGGTGATGTCCTCTAACGGGCCGGCGCTGCGCTGGTTGGCCGGACGTTGATATCCGGGTATGGGTGACCAGGGTCGTGAGTAAGCTTCCGTGGCAGTTTCGCACGACTCCGCTTCGGGGACTGGCAACCGTATCTCAAGCGGGTGTCATTGATAAAGCGGGCAGCCGACCCGTTTCTGTCATACGTTCAAGCCTGTCCAAAGGCAGCTTTCTGATCGACAGCGGTCATTACAGGCTTACAGCCGGCCCGCTGATCGTTCCGACGCACTTATGTGAGGCGATAGACCTTGCTCACCGTCCCCCGGAACAAGGCCTCGCGCTCGTCAGCGCTAGCTTGTGCAGTCAGCTTCTTGAAGGCGTTCCAACCATTACTGAATGGATAGGAGCCCTTGTCCACCGGGAAATTGCTCTCGAACATGCAGCGGTCCGCACCGAACGCTTCGATACACGTATGCATCCATGGCTTCCACGCTTGCGCCAATTCATCCGATGACGGCGGTCGCTCGCCCTTTTCAAACTCGAAGCCATTGATACGCATGCCGAGTCCGCCCACCTTCACATAGACATTCGGCAACTGAGCGAGTGCGCGCATTGAGCTCGACCAGGCGTCGAACGCTTCAGCGCGGTGGCTTGCGTAACTGGCGATGCGGACTACCCCGCCGCAATGGTTGATGATGAAAGGCGTATCAGGATGGACCTTTGCCAGATCGAACAACTCCGGCAATTGCGGGAAGAACAGCCATGCGTCGTACGACAGCCCCAGCGATCGGAGCTCTGCGACCCCGTCCCGGTAGTCAGGGTCGAGCAGTAGCCCTCGCGGCGCTGCAGAAATCGGATTCACCAGCGTCTGGTCAGCATCCCAGGTAACCAGATGCCGAACACCACGGAACCGACCATCGCCGGCACGCAGTTCTGCTTCGAGAACATCGCGAACCGACGCTCCCCTGCGAAGATCTGCATAGCCGACCATACCCTTCGCAACCTCCGGCTTGCTATTTTGCAAAGGCGCCGTGACGCCAGCAACATACTCGATTTCTCCGACCGGGCGCAGCGACTCAGGACCAGACGGGCGATATCGTGTCAGCCCCTGCATGAACACCGACGCGGTGATGTTATGGCCCGTTTGCGCGTCCTGAAGATACTCATCGAGAAGATAGGTCCAGCCCGGACGATCGTAAAAGTGATGATGCGCGTCGACGATCGACAGGTCCGGCTCAAGCGCCGCCTCGGTGCCGGAAGCGAGCCAACCAGTCCGAACGGAAAGATAATTGCCGGTTGTACTCACGGAATGCGTTTCCTCTTTTGCAATTGCCTGACGCAGAGTGACAGCGGGGAAAATCCATGATGCTGCGGCAGCGCCAATCAGCTGTCGGCGCCGC
Organism: Paraburkholderia sp. JPY419; assembly: GCF_050435705.1. Lineage (NCBI taxonomy): Bacteria > Pseudomonadati > Pseudomonadota > Betaproteobacteria > Burkholderiales > Burkholderiaceae > Paraburkholderia > Paraburkholderia sp. JPY419. The sequence goes on along the minus strand of NZ_JBNDKV010000003.1, from coordinate 909,133 downwards.
GGCGGAGGGGATTTGCTCATTCCTGTTCCCCGCGGCCGAAGGCATAAAGTGACAAAGTCAGCAAGGTCGTGATGCCTAGCACGATCGAAAGCCCAATCATGCCGGCCGAAAACGTGCCGAAACTGTCTTTCAGATACCCCACGAGGTACGGTCCCGCAAAGCCGCCGAGTGCACCGATCGAGTTGATAAAGGCCAGGCCACCGGCAGCCGCCTGTCCGGAAAGGAACCGGGCAGGAAGCGTATAAAAGATCGTCCGGCCCGCAATCGTGCCGATCAACGCCAGCGTGATGCCAGTCATCGCCGGAACCAGCTGATGGAAATACGTCGAGACACCCAGCGCAATCGCACCAATCAAAAGGCCTGCGGCGAGATTTGCGATCGGGCCGCCGCGACGATCGACCCGCTTTGCCCACCAGAGCAACGCGACGGTGGCAAAGAAGTAAGGCACGGCCGACATCCAGCCGGTCTGCATTACGCTCATCCCGTGAGCCCGCAGCATCTGAGGCAGCCAGATGCCGATGCCGTAAGAGCCCATCGTAAAGCCGAAGGAAATCATCGCCAGAATGTAGGTGCGCGCGTCCTTCAACGCTGCCACGAAATTTTTCTTCTTCTGACTGGACGAGCCTTCCCGATCAAACGCGCCTTGCAGAGCTCGCCGTTCTTCGTGGGACAACCACTGCGCATCGGCGGGCTTATCCGCCAACATTTTCAGTACGAGAAAGCCGAGCACGCATGCGGGCAATCCTTGAACGATGAACATCCACCTCCAGCCCGCCAGTCCCAGGACACCGTCCATATGGAGCAGCGCCGCCGAGAGCGGACCACCGACGAGCGACGACAGCGGCGTGGAGACGGTGAACCACGCGAGCACCCGAGTGCGATAGCTGGCCGGGAACCAGACGGCGAGGAAAAAGATGACTCCGGGAAAGAAGCCAGCCTCGCCGATGCCGAGCAGCAGCCGGACTGCGTAGAAGCTTTTGGGGCCCACGGCCAGCGCCGTCGCCGCTGCGAAGAAGCCCCACGTGATCATGATGCGGGCGAGCCAGCGCCGCGCGCCGAAGCGATATAGCGCCAGGTTACTGGGGACCTCGAACACGCAGTACCCGGCGAACATGATGCCCGCCCCCCAGCCGAACTGTGTGGCGGTCAACCCAATGTCGTGATTCATCGTCAGCGCCGCGAAACCGACGCTCGTGCGATCCAGATAGTTGAAAAAGTACGCAAGCGCGAGTAGCGGAATGAAGCGCCACGCGGCTTTTCTGACTGCGGACTGCTCGAGGGTGGAACCCACCGCGCTGCCTGTCGTGATGTCCGATGAAATGGATGTCATGTCTCGTCTCCAGACGAATCACGGCGCGCAGAAGACCCTGCCGGCCTCTGCGGCTTAGTGATTCTTTATTCGCTTCGCTGCTTCGCTGCTTCAGGCGCTGGCGAGTTCATTCGCCGACGGGTTCGATGCATCGCCAGGCTGGGCGTCCTGACACTTGACTACCCCAGCCTCGGTCAACTGTCTGAGGTCTTCCGGTGTGTATCCGAGACCCGACAGAAGCGCTTGTGTGTCCTGACCCAGCGAAGGGGGCGCCGCGCGCAGGTGCAGGCGCTCACCATCCAAGGTCAAGGGCAGCAGCGCAGTCCTCGTCGCTATGGGCTGTCCCGCGCCGCTTGCATCGGGCGGCAACGTCACCTCGGCGAGTCCGCCGGTGGCGAGCAGGTGCGGATCGTCGAACAGATCCTGCGGCTTGGTGATCGGCGCATAGGGCAGTCCGCAGCGCTCGAAAATCGTGCTGATCTCGGCCGCGGTGAACGCTTCCATGTGTTTTCGAAGCAGCGGCAGCACCCATTCGCGGGCCTGCACGCGCTGATTGTTGGAAGCGATACGCTCGTCCGCCTTGAGCTCCGCCAGCCCGAAAGCGTCGCAGAACAGCGCCCATTGCGTATCGGAGACAACGGCCAGGAAGATCTGCTCGCCGTTTTTGACCGAGAACACGTCGTAGACGGCCCACGCTGAAATGCGGCTTGGCATCGGCGCCGCCGCTTTGCCGGTCACGGCGAACTGCATCATGTGTTGAGCCACCAGGAACACATTGTTCTCGAACAGCGCGCTCTGCACTTCCTGACCCCGGCCCGTGCGTTCGCGTTGAGCCAGCGCCGCCATCGCGCCTATCGCGCCGAACATTCCACCCATGATGTCGTTGACACTCGTTCCGGCGCGCAGCGGCCTGCCTTCCGGTCCCGTCATGTAAGCGAGGCCGCCCATCATCTGCACGACCTCGTCGAGCGCGGTGCGATGATCGTATGGGCCGGGCAGAAAGCCTTTATGCGACACGTAGACGAGACGCGGATTGAGCCTGGACAGCGCGGCATAACCGAGGCCGAGCTTGTCCATCGTGCCGCTCTTGAAGTTCTCGCTGAAGACGTCCGCTCCAGCGAGGAGCTTGTGAACGATTTCCACGCCACGCGGATCTTTTACGTCCACGGCGATGCTCTTCTTGTTCCGGTTGAACGTGCTGAAGAAGCCCGCACCGGAGCCGCGCAAAGCGCGCGTGCTGTCGCCGGAAATAGGCTCGACCTTGATCACCTCCCCGCCCAGGTCCGCCAGCACCATGCCGCATGTCGGCCCCATCACCATGTGCGTCATCTCGACGACGCGTACGCCGCTATACGGCAAATTCTGGTTTGCTTGCACGTCGCTCATTGCGCTACTCCAGTCAGGCAGCCTTCCGGTTGCGGCGCGCTGGGCGCGCGGCCATCTGCATACGCGAATCCCTTTGGAAGACCCGCGTCCTGTACGTGTCCATATAACGCTTCGCCAGGCAGCGCCTCCGCGAGAATGGCGCGCGCGGCAATGAGCCTGTCGATGTCCACACCGGTGTCATAGCCCATGGCTTCGAGCAGGAAGGCCAGGTCTTCTGTCACGATGTTGCCGGTCGCGCCCGGTGCATACGGGCAGCCGCCGAGACCCGCCTGGCTGGAATCGATCGTCGTCACGCCGACTTCGAGCGCTGCAACGACGTTGGCCAGCCCCTGTCCGCGCGTGTTATGGAAGTGGGCCCCGCCGGCCTTCGCGCCGAGTTCCGTTTGCAGACGGCGGAACAGCCGGCGAACCTGGGTCGGATTCGCGTAGCCGCTGGTATCGGAGAGGCCGATTTCGTCGACGCCGCATTCGGCCATTGCCACGCACATGCGCATGGTCTGATCGTCGGTCACAGTGCCCGCGATCGTGCAGCCGAAGGCGACCGAAACACCGGCCTCGATCTGCACGCCGGGAAACCGTTCGTCGCGAAGCGCGACGATATTGCGCACTTCTTCGATCATCTGCGCATTGGTCTTGCGGATATTGGCCAGCGAATGTTCGTTGGTCACCGAAACGGGCAGCGTCACCTTGTGCACGCCTGCTTCGAAAGCGCTCTGGCTGCCACGAACATTCGGCGCTAGAACCGCGACGTGCAAACCGGGAAGGGAGAGCGCATGCGCGACAACTTCGCGGATGTCAGCCATCTGAGGCAGCAGTTTCGCCGGCACGAATGAGCCCACTTCAATTTCCTTCAGGCCTGCAGCGGCGAGCGCCGAGACCCATCGCAGCTTCGCTGCCGTGGGCATGACAGTTTTGATGCTCTGCAATCCGTCACGCGGACCGACCTCGCTGATCAACACCTTGGGATTGGGCGTATTCACGACTGACTCCTTTGTTCTATTGCACAGACCTACGTTCTATTCGATAGAACTATAGGTGCGCTTTGCGGCTTGGTGAAGACGGGTAAACCCCCGAAATCGCCAAAAACAGAACTTGAGTTCTGTCACGCGAAACATTAGAGTGACGGCATAACCAGAGAGGAGAAGAGATGACTATCAGTGGGCCCGGGAATGCAGAGCGGTCGCTCGACGCATCGGACACAAGCAGTGGAGTCGCCGTTCTGGATCGGGCTTTCGCGATTCTCAACGCTTTCGGCCCGACCGACGACCGGTTGACGCTTACCGAACTATCGCGCCGCACCGGCTTGTATAAAAGCACGGTCTTGCGGTTGCTCGGTGCTTTGGAGCACGGCGGATTTATACGGAAGCTGAATGACGGTCAGTACGCTGTCGGACATCAACCGCTTCGCCTCGCAACGCTTTACCAGCGGTCTTTTCAAGTCGGCCCCGTTGTGGAACCCATCCTTCAGCAGTTGAGTCGCGATCTGGGCGAGACGGCCTCTTTTTACGTACGGCAAGGTGACAAGCGCCTGGTCCTGTATCGCGTGGAGCCATCGAGAAGCGTGAGAGTAGCGATCCGGATTGGCGAGGAATTCGAGATTGACAAAGGCGCCTCCGGCAAGGTGCTGCTCGCATTCAGTGAATCATCGGATCCGCGCTGGAATGAGGTGCGGGAACGATTCTGCGCGGTCTCATACGGTGAAAGAGATCCCGAAACAACGTCAGCATCAGTGCCGGTGTTCGATTCAACCGGTCAGCTGTTAGGCGCTCTGACCCTATCCGGGCCGAAAGGCAGATTCGACGCCCCAGCCACCATCAACGTTGCTCTTAAAGCATTGCTTCTCAGCGCGAAGCGAGCAACGGTCGACTTGGGGGGCATTGGTGCGAGATACGATGCAAGCATCGCCAGATTCGTCGAAGAAGACGCTGCCAAACCGGAAAAGGCGGATGTCGATAGCGGAAATGCCTGACCCAGGCACGCGGTCCTTGCGCAGGCGCCCTTTGCATTAGGCATCGGAACCCCGGCATGCCATCTGAATGCCGCGCAAAGCGCAAATCGCCTTGCTGCGGCAACGATCACATCCTCCCTTACAGCGACCAAAGCGCGCAGCGCCCGGCTTTCCCGGTTGGCTGAAAGCTGTCCTTATTCATTGTTGAGCCGATGCAACTCCGTGCGTGCTGAAAGATGCGCTTGCCTGGCATGCACGACACGGGTCGGTGCTGGTTATCCCTAGTCGCTCCTTCACGACCTGCACGGCTACCATAGGCATACTGTTACACAGAACTACGTTCTATCTAACAGAACTTTAGCAAAACAGCCTGGAGAGATGCAGATGGCCAGTCTTCCCGTTAATGGGACAAAGCTCTCGTCCGGTTCACCTATCGTTGGGGAGGCAGAGCGAATCAACGCACGTATCGACCGCTTGCCCGCGACGCGCTCGATATGGATGCTGGTCTTCGTGCTGGCTATCGGCGGCTGGTTTGAGTTCTACGATCTATTCTTGACCGCGTATGTCGGACCGGGCCTCGTCAAGAGCGGCCTGTATTCGACGACGACGGCGTCGTTCTTCGGCTTCTCGGGGCTTGGCGCGTTCGTCGCGGCATCGTTCGCGGGTCTTTTCATCGGCACGTTCTGTTTGTCACGCCTTGCCGACCGCTTCGGACGCAAGACGACCTTCACCGTCTCGCTGCTTTGGTATTCGGTAGCGACCTTTGTGATGGCTTGGCAAGACAGCGCGTCCGCAATCAATCTGTGGCGTCTGATCGCGGGCATCGGCGTGGGCGTTGAGTTGGTGACGATTGATACATACGTCAGCGAACTCGTGCCGATGCATCTGCGCGGCCGCGCTTTCGCGTTCGTGCATGTTGTGCAGTACGCCGCCGTGCCTGCCGTCGCACTGTTCGCATGGTGGCTCGTGCCGCGCACACCGTGGGGCATCGACGGATGGCGTTGGGTGGTAGTCATCGGCTCGCTGGGCGCGTTTGTCGTCTGGGCGATCCGCCGCCGCGTGCCGGAGAGCCCGCGCTGGCTCGCGCAGCAAGGCCGTCTCGAAGAAGCGGAAAGCGTGACGCACGCGCTCGAGGCAAAGGTGATGGAGCAATGCGGGAAAGCGCTGCCCGCGCCAGTGGAACGCGTCGAGCGCGCGGTCACCGTCGGCAAGGCGCGTTTCGGGGAGATCTGGCAGCCCCCGTATCGCCGCCGCGCCATCACAATGCTTGTCTTCAACCTTTTCCAGGCGATCGGCTTCTACGGCTTCGCGTCGTGGGTACCCACGCTGCTCGTCTCCAAAGGCGTGACCGTCACGCATAGCCTGATGTATTCGTTCGTCATCGCGGCGTCGAATCCGTTCGGGCCTTTGATCGCCATGACATTCGCCGATCGTATTGAACGAAAGACGCTGATCGTGCTTTCCGCGCTCGGCATAGCCGTCTTCGGCAGCCTGTTCGCAACACAATCGTCGCCCGCGATTCTGATGATGCTAGGGGTGCTCATCACCCTGTGCGGCACACTGCTCTCGGTCGGCTATCACGCTTACCAGACCGAGCTTTTCCCAACACGCATCCGTGCCACGGCGGTCGGGTTCGTCTATTCGATGTCGCGCCTCTCCGCAATGTTTTCTGGGTTCATGATCGCCTTCGCGTTGCGGCACTTTGGTGTTGAGGGCGTATTCGGGTTGATAGGCGGTGCGATGGTGGTGGTCACCTTGCAGTGCGGACACAGCAGGGGGATCAGCTTCTGGTTCGCGACCGCATTGATGAACTTCTCGGAGGACACTTCGTCCATCGGCAACTGCAGGTGCCCACCGGCCAGGCGCATGAATGCACCGATCGCACTATCCGCATGAAGCGTGGTACGCACCGGATGCCCTGTGAGTGCGAGCTCAGCCACGAGCCCGGCGACAACACGGTCCCGGATTTCCCCGACCGTCACATCGTCCGGGTCCATGCGCATCAGCGTGCGGATCACCTCGGCGCATTTGCGGTTCGCTTCTTCGTCGGTCTCATCGGGACGACGCGGAATCGAAATGTCCGAGAGCCACGGTTGCGGATACTCGGACGGCTCATTGACTGCGAACTGCTTGCGGAGGTCGCGCGACGCGAGCATGAAGGACATCGCGCGCAGCAACGTGGACTTGGCCGAGCCCGTCTCACCGGTGAAGACCGTGACCCCGCCGCTGACGTTGCCCAGCGCCTGAACGATGCGCAACTGGGACGTCTGCAGCCCCATCTGTTCCGGCATCAGTACCTTTAGATTGCGGAAATTACCGTCGAGCAGACGCAGACCCACATCGAACCCGCCAACGAGCGGTGAACTTTGCCAGCGGATGTTGACGATGTCGGAATGCACAACGAGCGGGATCATTGCCGACTGCGACGCAGTAGGCTGGAACGTCTCGCCGGAGTTCGTGTTGCGCGCGACGAGATCCTGATAGGCGGCCGACAGCGCCCGACGCACCAGCGCCTTGGGCAGCTTGCGGTACGTGTAGAGGTCGCCGTTCACGCGGAACCGGACTTCGACATCGTCGTTGAAGTCGCGGTACTCGTAGTGGATATCGCCGGCGCCATAGGCGTGCGCGGCTTCAGTCACGTCGCGGAACGTGCCGATCGCGCGCGAACTCTCCGGGATGATTGCCGCAGACCGGTTGCGCTCGCGGGCGTAGATCGCGGCAATCACCGCGTCCGTTGCGATCATCTCTTCATGCACCTTGATGTCGGCGCGCTCGAGATCCTTCACATAGGTCGGATACAGCGCGGACTCGTGGAACGTGCGAGTCGTGATGACGATCGCCATCCCCGCTTGCACTTCGACCGCCACAAACTCGCGGCGCGCCGCATCGGTAATGCGCAGGGTTGCATCCTGGCCGCGCTCACTGAGGATGCGCTTGAAACCCAGTGCGTCGGCGGCCACCAGCTGCGGCAGGCCTGACGGCAGGAACTCCGCCTGCTGCGGCACCACGTCAGCTTGTGCATGGAGTTCGTGCGCCTCGTGCATCCCCTCGGCGGGCTGTGTCGGCGGCATTGCCTGCGGTGCAACGTCATGCGCTTCGCCCCGAGACTCGTCGGACTCAGCCGTATTGCGTCGCATGACGGGCGACGCCATCGCTGACTCAGGAACATCGGCCTGCGTCGTTCCGGGGACGTTCTCCGCGGCCCGTTGCGCTTCAGCCGCGTGGTCAATCGTCGGCTCAACTCGCGCCGGGTGACGGGGTGCTTCCGGCTGTGCAGGATCGACGCCGGCCGCCTCGTGCGCGTCGCTGTCATTGGCTTCGACGTCAGTGACGTCGCCCATTCTCAGTCGCATGCCCAACGTCATAGGCTGGCCCGGCTTCGTGTCTACAGGCTCTGCCTTGAGTGGCTTGTCCCTACGCACGAAGCGCGGCTCGCGATCCGTGTCCTCCTTGCGGCCTGCACCCGCGATAGGCATCGACGCGGGGGATTCGTCAGTGAACCCGGCGCGCAGTGCACGCAACCGCCCAAGAATGCCGCGCGAGGACGGCTCGTCTTTTTCAATACCGTTGAAGAGGCTCATCGTTTATCGTGCGGCAGCGGAATGAGGAAAGGAGGAAGGCAGCGGACCACCGAGATCACTCAGCGTTCGCGCCGGACCGCCCGGCTGCTGCGCGTTGTCGGACGTATTGGCCGTGCCGCCGCTGATGGTTTCGGTCCAGATACGCTTGCCATCGGTGACAGTGACGACGAATCCATCAACCCGCTTCACGGTCCAGCCATTGAGCAGCTTCACGCCGACATGCGCGGGATAGGAGGCGTTGCGGTAGTCGTACAGCACCGACGTTCCGCTCGTATCGCTGAAAGCGCCAACGAATCGCACCGGTTCCGTGTGGGAAGACGGCGGTGTCGCCCTCATGACCTGCGGAGTGACTGGCACTGTCGAAGGCGCAGGCGCGTTGAGCGTGACAGCAGTACCCTGCGGCCCGCCATCGCCGGCAAGCTGCCGTGCAATTTTCGAACGGGTAATCTGATCGATCTCGTCGATTGACAGGTGCGGCGCAGCGGGCGCCGGTAACGTCTGCGCTGCCGGTTGCGAAACAGCTTGCGAGACAGGTTGCGAGACCGGTTGAGAAGCCGCGGAGGGCGAAGCAGCGCCTGGCGAACCGATGTCGAGATTGGCCGAGGGTACGCGCACGCTCGCCGTCTGCATGTGCGGCGCGGCCGGCTTCGTCTGTTGCGCCTGCGCAGCACCGGTGATTAGCGTCAATGCACTGGCAATCGCCGTCAGCCGTTTATTCGAGAACATAGTATTTGCCCTTCGCTGTGAAATGGATTCCGCCCTGGTCGCCTGCACCGCCGTTCGCCTTCCCTGTTGCACCCTGTTCGTTCAGCTTCAACTCCACAGTCATGGAGTCGAGCGTCATGTTCGATGGCAGCTTCGCGAGCAACGGCGATTGCCAGCGAAAGCCGTTGATCTCCCATGTGCCGACACGAATCATCTGCGCGGGCCGCGGGCCGGTTGCCCCCGGCGGAATCGCGAGTAACGGCCTGGCCGGTTCGATGTGCACCGTGTAGCCGTAGCTGACCAGCTCGAACGGTTTGGTGGAAAGCTTCTGTGGTGGCGTCTGCAGGGCGTCGATCAGTCCCTGCTCGGTCGGCCACGCCTTCTGGTCACTGGCGGTCACGAGCGCGACGCCGGGCACCAGCGGACCGCGTGCTCCGGCATGCAGACCATCCGCGTCAAAACGCAGCGGACGCATCGCCTCCGGCGCCGCCTGGCGGAGGTCATCGAAACTGCCGCCATACCGGCGAAGGGTCAACGAGCAATAGCCCTGCGTCGCGCACACTGCCATCTCGAAGACCCAGCCCGCCACGACGGATTCGCTACTGCCAAGGGTGGCAAGAAGCGCTGGCGCGAGCAGATTGGCGCGCGGCATCTTTGCGGCGAACGTCTGGCGCACAAGCGCGGCGTACCGGTCTTCGAGCGACGGCTCTTTCGGGGCCGGCGGCGTCGAGGGATCCAACAGGTCCCTCAGTTGCATGCCACCCAGGACAACGGCCACGAGAATCACGAGAACCGGCACGACTGTCGGCACGTTAGCCGGCAGTTTCGAAATGCGCCCCGTCTTGCGATCGTCAAGCAGCGCTGACGCGCCGAAGCTCTCGTCCACGTCTCCCACGGCCTGGCCGGAACCGAGCGTGGTCAGCGCCAGATTCAACCGCAGGCATTCCTGCTCGATCGTCAGACGCCTTTCGTGCGCCTTCGGTACCGTGAGAACCTCGTCGCTGCGTACGACACCACGCACCACGAAGACAACGTGCACGCGCTGGTCATCCTGCAGCATGACGAGTACGGCAGCCCTTCCCTTCACACGTTCGTGCTGGGCGATCCGCGCCGCTCCCGAATACAGGCGCGCGCCCTTGATCTCACCCGTATCAGGTGCGCAGAAACCACCGATGGCGTCCTTGCCGACCTTGTATTCGATGTAGTGCGTCGCGCCGAAATCATCGGCGTATCGGCGGCGCTCGGCGCGCATCTGTTTGGCCGGATACGCGCGCCAGTCCAGTCCGAAGACCAGGCGCGCGTTCTTTTCGCGCGGCAGCGGATCGGTAATGTGCATGCCCGTGCTCACATCGACGGGACGACCGTAGCCGTCAGCATGATCACCTGGAAGGTCTTCGACTTGTTCCACAGACCCGTGATACCCGCGATACCGCCATTCGTCGTGCTGTTCGCAAGGTCCGTCAACTGGCCGTACAGCACGACCGTCTGACCATCAGAAAGCGCGATCGTCTGGTCCTCCTTGCTGCCTGTCGTGTGCGCCAGCTGGATCTGTTGCAGCGTCTGGCCAGAGCCGACCGACGCCGAGGTGAACGGGCCATTGAGCTTCGAACTGTCGGCCCAGTACGAGAGGATGATCTGGTTGTGGTCGTTGACCGCTGGCAGGATGTTGACGAAGTCACCCGTGGTCACGGTTCCCGGCGTGAGACCCGGCACGCCCCCAGACGTGGCCGTGAGGCTCCCCGCAGACGGCGAGGTCGAGCGCAGATAGTCGTCGCTCTGGAACGAGGCGATGGAAACGGGCAAGCCGTTGAGCGTCATCTTCGTCTGCGTATTGTCCTGCACCGTGCGGCCATACTGGTTCAGCGCATTGAGGACGGCGTTCGTGCCGGAGAACGGCGCATTCGGTTGCAGCACTGACAGGCCGACCGTACCCCCGCCCGACGAGAGCGACGTGGGCGACGTGAAGCTGACCGCATACTTGGCAAGACCGCCCTGGATATAGTTGAACACCACGTCGGCATTCACGCCCGCCTGACTGCCGTTGTTCAGCGCGATCTGCAGCGTACGCACGCGCAACATCACCTGGCGCGTCGAGACGGCGTTTTCCTGCGCAAGCAGCTTGCCCATGCGGTCAGCCGCCTCACGCGTGTCGTAGACCATCACGAGGCGGCTTTGCGGGTTCACGGTCACACGGCCCATTGGCGAGCGCAGCTTGTCGAGTGCGTCGCTGATCGCCTTGATCTGGTCGAAATCCCCTTCGCGCCCCGTCGATGTCTGTGCCGCAAATGAGCCCGTATTGCCGCCCGATCCACCGGTGCCGTTCGCCTGGTTGCCCGTCGAGGTGTCCATGCCCTTGGACATGGTCGACTTGATCGACACCTTGCCCGGGATCGCGGCGATCTGATACATGCGCGTGACAAAGCGCGTGATGTTGATGGTCGAGCCGTCGAACGACCAGTCGAGACCGAGGTCTTCGGTCATGCGTGTCAGATACGCGCCGGCATAGCCCGTGAAAACCTGGCCGTAGACAGGTTCTTCATAGGCATTGCCGTTCGCGGCTGTCGTTGTGCCCTTGCCACCCGCCGACTCGCGCGGCACCAGAGAACTGCGCGGCACAAACACGTCGGGGCTCAGATGGACCGGATAACCCGTTGCGCCGGAGATGAGCGTCGAAATCTGCCTGATACCGATGTTCGCAGGCATCGTCACCTTCTTCTCGCGGAAGGTGGCGGGCAGCGTCGCTTCATACGCGACAGGCACGAGCCGGTCGCCGAGGAACGCCGTTGGCACGTCTTCCACCAGCGCCATCGAACCAGGCAGATTGGCCATCGCATCGCTCCCGGTGCGATGAGCCCCGTCGTAGGCCGCGTTGATGTCGCTCTGATTGACCGCGCAACCCGCGATCGTCAGCGAGCAGGCGACGGAAAGGCCAGTTTTGAAAATGGATGCGTGACGCATGGTGTTAGTCCTGGCAGTTGGCCGCGCGCGCGATGACGCGGATGACGTTGTTCGTATGACGGCAGATGCGCGTGGGCACGCGCATGTGATTGGTCGCCTGCATGACCTGCGTGAGGACAGAGGTGAAGTCGCCGGAGAAAGTCGCGTTGAATTCAAGCGGCAGATCGTCATCGACCTTCCACGCGAGCTGCCATCCCTGCGTCTGCAACCAGCGGTCGAGCGCGTTGCGCAGATTAAGGTCCTGCGGCGACACGGAGAGCGTCAGCGCGGCCGGCGTTGTCGGCGCACCAGGCAGAACCACCGATGCAACCAACGTTGCCGGCGCAGCCGTTGCAGCCGTTGCAGCGGCAGAAGCAGTGGGCGCCGCGGTAGCTATCGATGCCGATGCCGACGCTGAAGCCGATGGCGCGGCGCTCGCGGTCGTCGCCCGCGGCGATGGGGCAAGGATCTGCCAGCCATCCCCGACAGGTGGCGTAACACGCGACTGATCGAGGTCGATCGAAGCATGAGTCCAGCCTGATACACCGGCCAGCACCAGTGCGGCCAGCACTCGCGCGATCACGCGTACCCGTTCGTTTCTTTCGATCGTCACATTCATGTTTTATTGCCCCTGCCGCTGCAGGCGGCGATAGATTGCGTTGGCATAGATCAGCTGCTTCTGCGTCGAAACTGCGTTGTACGCACCCACGGCTTTCTAGCAGGCTGTTGAATTTGGGTCCCGTGTAAACGGGGTTTGAGGGACGGGCGTTATGGATATCGTGTTCATGATCTTTGGCAGCGGATGCGATGCGCGGAATGGATGAGATGCAGGAACCCCTGTTCACGACGGTCAAGCTCGAGGACTTCGTCCCGGCAGATCACCCGTTGCGACCGATCCGGTTGCTGGTGAATGACGCGTTGAAACGGCTCAACGGGCTGTTCAGCGTCATCTACGCGGACACCGGCCGTGCCTCGATTGCGCCTGAGAAGCTGATGCGGGCGCTGCTGTTGCAGGTGTTCTACTCGGTGCGCAGCGAGCGCATGCTGATGGAGCAGATGCGCTACAACCTGCTGTTCCGCTGGTTTGTCGGGCTGGCGATTGAGGACGCGGTGTGGGACCACTCGGTGTTCTCGAAGAACCGCGACCGGCTTCTGGAGCATGAAGTCGTGGAAGCGTTCTTCACCGAAGTCATGAGCCTGGCGGACAAGCGGGGCTTGCTGTCGAGAGAGCATTTCTCGGTGGACGGCACGCTGATTCAGGCGTGGGCCAGTCACAAGAGCTTCCGCCGCAAGGACGGCCCGGACGATGGTCCGCCAGCCGGCGGTGGCCGCAACGCCGACACTGACTGGAAAGGCGAGCGACGTAGCAATGCCACGCACGAGTCGACTACTGATCCGGAGGCGCGATTGTTCAAGAAGAGCCACAAGAGCCCGGCCATCCTGTGCTACCACGGGCACATCCTGATGGAGAATCGCTCGGGGCTGGTGGTCGGCGCCGTGGTGAGTCACGCAGATGGTTTCGCCGAGCGGGCCAGCGCATTGCAATTGCTCGATTGCGTGCCAGGCGCTCATGCGAAGACAGTTGGTGCCGACAAGGCGTATGACACCCGCGACTTCGTGAACGATTGCCGCGCTCGCAACGTGACACCGCATGTCGCGCGCAACGATGAGCGTTGGGGCGGCAGCGCAATCGATGGTCGCACTTCGCGGCATACAGGCTACCGGATTAGCCAGATCATCCGCAAACGAATCGAAGAGCATTTCGGCTGGGGTAAAACGGTCGGTCGGATCCGGCAGACGGTCTATCGCGGTATCAAGCGCGTCGACCAGCACTTCAAGCTGACGATGGTTGCGAGCAATCTGACCCGCATGGCCCGAATGCCAGGGGTGGTGCCGCAAGGAGCGGCGCGATGAGCCGTCACGGCGTGAAGACTGCGCGCCAGCGGGGCTGCATGCGTGCGCATGCCCCGCGCGGATCGCGCGGCAAACCGGTAATTCAGCGGGAAATTGCACGCGCAAGTCTCCTGAACGTAGCTTCGGTCGTCATGACGGGGCGCTTTTCAACAGCCTGCTAGGTCGCCCCGAACTGTTTGATGTTCGAGGCGAGAATCCACGTACCGACGTAGGCGTTCACACAGGCGTTGAAGAGGTGCTCGCGGCGAATTCCATACCGGGCAAGCCTGGGTAGCCACGATGAGTTGATCTGCATGAGGCCAATGTCTTCGGTCCCATTGCTGTTCAGGTTCACTGCATTCGGCCGCATGCCGGATTCGTGCTGTGCAATCGCGCGTACCAGTTGCGCGCTGATGTGCCGGTAGGCAGCAGCGTCATCAAGGCAGTCAGCCCGCGCAACCGCGGCGCCGCCAAGCAGCAACGCGCTGAGAATGGAAGCGTGCGCCGCATGCATCACGATTTCGCCACCGCCGTTGCGGGTGCCGTCGGTGCGGCAGGAGAGCCGGGAGCAGGACGCTCGAAGTACTTCACGTCGTGGCGACGCGTGACGTTCACGGTATTGCCGTCGGCGGTGACGATGAACTGCTCGGACGTGCCGTTGAACATGTAGTAGCGGCCCTTTTGCTCGCCGGAACCAAGGTGCTTCACATCCGCCACGTTGATCTGCACCACCGAGTCAGCGAACTTGAAATAGGTGTGCCCGTCGCGGTCAAAAACAGCTTCAAGGTGCGCCGGGCTTGCCGCGTCATAGTCATAGACAGTCCCCGCGGAACGCGCGAGCTCGACCGTCTTCGTGCCGTCCGACGCGACCATGCGCTCGGCGCGCTTGATGGTCATCACGTTGGTCCCGGCATCCCACTTCGGATGCAGCGAACGGCCTTCGGGCGTTCGGAACGTCAGCTCCCCGGTCGGCTTCGACGCGAAGCGGATCTGTGTATGCGTGTCGTCGCCGTCGCGGATCGCCTGCGCGCCAAAGTATTCGGCCAGCAGGGATGCGGGCGCAGCGGTCGGTGCCGCTTCCTCTGGTTCCGCAGCCACCGGCTGCGCAACCGCATCGGCTTGCGGTTTCTCGCCAGCGGCATAATTGAGCGCGCCTGACTTCGGCGCATCGCGGTGCAGGCGGATGTGTCGCGACGTGAAGTCGACGTCCGCATACAGTCCGGTTTGCGTCATCAGGCGATCGAGCGCCTGCATCCAGTTCTCGACCGCACGCGTGGCAAAGGCGCTTGCGTCGGTGATGTCCACATCCTTCTGTGCAGACCCGGTCCAGCCCTGCGGAGCCAACGCCTTCACGAAGCTGGCCACGGGCATGCTTGCCTTGAGCGCGCGGACCGGTTCAAGCGCACCATGTGTGCCGATGAGCACGAGGCGATTGGTGAAGCCATCGAAGCCAGCGGGCTGATCGTCGCGCAGCGCCGCGAGCGCGCCACGCGCTCCGCCGCCGATGAACGTGTTCGCCTTCGTCCAGCGCGCACTGGCCGGACGGCCAGCTACCGTGTACGTGACCGTTTCGGGCGTTCCATCGACCACGACATAGGGTCCTTCCGCGTGGCCACCGACCGCGGAAATAACCTGGCCCGCACGAGGCTGGATGTAGGTCTTCGATCCATCGTTGAAGATGAGCGCGGGACGCTCGGCGATACCGCCTGCAATCTCATAGTCGAAATCGAATGGATCAGTGTTCGCTGCATGGACCGTGATCGCGCCGAACAGCGCGACACAGGCAAGAGCAATTCGGGAAACGTTGAGCTTCATAGGCCGGCCTGGATCTGGTTGAGGTGCCGCGCGAAACGCGCGAGATACGCCTGCCCCGGAGCCGGATTGGCGCTGTGGTAATAGGCAATCGCCTTCGCGACGGAGTGCGTCTTGCTGTAGTTCTCGTTGAGAATGTCCTCAGCAACGCGGATGCTGGTGGCCGGAGACAACGCGTCCCACGGCGATGCGAAACGGCGCGCGTGGTACGCCCAGTTGATCTGCATTACGCCTACGTCGAAGTCGCTGCGGCCGCGTGCGATCAGCGACTGGACAACGCGATAAGCATCCGCACGGGTCTTGAAGAAGAAGCCCTGCCCCGCGATGTTCAGCGTCCAGGGCCAGGCCCGCCCGTTTAGACCGGACTCGTTCAAGGCGATGCCCGCGAGTATCTTCGGATCGACGCTTCTATGCATCAGCTCAAACGGAGCTGTCGCACTCGCGCACGCCCAGCCGCCGCGGCCCTCGGCGATCGCGGCCTGGGCGTCATCGTCCAGTACGGTTGGCTGCAGCCAGCCTTTCGCGACGAGCAACCGCTCGAGCGAGACGTCGCGCGAGTCGACCGACACGGTGATACCCGTATCCGGATTGCTCGCCACGGATTGCCCCACCAGCGGCGTCGCCCATTTTTCGAACACCTGCAGCCCGCACCAGAACACGGGCTTACCATCAAACGAAGCGAGCGCGCGGGCGTTGCCATCGGCCAGAACAACGCTTGTCGGGCTGATCACTTCAGCGATCGTCGCAGCCTGGGCGCCGTGAAGGTACGCGACCAGCGCAACAACCATTCCGCCGATAGCAATACGTTTTTCGAGCGGCTTACTCATCGCGATACGGCTCCAGCACAATGTCGCGATTGACCTTGAGCATGAAACGGCGCTCACCTGGGTCCGATGTAATGGTCGGCGGGATGTTCTTGTATCGTTCAAGCACTGACTGGGCCGTCGTGGCGGCAACCTGGCCCGCCTTACTGCCGACCTGGGTAACACCAAGCGGACCCGTGGTGGTGGAGGTTTCGCCACCGTCGTACTTGTGCAGAAGGATCGCGACGAGAAAGGACGTCCCGAAAATCTTGAAGAAGTGGTTGTTGACATCGCCCGAGAAGCCAGCCGAACCGTCGCCATCCGCGCCCTGCGCGCCGAAGAGCGGGACATGCTTGCCATTCGGCAGGCGCAACTCCGTCGCAGCTACGAGAATGCTTTCCTGGCCCGGCTGAATGTCAGAGCTATACGGTGCCGTGATGAAGCTGCCCTTAGGGATCATCAGGCAGTCGCCACGGATGCTGTCGTACACATCTTTTTCGACGATCAGTGAGGCTGTGCCGGGACGATCGGAATTAAGTCGCTCTGTCGAGAGCACGCCGATGTGGTGGGGAGGCGAAAGCACGCAGCCATGCGCCTGGCCCACAAAACCGGCGCGCGGAAAATCCTGGTCGCTACCGGACCGCGCCGACACATTCCTGATGAAGGTGGCATCGTGGCCCTGGCTCGAATATGGACGCGCCGACTGCGGCTGTCCTGCTCCTGCGGCCGCGAAGGCCGACGCGAGTCGTTCAGCGACCGACTCTCCCGCCGCCTGTTGCGCGGCAGCCTGCTGGGCCGCGACCTGAGCGGGCGTGAGCACTCCCGGCAACGGGTTGGGCGTCGTAGACGCACGCGCCGTATCCTTGACCTTCAGGCCCGGTTTGAAGATCGGCGACGCGAAGATCGCGTCCGTGTCGGCGTCAGCCTTAATCTGCCTGGTCTGCTGATCGTTGATAAAACCATCGGCGGTTAGCGCAGGCGCGACATTCACCATATTCGACGTAGCCGCGGGCGAGGACGGGCGTGCGGCGGCCGCCGCGCGCGCTTCGGAGGCCGCCATCTTGCGCGCCTCGCTCAACTGGTCGTCGATCGTCTTGTTAAGGTCCTGCGTGTTGTTCGACTTGTCGACGACTTCAGCAGCCTTCGCCTTTTTCTGCAGCGCCGCCTGTTCGTCAACCTTGGCGCTCTCTTTCACCTGGTAGTAGAAGCCGAGTGCTCCGATCACGACTGCGGCGACGCCGCCCACCGCAAACAGTGCGTTGCGGGGCGACTTCCCCTTGAAAAGACTTGCGCGCGGGTTGTTCTGCTGATCTGTCGGTGAGTTCATCTCGCCCCTCAGAAGCCGAACAGGCCTGCGCGGCCGCGCTTGATCGTCACTTCCTCATTCGGGGCGCGCAGCACGATCTGGTTGGCTATCTCCTGCACGACGATGTACTGGCCGCGCCGGATGAAGTTCGGGCTCACGACATCCCCGTGATCCTTGACGAGGGGCACGGCAAACGGTGCATTGGCGGGCAGGCGCAGCCATACCGACTTGCCGTCATCGAACACGGTCTCGGGACGGAAGGACGCCGAACCGGAGACTGTATAGTCGAAGTTGAGTTTGTCGGGCGAGACGCCAATTGGGCCCGAATCCGTCCGGCCCTCGGAATCGTCACCGTGGCCCTCGGGGCCAACGACCGCTTGTTCGCGCGCGCGGACCTTCGCCATGACAGAGCCGGGGTAGCTGAAGCGCACGGTCTGATAAAACAGGCCACCCATGGGCGACGACACGAGCGTCATGTCGTACTCGCGCAGGTTTGTGGTCAGGTGAAGGGTGTTGACGAGGCCGGGTTTGACCGGCTTCACGAAGAGGTGATTCTCGCCATCGGTGTCGATGACCCACTGTATCGAGTCACCCATAGCTGGATCGGTCGTCACGCGCTCGCCCTTCGCCAGCTCAATCGTTGTGTTCTTCAGCGGCGCGGTCATGATCCGGTAGATCTGATCGCGGCTATAGGGGAACACGACCATCCGAGCATCGCCCGGCATGGTGATCGGGTCCGAACCGGCGTTATAGGGATTCACCGGGCTCATCGGGTCGCTCATTGCTCTGGCGAGGTCAAACGAAGCGGCCGGGGCCACGACGCCCTTCTTCGCTGCATTCACAGCCGGGCAAACGGCAGCCGCGCATGCGAAAGCGGCCGCCCACAAAGCGAGCGTGCGGGAGGCGATCATCATTGAGTTTTTTGGATCGAGAACAACGGATAGAACATTCCGAATGGATTCGAACCGAGTGCGTCTTCGGAAGTCGGTGGGACGATCTGATAGCGGATCGTCAGGGCGTATTTCTGGACGACGGGCCTGTCGGTAGGCGACTGCGTCGTGCTGGTTGTGAATTCAACGACGCCGGTCGAGTCTTCAAGCAGTGCAACGTTTGTGACGCGTACCTCCCGAACCAGCTTCGGATTCAGGGTGATTGCCTGGAATGGAGCGTCGCTTTTGACCCAGTCGCCGAACTGATTGCGCGCATTGCCAACCATCATGGCTTTGATGCCGTTGATGTTCTTTGCCATGCGGGACGTCTGGATATCGTCTGTGAGGACCGGTTCGATCGTGAACCAGCGCTCAACGGTTTCCCGCAGCGAAGTGCGGATTGCCTGGTCGTCGGGTTTGTATGCGGCCAGTTGGGCGACTACTGCGTGGCCGTTGACGTCGGACGAAACGCCATATGCCTTGACGACCGACGGCGGGGGATTACGTGTGTAGACCGCGCCCCCAGCGATAAAGGCCAGGATGAAACAGAACGTCTTCCAGTGATTGGCTTCGGTACGCAGACGCGCACCCATGTCGAAGATGATCTTCTCAGGGTCATCGTTTGAGTAACCGCCAGGCGCGGTGGAAAGGGCGATTTGCTTCTTGCTGCGGAACAGGGGCATGACGGTCGATCCATTTGGGCCGACTCAATTGAATCAGCCCAGGGTGGAAGCCGATCATGCGAAAGAGATGCGATTTATCGCCGCTTTTCGGCGCCGCTTAAAGAGGGTCACGGACGGCCGAGCCGGCTCAGGGACCTAAGGTGAAATGACGCAGAAATTCGTGAGCTTTTGGGTAAATCGGTTTTCCTGTAAGGCGGTAGCATCTTCCCATCGCTGTTTCACGCGTTTCACAGTCGGCAGGGGGGCTAGCCAACAAGGTTGGATTGCATGTGAGCGCAGTTTTCCACTTATTTTCAATGCCTTATTCCCGAACGCATTTCAGTTATTGCATGGCGTGTAGAAGAGAGGTGTCTGAGCCGGCTCAGACACCTCTTTCACCGGTGCAACGCCTTCAGCGTCCAATTGCTGCTGTCTCAGATAGATCGGTTCCTAAGAGACGGAATCAAAAAGACCCACTGGGGGCTGTTAACCTTCTCGGCAAGCTGTTAACCTTGGCCACCTGAACAACTGGAACCAAGGATGGGCGGACACTGATCGAGCCATTGCTGCCTTCGCTCAAACCCCGGCGCAAGAAGTATCCAGGCCGGTTGCCGGTTGCGAACCGAGCTGCACTGAACGGCATTCTGTTCGTGCTCAAGACCGGTATCCGCTGGCGGGACCTGTCGACCAAATTGGGATTTGGATCGGGGTCAACCTGCTGGCGACGGTTGCGCGACTGGCAGAAGGCCGGCGTGTGGAAGCGATTGCACGAGCTACTGCTGGCGAAGTTACGCGAGGCAGGCGAACTCGATTTCTCACGAGCAGCCGTCGACTCTTCATCCGTGCGAGCTGTGGGGGCGGGCGAAAAACTGGTCCGAACCCCACGGATCGCGCGCGACCAGGTTCCAAGCACCACATTCTCGTAGACGCCAATGGCGTTCCTGTCAGCGCGATCCTCACTGGCGCGAATCGTAACGACGTCACCCAGCTGCTGCCGCTGCTTGACGCCATTCCACCGATTCGCGGCGTACGTGGCCGGCCGCTTCAGAAGCCCAAGGTCATCTACGCAGACCGTGGCTATGACTCCGAGGCGCATCGGTAGAAACTTCGCGAGCGCGGCATCAAGCCGGTGATCGCCAAGCGCCGGACAGAACACGGCAGTGGTCTGGGCAGATTCCGCTGGGTTGTCGAACGTACGCATGCGTGGCTTCACAACTTCCGTCGTCTTCGCATTCGCTTCGAACGTCGGGCCGACATTCACGAAGCACTTCTCAAATTCGGTTGCTCCCTCGTCTGCTGGAACATCTTCAGACGGACGGAGCAGCCTTTTTGAATCCATCTCTAACGAGCAGGCAAAGAACATGGAATACAACAACGACATGACGCTTCGCCGCGAAGCCGCCATCGCGTTGCACGAGCAGTTGCGCGCAACACGGGCTTCCGTAATCGCCATTGGTGAGTTCTATCTCTCAGTGCTTGAACTGGGGCTGTGGCCGAGCTTACGAGCCATTGCCACCGGACTGAACATCTCGTATCCGCAAGTGTCGAGGATGGTAGGTGCAGCACGACTTCCTAAAGCCGTGCTTGAAGTATTCAGGAATAGAAAGTTATCTTTTCGAAATATTCAGACGCTTCAAACGCTTACTCGCCAGCTTGGCGAATCAGAACTTGCTCGTCGAACGGCGCACGTCACTGCGAATTGTTCGCTTGAGGAAGTGTTTACCGTGCTTACCACTGGAAAGCCAGTCGTGCGCGAAGGCGTGCGGGTAAGGATCATTCCCGGTAAAAAATATTTACGCCTCGACGTGCCAAATTACGAGCAGATCGCCCCGCGGATAGTAGAACTGGAAGCGATCCTCAACGCGTTGCTTGCGACCTACAACTGGAAGCACCGGGCAGGAGCTCTCTCTGCACCCAAGAAGGCTGCGACGCGCAGCTGAACTCATTTGAAATCTATGCGGGCGCATTTGATTGACCGAGCGAAGCCGCATTCCTCCTATGCATCCCTGTCTGGAGAAATGAACATTGGTCGCGGGCCCTATACCTTGTCGGTAAGCGGGCGCACAGCAGGTTCCTGCTGCAGGTTCACGCCTCGTCGACAACGGCCGCTTTAGACACTCGCGCGGCCTTCGCCTTCCGCGATATCTTGCCGGCAACGAAGGAGCCGAATGCGCTGTACACCTTTGGATCTGTAAGTTGCGCGAGCAAGTCTTTCGGCTCCGCCTTAATCACTTTCGCAATGAGTATTGCGCCGGGGCTTGTCGCGAACTCTGCGGCCACATTTTCCTGTTCCTCATGAGCGAGCGTGTTGTAGTGGTCCCAGCCAAGTGCCACTTCCTTTTGCTTTTTGTCGTTCGCCGCGGCGCTCAGTTGGGCTTCCCGTGTGTCGGCGTCCTCCCGCGCTACCTGCTGAGTGGACTCAAGCGCCAGAGCCTGCTGATGGATGTCCTTGTCGATGGTGCCCAGCAGGTAGTCCTCGCGTAAGGCCTTCATGAAATAACCGCCTGCGCGCACTTTAACCTTCCCCCGGGCAGCCATATGTCGCGTGTATTCGATGGCTTGGTTGATGCGGTCATCGGTGTACGTCGATCGATTGGCAATGATCTCGTTGAACTCCGCCCTGTTGAGCGCGAACTCCGTGCGCAGCGTGTCGTAAAGCGATTTAAGCACGACGAGCGCGGTCTTTTGCTCATCGCCTTGGCGCTGTCCCTGCAACCTGAAGCGTAGTTGGCCGATGCGCTTGGACCCCGGAACGTTTTGCGTAAGCATGTCGATACGAATGCCCGTAACTTCCAGGATCTCCGTCATCGCGGTCTCGAGCACCTTGCTGCGGAAGTGCTTGAACAGGTCGTAGGTCTTGGTCTCGCAACCCATCAAGGCGCGCATGGCGGTGACCTCGAACCACGGCGTCACGCCGTCTGCCATGTATGGCTGGAGCCGGTCGTAAAGAACCTTCGAGTGAATAGACTTGAAAACGTAGCGGAGACTCAGGAAGTGCGATGCACTGGGATTTTTTATGGCTCGCTGAAGCCGCTCCGCCAATTCAAAGGTGAACTCACCGTCGTCAACAAACGCCGAGCCCATCAAAGGGACAGAACCCCAGCGCTCTTTGGTGGGGTCCGCGACGTCGATTTCGGTCAGCTCGATCGCGGCTTTCTGGGCTTCGCGAATTAGCTTGGTGAGGTGCCGCCGGTTTTCGCTCGTCGTGCACATCAACCATTTGAAGAGCCCAAAATCGACGCGATACTCCTTGCGAATCTCAGGGTCGTCCGCGACCAGGAAGTACGCAACATCGACAAGACGGCGGGCCGCGAGGCTAAGGTCGACGATCTTGACGAAAGCGTTGCTTCGCCGGAAGCCCAGATCATGGGGTGCAGCAACAATGCTTTCGCCTCTGGCCGTGTAGTCTTCAAACAAGGCCAGAGCCAGTTGATGCGCCGCGCTATCCATACCCTCTCCAGTTGGTCTGGGCCGGAGCGTGACCTGGTAAGGTCGAAATGTCAAAACATTTTCGGTGACTTTGCCTGACAGAAAGTTGTTCCCGCCGCAACATGCGCGTTCTGCAGCAGTTGGGGGGCCAGACAAGCGGGGCCGAGCGCAGACAAATACCGAGGGTCGCCGGCGGCAGGAGCACAATTTTGGTGACCTTTCAGTCCCCCCGTTTTCAAGAGACCGGAGTTAGCAATCGCGATTGTGAGTATGTGTTTGCCCGAGCGAATTTGGCTGCGGTTTGGTTTGGTAGTTAGTGTCTTTAAGAAAACTAAACCAACATACTAGTCATCCCGCACCCAATAGAATCAAGAGCTTAGCTTGGAAAGGTCACATCAGCGGCTCGATTGGTCACCGGGATTGTGCGGCAAGGTCATCGTTCGGTGTAGATAGGTCACTCAATTTGTCTCAAGAGCCGGGCGCAGATATCTAAAGGTCACCGGATTTGTGGAGAAGGTCACCAAAATTGTTCCGACGGACGCGTCAGGCTTGCCGGAGGCTGATCTCGGGCAGTTTTTGGCCCCGACAAGGTCACCAAAGTTGTTTCCGCCAGCGCACACTGCGTACGCCAAGACCCCTGTTGCGTCAAGGGTTCGCGAGTGGGCCTGTCGTGTGTGGCGTGGCAAGGTCCGCCAAGATTGGAGATCCCTCCGCGATCTTGAGGGCCCTTAACTTGGCAAAGTCACCGAAATTGTAGGATCGACGTGAGACATGGTCTGGGCGAAAAGTCACCGAAATTGTGGAGATCTGCCGCTTGAGGTCCGCGCGGTGGCGCTCGGCAGCCTCTGCAATCCGAGTGGAGTTCTGCGGCAATAGAAATTGCCGGGGCGAATGCATGTTAAGTCATTGATGCCGTTGGGAATTGCAATGGTCTGGGGCTCCCGTGAGCGGTTGCTGACGCCAATACCTCCGGCGGCAAAGTCACCAGAATTGTAGGAGCGCCTATGATGAGGCACGAAAAGTCACCGGAATTGTTGGTAGTACACCCTGTGTTTGCAGAAAAGCCGCGACCAAGGGGCGTTTGCGCGTTCTCTTAGCCGAGAAAGGTCACAAGAATTGTACGCCTTAGCATGGGTACCGCCGTTTAGATAGCCTGCAAAATGGCTGAAGCCGACAATTTCGGTGACTTTGCCTTCCCCGTGCACGGGACATCGCACAATCCTAGTGACCTTGAGTTGGGCGAACGTTCTGCAACAACAATCTTGGTGTCTTTGCCCTTCTATGGAAGAGCACATCGGGGAACCGCTGGTCCGTTGGAAGCTCACCGAACGAGGACTTGCGCTTTTGAATACGCCATTTCTGCGATTTCTGCGACTTCAAACGCCTTACATCGCCCGTTTGATTTTGGGTCAGCTCCAGGGATGGGGGTTATGGGCTGCTGGCGAGGATCATCATTCCGCCGTTGCAAGCAGATGGGCGGGACCCTCTCAAGCCTCTACAGCGCGTTCTGACGCGTCGGTTTTTTCAAAAACTTAAAGTAAAGGATGAAGTTTTTCCCTCCATCGCTTATTCTACGCAACATCAAGAATTTCGAGGGGAGCGTTGAATATGCTAGTGAAGAGTGAATTTCCCGAACTCAATAGAACCGTCACTCTTGACGGCGTGGAAGAACTTTCGAAGAAACTCGATCAGCTAACGCGCGACCTGAGGAAGGACATTCTGACGCCCAATCCGCGGAAGCATGCTCCGACATTCACGTCTACTCAGGTGGCGGAGATGTGCGGTATCGACCGCGCGAGGCTTCACTACCTAGCGACTCGGGAAGGCAGCACGCTCCCGCAAGGAGAGGTCCAGGGCAATGGCCGGATCCGCAATTTCAGCCTTGCCGAGACGCGGGCGTGGGTCCAGCAAGTCTCTCCGATTAAAAGGTCACCGCTGCTGGAGAAAGGCGAAGCAGCGGGACGAATCGTTGTCACCTCGAATTTCAAGGGTGGCAGTTGCAAGACCACCACCACCATGTGCATTGCGCAAGGGCTTAGCCTGCGCGGGCGCAAGGTATTGCTGGTCGACCTGGACCCGCAGGCGTCGCTCACTGAGCTGTGCGGCCTATATGCGGAGAAGATGTTGGGCGAGGACGATACAGTACTTCCTTTCATTTACCAACCGAACGACGTCGAACTCGGAGACGTTGTGCAGCCGACGTACTGGGACGGGATTGATGTCATTCCAGCCCACCCAACACTTTTCGCGGCTGAGTTCTGGATTCCCTCCCAAGTAAAAACAGTGAAGGGATACAAGTTCTGGTCCATTCTTCGTGACGGGTTGGCGCCGCTGCGCCGGAAGTACGACTACATCATTCTCGATACGGCGCCGTCGCTCTCATATCTGACGATCAATGGGCTAATGGCGGCGGACGGCATGGTGATGCCTCTGGTTCCGGAAAGTCTGGACTTCATCAGTTCGGTCTCGTTCTGGAGCCTCTTCAATGACATGACGCCGGCTTTCCGAGAAGGCGGCGACAGCGAAAAGAAGTTCGACTTCGTCAGTATCCTGCTTTCGCGCGTTGACAACAGTTCGACTTCCTCGGCCCCGATCGTTCGCAGCTGGGTGCAGGCAGCATATGGCCACTGGATGAGCCAGACCGAAGTGCCGGCAAGCTCGGTGATGAGCACAGGCGCGGTGGGGTTATCGACTGTTTTCGATGTATCGAAATGGGAGGGCGGCAACAAGACGCTTGCCCGTATTCGCGAGCCTCTTGAAGAGTATTGCCGCTGGATGGACGATTTTTACGCCAACAAGTGGGGGACCACAGAATGAACATGCGCGAGCGCCTTAAGGCAAACACGCAGAATTTGGTGCCGGCCGCGGAAAGGCACATTGAAGAGCCGACAGGGGACAACAACCGGCCCAAAACAGGCATTGGCTTGATGACCAAGCTGACTCAGGCTGAGCAGCGCATTGCAGAACTTGAAGCGCAAGGGGCGCAGAGCGTTGTTCCTGTAGCCAAGGTTCGACCAAATCCCTGGCAGCCTCGAACCCGATTCGTCGAAGCCAAACTTCGGGAGCTTGCGGAGAGCATCAGGGAAGTAGGATTGATGCAGCCGGTACTGGTCCGTCGCATTACGTTGCAGGACGGCGAAGAATACTTCGAGCTGATTGCTGGTGAGCGTCGTTGGCGCGCGCATCAGCTGCTTGAACTCGAAGACATCAAGGTCATTATTGTCGATGTCACCGACGCCGATATGGCCGTCATGGCGCTGACCGAGAATATTAGCCGGGAAGACCTAACCGACTACGAGATCGGGAAGGCGATGCGCCGGGCCGAGAAGGAGTTTCCGGACCGGAAGAAAATGGCGGAAGCGATGGGCCTTAGCCGCAGCTCGCTCTACCGCTACATGGCGTTCGAGAACCTTCCGACGTTCATGCTCGAAGACCTCGAGCGGAGCCCAGGACTCTTTAGCGGTAACGCCGCGAGCGACACCAACACGGTGCTCAAGAAATTCGGTCAGTCGGCGTCCGAAGTCGCGGCGGATCTTTGGAGGCAACTGGTGAGCGGTAGCCTTGAGCAGAGTAAATTTGCGAAGCTTCTAGAGGGGTCCATGCTCCGACGCGGAGCCGCGCCGCCCACCACGAATCGGGACATTCATAAGGTCTATGCAGGTAAGGCTCACGCGGGCAGCATAACGAAGGATTCAGTGAGCTTCACCGTCAAGCTGAAGAGCGCCATCTTGACCGAGGCACAGGAGGAACGCATCCGGTCGCTGATAAATGAGCTGTTCGCTGATATCCCGTAATCGTAACGAGCGGACGCGAATACCCCTCTTCGGAGGGGTTTTTTTCGTGTGTTCACCTAGCGGCTCCGCCCTATCGAATCGAGCAATCAGCGGGACGTGTCTTAGCGCCAAGCACGGCGCCGGACACCACCGACGCCGGGACGAGGGGAACGCGATCTGTTCCTACTAGGAACACGGGTTCTGGTCTCTGGGGGTAGCAGGTCTGGTATCGCGCTGCCTTTCGGATGTGCGTGTTCCCGGTAGGAACACATTGGACGGGCGAAGAGGAGCGAGCTGCCCGTCCGGTCGACCAGCGCCGCGACGCCATCAGGCGCACCGAAAATCGATGTGCGGCCGCACGCTTCCCACGTCGCTCGCAACGGTGGGTTTTACTGCGAAGTGCCCAGTTGCGTGAGAAGCGATAGTTCACGGTCGCATCTTTTGTCGTCGGAATGGCACGGCGCCGAACCTTACCCTTGACCGTGTTCCTACCAGGAACACGCTGCTCCGGAGTCCGGCAAAGAAAAGGGTACGTCTGTCAGCCTACGTTCACAGGTCGCCCTGCTCGGTCGGCGAGTCATTTCACTAGGTCTCACGGTTGCACCTACCCCGACGAGCGCGCGGAATGAGACTCCGTCAGATCTTCGCGTGTCGTCCAGGGAACACAAATCATAGATAACACAAGGAAAGCGCACGGTGGCGTCGCGCGGAAGCTCAGAAAAGCGGCGGCGGAGACGAACCCGGACCGCGGGTTGTACGGAGCCCGGGAGCGGTCACGAGCTCCGTGTCCCTACTGCGAACATGGTGCCGATCGCAAGGAGCAAGAGCACGAGCGGCTGTCTGGCCTATTCGGGTCGCAGAAGACTTCGTGATGGTGCTCAACGCTTGCGCCGCCAGCGCGCGGCCTGCGACGATGTCGCCGGCCGAATTCAAATGACTCGGAGACTCGTGCGGTGGCGCGAGCGATTGGCCGGTAAGTCCCGTCACCCAGCATAGTTGAGCGGCTGGTAGGGACAGGCAGTGGCCCGGTCGGAAGCGGACCGTGCCGTCGCCTCGGCGTGTTCCTAGTAGGAACACGGTGGTCGTAGAACCCAGCCTGCCCGGCGAGCATTTCCAACCGCGTTCCTACCAGCAACAACGCCAGCGGGAAGAAAAGCCACGTAGACAACGGGCCTCGTCGAGAGACCGTAAGTTGTAGTCGACGCCGGCAGACTTTCGTGATGCCTTTCACAACAGCATCAGAGTGTTCTTGAGACCGTCGAGGTCTGGACGTCCAAAAGCGAATTCGACCCGAACCTGTCCCCGGTGAGCAACCCGCGGTCACCCACATGGTTTACCTTTGCCTCGACCGTATTCCGCACGACGACGGACGACAAAAGCGCCAGACCGTCAAGTTGAGCACGACGCCGTGGCCACGAACGCCCAGCGCGTGCACAAGACGTCGACTTCCCTTTCGGACGCGCCGCGATCGCAGTCATTTTCGGCAACAGCGGGCGGCTGGACGCTGGCTCGGTGTAACGCTCACACACCCGGGCGGGGATGCCGTCTGGCGCGGGGAGCGACGCTAGAGCAACTGGGGCAGCGTCTTGTCGATGGCGATGTGACATTCATTCTGGCCGATAGCCAGGAGATCGCCTACCACCCAGGGTTTGCTGGATAGATTCTGCACGGCTGCCAGCGGCTCTGAGAACCAAGTAGCACCAGCACCCCAGAGCGCTGCAACTCCGGCGAAAGCGGGCCGGCAAGCGGACGTTGCCGCAATGAACGCCTCAGTTTGCCCTTGCCGATCCCATCTAGATCCGAGTTGGCACTGAACTCCTCGTGGCGATCGCCCGCGTGGGTCCCAATGCTCGACATCGCGATGTGCTCACGGCATACATACCTGAGAAGGTGTCGCTCCAACTCGTTCTGACAGGGACGCGGCGTCTCGCGATTCGGGCCAGTGATACAGATACGCACGCACCGAGATATCATCACTCGGAACCTGGAATAGCCCGTTCTACGATTTATCCGTGGGTGCCGCTCAGCTCTGCTGTCACGCGGCCGATGCGTTCGAATATCACCAAGGCACGGATGATGAGTGCGCACCGATCTCCATCAGGTTTTTGCTCATCTTTTCCCGCATCAGTGCAAGCACGCCGAGCGTTGCTTGAGTTTGCCGATACCAGCTCACGATCGCATGCAGCCTTGCTGCGGCCAGTGCGCCGCACAGGGTGATACAAGCGCGGTCCGCGATGATTTCGGGCGAATCGGCTCCCTAGGGTGACACTCCGGAGCAAGCCCCGAATCCGTAGGCGTGCAGGCGGATGCTTGACTCCGCAGTTCCGACAGCATCGCAATCTCTCCATCGTGACGTGCTTCATTACACCCGGACCGCTTGTCGCCGCGTACAGCCGGCCAAA
The DNA here is from genome assembly GCF_050435705.1 of Paraburkholderia sp. JPY419. Classification (NCBI taxonomy): domain Bacteria; kingdom Pseudomonadati; phylum Pseudomonadota; class Betaproteobacteria; order Burkholderiales; family Burkholderiaceae; genus Paraburkholderia; species Paraburkholderia sp. JPY419. Next base: position 880,258 of record NZ_JBNDKV010000003.1, on the reverse strand, counting down.
CGCGACGAGCGGTCCGCGAGCGCTGCGTCGCTGTCCTTCTGCAAGTCACTTGGCTCAGGTCCTCGACTCTCGTGCGATACAACGACACAAATCGCGCCGGTCAGTGCCTGCCAGCAACACGACCAGTGGATCAGCGGATACTAGAACTTCTAGGGGCATTCTCGCTGAGGCCGACAAAAGATCAGCAAGGCGTCTGCGCGAGCTTGGTCACACTGAGGTGCACCGCTATCTACACCCCGCATTGCCACGGCCTGATCGACGAAGCGGCACCCGTAGCCGCTATCAGACGACCGTGCTTCGAGCATCCACAGCGCAAGAAGCTCTCGGACACGGCTTTCAAAAAAGCTGGTTAGGCCGCACAACGTACGACGCTGCTCATCATTGACGGTGCTCGAGGACTATTCGGGGCGGAACGTGACGCTCAATGCCTGCGTGCAACGACGGCAGCACTGTGCAGCAGCGCGTGGGGCACACGTTCCGTCGCAACGGGTTTCTGTTTGGCAGGATAAACGCTTCTCCTGAGCCTGCCCCGGGCAGCGATAGAGTTGCGGCGTGGGTCCGTCGCGCAGGGGGCAGAAAGTTTGGAGCGCGGTTGGTTCCGTGGGAAAAAGAAATCGGTACTGGGTTAATTGTGGCAATTTACCTGGTATAACTAAATGAACGCCGTTCTCACGGGCCCAATCCTATAGCCGGGAGCCACGAAACTTCGCGGCGGCGGACGCGGTACCTTCGTGAAACATTGCGAAACTGTTTTCAATTGCCTGGAAGCCCCGTCCGTCAATGCCTCCCCGCTGTTTCCGGCATTTGTTTCACGGCGGATTTTTGCTAAGGAGGGCAAAAACTGATTGTGCGGTCGTAAAACGATGGCGTCTGGGCGCCGTTTGATTCTATCGTAGTGAATGATACGTAATTTGTAGCGGACCTAGCCTGCGATGAATAACTGTTACTTATGGGTGGTTACCAGACGGCGGGCGAACCAACGTCGTTCCAGGCGAGCCGCCTAGACTTAGACCTAGTAACGAGCGACTTCTCCAAGACCGTTATTGCTTGATGAAAAGCGCAGCGAGACCGTTGTCGCGCAACACAGATTCCGCCAAGATTATATGGTCCGGACTTCTTCGCTTCGCATGGCCTATCGCCTCGAACTCGTGGCTCTGGCGCTGCCCGCCAATTGCGCACCTGAATCGCTCCCGGCGCCTGTATCCCAATTCGTCGCCGCGTGCTGGCCCGGAATGAGCCGAGCGCAGTTGCTTGACCGCGCACGTCGGTTCGCGTTGCGCGCTTCGCTGCGGGCGCGCCCCGAACGCAGGCCCGACGGCGTACAGCTTTATGCACTCGTATTGGTGACCGACGATGCGCGCGCCGAGCTCGTAGCTCATGTGCGCCGACTCGCGCGTCGCGGCGGGGCCCGGCGCGCCCGAGCCTCTTTGCCGCCAGCGCAGGACGAGAGGCAAACTGGGCTCTTCTAAGAGCTCAATAAAGGAGTCGTTGCGTTTTTGCGGCCACATTTCCTGGGCGCCAGACGAACTCACGATCGGACCAATAACGTGAAGGCAAGCGGTCTGCCGCTTTTGCGGGGCTGAGGGATGACCGCTTCAACGGATAGATTTGCAGTTGGGTTTAATGCGGTACTGATCCTCCGTAAAGCGTTGAATCGCGGGTTGTCCGCAGCCGTACGACTATGACGCTGCCCGCCGGTGGACAACTCGCGTTGCGATGAGAGTTGATTTTTCGCAAGCAGGTTTTCGAATTCAAGCGGCGAGCAATAGCCGATGCTGTCATTCCGCCTTGGCCGTGACGTAGAACGTATTATTGAGAGTTACGTAATTCATGACATCACCAAAGCTCGGCTTGCTTCCAGCAGGCAACGATGATCGATTTGCGCTTCTGGCCGCTCTTGAGCTTGTTTCGAGCGGTGTGCTTCAGTTCGGCCAGGTTATCAGGGCAGAAGTTCGCCAATGCGTGCCGCTTGAGCCAGGCCCAAAGGTATTCGACTGGATTCAGGTCCGGGGCGTAGCCGGGCAGCAGCGCCATCTGGATTGCGCCATCCGTGCTGTCAAGGTACTCGCGCACGACGCGGCTCTTGTGCTGCGCTGCGCCGTCCCACACGATCATCAGCTTGCGCCTGAGTTGCGCGCGCAGCGCTTTGAGGAATTCGATGATTTGCGCGCTTCTGATCGCGCCGTCGTGCAGTCGGAACACGAAGTTGGTACGGGTAAGACCGGCGATGGCCGAAACGTGCTTCCAGTTGAAGTGGTACTGAATGATCGGCGTGCAGCCCTTGGGCGCCCAGGTGCGCACTCGTGTGGGGCGCTCCGAGAGGCCGGATTCGTCAATGAAGACGATCAGTCTTCCTTCGGCGGTACTCTTTTTTTGAGCGCGGGCCAGGTCTTGCGCTTCCCGGTCAGTACCGCGTCCTCGTTGCGCTCGATCGCCCGGCGCTCCGGCTTTTGCGAGCTGAACCCCAAGGCGCCCAGCAACCGCCACACATGTACCTCGCTGAAGGTAACGCCGTACAGTCGCTCGATGAGCACCCGTACGCGCTTGAGCGTCCACAGTTCGGTACCGAATCCGTGTGTCAACGGGCTCTGCAGCAGCGCTGCGCGCAGACCTTCGAGTTGGGCCGCATCCAGTTGCGCCGGCCGCCCCGTGGCCATCACGCGGAGCGCATCGATGCCACCTTCGTCGAGTCGGGCCTTCCATGTGTATGCAGTCTGCCGCGCCACTCCGACCATCTTTGCCGCTTCGGCGGGCGTCTTGCCCGCCAACATCAAGCGACCGGCACGCACCCGCTTGCGCGTAGCGTCGTCCATTTTGGCCATCAACCCCGTCTCCCTTCAACGTGATGACCGTATAACGCACCAGCAGAGAATCGGTTGTCGTGAATTTAGTAAATCTCAATAAATCTATGGTAGTCGCCCCCATTTTTGCAATCACGATTTTCGATGTCATTGCAGGCTCGCTTAAATCTGTCCGGCGTCGATCGTGGAGATCACGCCCCGCGCCACGATGAGGTCCGCGCCTGAAGGTCCTAAAACTGTCTCGGCTTCGAGAGGCCTATTTAATACCCAAGTTGTCCTTCAGGCCGATGTGCCGTTCATGTCATCAAATTTCGGTCGTCGCAAAACCGGTTGAGTGATTCGCCAGAAGTTGAACTGCGCAGTCAGTCCGAAGCGACAGTCGATCCCGCACAGTACACGGTGCCATGCGCTGCCATTGACCACGCAGTTCGCGTAGAACGTATTAAATCTGTCTCAACTGCGTAAATAAACGTGTCAACCCACGTCGGCGGGGCGAAGTTGCAACTAACCGTCAGTCCGCGTAACGGCTCCCAATCGCTTCGCCACAAACCGCCCTGCAAAGAAGAGGGCAGTTTGCCACCCGCGGATGTCGTCGAACTGCGACGATTACCCGTTCGGCACCCCGCGGGTTTCGCTGCTGCCGAGTCGTAGAAACACTAGATCTTGCGGTGTGCGGGATACCGCCCAGATCCAAACAGACCGCCCAATTGCCGTCGAAATCCTAGAACTGTATGTCCGACGCATGCAGCGGGACGCTCCTGCAGTCGTCGAATACATAGCAGGGGTCACTGCGATCAAGCATTACCTCAATGCCGTCCAGTGAAGCCTCGCGCTGCCATTCAGCGCCGCGTTTCCGTCTCTTAGAACGAGGCTACAGACGTGTCGGACGCCCACGCACTATGGGAACTCAACCGCGCATCGGGCGTGGCAATGTGCTGGGCGTCGCGGTCAAATATTGAAAATATACGTGGCACTCCTATGCAATTGCGGAATAGGAACGATCGGCGTTTTCTTGAGGCCGTTTCCTGCGTTGGCCATAAGATAAGAAAACTTATTTTAATAGACCCGATTTTGCGCATGTTGCGGCTACGTAATGCCTGCGACGAACTGCTCAAGCACAACGATCCGTCCCAGAAGCGAGTCCAGCTCCTTGTGCTCCAGACCACGCAATAGGGTTCGGACCGATTTGCCATCTCCTGAAATTTCCTCTCTTTAGTAACTTACAGGCGTTAACAAAATGATTCTTTCAGCTTTCGCCAGCAGATGATGCAGCAGGCGATTTTCATGAAGGCTTCGTGGATAAATGCGAGGCGTTCGAAGCGGATGCGAAGTCGTCGAAAGTTGTGAAGCCATGAGATGGTGCGCTCGACAACCCAGCGTGTTTTACCGAGTTCGCTGCCGTGAGGCTTGCCGCGTCCGGCGATTTCAGTGGTGATGCCGGCAGCGTGTAGCGGACGGCGGTATTTGTCGTGATCGTAGCCCCGGTTGCCCTGAACGATGCGGGGCTTCGAAAGTGGCCGGCCTCGCTTGCCAGCGATAGGCGGGATCGCGTCGACCAGCGCGTTAAGCTGCGTGACATCGTGACGGTTAGCGCCGGTGAGAATTACCGCGAGCGGGATGCCCTGCGCTTCAGTAATGAGGTGGTGCTTTGAACTTGGTCGCGCGCGGTCGGTGGGATTCGGTCCCGTTTTTGACCTGCACCTACCGCGCGGATCGAAGAGGAGTCGACAACGACGCGGGACCAGTCAATCCGGTCGGCGTCGCGAAGCTTCGCGAGCAGGACTTCATGCAGCCGGTCCCAGACGCCGGCGGCCTGCCAGGCTCGCAGACGGCGCCAGAAACTCATGCCGCTGCCGCAGCCCATCTCACGTGGCAGCAGGTCCCAGCGCAGGCCGGTCTGCAGAATGAACAGGATGCCCGTGAGCAGCGCACGATCATCGAGTGGCTTGCGCCCCGGATAACGGCTTCGCCTTGGTTTTGCCGGGGGCAGCAACGGTTCGATGAATGCCCAAAGTTCGTCGTCGAGTATGGGTTTAGCCATGTCCTTTTCGTCGTCGAAACAATGAAAAGGTTAGCAGGATTCATCGAGAGTAAACAGCCCCTTTGTTCATTTTGTTAAGGGTTCTTAGTGGACGAAGCGTGTCGCGTGCAGATCAGTTCGCCATGCCACGACACCGTGGCTGACAAGTCCTCGCACGTCCATCATGGAGCAGGTGATCCCCGACTTCTCGGTGATCAACCGGCACGAACACAACACGCCGGCGCTCCTGTCGTAGCGACAATCGTCGACCCGTCTACCGGCGGTTCTTCGATACCGTTGAAATCGACGGCGAGTTCTACAGGGATGGGACTTCATGGCGAATTCTGCGTTTGACCCTCTCGTCGATTCGCCAAGCGGTAGCTTGGGCGTGCGCATCGATCCATTGTTTCGCAATCCGCAGCCGCAGAAATTTCAAGTCAGATCGTCGACTGCATCAATGAGGTGAGCTTTCGCGGATCCTGGGTACCGGCGGTGCCGCAGATCGAATTGATCGTAAGCGGTCCATCTTTAGCGTCTGGCAGTGATCGCCAGGAGCGAGGAGCATAGGCGTCCACCTATTCGAGGTGGACACCTATGGCTGACAAAGACTCAGAGTTAAGAGTCGTACGACAGAGCCGTGATGGCCGGCGTCGCTACGACGAGCAAGGTAAGCGCACGCTGGTCGAGGCCGCGCTGCAACCCGGCGTTTCCGTCGCGCGCATGGCTCAGGAACACGGGATCAATGCCAATCTGCTACGTAAATGGATCACAAAATACCTGCTGGAGCGGGAGAAAGGCATCTCGCCTGCACCACAGGAGCCTGTGCTGAGCATCACGAGACGGCGCCTGCGGCAGCAGTGATCGATGGCGTGGCCATCGACCTTCTGGGTCCGTGCAAGGCCGCATCACCCACGAAAACGTCATCTGCATTCGTCCCCGTCGTTTCGGTGCCGCCGGCGTTGCTCCCCGAAGGAAGCGCCTTGGCGAGAGCGCCTATGCCCTCATCGCCGTCCATGGCGCTTGCGCTGCACGTGCGTCTGCCGAACGGCGTCGAGTTTGATATCGCGGACGCGACCATCGACGAACTGGCCACCGTGGTCCAGATGCTTGGGAGAATGCCGTGTTCCGGTTCGACGCGAATCTGAAGGTGTACCTGCACCGCGATGCCGTCGATTTCCGGTACGGCATGAACAGCCTGTCGATTCTCGTTGAGCAGTCGATGCGCCTGAACCCGATGGACTCCTCGCTTTACGTGTTTGGAAACCGTCGCCGCGACCGGGTCAAGATCCTCGGCTGGGATGGCAGCGGCTTCTGGCTCCTGACGAAACGCCTCGAGACCGATAGGTTCATATGGCCCGACCGGAAAGCCGAGATCGTGACGATGACGCCTGATCTGTTACATGCGCTGCTTGAGGGCGATGACATCAGCACGATCCAGCGACATCCGTAGCGCGAGTATCTGCGCGTGAGCTGAACGCGTCATCGGGGTGCCGGTCTAATCCGCATGCCGGGCCAGGTCACGATCACCGCCGACGAACTGAAAGAGCTGCTCGCTGAGCGCGATGCCGCCCGTGCGTTGCGCGAAGAACAGGAGGCGCTACGCGGCGCCCTGCGGCTCGTGACAGCGGAACGCGATCTGGCCGAGGAACGGCTGCGTGCTTACCGTCGTGAACTGTTCGGCGCGAAAAGTGAAGCACGGGATTCCAATCAACCCGGGCTGTTCAACGAAGCCGAAGCACTTGGCGCGAACAGCGCGCCCGCCCTGGAAGACACTCCGGAAACGACGGTTGCCGCGCACACGCGCAAGCGGCGTGGTCACCGCAAACCGCTCGATCCCAAGCTGCCGCGTGAGGTCGTGCGCCACGAACTGCCTGAAGCCGAACGCTTCTGTACGAACGACGGCCACGCGCTCGTCGAGATCGGCGTTGAGATCAGCGAGCAGCTCGATGTAATTCCGGAGCAGCTTCGCGTGCTCCAGCACCGGCGCGTCAAATATGCGTGTCCATGCTGCGATCTCGGCATCAAGGTCACGCCAGCGCCGCCGCGTATCATCCCGCGTGGGCTGCTGAGTGAATCAGCGCTTGCGTGGATCGCCACCGGCAAGTATCAGTTCGGGATGCCACTGTACCGTCAGGCCGGACTGCTACGTCGTTTCGGCGGTGACATCTCGTCCAACACGATCGCCGCAAGCATGGTACGCGTCGGTCTGGCGACCCAGCCGGTGATCAACCTGATGCGTGATGCGCTGCTCGACGCGGATCTGGTCTACTGCGACGAGACGACATTCCAGGTCCTGAAGGAGAAGGGGCGAAAGCCTCAAACGAAGAGCTACCTCTGGTCGCAGATGACCGATTCAGGACATCCGGTCCGCTGCTTCACGTACATGCCGGGACGCGGCGCTCACTGGCCGACAAACTGTTCACGGGCATCCGCAAGGGCGCGGTCCTGATGACCGATGGCTATGAGCCCTATAACAGCATCGCCGACCGATACCAGCTCGTGCATCTTGGATGCTGGGTTCACTGCCGACGCTACTTCGTCAAGGCAGAAGACAATGTGCCCAAGGCAGCGCGCTCGCCCGACCTGCTGGCCACACGCTTCATCAAGCTGATCGGAAGGTTGTTCGTCGCCGAGGCACGCAGCGCGAAATGGGAAGCCAACCGGCGACAGCGATTGCGACGGCGATACAGTGCACGAGTGCTCGACGCCATCCGCAGTCTCATGCTCAAGCAATCCCCCGGCGTCGTGCCCCACAGCCTGCTCGGAAAGGCGCTAACTTATCTGCGCGAGCAATGGCCCAAGCTGATCCTCTACGTTGAGAACGGCAACTGGCCCATATCGAACAACGACTGTGAGAATTCGATCCGCCCGTTTGTAATTGGGCGCCGCGGCTGGCTGTTCTCGGACACGGTTGATGGCGCGACTGCGAGCGCCAATCTTTACTCTCTGGTCGAAACCTGCAAAGCCTCTCGAATCGACCCGTACCGCTACCTCCACTGGCTGTTCAGGCACATCCCTCTGGCGACCAGTGTCGACGACTACGACGCGCTTATGCCCTGGAAAATGCCTGCTTCCCTGCACTGAGCACACGCCACGCCTCTCGGCGATTCATGGCCCTCAACTCCACTCGCAGAGGGACGTCGATAATAGATCGCTTACAATCAAGTCGCGATTGCATACGCTCTCCTCGCTAGAGCGTGTTAGGAACTTTGAAGTACTGGCACGGCGTGGACAAGCATGAGCATTGCGAAGACGACGAAATGAAGCCCAGCGAGAGTTTCGGGAAGCCGTTCATAGTCACGTGCGAGACGCCGGAAACGGTTGAGCCAGCCAAAGCTGCGCTCGACCACCCACCGGCGGGGGAGCAGAACGAAACCCTTTTTCGTTTCTTCGAGTTTGATCACCTGAAGGTCAATGCCCTCGTCGAATGCAGCCTGCGCTGGCTCCTTGCCCGTGTATCCCTGATCGGCAAATGCCACCTTGACCGTTCGTCCCGTTACCTGCTGGACCTGCCGCGCAAGCTCCGCTACCTGTGCGCGCTCCTGTTCATTGGCGGGGGTCACGTGCACCGCCAGCAACTGTCCCAACGTGTCCACTGCAATATGTACCTTGCTACCGCGCTTCCGCTTATAACCGTCATAGCCCGCACGCGGGCCGCTCTCGCAGGTCGACTGTATCGTGCGGCCATCGAGGATGACCGCGCTGGGCTGTCCCCGACGGCCCTGTGCCACGCGTATCACCGAGCGCAGGTCGCTCACCATGCTCTCAAAGCAGCCAGCCTGCAGCCAGCGTTGAGTCTGCTGATACACCAGCTCCCACGGCGGGAAATCATTGGGCAGCATCCTCCACGGCGCGCCGGCACGAGCCATCCAGCGCAATGCATCAAACATGTCGCGCAGTTCGTATTTGCGCTGGGGCGCGTCAACGTCCATCAGCGTCAGATACGGCGCCGCAAAACTCCATTCCTCATCCGACACATCTGTCGGATACCCTTTGCGGTCGGTTCTTTTCATCCCGCCAGGATACCAGGTCTCAGTCGAAGTTCCTAACACGCTCTAACTACGATGCTTGGCTCGTGCTGCCTGTCGCCAAGTACAGAAAACCATGTCATGCCCTTTCCGATGCCGACGCCAAGTGTCTTCAACACCGCATCCTTTGCCGTCCATACGTCATAAAACGCGCCGGTTCGCCTGTCGGCAAAGCGGTCACTTGTGCCTCGTCGCACGGCGCAAATACCGCTGATGCGAACTTCCTCCAGTTGATGTCTTTGCGAGCAAATTCGATATCGAGACCAACCCTCCGTCGCCGGCCAATTGCGATCAGAGCATACTGCTCCGAATGCGAAACGTTAAAGTCGAGTCGCCCACCGGACCCGCCTTGCATCGACAATCGAGACGGGGCCGTCCGCCGATGTCTCGCTCGAAACGCAATTCACTGGCCTCCAAATCTGTTCGTTCCGCGAGCAACTGACGCAGCACGACGCGCGTCACCGCACACGCAGCGCATCGTCGCGGCGTCGGAAGCGCGCGACCTTCGCACCCTCATCGTCCGAAAGCGGAGCGAATGCGGGACTATCGAGCATGACGCGAAAATCGAAGCTGACGCAAAATATTTCAATATCTGCTGCGGAGGCACTCGGTGGAGCGAGCTCGTGCACATTGAAAGCCGACGTTGCAGGGACTATCATCAATTCACTCCGTTAGTGACGGTAACAGGCAGTTCCTGTGCGATTATGCTGCGCGAGGAACAGAGGTGCTCAAGCCCGAGCCGACTGCTCCGAATGGATGTTACTGACCAGTTCATCGAATAGTGCATCGTTTTTCAGGTGGAAAAATAGACATGCTTTTCCTGAAACAGGTTGTGGATCAAGTGCGTTCGTCTGGCGCAAGTCGGCCGATGAAATTCTGTCGAGTCGTGAACGGTTTTGCGCACGGGTCCAAACGATACCGCGATGAACGCCATGAACATGACACATCAGCGATTGACGACGCCGTCCTCGCGCTCCTCTATTTGACATTGCACGACCACAGCCGGCATTGTCACCCATTGCTCGAGGGGATGTAACGATGTGGATTGACCCTGATCTTTTCGCTGCAGCACCGGAATCCAAGGTGCGCGCACTCGGGGCCACCGATGCGTCTATGCGGATGCGTTCGTGCAGATGCTGCTGGAACTCAAGCAGGTCTTTCTTCTGCCGCTGCGCGCACTACAAGGCTTCGCCCAGAGTCTGTGCAAACTTGCTTTCACGAGCCTGCCCGTGCCGAACTACACGACGTTGAGGCACACAGACGCTGACGGTCGCGCTACCGGCACAACGCCCAAAGACTCCTTGTACCTTGTGCTCGACAGTACCGGACCAAGCTCTATGGCGAAGGCGAGTGGAAGGTGCGCAAGCATGGCTGGTCCAAGCGTCGCACTTGGCGATGGACCCGAACACCGGACAGATCTGCGCTGCACTGATGAATCGTCCCCGGGTTTCCGGGAGACCGTTTTGTTTGAGTCAAGCCGCCTTGGCGACGTTCTGAAACTGCCGATAGTAAGCTTGCTCGGCTTCCGCCGGCGGGATGTCGCCGATCGGGCCGAACAGCCTACGATCGTCGAACCAGTCGACCCATTCAAGCGTTGCCAGGTCGATAGCTTGATGCCTGCGCCACGGGCCGCGCCGATGAATCAGCTCTGCTTTATACAGCCCGTTGATTGTCTCGGCCAGTGTGTTGTCGTACGAATCGCCAACCGTGCCGACTGACGATTCGACGCCGGTTTCGGCCAGACGCTCCGTGTAGTGGATCGAAACGTATTTGGGGGGGGGTGGCCCGGTCACCGCAAGCGCGTTGGCCGCGAAAATGGGCGACGCAAAACAGTACGGATGCCAGTCGCGATTTTGCGGCATCGGTTGGGCTCGTTCCGCGGCAATACAGTACGGGCGGCAAGACCAATTTTCTCAGGATCAGCCGGCGGGGCAACAAAAATGTCAGGCGCCTGCTCGTCCTGCCCGCCCGAGCTTACATGCGAGGCCTGGAGAAACGAACCGGCCGCCTAGCGGACTGAGTTCGCGCAATTCTCGCGCAACGGCATTCAAACGTGGTGGCGTGTGCACCGGCCAACAAGCTGGCCCGAACCGCCTGGGCAGTTGTTGCGCGCCAAACCACATTCGACGCCGGCTTCACCCGTCCGGCCTGAACGAGCACGGCCTCGTCTTTATTGATCACACTCACCCAACTGGTTTTGCGACGACTGAAAATTGATGACGTGAACGGCATACCTGCCTGACGAGGAACCTCCGTGCCAAACAGGCTTTCGAAGCCGACCCACTGTTAAGGATCGTCAGGCGCGAATCTCATCGTGGCGCGGGGAGCGATCCCCAAAACGACGCCGAATAGATTTGGGCAAGCCAACTCGCCATCGAAAATCAGGGTTGCAAAGATGGGGGGACCCAGATTTGGCACATCCATGCCGCTGGGTGGGGGGCGGCCATTCCATTAACGCCCATTTGCATCGTCGGCAAAAGAGAGCCTCACGTGATCCGGAAACTGTTCAAGGAAAAGCACGTTCGGTATGCCGCGTAGCCAACTATGCACTATTTGATGCACTCGTCAGTAAGTTCGCCGCTTTAGTCGGCCCTCGTCGCGGCAATCCGTGGTGTTGCACATCCAACATTGTCGGATATGCAACACAGTAAATCCCACAAACGATATTTGCCGGAAGATCCCGCAAGCGTTTTGGAGGGTAGGTCCCCATCAGTCATCCCGATCAGCAATGTGTTGGGAGATATCTCTCAGGTGTGTCGTGGCGTTGGCTCAACTATTGCATCTGCTGTCGCGGGGAAATTGAAGCTGGAGGTAACGAAGCGTGAACACCACACCAAAGCCTCACGAACCACAGACAAGATCTGCAAAAAATGATAGTCGACATTCTATTGCGGCGTCCACTCAAGGTGCCGCGCTACGCGTTATTAGTCCGTCCTGAACAATTCGTTTTGCCGAGCACCGTAGTTACGGGGATTGAAGCCGAGCAAGTCGGTGGTTGAACAAGGCGGTCAGAATGAAGGCGCAAAGAAGCCGCAGCTTCCTGAGGATCATCCGTAGATTGTGTCCTGCGCCGCACATCACCGCGTGCATCGCGTCGCCGAGCGCACCCTTGAGCCAGTTGCGATCGAGTTTTCCGTCTGTCTTCATGTGACCGATTGCTGGCTCGATTGCGCTGCGCCGTCTGATCATCGCGCGTAGTCCGCGTGTAATGCCCCGCCGCAAGCCCGGGTGGTAGATCTTCACACCATCGACGGCGACACCCTTGTAGCCACGGTCGACGATGGCGACCTCCGGCGTGGCGTCGCACAGGATTGCCGCCTGCTCCAGCGCTTCAGCCAGGGTGTGCCCGTCGTACGGATTGCCTGGCATCGAGCGCATGCCAACCACCAGTCCTTCCTTGTGGGTCGTCGCGATCGAAACTTTCACCCCGAACTCGTACGGCTTGCGCGCCTTGCCCTTGGCCAGGCACTCGACTTCCGGTGCATGCAGCGCATAAAGCTTGTTCTTGTCCTTCGGCTTCTGCGCCAGAATGCGTCTCGTGCGGGCGATCAGTTCCGTTAATTCAGCGCAGCCTAGGTCGGCCACCTGGTTGACCTGCCGCTCCACATCGCGCATCACCCGTCCAACGCGCGAGCGCAGCGTGCGCAGCGCTTTCCTCATGCGTTTGTACTGTTTCGCGTGAGCGTAGCGGCCAATCTGCAGCGCCAGATGCGGCGCCTCGCGGTTGTAGTTCTGCCTCAGTTTCAGACCGTGCCGTGCCGCGGCTTTCACCAGATGTTCGCGACACCGTTCGAGCAGGCGCGAATCGGTTGGGTGGGCGATCGCCTTCTCCATGACGGTCGTATCAACAATCACGCGCTTGACGCTCGAAGCCTTGATCACGCCAGCGCGTTTTGCTGCTTCGATCGTTTCGGCCAGCAACTCTTCAACGCCGGCTTCGCCCATTCGCTTGCGCCAACGCGTCAGGCTCGATGGGTCGATCGGAGGTTCGGTCTGCAAGTAGGTCTCGCCGGTGAACACCTGCCAGTACGGGTTCTCTACCCATTGCCAGACGACCTCTTCGTCGGACAGGTCGAACGCGTGCTGCAAATACAGCAACCCGGCGATCAGCCTCGGCGATGTCGCCGGTCGTCCCTTGCGCGATACAAAGCTTTCGCTCATTGATGCGCCCAGTCGCTCCCAGTTGATCAGGTCGGCCAAACGTATCAACGGATGCTTCAGGTTGATCTGTTCGCGCAGCGGCTGGCGGAAAAAATCTCCCTCCGTCACAGGCGTCTTCGGACCCATTCGCACCTCGTCGAAAAATGCAGGATTCTCACGTTAATGTGCCAGGATCCTGCAAATCTCACAACACCAATTCGGCCTCAAAGCTCTGCCACGCAAGGCTCTCTGAATTCATCAGGCTCGACTTATTAACGAACCGGCGCTCTGGATCATCAGTTCCATTCCGTTCCCTGAGCAGGAAGTTTTTTCCTGCGTTGCTGTGCAATCCGACGAACGATGTATCTCACAAAGAAAGATATCAAGGGCTCTGCACAGAATGAAGCTGTGCGGCGAAGTGAGCAGCATGGAGGACCGACATCAACGCGACGGTCAGGACGACCAGCAGAGTTCGTCGCACCTCCTAACCCATGATGTGACTGTTGAATACTTCTGAACTTATGCTACAGGAGCGTCGAGTGCCGAAGCATACTTCAATTCTTCGGGCGCTTTACCGTGGTTTTAACATTGCAGCATACAGTTCGAAACCTGTATCAAGTGAATTTCTTGCTACGACTTATTGCATATTTCCCTTCTTCACCTGACATCGCATGCTCGAGCTCAGGTCGTGATTGTGATTGAGGACGGTTACTTTAACGATGAACAGATCACGCACTGGGTCTCCCACGATTCCTCGCTTGTTTCCGATGATCCGAAAGCCTTCATCACGAGCGCGATACTGTTTTTTTGCCAGTGAGCGCTGCGTGGCCGTTTCTGAAGCGTGCCAGGAACTCGCTCTCAGAGGATCGGGAAGAACTGCGGGGCTGGCGCGATATAGCGCCGTTACGCGACGCGAGCGAGTAGTGACGTGCCTGCGCCAGCCGCATCTTTCGCGGTTATAGGTACGGATTCTAATGGTAACCAGTGCTCTTGGCCGTTGCATTGGTGGCCGCATGAAAATGCGGTTCAATTTAGCAGAGCAAGTGACACGCTCAAGTGAATAGATATCAAAATATTGAATACGTACAGAATGCGAAGAAGATGTGATTTTCGATATCTTAAGATAGCGAGTTAGCCTGTTATCCAACCCAAACGCAATGAACCTTTCGGCGATCATTCCACGGATACTTGCGCGGTCGCCCGCCCGAAAGAGCTGTTTTTAGTATAGGGGCGGGTAATTCAAACACTTAGGCGAGTGAATGAGGTTTAAATGAAAACACTATTGGCAGTAGACTACTTCGTCGAGCCTGATCAATTCGGAGAGCCTTGCGTGGCAGAGCTTTGAGGCCGAATTGGTGTTGTGAGATTTGCAGGATCCTGGCACATTAACGTGAGAATCCTGCATTTTTCGACGAGGTGCGAATGGGTCCGAAGACGCCTGTGACGGAGGGAGATTTTTTCCGCCAGCCGCTGCGCGAACAGATCAACCTGAAGCATCCGTTGATACGTTTGGCCGACCTGATCAACTGGGAGCGACTGGGCGCATCAATGAGCGAAAGCTTTGTATCGCGCAAGGGACGACCGGCGACATCGCCGAGGCTGATCGCCGGGTTGCTGTATTTGCAGCACGCGTTCGACCTGTCCGACGAAGAGGTCGTCTGGCAATGGGTAGAGAACCCGTACTGGCAGGTGTTCACCGGCGAGACCTACTTGCAGACCGAACCTCCGATCGACCCATCGAGCCTGACGCGTTGGCGCAAGCGAATGGGCGAAGCCGGCGTTGAAGAGTTGCTGGCCGAAACGATCGAAGCAGCAAAACGCGCTGGCGTGATCAAGGCTTCGAGCGTCAAGCGCGTGATTGTTGATACGACCGTCATGGAGAAGGCGATCGCCCACCCAACCGATTCGCGCCTGCTCGAACGGTGTCGCGAACATCTGGTGAAAGCCGCGGCACGGCACGGTCTGAAACTGAGGCAGAACTACAACCGCGAGGCGCCGCATCTGGCGCTGCAGATTGGCCGCTACGCTCACGCGAAACAGTACAAACGCATGAGGAAAGCGCTGCGCACGCTGCGCTCGCGCGTTGGACGGGTGATGCGCGATGTGGAGCGGCAGGTCAACCAGGTGGCCGACCTAGGCTGCGCTGAATTAACGGAACTGATCGCCCGCACGAGACGCATTCTGGCGCAGAAGCCGAAGGACAAGAACAAGCTTTATGCGCTGCATGCACCGGAAGTCGAGTGCCTGGCCAAGGGCAAGGCGCGCAAGCCGTACGAGTTCGGGGTGAAAGTTTCGATCGCGACGACCCACAAGGAAGGACTGGTGGTTGGCATGCGCTCGATGCCAGGCAATCCGTACGACGGGCACACCCTGGCTGAAGCGCTGGAGCAGGCGGCAATCCTGTGCGACGCCACGCCGGAGGTCGCCATCGTCGACCGTGGCTACAAGGGTGTCGCCGTCGATGGTGTGAAGATCTACCACCCGGGCTTGCGGCGGGGCATTACACGCGGACTACGCGCGATGATCAGACGGCGCAGCGCAATCGAGCCAGCAATCGGTCACATGAAGACAGACGGAAAACTCGATCGCAACTGGCTCAAGGGTGCGCTCGGCGACGCGATGCACGCGGTGATGTGCGGCGCAGGACACAATCTACGGATGATCCTCAGGAAGCTGCGGCTTCTTTGCGCCTTCATTCTGACCGCCTTGTTCAACCACCGACTTGCTCGGCTTCAATCCCCGTAACTACGGTGCTCGGCAAAACGAATTGTTCAGGACGGACTACTTCTGTGATGCGGCACGGCGTTATCCGCAACATATAGCAGCGAGGCATGGCAGCGAGTCGGTAACGTATCGGGAGCTTGATGAGCAGTCCAGCCGCATCGCAATGGCGCTGACCGAGCGCTGTGGCCGCGAGGCGCCCGTCATCGGCGTGTTGATGGAGCGAGGAATTGATTTATTGGCTGCGATGCTTGCCGTTTTTAAGATTCGCGGTACCTATATGCCGCTTGATCGCCAGTATCCAGCGGAACGTTTGGATTACATGCTGGAGAAGAGTAAATGCTGCCTGCTGCTGACCGCCCGTAACTGCTTCGAACAGGCGGCATATTTGCAGACAACCAGACCGGAACTAGTGCTTCTTGATATTGAGAAAGCGCAAGAATCGAGCGCAGCCTTTGCCGGGCCCAGAGGCAAAGGTAGTGATCTTGCCTACGTCATTTTTACTTCGGGTACCACCGGTCACCCAAAGGGCGTAATGATTGAACAGCGGAGCTTGATCAATCACTTGCACGCTAAAGTACACGATCTGGAGATCAGTAAAACTGACCAGGTGGCGCAGACCGCATCGCACTGTTTTGACATTTCTCTGTGGCAGTTTATGGCGGCGCTGCAAGTGGGGGCGTGCACGCAGATCATTAATAGAGACGTCGTATGCGATCCGTCGAGGCTGCTGCTTGAGTTGCGCAAATGCCAAGTATCAGTCATTCAA
This sequence comes from Paraburkholderia sp. JPY419, assembly GCF_050435705.1. Lineage (NCBI taxonomy): Bacteria > Pseudomonadati > Pseudomonadota > Betaproteobacteria > Burkholderiales > Burkholderiaceae > Paraburkholderia > Paraburkholderia sp. JPY419. The sequence continues at coordinate 863,779 of NZ_JBNDKV010000003.1, read as the reverse complement.
TTTGTGCCGTCGCTACTACGCTCGTTTGTGGCCGAAGTCGAATTGATCGATGCACGCGCGCTGCCGGCGCTGCGCAGGATTTCCACCGTCGGGGAGGCATTGCCGCCCGACGTATGCCGACGTTGGCTGGCGATGTACCCGTCTATTCCCATCCTCAACCATTATGGGACCAACTGAATGTGCCGACGGTGTCACGCATGCACTGATCTCTAACTCTCCGGCGGAAGGTCAGGCATTTATGCCAATCGGGAAACCGATAGACAATCTGGAAATCTATGTGGTCAGGCCAGATGCTGCGGCGCTGACGCTTGTTGCGTCAGGTGACGTAGGCGAACTTTGTGTAGCCGGCGTTGGCGTTGCACGTGGTTACATTAACGACGACGCGCGTACCGAGCAGGCTTTTGTGGCTAACCCTTTCAGCGATAAGCGCGGATATGATCGATTATACAAGACTGGTGATCTCGTGAGGCTGCGTCAGGATGGCTTGCTGGAGTGTCTCGGAAGAGCAGATCGCCAGGTCAAGCTGCGTGGCTACCGTATTGAGCTTAACGAAGTGGAAGGTTTGTTGGGGTTACATGCTGCCGTCGAGGCCGCGGCCGTAGTGGTGCATTATCCCGCTGACAATCGGGTGAAACTGACGGCAAGGGAAACACTGACTAGTCCAGGGGAAGCGGAAAGACTTCCGCGCCTCGTGGCTTTCGTCAAGCTTCGAGAGGAGGTTACACGGAGCGCTTTACGCGAACACATGTCGTGTCAGTTGCCTGACTACATGCTGCCCGATCTTTTCTTCGAGCTGGCGAAATTACCATTAAACGCCAATGGCAAACTTGATTACAAGCAATTGCCTTCCCCAGAAAATTTGCGTCCTTTGTCCGATGTGAAATATCTGGAGCCTGCTGACGGTCTTCAGGTTCGGTTGTGCAGGCTCTTAGCCGAGATACTGCATCTAGACCGGCTGGGGCGAAACGACAACTTTTTGCTGATGGGCGGTGACTCGCTGCGCGCCATGCTTGCGATCAACCGTATTCAGCGCGAATTCGCCTGCGAAATTTCAGTGGTTGACCTGTACCATTGCACAATAGATGAGTTGACCGAACTCCTGGCCGAGAAAGAGGATGGGCATGAGTCCCTCCCCGCCATTGTCGTCAGTCGCCGTGATGAGGGCGGAGAGGCTCCGGCCAGCCACATTCAAAAACACTTATGGTTTTTGTGGAAGCTTGATCCAACAGCATCCAACTATACCTTGCAAACGGCGCTCGAATGCTGCGGAGAGCTTGATCGAGATCGCTTTAGTCGGGCTTGGGATGCGGTGGTGCAGTACTTCGACACACTGCGCATCCGATTCGTCGAAAAGAGCGGCAATCCATATTTGACCTTCGATTCACCGCCGAAGGGTCGTTTGCGCTTTATAGACCTTTGCGGCGACCATCCTGCCCCTAGGTTGGCTGAACTGAAGGCGAGCGAGTTTCAACCGGCCTTTGATCTCGCCGCAGGCACACTGTATCGCGCACTACTAGTACGAGAGTGCTCCGACCGGCATGTTGTCATCTTTACCACGCATGAAATCATTATGGACGCGTGGTCGCTTTCGGTAATGGTGCGCAAACTGCGTGAATTTTACCAGGCGGGAGTCAGTTCAGAGGACGGTCTCAAAGCCGAAATTTCGTTCGCAGATTTCGCGAAATGGGAGTCCGAGCAGTTTCGATCGGACTGCTGGGCGCGACAGCGCTCGTACTGGGCACAACAGCTGTCGGGTGAGTTGCCGGTGCTGACCCTGCCTTCCGATAAGCCTCGTCCGAGGCGGATGCGTTACACCGGGAAGTCACACGCCATACAAATTCCGGCTCTCGCGGCGTCCAGACTTCGCGAACTCGCTGCGGACAATCGCACCACGCTTTTCAGCGTGTTACTGACGACTTTTTACGCTTTATTGAGAGAGTACAGCGGACAGGACGATATCATCGTTGGCACTCCGAATGTAGTGCGCGAACAGTCAGGTACGGAACACCTGCTGGGGTTCTTCCTAAACATGTTGCCGCTAAGGGCGAAGATGGATCCTGATAAGTCATTCATCGAACATCTGGCCACGACGCAGCAAACTGTCACCGGTGCTGCCTTCAACGCGGCATATCCATTCAGTCGGATGTTGGAAACAGTTGACGTGGTACGTGGAAGCAATTTTTCCCCCGTATTCCAGGCTATGTTCAACATGTATTCGGAAAAGGCAGAGCTGATTTCTGAGGGGGAGCACGATGTGTCAATTGTCGCACGCGAATTGGAAAACGGTTATACCAAGTACGATCTCACTCTTTATTGTCAGGAAGAGGGGGACGGCATATATCTGCAGATGTCCTATTGCACTGAACTGTTCTCCGACGAGCTCGTTTCCAGAATGCTGCTCAACCTGCAGAAAATTATTCAGGTGATCATTGCGGCGCCGGCGGCGCCGCTTGCAGAGCTGGATCTGCGGCACCCAGCTGAAAAGGCTTTTCTTAAGCGTTACAACGGGGGACGGCTGGCTTATACAGGCGCTAGTACACTACGCGAAATGTTCGAAGCGCGTGCCAAAATGTCGCCAGTGGATACTGCTTATTTCTGGGAGCACGGTCGCATTTCGTACGCGGAGTTGGATACTGCGGCCAACCGTTTTGCTAACAGACTCGCAGCCTCCGGTGTTGGTGCCGGCGACAGGGTGCTGCTTGGCATTGACCGCGGCATTAACGCGTTGATCGTTATTCTAGCTGCGATCAAGCTACACGCAACCTACTCGGTGATCGGGGCAAATTATCCGATAAGTCGCATAGTTGAGATTGCTAAAGATGTCGCTCCCAAGGCCTTCGTTGCCACGCCGTTGCAGCGGGAAGCATTTCGTGACAGAGGGCTAGTTTTACTGCCGTCGGAGGAAGTTGCATGCGGCAATGAGGAAACAGATGCCGCCCCTTCCCCATCTTGTTCGCATGAAGTGCTGCAGATCGTCTACACATCTGGTTCTACGGGAAAACCGAAGGGCGTTGTGGTTCCCGCTACAGCATGCCTAAATCGTTTGCAATGGATGTGGGGGCAATTCCCCTTCCAGGCAGGCGATGCCTGCGTAGTGCAGAAGTCGGCGGCGCTGGTTGCCAGTCAATGGGAAATCTTCGGGCCACTCTTACAAGGCGTTCCTAGTTTGCTGCTGAGTCAGCAAGAACTGCAAGATCCATCCCTGCTGCTATTGCAGCTAGATCGTTACCGGGTAACGCATCTGCTGTGCTCGCCACCGTTGATCACCGGCATTTTGACGGCACAATTGACAGACGGACGGTCGGTTTCAGATTTGCGGCTGGTCACCTCAAGCGCTGAGGCGTTGCCACCGGAGTTGGCTCGGCGCTTTCTCGAGGCTTTCCCGCAGGCCCGTTTGTTCAACTTTTACGGCTCCTCCGAGTGTAGCTCGAACGCCGCTTGGGGAGAGGTGTGCGAAGTGGGCGCTGATGAACGGACTGTCCCGATCGGTAAGCCGGTGGCCAATGTCGGCATAGCCGTCGTAGATGACAAGTTGCGGCCGGTGGTTCAAGGTGCGGTGGGGGAGATCCTGGTGACGGGTGACTGCCTGGCGAATGGCTATCACGACAGCAGGGAGTTGACAGCCGAGCGATTTGTTGCTAATTCGGTGCCAGAGCTACAGCCTTTCGGAACTGTGGCTTATCGCACTGGCGATTTGGGGCGTCACCGCGACGACGGCCGCCTGGAGTTCCTCGGAAGGCGTGACAACCAAATCAAGATCCATGGCTTGCGCGTTGAACTGGATGAGATTTCTCACGTCTTGGGAAAATGTCCTGGGGTCGAGGAGGCCGCGGTGCATTTGCACCGCGCCGCGGATGGCGAGCCGCTGTTGACTGCCTACGTGGTGGGCACGGAGGCGAAGCTGCCGTCAACAGAGGATGGGTTCAGACAAATGCTCCGTCATTCGCTGTTGCCCCATACTATTCCCCGTTCATTTGTTCGCTTGCGGGCTTTGCCTAAGCTGCCGGGCGGTAAACTGGACCGTTCCCGCTTGCCGTTTCCACGGCAAACCGCGGTGGGCGTATTCGCGCCGCTGGTCACCACGACTGAGCATGCACTGGCCGCGGTTTGGCAGGAAGTGCTTGGTATGTCGACGATTGGTGCGGACGCGCATTTCTTCTCACTGGGTGGTACCTCTATGCTGAGCGTGCGCTGTGTGGCGCGGGCGGCCAGGATGGACATCCGCTTTTCTGTCAGCGAGTTGTACGATTATCCAGTGTTACGCGAACTGGCTGGGCTGATCGATGCCCGCTCCGGCGAGCTGGTGCACCACGATGGCGAAATCGACGGTGGAGTGGAAGTAACGCCTACGATACGCTTCATGAATCGGCGCATGGGTTTAGACGAGCATTTCAACATGTGCGCGATCTGGCAGGACGATAGCTGCCGTTTGGATCCGGCGATATTGGAGTCCGCTATCGTTAGGTTGGCGAAAGACTACCCACTGTTGCGCACCAGGATCTCTCGAGATGACGCTGATCTACGCTTCCATACCGGAGTCGGAGCGTTGCATCTGGAGCGAGTTGCATTGGGCTCGTACTCAGAGCTCGGGGATTGCACGCGAGATGTATCTGGTATCGCTGAGAAAGCGCAATATGCATTCCGGTTCGATGGTCGTACCTGGATGTCGCGTTTCCAATTGATGGAGGCGGAGGTCGGTGGGCGGCCGCACAGTTGGATTTTTATCATAATTCATCATTTCCTGGTCGACGGCTATGGGTTCCGGCTGCTGCTGGACGAAGTAGAACGCTACTATCTGGCGATAGAGCATGGCCAAACACCGGCTCCCGCATTCAGTGGCCGCGCGCAGTTGAATCGATGGGTGAAGGCGCTGCGCGAACATGTGAGCGGTTCGTTGGACAGCAACATTGCTTATTGGCGAAGCCGGCCATGGGAACTGCTGCGTGAGGATGGTGCAACAGTCCTCGAGGTTGAGCCAGTCGATAGTGGCGCTGATTCCAGCCGGCGCTTGTTCGAGATGCTCCATACTGGGCAGATGCACAGTGATGCTGCTTTCGAGGCCTTGTGCGCGCACAAGGGGATTCGCTATCTGGATCTGGATGCGGAATCGACAAAGATTCTGCTCGATCTGCATCCGGACCGGCACGGCTTTGACGCATTCGACGTCATCCTGTGCGCCTTGGCGGAGGTGGCAGGAAGGGGCAACCAGCGACGAGGGCTGTTTCTGGACAGCATGGACATGCTGCGCACGCCTATCCTGCCGGGTCAGGATCTGTCGACAGTTATGGGCTTTACCGCGGAACTTGTCCCGCTGGCCATCATTTGTGAGGGGCGACTCAGTGTGGCGGAACGTCTGAAAGCGGTGCGTCGTCAGCGCAATTCGGCACGGATCCATGGCATTGGGCTACGGGCGGCTGCGTATCTGCTGCCGGATGATCAGGCGAAGGCAGTGGTGGATTTCGACTGGCCGCGTGTTGTCGTCAACTATCGCGCTGTGTTAGATAATCTTCGTACGCGCATGCTGCTCGGCCTTGCTCAACCGACGATCTGGACGGGTGATGGGATGGGGCCCAACCGCCATCACACGTTGCGGTTATATATCGATAATGTGGACGGTAAACTTCGTATCCAGATGCATTGTGCGTTGCCTTGCTTTTCCGCAGAGGAGGCGAATATGCTGGGACGTCAGTTGCTGCATTGTCTCGCGGCTTATGCCGGATGGCTCAGGGACAATCAGGAAGATGTGGACGCAACAAGCGTGAAGGACGGGACCACAGTATGAACACGCCAGCAGTTGCGGCATCACGGATGCAGTCAATGGCCCACGATCGACTGTTGCCACTGATCCTGCGGCTGGCTCTTCCGTCCGTCATTGGCGTCACTGTCAGTGCCGCTTATCAGTTGCTCAACGCCTATTTCGTGGGGCGGCTCGGAACAGCAGCACTCGCGGCGATGGCATTGTCGTTCCCATTTGCAATGTGCATCACGGCAATAGGCCAGATCTTCGGTGCAGGGGCCGCCTCGTTGATTGCTCGAAGCCTGGGACGTGCCGACGATCACTCTGCCAACGATTATGCATCGCACGCGTTATGGTCTGCGATGGTAATTGCTGGCATAACGGCTATCGCGGGCTGGCAGTTGGCTCCAACTTTGCTGACATAGCTAGGCGCTGGACCATCGATTTTGCCACTGGCGGAGGCTTATCTTCATTGGCTGCTGTTGGGCTATGTGGCAGTGGTATTCAATATGGTCTGTGGTTTCATCGTGAGAGCGGATGGCAATACCGTGCTCAGCATGACGACCCAAGTTTCATCCTTCGCAATAAACGCGGCACTCGACCCGGTGATGATTTTCTGGTTCGGGCTGGGCATCGAAGGGGCTGGCATCGCAACATTTCTGGCCCAGTTGTGCGGCTTAACCTTGTATTGGCGACATTTCGCGGGCAGGCACGGAGCCATCGTCTTATCGTGGCCATCGGTGGGACGCTGCGGGTGCCGGCTGGCGAGCATCGCCCGCATCGGCATTCCGCCAGCGCTCAATACGCTGCTCGCGGTAGCGGCCATGTCCATGCTCAATGGGTTCGCTGCTCGCTACGGTGAGGCATCGGTGGCGGCGATAGGTTTGGCCAGCCGCTTGGCGATGCTGGCGGCACTACCGTTGTATGGACTGTGCAGCGGGGCGCAGTCGGTTGTTGGGTTTAATGTCGGCGCAGGTAACTGGACACGGGTGGCGCAAGCGGTTCGGGCTATGGTTGCCGTCGCGCTAACGTTCGCCGGAGTCTATGCCGGCTGGGTCGTGTGGCAAGCGAGAACCATCATCGGCTGGTTTGCGCACGAGTCGGCGACGATAGAGATTGGTAGCCGCGCGATCTTGCTATTCCATTGTGCGTTGCCGGTGTTAGGGGTGCAACAGGTGTGCCTGCTTTTCATGCAGGCCAAGGGCAACGCAATCTGGGCAACGCTTGTAGCGGTACTGCGGCATGGCTTGTTTCTGATGCCCCTGATGGCCTTGCTGCAGCACGCTTATGGGCAAGACGGCCTGTTGTTCTCGGTAGCGGCTGCCGATATGGCAGCGGGTCTTATCGCTATGGTTATTCTATACAGTGAAATGCGGCAGATCGACAAGGCCTCCCGGCTCTGTCAGGTTAATGGAATGGGGGCCGCAGAATGACGTAATGAAGAAGACAAAACCGCTTTATCATGATCATCGCTTCCCTGTTATCGTCATCAGCTGTGCGGTTCGCTGGTATTGATATGACTTTGCGTGTTAATCGCGACATTAATTTCCAGGTTGTTGCATCGATGCATGAATTTCCTGAGGGCGGCGCAGCAGTAAGCGCCGCTAACACAAGTCATCAACGAAGCACGAGCAGATAACGGCAGCAGCCAAGGAAAGCAAAGCACTATGAATGTCGAGACGCCGGTCGAAACGAATGCGTAGTTTGCCGAAACCGGCAAACCATGCATGCGGGCGCTCGACCACCCAGCGATGCCGCCCGAGCCGCTCCTTGCTTTCCACGCCGCGACGGGCAATACGGGCCGTTCGACCCCGCAGGCCCGGCACGTCAGTACGAGACTGTAGATCGTAGCACTGGCTTTCGCACCGTCAACCGTATCGCTGAACAGCCACGATTTTCTCGATGTCGCAAATGGCCTGATGTCCCGCTCACAGACGTGGTTGTCAATCGGGGCACGGCCATCAGTGACGTAGCGACCCAGGTATTCCCACTGGTTTCGGGTATAGGCGATGGCCTTGCCCAGCAGGCTTTGCGGCACCACCTTCGGTGCCAGTTCATCGAGCCATGCCTTGAACGCCTCGAGCACCGGCACGCTGTGCACCTGCCTCAGGCGCTATGCGTAATCAGCACGGGTCTGTCCGGCAGGCAGGTCGCCTTTGGTCAGCGCCTCGACACGGTACAGGACCTGGAAGTATTCGAGTGCTCTTGCCACGCGAGCGTTCGGCGCCTTCGGTTTTCCGTCATCCCCTTTCTTCTGCGCTGCCTTGTCCGCCTTGACGAACAGCCGGCGCGCGTGCGCCATGCAGCCGAAGTGCGTCGCTTTTTTCAGTGTTCTCCAGGCGCTGTACCCGTCGCTCATCAACATACCGCTGTAGTCGCCCGGGAACTTTGCGGATGCGTCTGGCCAGCGCCCGGGCTGGTACTCAAACAGCACGACCGATTCGGCACAATCCTCCGCGCTGCGATAGACCCATGCATAGCTTTTTGCGTATTTCGGCGAACGTGACCGCCGATTTCGGGAACGTGACCGATCCGGCGGGGTGAGGCGTTGCGCGGTGTTGATTGTAGATTTCCTTGTTAGTTCTGGTCGAGTTTGGGCTCCAGGACGTTGGGTTTTGGGGATGCTTTTCTGAGGGATTCACCGGTGAGCGTGATCCGGTGATGACGCTGCATGAGGCGGTCGAGCATTGCGTCGGCGATGGTCTCGTCGCCGATCCATCCATGCCAGTGCTCAATCGGTAACTGGCTGGTGATGATGGTCGCCTTTCCCGCCGAGCGGTCATCGATCATCTCGAGCAGATCGTTTCGAACCATCGTATCGAGAGGCGCCATTCCCCAATCGTCCAGCAGAAGTACGTCAACGCGGGCAACCTGCAGCAGCCATTTTGTGAAGCCGCCGTTGCCGTGCAGAACGCGAAGCTCTTCGCCAAGTCGTGGCACGCGCAGATACAAGGCTGAATGCCCACGCCGGCAAGCGTATTGGGCCAGGGCGCAAGCGAGCCACGATTTCCCGGCGCCGGTTGGGCCGCTGATGAGCAGGCTGTAGCCGGCTTCGACCCAGTCACCGAGCGCGAGACTCGTGAGTGAGCGCGGATCGACGCCACGGCCAGCGCGCGTGTCGAGATCTTCAATGGCGGCTTGCGGATACTTGAGGCGCGCCTGCTTGAGCAGTCGGGTACGACGGCGATCATCACGCCAGCTGGCTTCCCGGTCGACCAGCAGTGACAGGCGCTCCTCGAAGCTCAGGCTGGCCGCACCGGGCTGCGTCAGTTGTTCTTCCAGGCCGTCAGCGAAACCGTCCAGCTTCAGGGTGCGCAGTTGCGTCAGTGTCTGTTGCATCATCATGGTGGGTCTTCTTTATTGGTAGTAGCCGGGACCGCGTACATGCGCGTGGCTCGGGCTGATCCAGTCGGCAGGCGTTGCCACTGCAGCGCGGTCGCGGTTGTTGATCAGGATGTCGCGCACGTGGCGGTAACGGTGCACGCCCAGCTCCAGTGCTAGCGCACAGGCGGCTTCGAGACGTTCGCGGCCATAGCGACGTGAGAGCGAGAGCAATCCGAGGCACGCCCGATAGCCGTGTTCCGGATGACGTTGCTCCTGCAGCAGCCGGGTAACAAGCGCGCCGGTTGCCGCGCCGATCTGCTGTCCCCAATGAATCAGCCGCTGCGGCGTCCATTCCAGATGAGCGCGGTGCGCCGCCGGCATGTGCTCGACGACGGTGGTGTAGCCGCCTGCGCGGTCGTTGCGTGCGTGGCTGGCGACACGGCGACCTCGATGCAGCAGTTCGACAGCGCCCGCCGTGATGCGCGCATCGAGCTTGAGACCGACCAACGCGTGCGGCACGCTGTAGCGGTGTTTGTTGATCTCGACGTGATAGTCGATGTGAACCGTCACTGTCTTGAAGCGCGCGAGCTCATAGGGCTGTGCCGGCAGCGGCTGCAGTGCCGGCGCGTCCAGCTGGGCGAATGAGCTGGCGCGACATCCCGGCAGCTTCTGGAACGGCCTCTCATTCAGGTTCTTGAGCAGCGGGCGGATCGCCTCATTGACCGAGTGGACCGACTCAAACCGGTGATGACGCAGGCGCGCCATGATCCAGCGTTCGACGACCTGGACCGCAACCTCTACCTTCGGTTTGTCCTGCGGACGATATACGCGTGCAGGAAGGAATGACGTGCCGTAGTGACGCGCAAAGTCCAGCACGGTGTCGCCGGCGCGAGGTTCATAGCGGTCGGGATCGGCAATCATCGCGCGCGGGTTATCCGGCACGATCAGCTGCGGCACGCCACCATAGAAGGTCAGCGCACGTGCGATGCCGCTCAGCCAGTCCTCCATCGTTTCGGCTGGCGTCGCGCATGCGAACGTGTAACTCGATGCGCCCATGGCCGCCACGAAGATGTGCGCGCGGCGTCCAGTCGTCAGCGGCAACGTGGGGCCGGCGAAGTCGACAAACAGTTTCTCGCCGGCGCGGTGAATCTGACGCATCGAGCGCTTCAGGCGTTTCGTGAACGCCTTGTAGTGCTCGCAGAACTGCGTATAGCGGTAGGTCTGCCGGTCCGCAAACTCGGCCTGGTACTCCTCCCACAGCAACGTCAGCGTCATGCCCTTGCGACGCAGCTCCTGGTGGATGCGTCCGTAGTCGGGCTGGGCGTAGCCTGCTGGCCCCGTGGGCTTGCCGAGGAGCCGCCGCTCGAGGTCGCCTTCATCCATATCGCTGGCGCTTGCCCAGTCCAGCCCGGCGGCACCGGCCAGTCCTATGTACTTCGTGACCACGCCCTTGGATATGCCCAGTGACGCGGCGATCCGATCGTGCGAGAAACCGCCGTCGAATTTAAGTCGTAAAACGTCCTTGATCATGCGCATGTTCATCCGGTGCGCGGCCATGCTCTCTCCGGCAAAAGCCGGCGAGCATAGCCCGCGTAGTTGATGTCATGCGCAACGCCAATCCTGCCTTCCGGTCCGCACGGTCACGTTCCCGAAATGCCCGGTCACGTTGCCGAAATCGCCGGTCACCATCCCGAAACGGCCGGTCACGTTCGTCCGAAATACGCAGCTTTTGCTCTGCGCCGCCCGGCGGGTTCATTGAGCACCTGAAGCGTCGTCTCGTCGCCGTGAACCAGCGACCGCGACAGCAGCGTCCTGTACAGCGCGTCGTACAGGCGACTGTAATGAAGTTCACTGCAGCTTGTAAACGAAGACAGCGGATGTTAACTTTGGAGCCGTTCATGATCTGTGATGCCGGGCGTTGTCGCACACCCCTGACCTCGATGACTGGGCAAGTTGTCACTGACCGGCATATTCGAGCCATTTCGGGATCGGCGCAATCGAGCCACCGGATGATCGCCACAATCGAGCCAGTCATGATCGGCGCAATCGGGCCACTCGATGATCGGCGTATTGGAGCCACCGCAGGATCGGCGTAATCGAGCCACGTAGCGGGCTCAGTGTTCTGTCGGGCGGCAGCCCGAAACGCATTTCGAATTTCCGCAACCCGGTACCTTCGGTCTTTTTGCCCGGAGGGCCGATGAGTCGAAGGAGGTTCGAAGTGTTTGAGTATCGACAGGTCCTGGCGCGTATGCGTCAGGGCGATTCCGACCGCGACATTGCCAGCGCACGCCTGATGGGGCGTGGGAAGCTGAAGACCGTCAGACAGGTCGCGCTCGCGCGGGGCTGGCTCGATCCCGGTCGGCCCTTGCCGGACGACGCCGAACTGGCAGCGATCTTCGGACGCAATCCGAAGCTGCCGCGTAGCTGCGTCTCCACGATTGAACCGTTTCGCGATCTGGTGCGCGGCTGGTATGACGCCGACGTGCAGGGCACGACGATCTTCAACGCGCTTCAGCGCAACCACGGCTATACGGGCAGCTATTCGGCAGTGCGGCGCTTCCTGCTGCACCTGAAGGCCGAGCGCGGCGTGAGAGCGACGACGATCCTGGAGTTCGCGCCGGCGGACGCCGCACAGGTCGACTTCGGCGCCGGTCCCGTGCTCACGCATGAGTCCGGGGGCCTGCTCAAGACATGGTTCTTCGTGATGACGTTGTGCTGGTCGCGTCATCAATACGCCGAGGTCGTGCTGGATCAGACGGTCGAGACGTGGCTGGCCTGTCACCGGCGCGCCTTCGAATGGTTCGGTGGCCGCGTCGAACGTGTGATCATCGACAACGCCAGGTGCGCGATCACAAAGGCGTGCATGTACGACCCCGAGGTACAGCGCTCGTACGCCGCGCTGGCCGAGGGGTACGGCTTCCGGATCGATGCATGCCCTCCACACGATCCTGCGAAGAAGGGCGTCGTTGAGGCCGGGGTCAAATACATCAAACGATCCTTCGTGCCGCTGCGCGAATTCCGCGATCTCGCCGACGCCAACCGTCAATTGCGCGACTGGGTGATGCAGCAGGCCGGCACGCGCGAGCACGGCACGACGCGCGAGCAGTCGCTCGCACGTTTCGCCATCGAGAAGCCGCTGCTCGCCAGACTACCCGATGTGCCGCCAGTGCTGGCCGTATGGTGCGAGGTCAAGGTGCATACCGACGGGCACATCGTCTACAGGAAGGCACTTTACTCGGTGCCGTTTACGCTCGTTGGCAAGCAGCTGTGGCTGAAGGCGACCGTCACGGTCGTGCAGGTATTCCACCGCCATGAGCTCGTCGCGACCCATCCGCGGCTGCGCAAGCCCGGCGATCGCCACACGGTGCGTGACCACCAGCCGCCTGAAGCGCAAGCGTGGCTCGAGCACGATCCACAGTGGTGCCTGGCGCGGGCAAAGGATATCGGGCCGGCCTGCCACGCGCTCGTTCTAGCGATGTTCAACGACAAGGTGCTCGTCAACCTGCGCGGCGCGCAGGGCGTCGTGAGACTTCGCGAGAAGGTCGGCGATCAACGGCTGGAGGCTGCGTGCGAGCGTGCGCTCGTGTTCGCCAGCCCCAAGTACCGCACCGTCAAGACGATCCTCGACAAGGGGCTGGACAGCCAGCCCACCGCAGCACCAGCGTCAACGCCTGCCGACACCTATCTGAACGGCGGCCGCTTCGGCCGTGACCTCCATTCCCTTCTGATCCATTGAACGCCTATGCATCCCAGTCCAGAACTGAACACGATCCTCAAGCAGTTGCGCCTCTCGGGGATCCTCGACTCGCTCGAGCAACGCAACCGTCAAGCCATCGACGGGCAACTTGCCTACACGGAGTTCCTCGCCACGCTTCTGCACGACGAGGTCGCGCGGCGAGAGCAGAAGAAGCTCGGCGTGCGGCTCGCCCGCGCTGGCTTCTCCCTGGGCAAGACGCTCGAGAACTTCGACTTCGACCGCGTGCCCAAACTCAACCGCGCTCACATCCATGATCTCGCCACCGGCCGCTACATCGACGAGAAGGTCTCCGTCCTGATGGTCGGCCAAACCGGCGTCGGCAAGTCGCATCTCGCGCAGGCCTTGGGCCACTGCGCCGCACGCCAGGGCCGCGATGTCCTGTTCATCACGCAAACCGAATTTGCTCAAGAAGCTGCATGCAGCACGGGCGACTGAGCTCTATGAACGCAAGTTGCAGCAGTTCGTGCGCGTTCCGGTGCTGATCGTCGATGACTTCGCACTCAAACCCCTGCGTGCACCCCACGACGAAGACTTCCATGACCTGATCGCCGCCAGGTATGAGCGCACGGCGACGATCCTGACGTCGAATCTCGACTTCAGCGAATGGGGCGACGCGTTCCCCGACAACCGCATCCTCGGTGCTGCCACGCTCGATCGGCTACGGCATGGCGCCTACCGTGTCGTCATTGAGGGTGAGAGCTTCCGCAAGCCGAAACCGATGCCCGAAAACGGCGAAAACGCGGTTGCAAAATCAGGCAAAAAAACGCATTCTTGAGTCCCTTCGAAATCGCGTTTCGGGGCCATTCCAGGTGGCCTCATTACGCCGATCATCCCCGGCTCAATTACGCCGATCCGTGACACAAGTGAAGAGTTTGGTGCTGCCGAACGTGGCGACGCTCGCCTGACCAAACGGCTCGTGATGCTGGCGCGTAGGCTTTCGACGAGTCCGCATTGCTCTTTTCCGCAATCGTTCAATGCTTCTTGTCAACGCCGATTGAATTCTGACCCTCGGTGGGTCAGTTTTACATCGGCGCTAACAGCTTCTGAGCTGAAGGCGGCTTATCGGTTTTTCGATAACCCAGGTGGATGTCGATGGCGTGCTGGGCGCGCACATCGGCCAAACGCTTTGTCGCATGCAGCAGGTGCCGATCGTACTTGCGGTTCAGGACACCACTGAGTTCAATTTGTCTCATTTGCGGGCGACCGAAAGTCTGGGATATGGCTCCGATCCACACGTTCGTGGTTTGCTGATACACAGTCTGCTTGCGCTCACGCCTGAGGGGCTGCCACTCAGCGTGATCGGCCTGAAGACGTGGATACGTAGGCTGGAGGAGTTGGGCAAGAAACATCTGCGCGGACAACGAAGCGTACAAGAGGAAGAGAGCGCGAAATGGCTCGAAGGTATCGAGCAGCTGGGCATACTCAAGACACACTGTCCGCATACGCAAGTCATCGGCGTGAGCGATCGCGAAGGCGATGTCTACGATGTGTTCCTGGCACGGCGGCCTGCCGGTGTTGACTGGCTGGTGCGCGCGTCGTGGAATCGACGCGTTGCACACCCTGATCGATATTTGTGGGAAACCGTGCTAGCCTTGCCAGTGATTGGAGAAACGCAACTGCAGGTGCCTGCGCGCGAAAACCGACAGGCGCGCACCGCACGGCTGGTTGTGCGATGCATGACCGTACGCCTTCGTCCGCCGCAAAATCGTCGTCGCGAGAAGCTTCCCGAAATTGAGGTATTTGCAATTCATGCGTTGGAAACGAACGTAGACGAAGGAGCCGAGCCATTGGAATGGCTATTGCTGACCTCGGTGCCTACGTATCCGCGAGCACGGCCCTCGAGCGTCTGGCATGGTATGCACGTCGATGGACAATTGAATCGTGGCATCGTGTGCTTAAAAGCGGCTGTCGCATTGAAACCCGCCAATTTGGCAATGTCGAACAATTCGTACGCGCCACCGCGTTGTTCGCCGTAGTAAGCTGGAGAATCCTGTACGCGATGCTGCTTGCACGGCTTGATGGAAACCTGTCGTGCGAAGTATTGCTGCAGCCAATCGAGTGGCAGGCCCTCTACTGCCGTACGCACGGTAGTACAGAAATGCCCGATGAACCGCCCTCACTCGCGCAGATGATTTTGTGGATCGCCAGACTCGGCGGCTATCTTCCTCGAAAGCATGATCATCCTCCAGGGCCTACCGTCATCTGGCGTGGCTTTCTTGTTCTGCATGAAATTACGATGATGTACCGAATATTCAGGCAGGACGAATAGCACGACTGCATTACTTGTGGGTAATCCTGAGGGAAAACCCCGGGGCGGTTCACAAGGTTAATCCGCGTGCCTTGAGGTGCGGCAGGTCCATACATGATGTCTAACAGGCTGTTGAAAAGCGCCCCGTCATGACGACCGAAGCTACGTTCAGGAGACTTGCGCGTGCAATTTCCCGCTGAATTACCGGTTTGCCGCGCGATCCGCGCGGGGCATGCGCACGCATGCAGCCCCGCTGGCGCGCAGTCTTCACGCCGTGACGGCTCATCGCGCCGCTCCTTGCGGCACCACCCCTGGCATTCGGGCCATGCGGGTCAGATTGCTCGCAACCATCGTCAGCTTGAAGTGCTGGTCGACGCGCTTGATACCGCGATAGACCGTCTGCCGGATCCGACCGACCGTTTTACCCCAGCCGAAATGCTCTTCGATTCGTTTGCGGATGATCTGGCTAATCCGGTAGCCCGTATGCCGCGAAGTGCGACCATCGATTGCGCTGCCGCCCCAACGCTCATCGTTGCGCGCGACATGCGGTGTCACGTTGCGAGCGCGGCAATCGTTCACGAAGTCGCGGGTGTCATACGCCTTGTCGGCACCAACTGTCTTCGCATGAGCGCCTGGCACGCAATCGAGCAATTGCAATGCGCTGGCCCGCTCGGCGAAACCATCTGCGTGACTCACCACGGCGCCGACCACCAGCCCCGAGCGATTCTCCATCAGGATGTGCCCGTGGTAGCACAGGATGGCCGGGCTCTTGTGGCTCTTCTTGAACAATCGCGCCTCCGGATCAGTAGTCGACTCGTGCGTGGCATTGCTACGTCGCTCGCCTTTCCAGTCAGTGTCGGCGTTGCGGCCACCGCCGGCTGGCGGACCATCGTCCGGGCCGTCCTTGCGGCGGAAGCTCTTGTGACTGGCCCACGCCTGAATCAGCGTGCCGTCCACCGAGAAATGCTCTCTCGACAGCAAGCCCCGCTTGTCCGCCAGGCTCATGACTTCGGTGAAGAACGCTTCCACGACTTCATGCTCCAGAAGCCGGTCGCGGTTCTTCGAGAACACCGAGTGGTCCCACACCGCGTCCTCAATCGCCAGCCCGACAAACCAGCGGAACAGCAGGTTGTAGCGCATCTGCTCCATCAGCATGCGCTCGCTGCGCACCGAGTAGAACACCTGCAACAGCAGCGCCCGCATCAGCTTCTCAGGCGCAATCGAGGCACGGCCGGTGTCCGCGTAGATGACGCTGAACAGCCCGTTGAGCCGTTTCAACGCGTCATTCACCAGCAACCGGATCGGTCGCAACGGGTGATCTGCCGGGACGAAGTCCTCGAGCTTGACCGTCGTGAACAGGGGTTCCTGCATCTCATCCATTCCGCGCATCGCATCCGCTGCCAAAGATCATGAACACGATATCCATAACGCCCGTCCCTCAAACCCCGTTTACACGGGACCCAAATTCAACAGCCTGCTAGAGTTCCGCAACGAAACTGGTGACGTAAAATACTCGTATTTACCCGTCAAAATGCCCTGTGTGAATTGGAGTCCGTATTTCCCAAAAATCCAGTCTTCAACCACATAGTTGCCCGTCAGCTCCATAGGAGACGTCATGTTCCACCCTGGCATTTCAATCCGATTGACATGTCTCGGACGAACACCCATCGACTTGACTGCGGTAACATCGGCTCCAAGGGGTATGCTGTCGAACAAGATTAAAGGAAGATTGTCGCTGTTCGAAAGATCGACCTTCGTCAACGTGAACCGCTCGACCGAGTTTGCTTTTCTCGAGAGAAACTTCTCAACGGCATGCACATGCGTCGGAATACCCGGATGGCAATCCCACTTGGCGTAGAAATCGGAACGAAGAATCTGCCAGTCCGCATATTGCGAGTCGAGATCGCCTCGGTCAAACGAATTGGCATGTCGGCACTCGTGCGGAACTGGGTAGCGAGGAATTCCAATAATCGATGTGAAGTTGTGAAATCCGCCCGGCTTAGTCCGTAGCCTCATTTCCCGAAGCAAGGGAATCCACACCTCTTTCGTCACGAAATGTAACGACGAGTGCGCCATAACTAGATCATAATTTTCATCCGGTACGAAATCCTCGATCCGTTCCTCGATCACATCGATGTTCAATGAATAACGGTCAGCAATCGAACGAAGTTTCTTTACGGCGTTCGAGGAAAGTTCCAAGGCGGTCACCTTGTGTCCCCTGAGGGCAAGAAAGAGCGCATTTCTGCCTTCGCCACAGCCGATGTCTATAACAGTCGAGTTTCGTGGTAGAAACTGTTCAATTTCAAATACCTCTACACTCGGTCCGCCCATCGTCCAAACTTTCGCGTCCGAATAACCTTTCTCCCAAAATTGCTCACTGTTGTTCATCGTGGAACATACCTTTCTTCCAGGGTTTTCACATGGCTCGAGAAAAGATGGTGCGCGACCAAATTACTGTATTTGTAACCCTTCCTGGTCAATCGAATCTTGTCATTGGAGGGTGGCTCGATGCACCCCTCAGCCTCAAGTGCATCAATTACGTCCAAAAAATCAGAATACAGACTCCGGCCAAACTGTGATGAATAGTATGCCCGAGAAAGCTGGTTCAGCGTAAGGCTGAGGATGAAATATCTCAAGCGCTCTTCGTAAGCATCAAGAACAATCCCGTATCTGACCATGCTGTGTTCGGTGATTTCGAGGCTCAAATAATCTTCAATGGCCTTGCCGACCTCATTGAGGTCGACCGCGTAGTCGAAGCTGTAGTGGTATTTTCCGTTGTAGCTTCTTGCGCCTGCTCCAATTCCGATCATCGGAACGCCGAGAAAGTCGGAAGTCTCTTGGGCGTACGCGCTGCTATTTTCTGGCAGACGGGTGAACCTAGTGAAGGACTCCTGTCGGTATCCATTCATTTGCATGAACTCGACATTGCTATCGTAGATCGCATACGTGGTCTGGTCGTCGATGTATCGCTCCGGATGCAATCGCTGCTGCTTATAAATCGCTGTGAGAGGTCGGCTAATTGCAGGATACAGTGAGATAGTAAGTGGACCTGATGAAACGATGTGGCGGAGCGAATTTTGCCAGCTTTCGTAGGTCTGACCTGAAAGGCCGTAGATCAGATCCAGATTGAAATTTTCGAAACGCTTTCGGATATTTTCTACCGCGGAGATTGTTGTCGAAACCGGGTATGGGCGACCGCTGGCCTTCAGTTCAGCGGAATCCATAGTTTGGATACCCATACTGATTCGGTTCACGCCTTGGCTTTTCAAGAAATCGAGGAGTTCTTCGGACATCGAGTCGGGAGAACCTTCGACACATAGCTCAGCAGAGGACGCAATATTCGGGAATCCATGTTGAATCGATGAAAAAATCTGTCCGAATTGTTTTTCGTTTAGAATAGTCGCAGTTCCGCCACCAAAATACACAGATACAACTGTCTTCCTTCCCGTGTATTTCGCATAAAATTTGATTTGTTCACATATTTTATCAACATAATTTTGTATTATGTCCTCTGTGCCCTGAGTAGTTAGAAATAATGTACAATAAGTACACCTGTATCTGCAAAATGGTATATGGATATATATTGAAGCTGGCCCGCGATCACCGGTGTGCCATATTTCCGCAATGCCGATATTATGTAGACTTTTATACGACCTTTTCGAAGGGTAACTATATACATACGACTTTAAGTGATTGTTCCTTATAGAATGTCGAATTGAATCCGCGATTTGCTGCATGCTTTTCTCCTAGTCCATTGAACCAATGAAATTGCACTGATCTAATAGTGCATGGGCAAAATGAATCTGAGTGAAACCGAGCGCGAAGAGCTGATGTCGATGCAGCGCAGCCGCACGATGGCGGTTGGCCAGGTAAGGCGTGCGCGGTTTCTTGCTGCTCTCCGAAGGAGCCTCGCGGGCGGCGATCATGGCCGAATTGCTGCGATTCGCGATTCATCACAACGTGGCAAACGCGTTTCACCAGTGAGCGCCTGGCTGGCCTTTACGGCAGACATCCAGGCCGGGCGCCGCGACCTGACCTCGCGGGCCTTGAAGCGAGAGATCGACAGATGCATCTTGCGCCACGGCGTGCGCGCGGCCTTCTGACCGTACTTTTCCTCGTACCACTGGCTCGCCCGCCCAAAGCTCTCCCAGTAGTCCTCCATATAGCCGGTGATCTGCCGCATCCCCCAGCCGAACAGCCGGTAGAAGGTAAAGATCAGCTCTATGTACGCCGTGGTGTAGGTCGGCTCACGCCCCGACACGCCCGGCGTACGGATCTTTGCGTTGATAAACTGCGCCTTCAGATCGCCGCCCGGCTCATACAGGCTGATCATGCCGCGCTTTCTCAGGCTCTGGTTATACGCCCGCGCGTTTGTCACCCGGTACCCCGGTTTCTTGCGCTTGCGCGGTTCACCCGTCTTTAGTCTGGCTTTATATGGCATTATTCAAGCTGGCTTCATGATGTTGCGCTTCTACACAACCCGCACCATCTTTGCAATACCCCCATCCGGACAAAGCCCATGTACACCGTATGCCATCGGCCGAACTCTTTCGGCAAATCGCGCCAGGAGCATCCGGTCCGACCGATCCAGAGGACAGCTTCGACAAACCAACGGTTGTCGGTCGCCGTGCGCCCTGGATCGCCTTCCTTGCCCGGCAAGACGGATTCGATTCGTGCCCATACTTCATCGCTCAATAACGTTCGAATCATCTTGGCCTGCTCGCGCAAAAGACAAAATGTAAACACATTTCATCGAATGTAAACAGCCCTAGAGCTTCAGCGGAATACCGAACACGCCGTGAAGAAACTTCGGCCAACCTGTCTCTTTGACGAACGCGACTGGCTTGAACACATTCGTCCTGTCATAACCGCTTGCATCGACCAGCAACTTGTAGTCCGTACCGCTCTTGGGAAAGAGGATCGATAGACCATTGTCACCGCAAGCCGTCGCGCTAGCCGAGCAGCCTGCGTAAAAATTGACGAGAACAGCCGCCCGGAGAGCGGTCCGCGCGCCGCTTGCGGAGGACGCCGTCATTGGATCGGTCAATTTGCCCGCGACAAGGTCGTCCAGCCACGCGGAGAGATCGACTGCGCCGACGGTCACGTCGCCGTAGTAGCGCAGAGGTGCGCGCGATTCGCGCGCAGCCGCAGCACTGTCGAACGACGGCTCTGACAATGAGGACACAGCGCCGCGACCGAACGGCGATGCCATTGGCACGAATGCGACCGGCGCGTTGGCCTCGATCGACGCGGCACTTCGATCTAGCCTCTCGACAATCTGGACGACCTTACCAAGATCGATTGCGGAAAGTGTCACGTGGCCCGACGGGTTAGCGGTATAGTAATTTGCGTAGTGTGCGGCAATCGATTTGGACAAATCGCTCCCGCTCATTGCCGGATTTTCGACGAGTTCGCCGAGGAACCCGTAGTCCCATCCCGCGCCCGGCTCCATTCCCTCGCTTCCAACCAAATAACTCGCTCGCGAGCGCAACTCGTATGCATTTTCTAGATTCGCCATTAGACAAGCATCAAAGCCAGCGACGTCGATCGTTTCTTCTCCAAATACCTGCTGGATCGCATTTGACACGTCGACGTTATAAAGTGCGTGTTGAGTTTCTTCATCGAACGACACGGATCGCATCGGAGGCGACGACTTTCGGTTCGCGCGCCACCCCGCTCCGTGATCCCAAACAACCACCATATAGTGCTTCGCAGGATGGTACTTCTTTCCCCATGCGAGGAATTCACGAAATGCATCAAAGTCGCCCATGTCCGCATTCCGCACTAGCTGTGCTGGGTCCTGTACTGCGTTCGCCGCATCCGGAGTCATGCCTTTCTCGACAAAAAAGCGCTTCACGCCGCCCCAGCTACCGGGTTCATCGGGATCGCCGATTCGTCCGAACTCGACGGCAATGGCCACCTCGTCTGTACTTCCCGCGTTCGCGATCTGCCTCCAGTTTTGCAGAGCAAACGGTTCGAGATCGTTCTTCCCGTTCATGAAAATCAACACGCTCCACTTTGGCAACGGCGCGGGGGCAGCCACGGCTGCAGCGGCTGAGGTCACCGTCATCGACAGTAGCAACACAAACGAGGCGATTGATACTAAAAATTTTTTCATTAGAAGGCGCGGGCAACCCCGGCTTCATGCCGGGGAGGGATAGCTCTCCGTGCACAGCACGGCCTTCGCCCGCCTCTTCTTTCGATAAAGCTATCATTTTGTAGCCCTAACCATTGCTACGTTGAACGAGCTGGCCGTAGCGTAGTGCAATGCCTTGCACTACGCTGCCTGCTGCCGCACACCCACTAATTTCTCTCTGGCTCTTTTGAAATTTGAGTGGGTGGCACCCCTTGCGCGGTAGCGGAAGACTCGACTCTTCGGCGTGGATTTCCCCACCCCTAACCCCGCCCCAAGGCGTGGAAGTCCTTGCCGCCCGGACGAGCTCGGGAGCTAGGCGCCGCAAGGCTTTGCCTGGCCCCGAGCCGTCAAGCGTGCGACTGGATTTGACCGCATCAAGGGCGCGCTCCGCCGGGCTTACGCCCGCCCTTGACCCGGCCAAATCCACCCACTCGAAATTCAAAAGAGGCTTCTCTCTTGACTATCACTTTTTGTGCCAAGTGTGCGTGAGGTGGTAAATCCCACGTCAGTTCGGTATTCCAGCGAGTCTTCCGATGCGGCCGCTTCAATGTTCTCAATGTCGCATTTGCGACAAATGCGACAGATCACCGCATGGCTGGACGCCTACACTGTCGCGAAGTCGCGCGACTATGGGCAGGCTGTCTCGGATTTACAGTGGCAGGGGGACGATGGCCTTGTCGCAAGGTACAGGGCGCCAGCTCGGGTTCTGTCGCAGTAAGAGCGAAAGGTCGGCCAAGACCGATATGGCATGGATTCCTTATACAGTCAGCGAATAGAACTGCTGTGCGGGAGTTTGCACCAACGCCGCAATCGTTCAATTGCCCCTTGACGATTAGGTGCATGATTTCGATGCCACCCAGGAGAATGCGGGCGCAACGAAATTTCTTGGACCCGAGCATCGGGCGGGTCCGGCGCTTGATCGCGCGGTGGTCCTGCTCGACGATGTTATTCAGATACTTCGGCTGACGAATCCTGATCGGCGTCTCGCGCCCGGCGTTGATAGCCTCAAGCGCAGCGAAATTCGCCCCACTCCTGGGCTTTGTCCGGATGGGTACGAGTTCCCGTGCCATGGACGCGACTATGCATTTTTGACGCAAACCGGTTTGCCGAAGGCGTTCCACCGGTTCAGCAGGTTGGCGATGATTACGCCTTCGCCTTCCTGCGACGCAAGCTCCTGCGTCAGCAGGCGCTCGCCGATGCAGCGCTTGATGCGCGAGATCTGTGCCTCGACCAGCGAGCGCACACCGTAGCCGTATTTCTTGTGAAATGCATAGATGCCTTTGTCCTCGATGTATCTGACGATCTGGTCATGCCGGCGGGTTCGCTCCTCGCCGCGTACGACAGCGTGAGCTGGCGGTGGGATGACGGGCGTCACGCCCGCGCCTGAAAGCGCTTCGGTACGCTCGATGCTGTAGTACGCGCCATCGGCAATCACCCGATCCATCGGCGCATCAGCGGGCAGCACGGCGTCCATTCCTTCGCGGTCCGATACTTCTGTAGTGGTGGTACGGATCGCGTGTACGTTCATGTCAGCGTCGATCGACAGATGCATCTTGCGCCACGGCGTGCGCGCGGCCTTCTGCCGTACTTTTCCTCGTACCACTGGCTCGCCCGCCCAAAGCTCAATCCCGTGCTGTCGACGATGAGACTGACCGTCTCGCCGCGCCCGAGACGCCGGGCCAGCTGTTCGCAACGCTGCGTGACGCTCACCTCCAGTGAAGCGAACCGTTCGGCCAGCTGACTGGCGCTGGGCACCAGGATGTCCAGCCCGCGAGTCTCCCAGTAGTCCTCCATATAGCCGGTGATCTGCCGCATCCCCCAGCCGAACAGCCGGTAGAAGGTAAAGATCAGCTCGATGTACGCCGTGGTGTAGGTCGGCTCACGCCCCGACACGCCCGGCGTACGGATCTTTGCGTTGATAAGCTGCGCCTTCAGATCGCCGCCCGGCACATACAGGCTGATCATGCTGCGCTTTCTCAGGCTCTGGTTATCCACCCGCGCGTTCGTCACCCGGTATCCCGGCTTCTTGCGCTTGCGCGGTTCACCCGTCTTTAGTCTGGCTTTATATGGCATTATTCAATGCTGGCTTCATGATGTTGCGCTTTTACACAACCCGCAGCATCTTTGCAATACCCCCATCCGGACAAAGCCGATCGAATCTGGCTGCCTTGCAGGCGATCAACGCCCGGCGGGAGGTGCCGATCAGGGTCCGCCAGAAAAAGTATCTGAATAACATCATCGAACAGGATCATCGGGCGATCAAGCGCCGGACCCGACCGATGCTTGGGTTCGAGAAATTTCGTTGTGCCCGCATCCTGTTGGGCGGCATCGAAGTTATGCACATGATCGTCAAGGGGCAATTGAACGATGGCGGCGTTGGTCAAACTCCCGCACAGCAATTCTATTTGCTGGCTGGATAAGGAATCCATATCATATCGGACTTGGCCGACCTCTCGCTCTTACTGCGACAGAACCAGTTGAGCTGTTCCGTGGGCAATTCGATCTGCGCCGAACAGTTCTACGGCAGACCGGACGTTCTTAACGCGTCTCTGCGGAGGAGGCATTACAATATGGGAACGCGCTAGAACGCACAGAAACGAGTAGGACTCTCGATAAGTAGATACAGGAACTACGATTGGATCAACGGCAGATTGACCTACCCGGGATGCTTGGCGATGCCCGCGACGCCAAGGAAGCGCACGAATACGGAAAGGGCGCGGACGTGCATAGCCGGGGGGAACTCCATATGCACATGAACGGCGCGATTCCAACGTCGACGATTCGAGAGATCTTGGCAGACGAAGCGACCGTGTTGCCAGCCGGATTCGAGTTTGAGCGAGACCTAGTTCGAGCGACACCCTGCCAGTCGCTGGCCGAATACCTAACGCCGTGGCAAGCTCTACAGCTCTTTCCAAGGAAGCGCGAGAATCTCGATCGCCTCACCTTTGCAGTTGTCGCGGGCCTGGCGGAAAACAACGTGCGCTTCGTCGAGCTCCGAAGCAGCGTTCTGTACCTTGCACAGCTTCAGAAGTGTTCGCCAGCACAGGCGCTCGAGCGCCTTATCGAATCGACCAGGGTGGCTGCACTGCGCCACGGTATCCGGCGCGGCCTGATTCTCACGGTGACGCGTGGCGACTACAGCGCGGTCAACCTATCCACCCTCCTGCAGGCCTACCAGGACCTTGGTGAGCCGAAGGACGTGATTGGGCTCGATCTTGCTGGCGATGAAGAAACGGCATATCCGAAAGAGTTGCCCTCACTCTTTCGGGAGGCCAAAGACAGGTTCGATCTCGGGATCACGATCCACGCCGGTGAAACAGGCCGCGTTGAGAACGTCCGGTCTGCCGTAGAACTGTTCGGCGCAGATCGAATTGGCCACGGAACAGCGGCTGGCAAAGATCCAGATGTGCTGGAGCTTCTTTCCGCGAGGGATATCTGCGTCGAGGTGTGTCCGATCAGCAATCGGCTTACTGGCGCAGTTCCTGCGAACGAGGCTCACCCGCTTCAACAGTTCTGGCGATATGGCGTGCCGTTTGTCATTTGCTCGGATAACCCCGCAATCCACCAGCGCGGCCTTGCGGATGACCAAGCCGCCGCGATGGCCGAAGGCCTGTCGATCGGTGACATGCGACAGCAGTACGAAGTAGCCAAACGCTATTCATTCATGAAGGATCTAATTTGAAAATCCGATTTATGTCGGGCAACGAGCACAAGATCACCGAAGTGCAGCGGATCCTTGCCCCCGCACGCGTGGACATCGTGCCGGTGTCGAGGAAAATCGAGGAGCTCCAGACAGAAGACTTCGAGAGTTTGGTGCGGGACAAGCTGACCAAGGCGTTCCAGTCCATCGGTCGCCCGTTGTTCGTCGAACATACAGGCTTGTACTTGAGCGGCCTCAATGGACTTCCCGCAGGTTTGACGCAGATATTCTGGGACAGGCTACAAGCGGATCGCTTCGCCAACCTCGTTACAGGGCTTGGCGACGCCAAGGTGACTGCCAAAACGATCCTTGGGTACTGCGACGGGCGCGAGATCCATATAATCGAAGGTGCGATCAACGGAACCGTACCTCGCAAACCTGCCGGTCCCACTCACTTCCAATGGGACTGTGTCTTCGTCCCGGATGGCAGCACACAGACGTTTGCGGAGATGGGGGCCGCCAAGGACGACATCTCCATGCGCCGCAAAGCACTGGATCTGTTTGCCGCCCACCTCAAATCTGCGAAGGGCACGAAACGAAAGACGAACTGCTTGATGCCCACCACACCGGCAAGCTGATGCTGTTTGCGGGGGCCGGGTGCCTGCCAACCTTGGTCTGCCGAATTGGGACGCGTTGATCGCGCACATCGCGAAAGAGCTTGGCTATGACCCGAAGATTTTCTCTACCTATGGCACTCACTTGGCCCTTGCGGAGTTCTACAAGAAGAAGGGCGGGCTCAGGGCCCTCTGCAGCTGGATGGTCCGTAAATGGCATAAGTCAACACGGACATTGAACCGCCCCGGGTTTCCCCTCAGGATTACCGACAAATTGTTCGTAATTCTGCGATGGGATGGCTTGTTGGACGGATCACCCATTGCGCGAGCGTGCCCCGACTCACTGGAATCTGCCAGCGGGCAAGTGCCGCCTGCATCCGGTACAGCGGCATGCCGTCGACGTATTTCGCGGTCGCCACCGTCGCGATCACCGAGGCGTCCGCATGGCTACCCGGAATCGGCTGCACTGGCATCGGGGCGAGCACGACCGGTGTATGTTCGGCGTGACGCTCGCAGTGTCGGCATGCGTACTTTGCGCGCGCGTTCTGGCGAACCGTCCACTTGACCTGGACGTGCAGCTGTTCACTGATATCCTCGCCGATGCGATGCATCGGATTGCCACAGCACGCGCAGCCTCGCTGGTCTTCCGGCAGATCGTAATCGACGCGTTCGCGCTTCAGGTACGCCGGCAACGGCTTGCGTCCGACCTTGCTCCGCTCAGGCTGGCTTCGTGTCGCCGGCCACGCGTTCTTCGAGATCGTGTATGTAGCCCTGGACGGCATGGGGTACGCGCTTGAGGTCGGGTGCATTCGTCATGCGCTACAGGATAGCGGAGCGCGGCGCGCTACAGGTTTACGTCAATCCGTAAAAGGCGCCTGTCGCGTTGCTGACCTGCAACGTGCCGGGCTAACCGGCGTGCTCGTAATGACGGACAGGATGATGGCGAAGCGCGTCGATATCGATGCCGTCCAACAGCCAGTGCAGCTTCTGCGTTGTCAGCTCGATCACTTCCTCATCGCGTCGCGGCCACACGAAACGGTCTTCCTCGAGCCGGCGCAGCAACAGCCAGAAGCCAGTGCGCTCGTACAGCAGGAGCTTGATCCTGTCACATTTACGATTGCGGACCGCGTAGAGGGCGCCGGCAAGCGGGTCCAGCCGCATCGATTCCTCGACCAGAACAGCAAGGGTGTTGATGCCACACCGGAAATCAACCGGTTCGCGATACAGGTAGACGCGCAGGTCGTTGGCGAAGCGCAGCATCACCGGCTTCTCAACGCGTCAATCATCGTCGTGATCAATGCCAGATCCTGCCCGCTGCACTCAAATTCGAGACTCACCCCGTTGGGAAGTCGCGCCACCAGGCGCGACGGTGACGGTGGGCGCGGCGAACTTCGCACGACTTCGCGCGGCCTGAGCACCGGCGTCACGGCAGGCGACGAACGCAGATTTGCGCTTGCCGTCACAGCATCCGGTTCGGCTACCTCCACTACGGGTACGAATTCCGCCGAGCCCGTGCGGCTCGACTTCCGCGAGTCTATATGCATGAGCCGCCTGCGCTCCAGCATGATCCACTTGCGCAGCTGGTTGGCGTTCACGCCAGCCTTGAGCGCCAGGCCAGCCACCGATGCACCGGGTTTCTCGCACGCCTCGATCAGCCGTCGTTTCCCGTCGGGATCGAAGCAGCGCCTACCGCCTTCGTCGATGTGCGTGACTTTGAGAGGGAGAAAATCGAGTTCGTCTGAAGTCATGTTGCGTCCGCAAGTTGAGTGATTGCGGACGCAAGCTTGATCGTAAGCGATCTATTATCGACGTCCCTCTGCGAGTGGAGTTGAGGGCCATGAATCGCCGAGAGGCGTGGCGTGTGCTCAGTGCAGGGAAGCAGGCATTTTCCAGGGCATAAGCGCGTCGTAGTCGTCGACACTGGTCGCCAGAGGGATGTGCCTGAACAGCCAGTGGAGGTAGCGGTACGGGTCGATTCGAGAGGCTTTGCAGGTTTCGACCAGAGAGTAAAGATTGGCGCTCGCAGTCGCGCCATCAACCGTGTCCGAGAACAGCCAGCCGCGGCGCCCAATTACAAACGGGCGGATCGAATTCTCACAGTCGTTGTTCGATATGGGCCAGTTGCCGTTCTCAACGTAGAGGATCAGCTTGGGCCATTGCTCGCGCAGATAAGTTAGCGCCTTTCCGAGCAGGCTGTGGGGCACGACGCCGGGGGATTGCTTGAGCATGAGACTGCGGATGGCGTCGAGCACTCGTGCACTGTATCGCCGTCGCAATCGCTGTCGCCGGTTGGCTTCCCATTTCGCGCTGCGTGCCTCGGCGACGAACAACCTTCCGATCAGCTTGATGAAGCGTGTGGCCAGCAGGTCGGGCGAGCGCGCTGCCTTGGGCACATTGTCTTCTGCCTTGACGAAGTAGCGTCGGCAGTGAACCCAGCATCCAAGATGCACGAGCTGGTATCGGTCGGCGATGCTGTTATAGGGCTCATAGCCATCGGTCATCAGGACCGCGCCCTTGCGGATGCCCGTGAACAGTTTGTCGGCCAGTGAGCGCCGCGTCCCGGCATGTACGTGAAGCAGCGGACCGGATGTCCTGAATCGGTCATCTGCGACCAGAGGTAGCTCTTCGTTTGAGGCTTTCGCCCCTTCTCCTTCAGGACCTGGAATGTCGTCTCGTCGCAGTAGACCAGATCCGCGTCGAGCAGCGCATCACGCATCAGGTTGATCACCGGCTGGGTCGCCAGACCGACGCGTACCATGCTTGCGGCGATCGTGTTGGACGAGATGTCACCGCCGAAACGACGTAGCAGTCCGGCCTGACGGTACAGTGGCATCCCGAACTGATACTTGCCGGTGGCGATCCACGCAAGCGCTGATTCACTCAGCAGCCCACGCGGGATGATACGCGGCGGCGCTGGCGTGACCTTGATGCCGAGATCGCAGCATGGACACGCATATTTGACGCGCCGGTGCTGGAGCACGCGAAGCTGCTCCGGAATTACATCGAGCTGCTCGCTGATCTCAACGCCGATCTCGACGAGCGCGTGGCCGTCGTTCGTACAGAAGCGTTCGGCTTCAGGCAGTTCGTGGCGCACGACCTCACGCGGCAGCTTGGGATCGAGCGGTTTGCGGTGACCACGCCGCTTGCGCGTGTGCGCGGCAACCGTCGTTTCCGGAGTGTCTTCCAGGGCGGGCGCGCTGTTCGCGCCAAGTGCTTCGGCTTCGTTGAACAGCCCGGGTTGATTGGAATCCCGTGCTTCACTTTTCGCGCCGAACAGTTCACGACGGTAAGCACGCAGCCGTTCCTCGGCCAGATCGCGTTCCGCTGTCACGAGCCGCAGGGCGCCGCGTAGCGCCTCCTGTTCTTCGCGCAACGCACGGGCGGCATCGCGCTCAGCGAGCAGCTCTTTCAGTTCGTCGGCGGTGATCGTGACCTGGCCCGGCATGCGGATTAGACCGGCACCCCGATGACGCGTTCAGCTCACGCGCAGATACTCGCGCTACGGATGTCGCTGGATCGTGCTGATGTCATCGCCCTCAAGCAGCGCATGTAACAGATCAGGCGTCATCGTCACGATCTCGGCTTTCCGGTCGGGCCATATGAACCTATCGGTCTCGAGGCGTTTCGTCAGGAGCCAGAAGCCGCTGCCATCCCAGCCGAGGATCTTGACCCGGTCGCGGCGACGGTTTCCAAACACGTAAAGCGAGGAGTCCATCGGGTTCAGGCGCATCGACTGCTCAACGAGAATCGACAGGCTGTTCATGCCGTACCGGAAATCGACGGCATCGCGGTGCAGGTACACCTTCAGATTCGCGTCGAACCGGAACACGGCATTCTCCCAAGCATCTGGACCACGGTGGCCAGTTCGTCGATGGTCGCGTCCGCGATATCAAACTCGACGCCGTTCGGCAGACGCACGTGCAGCGCAAGCGCCATGGACGGCGATGAGGGCATAGGCGCTCTCGCCAAGGCGCTTCCTTCGGGGAGCAACGCCGGCGGCACCGAAACGACGGGGACGAATGCAGATGACGTTTTCGTGGGTGATGCGGCCTTGCACGGACCCAGAAGGTCGATGGCCACGCCATCGATCACTGCTGCCGCAGGCGCCGTCTCGTGATGCTCAGCACAGGCTCCTGTGGTGCAGGCGAGATGCCTTTCTCCCGCTCCAGCAGGTATTTTGTGATCCATTTACGTAGCAGATTGGCGATCTCGCTCTTCAGGTCGGCGACTTGCACTGTGTTTGCGCTTGTGGCGATCATAGGGGATGGCAACGCGTTCGCCGATATAGGAGCCTTGACAGCTAAATCCATGCCGAACGATTCTCCGCTGGGCGCGCGCTGGCTAGAGGCAAGTGATCATCGCATACCTCGCCGAAGACTTAACACGCCGCTTTGGCCGCGAGATCGGCCGGGCCAATCTGGCTAGCATGCGCGACTTCCATCTCGCCTCGCCCGAGGGAGAGATTTTCCAGACAGTGTCTGGAAAATCGGCGGCTCACCGCGATCACGCGGTACCTCAATGCCGTCTAGTGCAGTCTCGTGCTGTCATTCAGTGATTTCACGGGCCATCTCAAATACCAAAGATCCGGCTTGACGGAACGGTGGCTATCGCGCGTATCTCGCTGCGCCTCAGACAATACCTGGTTCCTCTGCTTGCAGCAGGCTCTTTTTCCCGCATGCAGGTTAGCGGCCGTTCGCGAATATACGGTGGCTGACGACACTTTGTCACGTTTCCGTCTCTTATCGCGCAGCACGAGGACGCAGGCGCAGACGTGTCGAACGCCCACCCGACTATGGGAATTCATTCGGCACATCGGGGAGTAGCAATGTTCTGGGGCCCCACGGGCAAATCCAGTTGGCTTAAACGGCCCCAGAAGGGCGACAAGCGTTTGAAGCGGATCTTCTATCAGTCGGCATTTGCATCCATGCGCTGTCCCAAGAGCGCTGCCTTCAAACGTAAAAAAGCGAAGCGCCATCATCAGATCATCATTGCTCTTGCCAGGAGGCGTGTGAAAGTACTGTCGGCAATACTCCACAACAGGAATCCAATGCCCGAACGGCTGCCGCTTGCTTGACAAAATCATTAGGCCGTCTCTGCCTTTGGTCTGGCTAGAGTGAATCAATCCCGTGCCGGCACACCAAGGTTCGTTGAGCCCCCATATCGCGTGCGCCCACCACTAAAATCCAGAAATGCTCGCAAACAATATAATCTTTAGTATCAATTTATTGCTGCCTTTCCCTTGGTACATGCACCTAACCATGTGGCACCATCCGACTCAGCTGGCGGCGAAGCGTTGCGGGTCTTCGGAGATCCAATCCGTGGCCTCGGTTGCCTGTTTTCCCTCCGCCGTGCCGATGGCCGAACTGCCGTGGCATACCGACGCCTTCGCATGCGTCGCTCCGATAGGAGAAGGCACTAGCGAAATTCGGCGAGTGCAGCTGCGGACGGGGTAGGGAAGATGACTTCTAAGTCGCAGTGCTTCGTCATGAATGAGATGCAGTCCTTCGGGGAATGGAAGAGTTACTCCTCGAACTAAGAGATGGCTTTACCTTCTTCGCCCGGCAGAAGCGACTCCAGATCGATGATGATGACCTTTATCTCGACTTGCTGTTCTGTAACCGGACGCTTAGAGCGTGTTAGGAACTTCGACTGAGACCTGGTATCCTGGCGGGATGAAAAGAACCGACCGCAAAGGGTATCCGACAGATGTGTCGGATGAGGAATGGAGTTTTGCCGCGCCGTATCTGACGCTGATGGACGTTGACGCGCCCCAGCGCAAATACGAACTGCGCGACATGTTTGATGCATTGCGCTGGATGGCTCGTGCCGGCGCGCCGTCGAGGATGCTGCCCAATGATTTCCCGCCGTGGGAGCTGGTGTATCAGCAGACTCAACGCTGGCTGCAGGCTGGCTGCTTTGAGAGCATGGTGAGCGACCTGCGCTCGGTGATACGCGTGGCACAGGGCCGTCGGGGACAGCCCAGCGCGGTCATCCTCGATGGCCGCACGATACAGTCGACCTGCGAGAGCGGCCCGCGTGCGGGCTATGACGGTTATAAGCGGCAGCGCGGTAGCAAGGTACATATTGCAGTGGACACGTTGGGACAGTTGCTGGCGGTGCACGTGACCCCCGCCAATGAACAGGAGCGCGCACAGGTAGCGGAGCTTGCGCGGCAGGTCCAGCAGGTAACGGGACGAACGGTCAAGGTGGCATTTGCCGATCAGGGATACACGGGCAAGGAGCCAGCGCAGGCTGCATTCGACGAGGGCATTGACCTTCAGGTGATCAAACTCGAAGAAACGAAAAAGGGTTTCGTTCTGCTCCCCCGCCGGTGGGTGGTCGAGCGCAGCTTTGGCTGGCTCAACCGTTTCCGGCGTCTCGCACGTGACTATGAACGGCTTCCCGAAACTCTCGCTGGGCTTCATTTCGTCGTCTTCGCAATGCTCATGCTTGTCCACGCCGTGCCAGTACTTCAAAGTTCCTAACACGCTCTAAACGCTTCGTGGCGGTTGCTTAAAGATTGATGCTTTCAAGGCAGAATAGAAAAGCCACATGGAGCTCTATCTTCGCTGGTTACTCAAACATGAGAAAGCTCGCAATGAGCAACGACCTATTCGTGCTCCCTTTTACGTCCAAACGCCAGCTCACACTAAGGTTGATAAATTGTAATTTTAGTGCGTTACGTGGGTATTTAGTCCGTCCTGAACAATTCGTTTTGCCGAGCACCGTAGTTACGGGGATTGAAGCCGAGCAAGTCGGTGGTTGAACAAGGCGGTCAGAATGAAGGCGCAAAGAAGCCGCAGCTTCCTGAGGATCATCCGTAGATTGTGTCCTGCGCCGCACATCACCGCGTGCATCGCGTCGCCGAGCGCACCCTTGAGCCAGTTGCGATCGAGTTTTCCGTCTGTCTTCATGTGACCGATTGCTGGCTCGATTGCGCTGCGCCGTCTGATCATCGCGCGTAGTCCGCGTGTAATGCCCCGCCGCAAGCCCGGGTGGTAGATCTTCACACCATCGACGGCGACACCCTTGTAGCCACGGTCGACGATGGCGACCTCCGGCGTGGCGTCGCACAGGATTGCCGCCTGCTCCAGCGCTTCAGCCAGGGTGTGCCCGTCGTACGGATTGCCTGGCATCGAGCGCATGCCAACCACCAGTCCTTCCTTGTGGGTCGTCGCGATCGAAACTTTCACCCCGAACTCGTACGGCTTGCGCGCCTTGCCCTTGGCCAGGCACTCGACTTCCGGTGCATGCAGCGCATAAAGCTTGTTCTTGTCCTTCGGCTTCTGCGCCAGAATGCGTCTCGTGCGGGCGATCAGTTCCGTTAATTCAGCGCAGCCTAGGTCGGCCACCTGGTTGACCTGCCGCTCCACATCGCGCATCACCCGTCCAACGCGCGAGCGCAGCGTGCGCAGCGCTTTCCTCATGCGTTTGTACTGTTTCGCGTGAGCGTAGCGGCCAATCTGCAGCGCCAGATGCGGCGCCTCGCGGTTGTAGTTCTGCCTCAGTTTCAGACCGTGCCGTGCCGCGGCTTTCACCAGATGTTCGCGACACCGTTCGAGCAGGCGCGAATCGGTTGGGTGGGCGATCGCCTTCTCCATGACGGTCGTATCAACAATCACGCGCTTGACGCTCGAAGCCTTGATCACGCCAGCGCGTTTTGCTGCTTCGATCGTTTCGGCCAGCAACTCTTCAACGCCGGCTTCGCCCATTCGCTTGCGCCAACGCGTCAGGCTCGATGGGTCGATCGGAGGTTCGGTCTGCAAGTAGGTCTCGCCGGTGAACACCTGCCAGTACGGGTTCTCTACCCATTGCCAGACGACCTCTTCGTCGGACAGGTCGAACGCGTGCTGCAAATACAGCAACCCGGCGATCAGCCTCGGCGATGTCGCCGGTCGTCCCTTGCGCGATACAAAGCTTTCGCTCATTGATGCGCCCAGTCGCTCCCAGTTGATCAGGTCGGCCAAACGTATCAACGGATGCTTCAGGTTGATCTGTTCGCGCAGCGGCTGGCGGAAAAAATCTCCCTCCGTCACAGGCGTCTTCGGACCCATTCGCACCTCGTCGAAAAATGCAGGATTCTCACGTTAATGTGCCAGGATCCTGCAAATCTCACAACACCAATTCGGCCTCAAAGCTCTGCCACGCAAGG
This sequence comes from Paraburkholderia sp. JPY419, assembly GCF_050435705.1. NCBI lineage: Bacteria > Pseudomonadati > Pseudomonadota > Betaproteobacteria > Burkholderiales > Burkholderiaceae > Paraburkholderia > Paraburkholderia sp. JPY419. Next base: position 830,171 of record NZ_JBNDKV010000003.1, on the reverse strand, counting down.
CTCTCCGAATTGATCAGGCTCGACTATTTATCGAAGCAACACTCAAGTGCGACGGTCAGATTTCAAACAATGGTCGCTGCATCTGCCTTGCACATGAACGCTGCACAGTCGCTATTCATCGTCTCTATGAGGCTCTCGGCTATGCCGATATCGTCCATCAGAAACTGCTTGTCCGGAAGACGATGTACACGCAGACACTGAGGTTCGGAGGTTCTTCTACTGATCGAAACCGACGCGTGTCTTTACCGCACATAAGTATAAGGACTATGTAAAGTGTGGTAGGCACGAGCGAATTCAGCGGCTTCACCGATCTTTGGCTTGTTCTTCGAGATGATTTGGTGTTTTTCTGGTTCCTGACCTCGTCAAACCGAGTTCGAGCATGACCTTCCCACTGCGCTCGATCTCTAATGTCGACGTTCTTATACATCGTTTGCGATCTTAGCCGCAGACCAGCGACGTCGATCAAACGGAAACATAAAGTAGTCGCGCACGGTGAGGGGCTCGGGTTGATTGCGAAGGCCCACTTCGGGCCATTCGTCCCGTTTCGGCCAGTATGCCGTGCTGAAGATCGTGTCCCAGATGGTCGTAAAGAACCCGTAGTTCCGGTGCCGGTGATGCGGCTGAGTTGAGTGATGAATTCGGTGGAACTGACCGTCTCCGATGATATATCGCAGAGGCCCAAGGTTGATGCGCGTGCTGGAGTGTGAGAGGTGCGCCTGAAAGGTAATGAGGGTCATGGCAGCAGCCGGCACCACGCCAGACTCGAAGTGGATCAGCGCGAGCGGTAATGCTACAAACAAGGCGTAGATAACCGGCTCGGAAATGTGATGATTGCAATTCCACGCTGTCAGTTCGCGAATCGAGTGATGTGTAGCGTGCAAGCGCCAGAGGAATGGCACGGCGTGCTGTGCACGATGCATCCAGTAGTAAAAGAAGTCACCGGCAATTGCGACCAAAACGCCTGAAAGGATGGCGAAAGCCGTCTTGATAACTGCGTTGTCAGAGTGAAGCACTGTTGAAATATTGACCGTCAGGAGCGGCTTGACGCCTAACCATTGCAAGCCCACAGCGTACAAGTGCCAGATTAGCGCGCCGCATCCAATCCGAATCGCCCAGTTCCGTGCGCCGCGAAGGTACGATGCGAAGCTGTATCGATGAGCCGGAAAGAATAGCTCGAGCGCGCTGCACACGGTCGCGAAGATCGAAACCAACTTAAACGAATTCAAAAGAAAGTCGGTCATTTGATTGACATCGAGAACATGCATTGATTTGCTCCGTCGAACAGGCCAAATACGCTGCCCTTTTGTCGGCACGCAAGATATAAACCCTGTGTCGTCTTCGTTAGGCGGTTACAGGGCGAAAGGCTATCGATTGCCAGCACGGTACGATAAATCAGGTCAATCATTCGGGAAGATAGTGCATCTCTATCCGACAACCCAGATAGGTGTCTCTCCCAAGCTAAATTAACCGTGACGACTCGCAGCGTTCGGTTGGTACAGTCTACTCGTTGACAACACGGGCTGGATGGTAAGGATTTTCTGAAAATATTGTCGTCATAGGTGCAATAAGATTCATTCGCGCGATTTTGCCAGCGGCCAACTTGTCACGCCGCGCGTCTGCGAAACTTCGTTCTTGCCGATCTGAGTTATGCAACCGCATCCGTGGTCTGCTGAGCTTTGAAAGCATCCCGAGAAAACTGCTTTCGGGAGACAAAACAAATTGAGGAATGACGATGACTGCGGTCATCCAAGTATTCGAACAGTCCGCCTTCGCGTCCTGATGGGTCCCCTCGGGCGGCGTGAATGTTCGGTCGTCGAGCCGATGAAGAAGCTTTCCGTTGGGCGGGGCATTGACGTTAGGCGAGATTGTCCGGCCAGGAGAGGCGGGTACAGTCCGCTGCTGATAAAGCGCTCAGGCAACAATGAATTGGAAAGCATTCCTCGCAATAGAGTCTGAATGTAGCGTGGGCTCGACCACGAGCGCGGTCGACGGCTGCTGCAGCGAGGGCGGGACTGGAGACCTCATTGCTCGATCGACGCCGTAAGGGGATGGATTATTCAAAGCTCCCGGCGAAGGCAACGCGACTAGAGACCTGATGATCCAAAAGCATTCTCAGTCTCCCGATACCTATCGCCGCAAACGGATCAACAGATCCGCGGCAACTGCTCGCCCGAAAGCCAGTCGACGATGCGCCGTCCGCCGATTTTCGTTTCGATCTGCACGAAGCCGTGCGCGTCCTCGACCACCTCACCGATGCACACCGCCGCCGCGCCCAAAGGATGTGCGCGCATCGCGGCGAGCAGTTGCGGCGCGTCGGCGCTTGCGCAGATTGCAACCAGCTTGCCTTCGTTGGCGACATAAAGCGGATCGAGGCCGAGCAGTTCACACGCCGCATCGACTTGCGGTAGCACGGGAATTGCGCGCTCCTGAATGCGCATCCCGACGCCCGACTGGCCGGCGATCTCGTTCAGGGTTGTGGCCAGTCCGCCGCGAGTCGGGTCGCGCAGAACGCGCACACCGGGCGCGACGGCAACCATGTCCGCCACGAGCGTATGCAGCGCGGCGCTGTCCGAGCGGATCTCCGTGTCGAAGCCCAGGCCCTCGCGTAGTGACATGATCGCCACGCCGTGCTCGCCGATAGTGCCCGAGAGCAGCACAACGTCGCCGGGCCGCGCCTGCGCGCCATCAATGTGAATGCCCGAGGGCACGACGCCGATCCCGGTCGTGGTGATGAACACGGCATCGCCCTTGCCGCGCTCGACGACCTTGGTGTCGCCCGTCACGATCGGAGCGCCGCAAGCGCGCGACGCAGCAGCCATTGACTCGACGATGCGGAGCAGATCCGCCAGCGGGAAGCCCTCCTCCAGGATGAAGCTCGCGCTGAGATACGAAGGCCGTGCGCCCGCCATCGCGATGTCGTTGACGGTGCCGTGCACGGCGAGGCTGCCGATGTCGCCGCCGGGAAAGAACAGCGGCGAGACGACGTGCGCGTCGGTGGTCATCACCACGCGCTCGCCGGGCCCGGGCGCAAGCTGCGGAATGGCGGCCTGGTCGTTGCCCTGGCGCAGCCATTCGTTATCGAAGGTTGCGACGAACAGCTCGCGGAGGTCAATTGCGCCGATGCGCGGCCACCCGCGCCGTGGCCCATGTGGATGCGGCCGTCGCGAAAGTCTAGGGGCCGCACGTAGGCGGGCTTCACCGGGGATGTGTGGACTGGGCTCATGCTTTGACGACTCGAATGTCCTTAAAGCGACCATAAGAAAAATGCGCGGCGCAAGAGCCTTCGCTGGACACCATGCACGAGCCGATGGGATTCTCGGGCGTGCAGACCGTGCCGAACATTGTGCAGTCGCGCGGGTGTTTTAGACCTCGCAGGATCGCCCCGCACTCGCATTTGCGGTGATCGGCGACGGGCCGGTACAAGAGTTCATAGCGGAGTTCGGCGTCGTAGCGCGCGTACTTCGGGCGAATGCGCAGCCCGCTCAATGGGACCTCGCCCAAGCCGCGCCACTCGAACGACTCCCGCGTTTCGAACACCTCCTGCATGAGCGCCTGCGCGGCCGCGTTGCCCGCGCGCGTGACGGCGCGTGCGAACTCGTTCTCGACCTCCGCGCGGCCATCGTTGACCTGACGCACCAGCATGAGGATCGCCTGCAGCACGTCGAGCGGTTCGAACCCGGCAATCACGACCGGCTTGCGATACCTCTGCGCGAAGGTCTCGTAAGACGCGGAGCCGATCACAACACTCACGTGCGCGGGGCCGACGAAGCCGTCGAGCAGCACCGCGTTCGCGTCGACGGACGGCTCGGCGAGTAGATGTGTCATCGCCGCGGGCGTGAGTACATGGCAGCACAGCACGCTAAAGTTTTCCGCGCCGCAGTCTGCCGCTTCGCTCACGACGAGCGCGGTAGGCGGCGTAGTGGTCTCGAAGCCGATTGCGAAAAAGACGACTTCGCGTTCCGGATGCTCGCGCGCGATGCGCAGCGCGTCGTGCGGCGAATACACAAGGCGGATGTCCGCCCCGCGCGCCTTGGCCCGCTGGAGCGATAGACCGCACGAGGCAGGCACGCGCATCGTGTCCCCATACGTGCAGAGGATCACGTCGTGTTCGAGCGCGAGGCGAATCGCGAGATCTATGCGCCCGATCGGCAACACACAAACCGGGCAGCCGGGACCGTGGATCATCAACACGTTACCGGGTAGAAGATCGGCGACGCCGAAGCGGGAAATCGCGTGCGTGTGACCGCCGCAGAACTCCATGAAGTGATAGCGGCGTTCGGTCAGCGTCTCCGCCTGGATGCGTCCAGCAATGCGCGCGGCGAGTTCGCCGTCGCGGAATTCGTCGACGTACTTCATTGCGTCGTTCCGGATTGGACGATGGGTGCGTCGCCAAGCGACCGAGCGACCTCGCTGAACAGCGCGAGCGTGCGCTCGGCCTCTTCGGGGTCGATCATGCCAAGCGCGAAGCCGACATGCACGATCACGAAGTCCCCTAGGCGCACCTCGGGCACGAGCGCGAGTGAGACCGTCTTGCGAACGCCCCCGAGATCGACGACGCCCGTTTCGGCGTCGGACCAGTCGATGAGCCGTGCCGGCATGGCTAGACACATAGACTGACTCCTCGTGCGGTCGTAGGCATGGACAACATCTGCGGACCATATGCGGCAACCCAAGCCTGGCCAAGCGCTAGCCCGGCGTCGCCGCAGGGCACCGTGTCGGGCATGAGGGTGTGCACGCCGTGCGCCGCGAGCGACTCTCGTAGATGCGCGGTGAGCAGCCTGTTAGCAAAGCAGCCGCCGCCAAACAGAACGGCGCGCCCCTGCGCGGCAAGCGCGGCCCATTGGGCGAGCGCCTCGGCCAGCGCAACATGAAAGACGGCCGCGCCGTACGCGGCTTCGCCGGCGTCCGCGAGCATGAGCAACTTGACGAGGAGCGGACGAAGGTCGAGCTCGCCGTTGTCCGCGATTCGCCACAGGGCCGCCACATCGGGGGCCTTGTGCGCGACGAGGTAGCCGCTCGCGAGCCTTTCTAGCGCGATGGCCGCCTCGGATTCGGCGCGCTGGCGCAGACACACGCCGAGCAGTCCCGCCGCCGCGTCGAACCAGCGACCCGCACCGGTGCTAGGCGGGCAATTGAGGCCGCGCGCGAGCATGACGCCGACCGTGCGCGCCGCGGTCGCGCCGACGGCGGCCGAGAGCCGCGGCTCGATTTCGTCGCTGCGCCCGAGCGCGTGCAGGGCGGCGGCGGCCATTCGCCAAGGCTCGCGCGCCGCGACGTCGCCGCCGGGCAGCGCGAGCGGCGTGAGACTGCCGAGGCGCTGCCAGCAGGCGGGAGCCACCTCCAGCAGCTCACCGCCCCATGCGGCGCCGTCCGTGCCGAAGCCCACGCCGTCGAGCGCGAGGCCGATCACGGGCTCGCGCAGCCCATGCTCTGCCGCAACCGCGCCAATATGCGCGTGATGATGCTGGACGCCGACGGTCGGCACGCCAAGCCGCTCACCCAATTCGAGCGCGACGCGCGTGCTGTAGAAGTCGGGATGCAGATCGTGCGCGATCATGCGCACGGGCTGCCCCGCGCGCTCGGCGCTCTCAACAAGCGCCGCCACCGATGTGTCGAGCGCCACACAGTGCTCCGGATCGTCGAGATCGCCGTGTAGCATCGACCAGTGAACGTCGCCGCCGATGCACAGGCACGCAGCGTTCTTCAGCCATGCGCCGGTGGCGAGCACCGTCTGTTCGCCGAGGGTATGGGGTAGGTTCTGCACACGCGCCGTCATGCCTCGCCTCCGGCGCGATGCTTTCGCGCATGCTGCGCCGCAAGGTTGCTCTCCAGCACGCCAATGCGCTCGGCAATCGAGTCGCGCGCACTCGTGATCCAGTCGAGCCACGCATCGAGGCCTTCGCCGGTCGTGGCCGAGAGCCAGATCACTTCGAGGAACGGATTCACGCGGCGCGCATACGCGATGCACTGCTCGACGTCGAACTGTACATAAGGCAGCAAGTCGATCTTGTTGACGATCATGAGGCGCGCGGCGGCGAACATGTCGGGATACTTGAGCGGCTTATCTTCGCCCTCCGTTACCGAGATGATCACGACCTTCGCCTCCTCGCCGAGGTCCCACAGCGCGGGGCAGACGAGATTGCCTACGTTCTCGATGAAGAGCACGCTGCACGGGACGTCGTGCGTGAGCGGTACGTATTCACGCTCGTGCTTTTGGTCATGGTAAAGGCGATGATCGTGCAACGGAAGCCGTCCGAAGGCCGCGGCGATCATCGCGGCGTCGAGATGGCAGCCCTTTCCCGTGTTCACCTGGATCGCTGGCGCACCGGCCGCGCGGATGCGCTCGGCGTCGTTTGCCGTCTGCTGGTCGCCCTCAATCACACCGATGGGCAAGCTGGGTATGCGCTCGCGCAGCGCGGCGATCGACGCACACAGCAGGGTCGTTTTCCCCGAGCCCGGGCTCGACACTAGATTGAGCGCACGCACGCCATGCTGCGCGAAGTGCCGCCGGTTAACGGCGGCATGGCGATTGTTTTCGCCTAGCACGTCGTGCTCGAGCTTGATGGTGCGGCCCTGGTCTAGGCCGGGCACCGTGAGGCCCGCGGGCCCGAGGCCGTAGTGCAGATCTTTGCCCGGTGGCGTCCGGTGGGAGTGGGAATGAGTGTCGGACTGGCCCTGCGCATGCGCGCACTCGTGCCCCTGAGCGGTGTTTTGCCGATCGCCTGTGGTGGTGCACCCGCATCCTATGCACATGTTGCTTCTCCTTGCGCTAATCCGATGATTGTCAGGCATCGTCGACGATCAGATCGACGATGCGCAACTCTGTGCCGCCGTTCGGCTGGAGCCAGTAGCCGCCGCAGTGCGCGCAGGGGGCGCCCCGCGTGGCCAGCGCCACGGTCGCGTTGCAGTTCATGCACCATGCGCTTCCCGAAGGTTCGTCGATCTCGACGCGTGCGCTGCAAAGGCAGGTGCCGGGCGCGATCGCTTCGAGGGCGAAGCGCAGCGTCTCGACATCGACGCCAGCGAGGCGTCCGACTTCAAGCCTCAGCACCTTCACGCGGACAAAGCTCTCACGCTCGGCTGCCGCTTCGACCAACGCAAGCACGCCGCCGGCCAGACTTACTTCATGCATACCTTGGCTTCCATTCAGCTCAGTATTCGGGGCCTTGTCTCGATCCTTGTGCTCACGCCCCGTCCGTGTCGACCACATAGGCGACACACGGATCGAACGCGCCCATCCACGCGCCTACGCGCGCGGCGAACGTTCCATCGCCGCACGCCGGATCCAGTCGCGACAAGGCTTGCGCGAGCGTGCCTTGGCCGTGGAAGTTCCACTCAGTCGGCGCGACCACGCGATAGTCCTCGATGCGCGCCGCATCGCCTCGCGCGAGGCGCACCCAATGGAGCAGCACGCCACGCGACATCTCGCACCAGCCGAGCGCCTCGCCGGGCGCGCACGTTCGCGCGCCAAAGCGAAGCGCACTTGGCCCGTCGTCGCCCGCTGCCAGCCGCGCCACCTCCGCGACGCGCGCGCCAATCCGCAGCCAAGGCGTGTCGTATTCCAGCGCGCGCGGATCGTCGCTACGTGTCCACACGCCGGTCTCCGCGGGCAGGCCGCGTTGTACGGGCGCGTGCGCGAACACCGGACTCTCGGCAATCGCCGCGGCCAGTTCGCTTAACCGCGTTTCGTCGATGATGAGCGGCCGCGGCGTAGCGCGCATCGTATCGGCGTGCGCGCGGCAGGCTGCCAGCAACCGGGCCGGGAACGTCGCGGCTCGTGCGCACCACGCCGCTAAGCAGCCACGCGGATCGTCCGTCCAGTGCGCGAGCCACTTTTGCGCAGGCATGCCCAGAACGTGCCGCTCCAGCCAGTCGGAGGAGTCAACCGACTCGACGTCGGGCAGCGTATGCGGCGCGGCGGCGGCCAGCCGCACCGGCCAGTCGGTCCACATGCAGCGAAGATGCACGGCGAGCGTCTCACGCATGAGCATTGCGGCATGAGCGGCGTTGGTCACATCGTCGCGTTTGTGCTCCGCTGAAGCGCCCGCTGCGCCGACGGCAAGTTCTGCGCAGAGCCTATGCGCGAGTCCGCACAACGAGAACAGCGCCGACAGCCGCGCCGCAGCGGTTGCTACCGGTTGCCCGCGCAGCAGCGCGGCGGCCAGTGGTGGGCGCCCGCCCGTAATGCTGTCGTGCCGGCCGGGGCGCACCCGGTACTGTGCGGCCAATGCTGCCAGCATCGCCGCAGTCATGGAGCGCTCCCGAACGCGGCCGGCCGCAGCAGGTGCGCATGACGCGACACGCGCGCGACACCGCCCGATGTGGCGCTCTTCTGTCTGGGGAATTCGAGCATCGGCAAAAAGAGCGAGCAGCACGCATAGGCTCTGACGTCTTGCGCGTGCGCGCCGAGCCATTTGCAATCGACGTCGCCAACGCGCAAGTGCGCTTTGCCGGCCGGCCGCGGACATTCCACCGAGTTCTGCACCGCGCCGGGTAACGAGAGGGGCCTCATGGACCATGGCGTGATCGGCATCCCGAACCAACCGCATCGGGCCCCGGTCTCGCCGCGCACCGGCTCAAAGCCGGTCCCCTCGATACGCAAGGCGAGTTTCACGACCGGCATGTCAGGCATCGCAGTGGTTGCGGCCGTTTCGAAGTGCGCTACAAGCGTAGCCCCCCTTGGATCGCCGTGTATGACCTTTCGCTGGATTGCACGCACGGTCAATCCGCGTCCCACAAAAACCACGACCTGATCCGGCGCGCGGCCATAAACGCGGCAGCGCCCGTGCGCCTGAAGCGCCGCGAACGTCGCGTGCGGAGGAATCTGCAAGACCGGATCGCCTTGTTCGGGATGGTGGATCCACCAGCAGAACTTGCATTCGACGCACGTGTGCGTCGCGATTGGGCTACTGGCACCGAGATGGCAGCCCTCGAATTGCTTCGTTCGCTCGTCCATCGTCACGCCTCACCCATCCAGTCGATCAACTGGCTCAAGCGCTCGCGCGAATCCGCGAGGTCTTCCGGCGCGGCGCGCACGACCTCTGGCAGATCGGTGATCTCGATCGTGTTCAGGATCAGCATGTCCTGCGAGTTGAAATATGCAACACGCCAGCAGTTCGCGATCGCCGTGCCGCCCACCCGGCAATTTCCGTAGCCGCGCGACAAGATCTGCACCGCACCTTCGCCCAGCACGGCGTCGATCAGTTGCTGATCCTCCGGCGACAATGGCAGGAGCGTTAGGTTGATGATGTGGGGCGCATGCCCGGCGCGCCAGCGCGCGGCGGAATCGCGTACTTCGCTCAGGATCGACGGCGCGTTCATCACGTCGAGCGGCAGCATGTCCGGCAACGGCATCATCGGCTGCGCCGGGTCTTTGGGCTGGGCAAGCATCGCGGGGGCCGTGCCGATCTCGAGCCGGTCGACCGGGCGCGCGCCATTCCGCTCGACTACGCGCCACAGGCCGGCAAACACAGTCTCCTGGATCAGCCCGCCGCTCCGCTGCGCGCCGTCGACGCGCGCGCTGACCTCGCCCTCGCTCAGCACGTTGTTGAGAACGCGCAGCGTTGCTCGATCGTACGGCGTCAGATCGATGGCTTCGGACGGCGTACCAGGTTCGTATGCCGCCAGTACGCCTACTACGTTGCGAAGCACGCCGCGCGCGCCGTCGAGTGCCCGCGCATCGCAGCGCTCAGGCAGCGTCGGCGCCACATAGATGCGCATGCCTTGCGGCATCGGCAGATAGTCGAGCACCGCATCGCTCTCGGCTTGGTTGCCCGGGCGGAAAGGCGCGACGGGAATGGGAAATGGACTCATGGACACGATCAACTACCCCAAAGATTGATCGACAATTCGTGACAGCCGGGCGAAGCGCCGACGGTGCGGCCGGGAATGCCGACCCATGGCGTCCGCGTAGTCGGCTGCCCGAGCGCATGTGCGACGTTTGCCACATAGTCATTCCAGTCCGTCATACTGGAGAGCCTCGTGACATAAGCGCCGGCGTGCAGCCACAGCAACGTGGACCACGGCCACCGCCACACGCGGCGCGCGAGCTCGGGCAGCACCACGGCCACGTCGAGGAAGTCGGGAAAGCGCGTCCCGTCGGCCGTGAGCAGCGCTACGCATTCGCCGCCGTCCGCAATCCAATCGTCTACCTTTCGTTCGTCCACGGACACGGCGTGTCTGCCATCAGTTAGCCGCTCCACCACGGACGTCGCGTCAAGCGCGGTACCGTTCGTATTTGTCATGGCGATTCCTCGGAGGACCCGTGACGGCCATGCGCCGGTTGCGCGCCGGAGGTCAACCGGGTCAAATCGTCCACGCCGAGCGCGGACGGCAATTCAAAATTCGGGCTCGCTCGGGCCATGGCGGCATCTCCCTCCAGCGCCAGTTCCACGAGCGAGAGCGTCGCGTCGATTTCTGCCGCGCGTGTCCCGTCGAGCTTTTCGCGCGCCGTGTCGAGAAAAACCAGCAGCCATTCACCGGCGCTGCATGGACCAACTAGCGAAGTGTCGATCCGGCGGTGGCCGCCGCGTCCGTGGCACAGCGCCCGCAAGCCCTGCACCTCGACCACCCGCATCGGCACGCCTATACACACGACGGCGGCTCCTCGCGGCGCATGCGCAGCAGCACGCGCTCGTCGCCGGTGCGGCACGCATCGGCCTCGCTGGGCCGCTCGCCTTCGTAGCGCGAAAGCGCGAGATGCGGCAGCGTGACCGCATCGTCGGCATGTAACGGGGTGTGGCGCGGCGTGGGCTCTCCGCCCCATGCGGCAAGGCGCTCGAGGCCAAGTTCGAGCGCGCGCTCGAGCGATGCTTTAATGGCGGGTCGCAGGCTGCCACCGAAATCGGCCACTTCGTCCGGCTGGCAGCCGATCAGCAGCACGCGGCGTGGATACCGGCCTGTCAGGCGCGCGAGCATCAGTACCTCCTGGAAGCCGGTCTGGTGCAGGCTCATCTTGCGCACGCCGAGGAACGCCGGTACGTCGTCATCCTCAACGATCTTCAGCGTGCCCGGCGCGAGACCGTAATCGACCGCGTCGAAAATGAGCAGACTGTCGGCCGTCTGGACGTACTGGACCAGACACAGCCCTTGCGTGCCGCCGTCTATGAGGCTCACGTGCGGGGCGAACTCGAAGTGCTGCTCAAGCGCCTCGATACAGCGCACGCCAAAACCCTCGTCGGCCCACAGCAAGTTGCCGATGCCGAGTACGACGATGGCAGGCACGCCGGTTTGTGGGCAAGTCAGCATTGCAACCTCACTTCCTGAAGGTACGGTAGCCCGATATCATCGTGCCGACCATGTTCTGGCGGGCCATGATGTCTTCGCGGATCGCCATATAGACATGCACGATAACGAACATCATGATCGCCCACATGCCGAGGCGATGCCACGTGTGCACAGTCTGCGACTGGCCGATCAGCGTGGATACCTGGCCAAACGCAATCTGCTGCCAAGAGCCGGCCTGCGCGCCTTCGCCATACAGTGCGAAACCGGTCACGATCATGAAGAGTGAGATCAGCAAGAACACGAAAAACATCGCAAATCGCGATAACGGATTGTGCCCGCTGAACTGGCGCGGTGTGGGCCCGAGGAACGAGTAGTAACGCAGCATGGCGAGCATGTCCATCCAGTACTCGCGCGAGAATACCGGCACCCAGAACATTTCGCGCGCATGGCGATTGCCGACAATCGCCCAATACGCGCGGCCCGCAAGCCCGATTGCGAACAGGTAGGCCGCGGTGAAATGCACAAAGCGGATATAGCCCATCAGAAAATTCGCGCTCGCCTCGCCGGGCTGTGTGAGAAGCGGGGCGCCGATAAGATAGCCGGTCAACGCCAGCACGACGATCGACACTGCGTTGATCCAGTGCCAGACGCGTACCGGCGCTTCGTACACGTAAATTGCCTCGGTGGACGAAACAAAGTCAGCCGCCTTTTCGCATCGAGAATACGATTGCATCGTCATCATCCTTTCCTGCCGCGCGGCGCCGGCGAGCGCAGGCGCTGTGGCGGCCTGGTGGGGTTATCGCACAGTCACGGCGGTCATTTCCGCACCGTCCGCGTTCATCACGTGCGTCGAGCAAGCCATGCAAGGGTCGAACGAGTGCAGCGACCGCAGAATCTCGACGGGCTGCTCGACGTTCGCCACGGGCATGTCCATGAGGCTCGCTTCGAACGCGCCGATCTGCCCTTTCGCGTCGCGCGGGCTGCCGTTCCAAGTGCTCGGAACGACGCACTGGTAGTTCTCAATGCGACCGTCCCTGATCCTGATCCAGTGGCCGAGCGCGCCGCGCGGCGCGGCGACCGCGCCCACGCCCTTCGCCTCGGCTGGCCACATCGAAGGGTCCCACTTGTCGAGGTTCGCGGTCGAGGTGTCGCCGTTGCGGATGTTTTGTAAGAGGCTTTGCCAGTCGTCCGCCATCATCTCGGAGCAATACTCCGCTTCAAGCCCGCGGGCGAGCGTGCGGCCGATGGTGGTCGGCAGCAGTTGCTTCACGCCAAGCGAGCTTTCCGGCAAGCCGAGCAGCTTTGGCATGCCCTGGTTCACGGCAAGGAGGGAGGCCTCAATCTGTTCCTTCATACGGCCGCAATGCGGATTGCTCTGCTCCGCGTGTGCGTAGCCGAGGATGTAGCGCGCGAGCGGTCCGACTTCCATCGCGTGCCCCCGCCAGCGCGGCGACTTGATCCACGAGTACTTTGCGCTCTCGTCGATCGACTCGATTGCGGTGCGCGTGCCCTTCGTGTTAGGTCCGAGCTCGTAGTGCGGTTCGGTAATGCCGTCCCAAGGATGCAGCCCGCGGTAGTTGTCAGGGTATTGATACCAGGAGTGGGCGACAAATTCCTGCACTTGCTCGGGGTCGCGCGGATCAACCGGCAGGAGCGTGTTCCAGTCGCCGTTGATGATGGCTCCGCCCGGCATCTGGTTGGTGGATGGGTTGTAGTTGACGAGCGGATACGCGCCGTAGTCCATCACGTTGGTTGCGGCCAGGCCGCCGCCATGCAACCAGCCGCGTGCTTTGTAGATCGTGCCGATTGCAAGCAGATCGGGCACATAGACGTTGCGGCAGAAGGTGATCGCATCGTCGATGAGCGACTTGACGAAGTTTAGGCGCTCGATGTTGATGGGTGCGCCGGCCGCTAGGTCGCTGCCGATATTGATCGCGCAAGGCACGCCCCCTACGAGGTAGTTCGGGTGCGGATTCTTGCCGCCGAAGATCGCGTGGATCTTGACCCACTCCTTTTGCATGTCGAGCGCTTCGAGATAGTGTGTCACGGCCATCAGATTCGCTTCCGGCGGCAGCACGTACGCGGAGTTGCCCCAGTAGCCGTTCATGAACGGACCGAGCTGGCCGCTTTCGATGAACTTGCGTAGACGGGTCTGCACATTGCGGAAATAGCCCTGTGACGACATCGGATGCGCGGGCGAGATGCGCTGTTGCAACTCGGACGTTAACTTGGGGTCGGCCTTGAGTGCCGACAACACGTCGACCCAGTCGAGCGCGTGCAGGTGATAGAAGTGCACCACGTGGTCGTGCACTTGCAATGTCTTCGACATGATCTCGCGGATCAGGTGCGCGTTGGGCGGAATGCGGATGTCGAGCGCGTCCTCGACCGCGCGCACGGATGCGAGCGCGTGACATCCCGTGCATACGCCGCAGATACGCTCGACGAGCGCCCATGCGTCGCGCGGGTCGCGCCCCTTGAGAATGACTTCAAGGCCACGCCACATGGTGCCGCTGGAAACGGCGTTGCGGATCACGTTGTTCGAATCAACATTGACCTCGACGCGCATATGGCCTTCGATGCGTGTGACTGGATCGACGACGATCCGGCGTCCGTTCCTACCGAGCTGAAATCCTGGGTTCGAAATGGCTGTCATGGTTGCTTTTCTTTTGCGGCTTCCTGTGCTTGTCGGCTGCACCCCGACGCGAGTTGTAGCTATTGGCCGTCGCGGTCGTCCATAGAGTCCTGCTTCGACCTGGCGTGCTGAATTGCCGAAGCGGCTGCATGCGCAGCAGTGGCGGCGCCCACCACGACGGCCGCGGTAGCGCCGATCTTGTCGGCGTTCGTTTCGACTCCGAACTGATCGATCCGGGTGAGCCGATCGTAGAAGGAGCCCTTGTCCCAGAATCCTTCCTCAGAGCAGCCGATGCAGCCGTGGCCCGCCTGAATGGGGAAGCTCGTGCCGCCGTTCCAACGCACGGTCGAGCAGGCGTTGTAGGTCGTCGGGCCCTTGCAGCCGACCTTGTAGAGGCAGTAGCCGCGCCGTGCCGCCTCGTCGTCCCACGACTCGACGAACTGGCCCGCGTCGAAATGCGGACGGCGGTAGCACTTGTCGTGAATGCGCTGGCTGTAAAACATTTTCGGACGGCCTTGGCGATCCAACTCCGGTATCCGGTCGAACGTGAGCATGTAGGTGACGACGCCCGTCATCACCTCGGCGATCGGGGGGCAGCCTGGCACCTTGATGATCGCCTTGTCGGTGATCACCTTGTGGATTGGCACCGCCTGCGTCGGGTTCGGCGTGGCCGTCTGCACGCAGCCCCACGACGCGCACGACCCCCACGAGATCACAGCCTTCGCGTCCTTCGACACACGGCGCAACTGATCGACGAATGGCTTGCCGCCGATAATGCAGCTCATACCGTCTTGATTCAGCGGCGGATTGCCTTCGACGGCGAGGATGTAGTTGCCACGGTACTTCTCCATCACGTTTTCGAGGATCGCCTCGGCCTGGTGTCCCGCGGCAGCCATCAAGAGGTCGTCGTAGTCGAGCGAGATCATTGAAAGCATCACGTCCTTCGCCAGCGGGTGCGCCGAGCGGATGAACGACTCTGAGCAGCAGGTGCATTCGAGTCCATGTAGCCAGAGCACCGGCGTGCGCAGTTTGGTCTCCATTGCGTGGACAATCTTCGGCATGAACGCAGGCCCGAGGCCGAGCGACGTTGTCGTCAGCGAGCAGAATTTGAGGAAGCTACGGCGCGAGATCCCTTGGCGTCGCATGACTTCATAAAACGTTTCGATCACTATGTGGTCCCTTGATGGCGTTCGGCCCCGCGAAGCTGGCATACGACCGCGTCTTCGGGCGTCTCACTGTCGGTGAAGCGTTTTGAAAATAACAAGATTCGTGCCGACCTTGCGTCGCGGGTCCCTAACGAAAAAAATGTTCCGCGGCGCTTCCCATAATTGAGACGGAAGCGGGAAGGACTATGTGCTGCGCCGACAAAACCTTCTCATAGTGGCGACGGGCCGTTCGTCTGACAGAGGTCAGCCAGTACGGCATCTTCAGAGAACGAAGCAAAATATCTGGGAGGAGGTTCACGAATCAACCTATGCGCCACCTTTTCGCACGGCGTGAAACTGGAAAAATTGCCGAGAAAGCTCGATAAATTCTTCGAGTGCCTGTCTTGTTTGTCCAATTCTCGACGACATATGTCGGCGTTGTCACGTTAAGGCTAGGCTGAAAAAGTCGCCGAATTTGCGACCGTGTCGGCATTGTGGAGGTGTTCAGGTCGTGACGCCGACCATACTCCAGATACACCTCGGCTTTTGGGGCGCCTTTCGTCCATTACGGACGCACTTGTGCCATCAATCGCGTGCCCGACAGGTAGAGATTGGCGCGCGCCAAAGCTATGAAGCCAGGTTCGTACTCTGCGCTAACCGTGGTAGGCACCTTCGTGAAACCCCACATCGATTGGCCACTGCGAAGACATGCTCCACGCGTGCGCGGATCCTCGACTTGTGGCAGTTCTCGCCGCGCTGCACCGTATTGACTTCACACGCGCGGTGGGTGTGCTGCTTTGCTGTGGATTAGCCTTCTGGCTGGCGTAAGCGCTGTTAGCGTAGACCTTCCGCTCCTGGCCGTGTAGCAATTGCGGCAGTGGAAGCTTTTCATGCACGTTGGCCGGTACTACGCTGTGCACCAGGCCACTCTCGCTATCCTCGTCGATGTCTAACTTCGCGCCGAAGTACCATTGCTAGTCTTGCGCGTCTGCTGCATTTGGGGGAGCGCGAATTCTGTTCATTCTTCGTCGAATTTTGGCGCACCGATGATGGTGGCATCCACGACCGTGACGCTCTGGAGTTTCATGCCGCTCGCCACTTGGCCGACTTCGGCAATCAATTTCTCACCCAGCTTGAGGGTTTCAAGAAGACGACGAAATTTCAGCAGACCGGTGGCAGTCTGGTACTGCCTTCCAATCCAGACTCTCGCAAAGCGACGCAGCCTAGCACTAACGTAAAGAGCGTCTTCACAAGCGAAATCGGCCAGGTTGAAGCAGTGCCGGATAGAATGAAGGCGCAGCATGCGCTCCCGGTCAATCGGCGGGCGGCCATTGCCGCACCTCGGATAATACGGCTCGACCACCGCGCAAAACTCAGCCCACACGACGAAACTGCATTCATCGCGAGAAACTCATCGCGTCGCGTCCGTTTGTGGTGTGTCTCGAAAGCAGCACCTTCAGCGGCCGTCGACAGCGTCGGCGGCTTCATCCTGTTCTGTCCTCCGGATCCACCCCGATCTATAACGCTCGCAGTAGCTCTGCGGTCGACTTGATCAGCGTTGCGTGAAGTATCATTCGTGCGCTGGGAGATGCAACACTGCGGTTGCCGCGACAACGGAGAATTAAGGCGGCGGTTATGTCGCAACGACCGCTTAACTTCGCCCGACGCTTATCAACTCGATGCTCGTTGTGCGCTTGTGTGCAGACTGGGGCCGTGCTGGACTAAACGATCAATGGGCCTTTACGGCGGAAGTCACTCATCGTCTTGGAACCTCGACAACTGCCGGCTTACCATCTCAATGCAGTGTCGCGGTAGGGCGCTGCGTTGCGGTAAGATTCACCCCCGCATCTTGATAGCGCCGCCACGGTGCCCAAACGCTGTCGTCACCCAGTGGATGCGGCCATGCTGTGCATGCGGTGGTACATGTCCTACTCGCTAAACCTGCGCAATTTTGGTTGCCCTTTCGCTCCGCCGCGGCTCTCAGATTTGTCGTCTCGATCGCCAAGAAAGCAACGCCGCGGGTTGGCATTGATCTTGCGTTCCCAAGGGGCCCGGTGGAGTGTGCATCGGGCCGAGAAGACGCATCGCCCATTCCAAAAGGAGGCATCACGATGGCGTTACTGGAACGAGCCGCATGGTATGACATTGCACGTGCCACCAACTGGACCCCAAGATATGTGACGGAGTCGGAGCTCTTTCCCGACCTCATGTCTGGGGCGCAAGGCATTCCCATGGCGAGTTGGGAAACCTACGACGAGCCCTACAAGACGTCGTATCCCGAGTATGTGCGCATCCAGCGTGAGAAGGATGCTGGCGCATATTCAGTCAAGGAGGCACTTGAGCGTAGCCGCATGTTCGAGGACGCCGATCCGGGGTGGCTCTCCATTCTGAAGGCGCACTACGGTGCAATTGCGCTCGGCGAATATGCGGCGATGAGCGCCGAGGCCCGAATGGTACGTTTCGGCCGTGCGCCCGGCATGCGCAATATGGCCACCTTCGGCATGCTCGACGAGAATCGTCATGGTCAGTTGCAGCTTTACTTCCCTCACGACTACGTTCCCAAGGATCGCCAGTTCGATTGGGCCCACAAGGCGTATCACACCAACGCGTGGGGTGCGATTGCCGCGCGCAGCGCGTTCGATGACCTGTTCATGTCGCGCAGTGCGATCGAAATCGCGGTCATGCTAACCTTCGCGTTCGAGACGGGTTTTACCAACATGCAGTTTCTCGGCCTCGCGGCCAATGCCGCCGAAGCGGGCGACTTCACTTTTGCAAGCCTGATTTCCAGCATTCAGACAGATGAGTCGCGCCATGCGCAAATCGGGGGTCCCGCGTTGCAGATCCTGATCGCCAACGGCCGTAAAGAGCAAGCTCAAAAGCTCGTTGATGTCGCCATAGCGCGGGCGTGGCGTCTGTTCTGCCTGCTCACGGGCTCCTCGATGGATTACGCCACGCCACTCGTGCATCGCAAGCAGTCGTTCAAGGAATTCATGCGGGAATGGATCGTAGGTCAGTTCGAACGCACTCTGATCGACCTCGGACTCGACCTGCCATGGTACTGGGAACAGATCATTAGCGAGTTCGACTGCCAGCACCATGCGTACCAATTGGCTATCTGGTTCTGGCGGCCTACCGTGTGGTGGAACCCTGCTGCCGGCATTACACCTGAGTGCCGCGACTGGCTCGAAGAAAAATATCCCGGCTGGAACGACACGTTCGGCAAAGTGTGGGATGTCATAATCGATAACCTGCTCGCCGGCAAGCCTGAGCTCACCGTTCCCGAGACGCTGCCGATCGTCTGCAACATGAGCCAGCTGCCCATCTGCGCGATCCCTGGCAATGGCTGGAATGTAAAGGACTATCCGCTCGACTACAACGGCCGCACGTATCACTTCAACTCGGAAATTGATCGCTGGGTGTTCCAGCAGGATCCCGTTCGCTACCGCAATCACCTCGCGCTCGTTGATCGCTTACTGGCTGGGCAGATCCAGCCACCCGACCTGAGGGGTGCGTTGAAGTACATGGAACTCGCACCGGGCGAAATTGGCGATGACGCGCACCATTACGCGTGGGTCAAGGCGTACTGCGACAAGCTTTACGAAGAAAAGGCTGCATGAGCGGCGATTCAATGGAGGGCGATATGGCTCTTGTCCCTGTGATTTCCAATTTTCAGTATGACTTTGTATTGCAACTCGTAACCGTGGATACCGACAATTCCATGGACGAGATCGCCGCCGCAGCATCTCATCATTCGGTGGGCCGGCGAGTAGCGCCTCAACCCGACAAGGTGATCCGCGTGCGCCGCCAAGGTAGCAAGCAGTTCTATCCGCGCAACGTGAAAATCGCCGAGACCGACATCAAGCCGATGGAAACGCTGGAATTCATCTTTTGCGATGATTGAGGGCGATATGAAATTTCGGAAAGTTTGCACTCTCGATGACCTGTGGGAAGCGGAGATGACCGAGGTGGAAGTGGATGGCCACGTGATCGTGTTGGTACGTCCCGAAGGCAGCGAGCCGCGCGGCTTTCAGGGCAGTTGTCCGCACCACGACATTCGGCTCGTAGAAGGAAAATTCGATGGCCGCGTGCTGACGTGCCGGGCTCATCAGTGGACCTTCGACGCAAATACGGGCAAAGGAATCAATCCGGGTGACTGCCGTCTCGCCGAATATGCCGTGAAGCTCCAAGGCGACGATATTCTGATTGCCGTAGAAGGCGTTCATGCGCTCTTTGCCCATTCCTGAGTCCGCAGGGGAACACAGCATGATCGTTGACAAGACCGCTGAAGCTTACCGTAACAACCGTGTGGGTCCCGTGCTTCGCGCGAGCAGCATCACGGCCGGCGTCATCGAAGCCGCGCACGAGGACAACCCGGGCAAGGTGATCCGCGTGGACGACAAGCTCGCATATGTGCGCATCGACACGGACTGCGAACTGATCCTATGCCGCGCGACGTTGGAGGAAGCGCTGGGTCGGCCGTTCAGGATGTCCGAACTCGAAGTCAATCTCAGCTCGTTCGCGGGCCGCATCGAGACGACCGACGAGTATGTGCGTTTCTACTACGAAAAGACGCTTTAAGGAAGGTCTGCCGAAGTCCTGGCATTGACGCCCGTTCAGCTATCTTGGAAGCATCGCGAATTAATTGGGTAGAAGTGTATTGTCGCAGTTCCCTGGATCTTTCAATCAAGTGGAGGTCCGAATCTTCTCGAGGCGATGCGGCGTGTTGTGCCTTGGTCGGAGCTGATTTGTGCTGATCGAGCCGCATTTATCCGCCAGGCAAAAACGGACGACCACTTTTCCCGATCGCGACGATGCCGCAAATTCGGTTTATGCAGCACAGGTTCGCTCTGTCGCACCCTGCAATGGAAGAGGCGCTGTATCGCGAGTTCCTGGGTCTCGACGGCGGCATGGTGCACTGGACCAGAGCGATCGTCTGGACGCTATACACGATCAGATCGACCGGCTCAAGGCAGAGACCCGTGCCAAGGTTAAGCATCCCTTTCCCATCATCAAGCGACAGTTCGGCTATGCGAGGGCCCGATATATGGGTTTGGTGAAAAAATGCTGTCCAGACGACGCGGTCTGCTCTGAACGATTTATGGATGTTGCGCAGAGCTTTGCGAAACGCTGAAGATCTGGCCGGTGCGGCCATGTGTTTCACCGGCACGGCACCTGATGGGTGACTCTGCCGGGAAATCTCCACTCAAGAATGTCGTCGCCGTTCAGACTGCGATGAGTGTGGAGTCACCGCTATGAAAACGACCTCTGCAGACCTTTTCTTAACTGGAGACAATCATGACGCAACCAGAAGTCCTCAAGCCACTGAAAACATGGAGCCATCTGGCGGCCCAGCGGCGCAAGCCAAGCGAGTACGAGATCGTCACGACCAATCTGCACTACACGACCGACAATCCCGATGCGCCGTTCGAGCTCGATCCGAACTTCGAAATGGCGCAATGGTTCAAGCGAAACCGCAATGCATCCCCGCTGACTCGGCCCGACTGGAATGCGTTCCGCGATCCTGACGAGCTCGTCTACCGCACCTACAACATGCTCCAAGACGGGCAGGAAACGTATGTCTTCGGGCTGCTAGACCAGTTCTCCGCACGCGGTCACGACAGCATGCTCGCACGCACTTGGGCGGGTACGCTCGCGCGCCACTACACGCCCGCCCGCTTCCTGTTCCATGCACTGCAAATGGGCTCGGCGTATCTGACCCAGATGGCGCCCGCTTCCACGATCTCAAACTGCGCCGCTTACCAGACAGCGGACACGCTGCGCTGGCTCACTCACACGGCGTATCGCACCAAAGAGCTGTCGCAGACGTTCGGCGACCTCGGCTTCGGCACAGACGAGCGGCACTACTGGGAGGACGATCCGGCATGGCAGGGCTGGCGCAATCTCGTCGAGCACGCACTCACAGCATGGGACTGGGCGGAGAGCTTCGCCGCGCTGAACCTCGTCGCGCGCCCGGCGGCGGAAGAAACCGTTTTGCGAAGCCTCGGAGTGGCTGCGCGGCACAACGGCGATACGCTGCTCGGCCTCATCACCGATGCGCAGTTGATCGACGCCCAGCGCCATCGGCGTTGGGCCGCCGAACTCGTTCGCATGGCGCTCGAGGAGCAAAAGAACCGCGCGGTGCTGACGGCTTGGGTGAGCAAGTGGGAGCCGCTCGCCGACAAAGCTATCGCGGCGTGGTGCATTGCTCTCCCCGACGCACCGGACGCCAGCGCGCGCGCGAAAGACGCCACGCGCCAGTTCAGGCGCGCCGTCGGTATATGAGTGTCGGCACGAGCCGGCGGAGCATCGAAAGCGACGTGCTTGAGTTGTCCCCATCGACGATTGCTTCGTCGTCTGTACCGACGAATGTGGGCGCCGAGAAGTCTCTACCGCAGATTCAGTCCTTGATGGCGATCAAGACACATTCAAGCAGATGAAAATCAATCGAGAAGAGCCTGATATTCTGTAGGCAACTGAGCCGATCTCGCCGGAGCAACGGGTTGCCGGACCGGGAGCATTCTGACGCGCACCACATCCGGCGCGCGTTTTTGACCCACTATGCGATCTCTGTCGCAAGATCGTGGAGGCGCCGCCTTCGTGTCCGGATCGCGCACACTGGAGTTTCATCATGCTGAACCGAGAACAGATTGCCGCAATCCAAAACGTAACGCTAGGTTACCTCTTTGATCTCGGCGACAAGACAGTGGAGAGCGTCGGGAAACTGGCTGCATTGAACAATCAATGGACCTGCACGACGCTTGTCGATATGTTCGAACTGGTGCAAAAGTCGCTATCGTCGAAGGAGTCGAAGGAGCACCGGAACTGGCTCGCGCTTCAAGACAACTTCGCTGAGCGGATGACCGAGAGGGTGCTGACGTATAGCCGTCAGGCGGTCGACATCGTGTTGGTAACACAGACCGAGTTCGCACGAATTGTGCAGGTGCAAGGTAGCGCCTGCCGCCGTCAGGTGCAGACGATGGTGGAGGACGTCGCCAAGAATGTTCCAGTCACGATCGCTTTGAATTCCGCGATTTCGGCTGCCGATTCTCTATGCGAAAGCCTACGGAGTGCTGGTCGGCAAGAAGTTGAAGTCGCAAAAAGTAACCTTGAGGTCGGCGCGGAGGCGTTGAAGAGCACCAAACCTGTAGCTACAAATAAAACTAGCAATTAACGGGATTGCGTCCGCAAGAACGCTTGGTTATATTGACGAGGAGTCGAGATTCGTGCGTAGTACCTTGTCCTCCTTGTCCTAATTCTCGCGTGCCATCTTCGTGTGGATCCAGTGCGGAGTTATGTCGGCGCCATTTGCCAGAACATCTACTGCGTCAAGTTCGGCAAACGCCCGCAACGCGCAATCACTACACACGAATTTGGACTCTCGGCTGCGCACACGCAACGGAGTGGGCGCCGCGCCTCCTCTTCATGAGTTAACTCGTGGCGACGTGGTCGGTGCGTTTCACATGCGACGCGTCGACGGCTAGTTTGCACCGTAAAGAGGGCGGCTGAAGGGCGAAGACTGAATTGCTGAATGATTGTGAGCACTCCGGATGCGTTATATGCACGGCCACTCGACAGAGCGCCCTGACGTGAATGGTCCGCGCCGGACGAGTCAGGTCGTTTTGGTGTCGGGGGCCAGACTCCACAGCCCTTGCTGCCAAAGATCCTTGGTGGTTGCTACATAGTCGCGTGACATGATCAGATATGACGCTGCTAGTTCGGTGCAGTCACGCGCAGCCACAGCAACATCGCAAATGGCTTGCACTGCTGCAATGTCGCGCCTAATACGCTGTAACCCCAGATCGCAATTTCGTTTCAGGGTTTCGTGGTAGCTCGCCTGCATTTGCAGGGCGAGCGTGAGAGTTGCAGCGCACAGATTGAGCGATGTAATGGGTTGTACTGTCATGGCGGATTCTTAAATGTGAAGACGCGGCCGACGCCTATGGGTCTTGAGCGAACGTTTGCCACGACGGTGCATTTAATATAGCCGTATCCGTCAAAAGCGCGCTTAACATGTGTCAATCAGGGGCGAGATATCGTGGGCGCCTCGAGACAATGCCGCACTGTGAAGCAGCTAGGGGACGGCTGTTCAAGCTCAAGGTGCTTAAATCTGGCCTAATGGGGTTGTTTCCTGCTGGAGTCTGCTGGGACGGTGCGAGCCGTCGGCCAATGCGGCGGCGCCTGACTGGGCAGAACGCGGCCGCCCCCGAGAGCGTTACGCAAGATCCCGCGCGCCGCTGTTCAAGAGGTGGCAATGCAACGCTAGTTCCAAACGTCGAGCATGATGTCCAACCCTCGTAAGGCACAAGCTCAACCAGCCAGACGCTGGTTTTCGTACTGCTTCGCGAATCGCTAGCGCCTTGGACGTCCTTAAAGCGGGCGCGAGTGTAGCGACCGGTGATCTGAACTTATTGGCGGAGTGTCGCACGAACATCATCCATAGTCTTCTGCGCCGGCTGACGCGTTCAGAATCGCTTGCCGTTGCTCGGCTGAACATGATCGCGGAAGCGAGCTTGTCGCTGGCCTTTGCGCTTGTCATTTCACCGCATGCTGCCCGCCGCGTGAGTAAGGCATGCAGTGGCCCGACAGCGCGCGAACCGTTCGCACGCGCACTTTTGGGCGGCCTGCTCGACGCCTTGCCGATGCACGTCGACACCTACCTCGACGCGGTACGGTGTAAGCGCACTTCAGCTCAAAGTTCCGCCATGACTCATGCCATTCCACACGGGCGCGTTCGCGATGCCCGGACATGGCGGAATGCCCCGACGAGGTTCCGGCTAGCTCTACGCAACTGATGACGCCCTCTATTTTTCCTGATCAACTGGGAGGACCTTCACCTCGCATTGCCAGACCAAGATGGAGATGCTATCTGATGTTGATGAGTTTATGCATCTGCAACGATACGCGCCAGCCGTAGCGTTGCGCGGCCCGAATGCAGATATCCGTGGCGCGAGACGACAGGCTCAGCGGCTGCAACCAGATCGGCATGTCTCGCGCTTGGTGGAGCGGGTCAAGTTTCTCGAGCACCATGCCAACGTCGCGCTGCTTGCCGATCGCGCATTTGAGCTCGTTGGCTCGCCACAGTGCTTCATCTAGCACCGTGCGGCCACCGGGCATGGCGTACTTGGGGCTGACGGTGACGAAAGTGCTTGGCGTCACGAGCGGTATGTAAGTGCCGGAGGTTTCGACCTGGACCCGGTGATGCCACGCTTCGAGCTTCGTGATCAGCGGGCGCAGATCGTAGATGCACGGTTCGCCGCCCGTGATGACCACGTGCTCAGCATCTGACGCCCGCACTATCTCGGCTAGCGTCTGTACGCCGTACCACGCATAGCTGTCGCACGGTGACGCTTCTTTCAGACGCATCGCGCCCACGCGGATCGCGCGCTCCGGGACCATTTTCCACGTATGCTTGGTGTCGCACCACGGACAACCGACTGGACACCCCTGCAGGCGGATGAACACCGACGGTGTGCCGGTGAAGCTGGCTTCGCCCTGCAACGATTCAAAAATCTCGTTGACGGGATAGATGTCAACGGGCGGCACAGTTAGCGCCGGTACGTCACAGTGCATTTGCGCGTCTCCTCGATTCGCACTTCGACCAACCGGACGCTGGTTCCCTGCAAGATATCAGGGCCGAGCTCCGTTACCAGCCACTGCGCCAAGTTGTCAGCGGTCGGATTGAAGGGCACGCCGACCACCGACGGATCGAGGTCGCGCAAGCCGACATAGAACGGATCTTCGATCCACAGCAACATGCGGTGATCCCAGTGATCCTCGACCCAATTGCAAAGCAGTGTCTTGATCGCCCCGAAGTCGATGACGCGCCCGAGATCGTCGAGTGAGGAAGCTTCGCAATCAAAATGAACGCGGTAGTTGTGCCCATGCAGGTTCTTGCACTTGCCTTCATGGCCCACTAGGCGGTGACCGCATGAGATGTCGTGGTAACGCTCGGCGTGTAGCATTGTCGTAACCCTTGTCCTCGTGCAATGGGCAGAAAGTCTTCCGATGCGGCGTCGCGATCGCGAGGAGCCACGCATCGCAATGATGGTCTGACATTAGCCGGTCGTAGACGTACGTCGTGTAGGTGCGGAAGCGCAGATCAGCTGCTTCCTAGGCAGGCAGCGTGTTGTGCATTTTCGGCTTAGGTACACCAGTCAGTAGCGCGAAGGGATAGGGCACCAAGCCTTCGTTCGTCGCGGGCAGATGTAACAAGTCATCAGCGGTGCTCGAACGTCAGGTCTACCAGCCGGTGGCCAATGGTGCCGTCCATGGCGGCATGTTCGGTATATGGTCGAAGCCGACAAGAGAACCTCATTGTGTTTGCGCGCGCTGGGAAGCGCTACGCGGTGCCAGTCGTGCACAAACGCGAAAACGCACCAAGCTAAGGTCTTATATAGTACTTCATGGTCCACATGGAATTTTCTGGTTGCAATTGGCCTACGCTTTTTTCTATTGTGGCAGGCGCAATCACATACGCCTTGATGAACGTCAACCTGCGCGTCCGACGCTGTATTACTTCCGGCAAATGGGACTCCGGGCGCCGGCATTCGTGCCGGTTCCATTCGACACGAAGAACGTGCGTCAGGCTGAGATGCGCATCCAGCATCCAGCATCCACGCCGACACGACCCTCACTACGCCTGGGCTGGCCTCAACGTGCACCACGCGACCGCCGCTTCGCTCTTCGACGTCTCGTACCTTGACGCGACGCCCATACAGGGGATGTCAACGGTAATGGACTTCAACTTCTTGCCCGATATGGGCAGAATGATCGCGAACTTGCTATCGGCGTAACTGGTTGTTCGCCGGCTCGCTGCGAGCAGGCCAACGCGCTGCCGCCATCATGGGCCTGTTGCGCTCACCACAACTCAATGGGCACGAGCCGCACGCCCATCTGAAAGATGTCCTCACGTGACTGCCGACCCACAAGGCCAGCGATATCGCGGCATTACTACCGCATCGCTGGCGACCGACCGCGACCAGCCACTAGTTAATCCGTCAAGGCGGCTTGGCTAGCCGCTTACGAATGCTCGCATCCGACCTGGTGATTCCCTGGTCGCATCGGATCGACGGACGATCAGGGCCTTATGCACGTAACCATTGCTGGCGAAGTGGCGGTCCAGACTGGGTGAATTTTAGCTCGATCAACAATAGGCGAAGATGCCGCTCTATTGGCCCCTGACGTGCCCGATGGCGTAGTAATTGTAGCGCCGATGCTTATCGACCGTCCGGGGCCTGTCGAGGTTGCCTGCGCGACCGAGTCGAGGCCATAGCGTGGGATTGCTGCCAAAGCTGGCGTCACTCGCATGAGTGACGCCGATTCCTCTGATGGTCAGCATTGCCGGCCGCGCTCCAACCGGTGTTGGGGCTGACGTTCATGATCGACGACAGTCTCGCTATGATGTAGCTGAACTAGGCCGCAATCGCGCCCGCTTTGCTGCCTGCGCCCGAAAGGCTAAGCGTGCTGATCCGCGGGCCGGACTCGATAACGAAGTTCGCTACTACCGACGCCGCGCGCGGACCGCAGTCAGGCCGATGAATCCGCTGTGGTTCCATCAACGTTCGCGCCACCGGGGTTGCCAGAAGTTGGGGTGAAGTGGCTCGTGACAGGCGGCAGCGGCAGGAATGGCTTAAGCGTGTTCCTGATGACTTCTAGGCAGACCGCGCAGAACGGTTTCCCGAGCGTACGCATTTGGCAGTTGTATTGTGGACGATACAATCCGCAATGGAAATACCCTGCGCCTGTGAATGCACCAACCGTAGCGGCCGGGGCAGGCGATGCTTGGGTATCGCATTGCGTACAATTAGCGTTGACGGTGGTCGGTAGCGCAGTGGCCGCAGCGATCAGTGCGCCCGATTTGATCGTCGCGCGGTCGGTGTTGGCGGTTATGTTGGGTTGTGCCGGCTCGGTTCCCGTATAGGTGTCGTGGCCAGTTTCACCGCTTGAACAACCGGCGTACGTCGAATATTCGTCGGCGAGGCCGAATGCCGTGTGCCCCATTTCGTGGATACCAATTTGCTCTGCGCCGTCTGCTTTCGAAAACACCGCGACCGGCCCGCCGGAACCGCCGTAGATGGTGCTGTTGATGATCACTACCGTCATGTTCGTCTGTGGCACCTGCGTGCGCGCGACGTTCAACGCTGTAGCGGCGTCGACGCTGAGCAGCCGCCGTATTTGCCCACCTTCGCAAAACGTCGCGTCGAAATAGGTGCGCGCCGTCGCGCCGGTACCGTTGCACACGCCCACGGGGTCGTAAGCGCCGCTGTCGGTCGAGGAAACCTCGACGCGGTGTACGTTGACGGCCGACCACATCTCGTTGAACGGCGCGGTACCGGCGACAGCGTTTGCGAAGTTCCGTGCGTCGGTCGCATAGGTCGCCAGTTCGGCCCTCTGGTAGCCGTCGCCAAGGATCACAAGATTCCAACGCGATACATCAGGACCGTGGTCGATGATCTTGCTGACGCCGATGACGGCGCCATCTGTGGTAGTCATTTCAGGATGTCATCCAAACTGAATCGGGCGATTTCGCGCGCCGCACCCGTGCCAACCCGCGGGCCACCGCTGCGCGCTCGTTCGGCGCGGATCGTGCCGAATGGTGCGACCGGCGGGTGCTCTGTCGCCAACAGAACCAGTGTCGCCGCTTCCCAATAGGCCGGTACGAGAATTTCAAAAACGCCGCGCCGAAGAGCTGTAACGTGCGTTGGGGTCGCGCCGGGCGCATGCGCTTCGCGATACCGCGGCATTGGATCACGCTGGATCCGTCGGTATAACGGCCGGCCGTGGGGGTCGCGCAATTCGAACCAGAACCCCGCCTTGCCTTCGGAGCTGCACAGCTCATGCGAGGGTGGCAGGGTCATTTCGACCAGATGCTTTGAGGCGAGCGATAGCGCGTCGCCGTCGTAGGCAAAGATCAGGCGCAGGGTGCGGCGGTACGGTGGACTAGGCATCGGCGAACATCGCAATCCGGCAGTGGTGCCACTATTTTCGAGAATGCGTCGAGCTGATCGACCAGCTCGGACGTTGCGGTTGTGCCCGGCGACCTCAATCTACTGCTGCTCGCTTGCGCCGGCGGGTCGACTGTACACCAAGGCCGACGTCCTCAACCGTCCATCGCTGCAATATTCCCAACACGTAGCTTGGCCGCATGTACTGCTCACCGATGACTGCCGCTGGCAGCGGTAGCATCATTTGGTTCTCGCATCTTGTTGCATAACGGGGATGTCGACAGCGAAGCCTCGTCGGGCTCATTGCGGCCAGCAAAACTAAGCCGCCGCTATGGCCACAACTACCCTCAGTAACGCGTGTCCGCATCCTTTACATCGATTATTCCAACGGAAAATAGCTGACTGGTCGCCGGTGCAGGAACAGCAATCGCAAGGTCGTTGTTCAGCTCAATTGCATTAGAGTGTGTGACCTTTCGAGCATGCCGCCAAAAGGGCCAACATGAGAACGATCAAGCTCGTCTGCGCATCCCTCTGCTGTCAGGGAGATGATAACGCCATTCGGACGCGCGATATCACTCGATATTGTTTAAGTATGCGTAAGGAAAGTTGATGGAGCCTTTGCGAGTATCGGCGTTTTTATTGCTGCGAGTATTGATTTCTGATCAATGTCAATCTGATTCAAATTCCTAAATGACAGCCGCACCATAGTGCACCATTCTGCTAGCCGGACGATGAAGAATCGATACATTTGTTGAACATAGACATGATGACGAAAACATTAAAAAAGATTCGCGTCTAGGGGCTCTTTTGATTGCGGTCGCGCTGAATGGTTGCGGTGGCTCGGACGGCGGTTCAGTCACCGCCCCGACCTACGCGTCAGTTGGTTCCAGCGTGGATGATGAACTAACGCCATACTACGTCCAGTCAATAACTTGGCATACCTGCGGATCTGACAATTTTCAAATTGTCAACAAAGACCTGCTGGGTCCGCTATCGACTAGGGCTAGTTGTACTACGGTAAAGGTGCCGTTGGATTACGACTATGCTTCCAAAGGTAGCGTCGGCATTGGCGTACTGCGAGTGACTGCCGGTAAGCCTGCAAACCGGCTTGGTGGCATATGGATGAATCCTGGTGGGCCCGGTGCGAGAGGGCTGGCTATGCCTTTGCGTGTGTCGACGCTATGGCTGCTTGGGAATTCGGCAAATCCTGTAGGTCAAAAGCTCTTGCAATTGTCGGATGCCTACGATCTGATCGGATTCGATCCACGCGGCGTCGGTTCAAGCGCCCAGTTGGTATGCAGTTCTAGCGCCCCGGCGAGAGCAATTTCTTTCACCGATAGGTCCCCCGCTGGAGTCAGGGCACAGATGACCGAAAGCCGCGACCTCGCATCCGCTTGTGGTGGCACGCCCCTCACGCCCTACATTAACACCGAATACACAGCTCGTGACATGGAGGTGATACGTGCGGCGCTTGGATACGACAAATTGAACTACTATGGTACGGCTCTTGGGGCTCGCTATGCCAGCCTGTTTCCCGGTCGCACAGGTCGTCTGGTTCTCGATAGCGTCGTAGATATCACCCTTCCGTTTGCCGAGGTCGGCCCTCCGCAGGCTCCTGCATTTCAGCACACATTCGATGGCATCATTGCTCCTTATATCGCCGCACAAAACGAGCTTTTCGGCCTCGGTTCGAACGCGGACGATGTCAAAGAAATTACTAGGAACGGTCCCCCTTGGCTCACAAGTTGGCTTGGCCAAACCATAGTTGATTCACTGTATGCTCAATGGCAAATTGATTCTGTGGTAGAAAAGTTGGCAGTGGCCAAAAGAATAAAGACGGTTTTGGCAGAAAACCCGCAGATTTCCGCTAATGACCTTCATCGCGAGGTAGTCTCGCTGCCTTTCTTTCCGAGTTGGAACAGAGCCGTGGAAAATACCACGCAAAAGATTGCCAGAGAGGCGGTCGCAAGATATGCTGAAGTAGTTTCCGGTAGTCCTTGGAGGACCCGGGGGCGGCCCAAGTGTCCGTGACCTGCAATGATGGAGCCTTGATCCACTCAAGCGAGGAGTACTGGGCAGATCTTGAAAATTCGCTCGCCATGTCTGCGCCGCTTGTGGGGGGCTTATATTCCGGTCAGCCCTGTCTTTACTGGCCGTTCAGCACGCGCAGGCTACCGTCGTTCGACAGTGCCGCGAAGCTACCTATTCTCATGCTGCAGGATGAGAACGATGGTCCAACCCCTCTGCCTGGAGCGCGCGCCACTGCAGCCACATTGAAAAATTCAAGACTTGTAGTTCAGGAGACGACGTACGACCATGGTGCATTCTTTTCTGGCAGCGAATGCATTGGCGGCTATTTCGCAGACTATCTGCTTGAGGGCGCCTTGCCGGAGAAGGGCGCCACGTGTGCAGGAAATGGACTGAACACCTCGAAGAAAACTATCAATATCAACAAAAAGCTCGCCGCTAACGCTGTAACAGAAGAGTACCGGACTAACATGTACACCGATCGCCTCGAAGCAGAAAAGGTTCTGCAGGACCTCCGAGAAATGATGAGATAGTTCGTCAATGCATTCTTGGATGTAGAGGATTTCATCGCCATGGAGAATTAAAGACAGCTATTGGAAGCGGTTGCATGCGGCCAACTGTTATGCGGTGCGTGATGCTTTTCGCCAAATCCCTCGCACCAGCACGGACAGTCCAAGTATCAACGGGCAGTCGAAGCTGAATTGGAGACTACGCTGCCTCAGCCGAACCCTAACATAAAAGTGCGCCGCGCAATTGATGGCGCCCCCGGAGAATGATCGATGTGACGCGATTTTAAATGCGATCGGTGGCGCAGGCGCGCTGCCGCGAGAGTCGAGTTGGGCCGCGTAATGAGGTCCGCACCGTCTCGATCCGCTCAATAAGATCCCCGTGGCATGCTGCACGCGTCGATAGTCCGACTCTCCGGGGAGATTATTTCACCCTGAGCAAGTTGTCGGCACCGGAAAGGCTGGTGATCCATGTCATTCTCATTGCGGAGCGTCCTTATACGGCTCATGGGCACCGCAGGCATCGGCCATTGTGCCCTGTCCCTAACAGGAGCGTCCCTTCTGCGTTCGGAGTTCGACGTGCTCGGCCAGAAGCTGTATCTTTCGTCTGTGCTAGATCTGTACAACGGCGAGATTATGGCCTATCAGATGAACACGCGCCCTCTGTTTGAACTGGCTCGCGGCGCACTAAGTTCGCGATTAAACAGGTTCGGCGCAATCGCCCGGCTTCGGCGCGCCATGAGCGGTATTTCTTCACGCGCACCGGCGACTTCAGCTTCAGCTACACCATCAGACGTCGCACCGTCTTGCGTGTCACCCTCTGGCCTGCCAGCCGGATCGCTTCCGCGATGCGCCGGTAGCCATAGCGGTCCTTGTCCCGTTCGCCACCGTCAAGCACTTTCGACTGATAGTAGACCGTACTGCGCGCCAGCTCCGCCGCCTTGAGCAGCGCGGGTAGCCGGTGATGCTGTCGCAGTTGCAGCACTATTTGCGTTTTATCTCTTGCGCCGCCCGCTTCTTCGCCTGAAGAAGGGTCGAGATTTTTTAGGTACACCACGCCCCGCGCGCAGATGCTCATTTTCCTTGAGCAACTGATCACGGGTGCGCTCATGCGGCGCATTTTCTTCGGCTGCCCTTTCGTGATCTGGGCGGAGCATGCAAGGACCCACTCATGGACCGGGGGCGACAGTTCTTTCTTCCTAATGTAGTCTGGACAGACATCCTGGACGGCTCCCTGCCCAACGCGATGAAAGGGATCACTCGGCAGTGACCGTGAACTTCTTGGACGCAAAGCTCAGGTTGCCGCGCGAAGAGGTGATTTCGAACCCGTACTGCAGGTCACCGATTTCAAGATCATCATCAAAATAGTTGAGCGAGCGCAGATATTTCATAAACGCCAGCACATCGATCGCAGCGTTGTCAGTCGTCGTCGTGCGGACGAACGTGTAGACGATGTTGCTGCGGTTGGTGCCCACGTACACGTTCCAACTTCCGTTGGACAGCGATACATTTCGGTGAAGTGGAATTGCGCATCCGGCTTGCGTCCAGTTGTAGGAGATGGGCTTGACATTGCCGCAACCTTCCGCAGTTCCGGTGTAGTTCAGCCATATCATGATTTCATGCGCCGTACCACCGACCCAGATATCAAACGTTGACTCCCAAGCGCCGCCAGAAGGCGTAGTAGCCGAGACGATGGCGGAAAGCGAGTTCAGTGAGCCGATGGTCTTCTTGACTTGGTATCCGATGTGCGGATAGGACTTGATGCCACTGGTGTTGGGTTGATCTGAAGTAACACCCCAGTCGAGCTCGCTGTCACCCCCGAGCTTGCTGTTAGCCCATATTGTCTGGGGACCCGCGGTGACATTACTGCAGGGTGACCACACGTCGTTGCTGATCGTGTACCTACCGTACATCCGAGAAGCGAAGAGGTTTTCCGCAGAGCAGGATGAGGTTTCGGGGGAAGTAGCAGACCACGTCTGGGCCTGCGCACCGGCAGTCCAAAGCATCAGCGCGGCGCTGGCAGTGGCGGCACGGGTCGCGCGGATCAAGATTCGAGGCATGGTCTTTTGATCTCCTGTCAGGTGTGAGGGTTGGTCGGCATCGGTGAAGGTCAGCGGCTTGGGCAACCTTCCGATCGAGAGAGAAACCGTGCGTGGGGCGACGTACTCTTAGACTGGGGCGGGTTCATCTCGTCGGTGGGTGCTCATGTCAGGAATTTCCATAGCACTGCCGAGAGAGCGCATGTACACCGAACGTCCTTGAACAAGGGCATAAAATATTGCGCCGTTAGGCCGCACGAGACGGCCAAGTGATACCGATCTCAGCGTTACCGCTATAGTTCGATGACCCGCGATTCGCCTTCACCGTCGATGGTTTCAGGCGACGTTGCATTGGCAAACGTGTTGTCTACCAGTGCCGCTCAATTCAAGCGAATGCCCCGCGCAATCCTCGTCAACTCTCCTGCGTTATGCGGTCAGATTTGGCTTTGGACCAGCGATTTTGTTCAAACGGAAACATAAAGTAGTCGCGCACGGTGAGGGGCTCGGGTTGGTTGCGAAGGCCCACTTCGGGCCATTCGTCCCGTTTCGGCCAGTATGCCGTGCTGAAGATCGTGTCCCAGATGGTCGTAAAGAACCCGTAGTTCCGGTGCCGGTGATGCGGCTGAGTTGAGTGATGAATTCGGTGGAACTGACCGTCTCCGATGATATATCGCAGAGGCCCAAGGTTGATGCGCGTGCTGGAGTGTGAGAGGTGCGCCTGAAAGGTAATGAGGGTCATGGCAGCAGCCGGCACCACGCCAGACTCGAAGTGGATCAGCGCGAGCGGTAATGCTACAAACAAGGCGTAGATAACCGGCTCGGACATGTGATGATTGCAATTCCACGCTGTCAGTTCGCGAATCGAGTGATGTGTAGCGTGCAAGCGCCAGAGGAATGGCACGGCGTGCTGTGCACGATGCATCCAGTAGTAAAAGAAGTCACCGGCAATTGCGACCAAAACGCCTGAAAGGATGGCGAAAGCCGTCTTGATAACTGCGTTGTCAGAGTGAAGCACTGTTGAAATATTGACCGTCAGGAGCGGCTTGACGCCTAACCATTGCAAGCCCACAGCGTACAAGTGCCAGATTAGCGCGCCGCATCCAATCCGAATCGCCCAGTTCCGTGCGCCGCGAAGGTACGATGCAACGCTGTATCGATAAGCCGGAAAGGCGATCTCAAGAGCTGCACATAACGTCGCAAAAATCGCAAGCAGTTTGAACGATTGGACGGCGAACTGGACCATCTGGTGGATATCGACAGCATTCATTGTTTGCTCCGGTGAGCCGATCGAATACGGAGATCTCGGGTCGAAAAGCTGCTTGTCAAAATGGCCAGCTTCTTCATGGGTGTCATGCAGTTACGTGACATAAGGAGGACACCAATGTAGTAACTCGGGGTGCCAATCGATATCCGTGGCGATGGGCATTGCAGGCCACAAGGTCGTGCAAAGTGTCTATTGAGGGTGCCCTAACGGACTGCCCGGTGCGCGATGCCGCCGACCGTCTGCGCTTCGGGTGACTGTGCCGTGGCGGCATCATCACTATCCGCCATTTTCTGAAATCGCGAAAATCAATTGTTTGGATAAGACGCATTCGCTTCACAAATGACTTTCTCAATACGGACTCAAGGGATGGTCGAAGGCATATGCACTGCACTCAAACTGCAGCGCCGTCGCGACGTGACAGTAACCGAAGGCCGGTGCCGTCGGCACGGCGCCCTAAGGTAAGTGAAGCCACGACATGATGACGTGCGCCGTGTGGAGCGGCCAGCGCAACTATTGTCGTGGCCGTTAGGACTGCAAGCTCGATAAGACGACTTATGCGGGGCGGCGCGTTTCATGCATGGGTAAAATGGGGCGCGCATGGCCATGCGGGACCGCAACTGAGATGTTTGTAGCGCCTGCGGATCGCTGCCAGAAAGGCTATCGAAGGTAGATTGAAAGTTCTAAAGTAATCATGGGGACGCCCACGATGCGCGGACATACAAAGACCAAATCGGCGTTGACCTGCGGTTCACACACCCAGTACTACTTTTTTTGGGGACTCGTCCTGAAACATGAGCCCAATTCGAGAGTTCCTCGGCCGGTTCCGGCAGGCCATCATAAGGGGGGCCCTATGTAGTTCGTCAAGCGTTAGGGGCTGACTTGGGTTTGTAAAAGGTGCCATCGCGCAGCATGGCGAACAGGACATCACAGCGTCGTCGTGCCAGCGCGATGAGTGCCTGGTTATGTCACTTGCCCTGCTGGACCTTGCGTGCGTAATACGCTCGCGAAACGGAGTCTCGCAAGGCCGCGAAGGCGGATAGGAACAAGGCGCGCTTGAGTGCCTTGTTGCTGCGCCTGGGCGGATGCGGGCCACGGATAGATGAGCCTGAGCGCCGGGTAACTGGTGCGAGGCCAGCGTAGGCCGCCAGGTGACCTGCCGAAGCGAAGGCTTTGCGCGACCTCGGTGAGGAGTCTAGCGGCGGTCCTGACGCCGACTCCCGGCATGCTGGTCAGGACCGGCCAAAGAGGGTGAGCAAGCACCAGCCGCTCTACTTCGGCGGCGATTTCGTCGCGCTGCTTGCGTAAGGCGGCGAGCTGCTGAGCCAGGCGCGGCATGACGATGGTGGCGGCTTGCGTGCCGGGCACCGTCACGGCCTGTTCGCCCAGCGCTCGAACGATTTCGGCCGCCAATCCCTTGCCCATGCGTGGCGCGAGCTTGGTCAGGCGGTTGGCAAGCGTCTTCTCGCTGGTTGCTGCAAGCGCGGCTGGAGACGGGTAGCGCTGGAGTAGATCGCGCACGGCGGGATGCTCGAGGGGCGGTCCGAGAACGCGCTCAAGCGCGGGATGGATCTGGGTGAGCAGGCCGCGAATACCGTTACGGGTCTGGGTAATTTGAGCGGCGAGATCGTCGTCGAAGCCGCACAGCATGGTCAGTTCGCCGAGCGGTTCATCAGCTAACCGAAGCGAGCGCAGCGTATGCGGCATCGAACGGTGGCCTCGGCGATGAGGGCGCGCAGTTTGGCCTCGTCGTTGGGGAGCGCCTTGTTGTACAGGCGCTTGCCATTCCGAGCTAGTGCCACGGCGGGATGCTGGCCTTTACCGACGTCGACACCGATGAAGACATCGACGACGTCATGTTGTTGGAATGTAAGCGGCTCGTGCCGGCCGTTATAGACGGTGGCTGAGGTCGACATCAAAGTGATGTCCATCATTTCCGATCTGATGGGCACCACTTTGACACAGTCTGCAGAGAAGAAGCCAGGTACACGAACGGGGCGCCCGAATTACCTTCGTGAGCGACTGGCAGCGGCAGCTTGCGAGCCTGGCGTATCAGTCTCAAAGCTGGCCCGGGAGAATGGCATCAACGCGAACATGCTGTTCACCTGGCGGCGGCGATATCTGGACGATCAGCAAGCTCGATCTGCCGGGCTCATTCCGGTCGTATTGCTCAGCGACACGCCAACAGAGGTCATTGCATCAGCTCCGGTAGAAGCGCAAGCGCTGGGCGCGAAGCCTGTCTCACCGGTCGGCACGATCGAGATCCGGATCGGTCGTGCGGTGGTTAAAGTGGACGGCCTGGTTGATGCCGATATGTTGCGGATCGTGCTGGGCAGTCTGCGCTCATGATCTCCCTACCGGCAGGCACGCGCATCTGGATCGCTGCTGGCGTCACCGATATGCGATGCGGGTTCCAGGGGTTGGCAGCGAAGGTGCAAACAGCGCTTGAGGAGAATCCTCTGGGCGGCAACGTCTACATCTTCCGGGGCCGTCGCGGCGATCTGATAAAAATTCTCTGGGCCACGGAGGACGGAATCTGGCTTCTCGCGAAGCGGCTTGAACGAGGCCGTTTTATATGGCCCCAGGCCGACGGTGGCAAGGTGCATCTGAGCTCTGCACAGCTGTCGATGCTGCTTGAGGGCATCGACTGGCGACAGCCCCGTCGCACCGCCGCATTATCGATGTTGTAAACCGCGCGGCAGACTCGTAAACTACGGCGCATGTCGAGCGGCGCCGATCTTCCTGACGATGTCGAACTCCTGAAGGCCTTGCTGGTCGAGGCTCGTAGTCTGCTTGCCGAACGCGATGTCGAGATTGAGCAGCTCAAGGCCCAGATCGACAAGCTCAGGCGCATGCAGTTCGGTCGCAAGTCCGAGCAGCTGCAGCGGCAAATCGAGACGCTCGAGACTCAACTCGAGGATCTGGCCGCCGGGCGCGGCGTTGCGGATGTGCAGCGTGCGCAGGCTCGCGGTGCAAATGCGTCCGCCTCGATTGCGAGGACGGACGAAGCATCTTCGAGGCAAGCGCTTCCCGCGCATCTGCCGCGCGAGGATCATGTACTCGGGCCCGAATCGAGTTGCCCGGACTGCGGTCAACCAATGCAGGTGCTCGGCGAGGACGTGTCCGAACAACTCGCCCGGGTCGCAGCTGCGTTCAAGGTCATTCGCACGATCCGGCGCAAACTGGTTTGCCCCTCCTGCAGTACTATCACCCAGCCACCGATGCCCGGCCTGCCGATCGAGCGCAGCATCGCCCATCCGAGCTTGCTGGCAGACATCCTCGTCTCGAAGTATGCAGACCACCAGCCGTTGTACCGGCAATCGGCGATCGCGGCGCGCGACGGCGTGACGCTTGACCGGGCCAGCATGGGCCGATGGGTCGGCCAGTGCGAGGCACTGTGCGCACCGCTAACAGAGGCGCTGCGCCGCTATACCGTGTCCGCCACCAAGCTGCACGCGGATGACACGCCGATCCCGGTGCTCTCACCGGGCAACAGGAAGACCCGCACCGGCCGGCTATGGGTCTACGTGCGCGACGATCATCGCTCCGGCTCGGCGCAACCTGCTTCAGTCTGGTTCGCGTACTCGCCGAACCGGCAAGGCATCCATCCTCAAACCCATCTCGCCAGCTTCAAAGGGATTCTGCAAGCGGACGCTTACGCGGGCTTCGACGAATTGTTCCGCGATGGCTTGATACGCGAGGCGGCATGCCATGCCCACGCGAGGAGAAAGTTCTACGACATCCATGTGCGCACGCCATCTGACACAACACAAAAGGCACTCGAATATATTGGCGGGCTCTATGACATTGAGGCCTCCATTCGCGGCAAGCCCGCCGCCGAACGGCTGCGAATACGGCAGGAGAATGCCAGACCTCTGCTTCAGATCTACGAAGCGTGGCTCAGGGCAAAGCTCGAAACGCTGTCGTCGAAGTCCGATACGGCCAAGGCGATCAACTATACGCTGAACCAGTGGAGCGCACTGACGTTGTATTGCGAAGACGGTACGCTCGAGATCGACAACAACATCGCGGAGAACGCGCTGCGTTGTGTAAGCCTGGGTCGGAAAAATTTTTTATTCGCCGGCTCAGACAGCGGCGGCGAACGCGCAGCCGCGATGTACGCATTGATTGGCACTTGCACACTGAATGACATCGATCCGCGTGCCTACCTCGACTATGTGCTAACCCATATCGCCGGTCACAAAATCAATCGCATCGACGAGCTCCTGCCTTGGCGTGTGGCCGACAAGCTGCACACGCCAGCCAGTTCGCCAAAGCCCTCTACCTGACCGGCAGCTCCAGTTCACCATCATGCTTTACGCGCACCGCGAATGGACGAACGGCCCAGCTGAGCCGCTTACGACCGACCTGCCTACGCATGTCTAGCTCTATTCGACGCAGACAGGGTCAGACGCGCGAACGGCTACGCAAAGCGCATCATATTGCGCCAACTGCGGACCTAACCGCATCAATGCTTAATTCATTGGATGACTCATATCGGTCAGGAACCCGCCTCGCACACCTCGTAGCCCACGGTGATTGTGGGCTACGGGAGATTTCAATACTGGTCCCTTCAACGGTCCGCTTCCATGTGCTAGTGGCATTTCACCTTGCCAGCAGCCGCCAATCTTTGCCAATGCAGAAAGCAGCGCCAAAGGTGTTGCACCAGTCCGCGAGGAATCCGCCGAATGGTAGCCGTCAAAGAGATGGTCCGGATCGTTGCGTTCAACGAATATTAAGGGTTGCTACCCGACCACTATCGGGGATCGGGTCATTGTTCACCGCGCGTCCTATTTCGGAACTAATGACCGACCAACGAACGGGTGGGCGACTGGCAAGGGCAGCGGGGACACAGAAAAAAAGTGACCCATCGGAGTCGTCTATACTCTGACGGGTCGTCTAAAGTCCCCACAGTAGGTCGAGCGAGACGGTTCGACCCCCTGCAACCCAAGTGTACGAGACTGGCGCACGGCAACCCTTGATCAAGGTCATACCTTTCTCACATCAGATAAGTAGCCGACACGGTCATGAATTGCTGGCAGCATAGGCTACGCGATGGAACAAATTCAGTGAGGACGCCCCGCCCAAATAGCCGCCCGGCGCTGGCGCCGTTGAAAGATTTCGTCTCTGACTGTTATCCGGGCAGTTTGAAGGATACGGAAAAGGATTTTTACTTAGAGTTGCCTACTGTCATGAGCCACTTTTGTCATAGCGTCAAAGTGCCAGCCAATCTTTGGCAAGCCTGACATTCGACGAAGAAGGTCATTGGCACGGTTGTGCGGGATGTGTGCCACCGCCCTCCTCAACCGCAAATTGATATTTCGTCGCAATCGTTCGATTCATGAATACAACTTCAGCGTAACCCGCGACCCATAGTGTTGACCAATATTCACCCCTTGCCGTGATAGATATGAACGACGGCCTCATTAGAATGGGCTGGAGAATCATTGCAGCGTGAGAGGCACCAAAGGGGCGCCGGTTCGACGGCCTTCCGGTTCTGTCACTTGGCCACGAAGACATCGACAAGCGGGGAGCTTGCTCCTGGTGCGCGAATGCCATTGTCATGCGCTGTGTCGGACAAAGGATACCTTCGAGGCTTAAATGCATGGCCACGTGATCAAGAAAGGTTGACATGCATTAAGGTGAAAGACGAAAGTCGTGAATAGTATGAAAGAACAACATCCGGCTAGCGCACGCATGCGCCCGACCCGTTCGCCTCTTTTTCCGACGCGACGGCTTCGATGCGCACCAACTGGCGAGTGACCCGCAAACGTCGGTCGACCCCAAATCCCAGCCATGAGTGGATACGTACACGTTGCTTGCCTCGATTCCACATGTCGATTCTTCTTCAATATCGTGAGCATGACAAATTACGACCTACCGAAAGACATAGCAAACCGTCTGGTTGATCCGCAGTCTTATACAAACCTCGACGGGCTCCATGAGATATACGCGTGGGCGCGTGCAAACAACCCAGTCGGACGAGCAATGGCGGACGCGCATGACCCATTCTGGGTGGTAACAAAACACGCCGACGTCTCAATGATTTCCCGGAACAATGCCCTGTTTCGCAACGGCGATTATTCCGTCGCCTGCCGTCCGCAAGCATCTATCGCGCATGTTATAGCGGCCACCGGTAGTCCAAACATCGTCCGTTCGCTCGTCCACGTCGACGGCGACGAACACAAGAGGTTGCGCGCACTGACACAGTCGTGGTTTATGCCGAACAGCGTCCTTAAACTTGAGGCTCGCATCCGATCATTGGCACATTTGATGATCGGAGAACTTGTGCAACAGAGCGGCTCCGTCATTGACTTTGCGAACGATTTCGCGTTGCACTATCCGCTGAACGTGATCATGGATATTCTCGGAGTTCCGCAGGAAGAATCTCCCCGTATGTTGAGACTCACACAGGAGATGTTTGGAAGCGAGGATGCCGAATACAAGCGCGAGATCACTCGCCAGGGCGACGCCGGAAGTGCGATCGGCAAGGCGCTGCTGTCCGTTGTAGCAGACTTCAAGGGTTACTTCGATCGCCTGACCGAAGATCGCCGAAAAAACCCGCGTAACGACATCGCCACCTTGCTCGCCAACGCGGTTGTCGATGGACAGCCTATTGATGAGGCAACCCGCCTCGGCTACTACGTGATTATCGCCGCCGCTGGGCATGACACGGTCTCGTCTTCCATATCGGTTGCGATGTGGGCATTGTGTCAATTCCCCCATTTGCTGCCGCGGCTTAAGGCTGACCCGTCGCTCATTCCGCAATTCATCGACGAGAGCCTCCGCTACGCATCGCCAGTGCGTCATTTCATGCGTACGGCGGCAGCCGACACGAATTTGCGAGGCAGGACGATCCGCAAGGGCGATTGGCTGATGCTCTGCTACGGCTCGGCCAATCGCGATGAGGAAGTTTTCCCCGACCCTTTCGTATTCGATATCGACCGAAGGTCGAATCGGCACATTGCGTTTGGAGCCGGTGCTCACGTATGTCTTGGCCAGCATCTCGCAAACATGGAGATGCGCATCCTGTTCGAGGAACTGATCCCGAAGTTGCAGTTCGTCGAACCGGTGGGAGATGTCGAATTCACGACGTCTAATTTCGTAAGTGGGCCAAAGCACCTCCCGATACGTTGCGTGTTGCAATGATGGCATCTATGTAGAATTTGAACGCCACAAAACGACTTTGAGCGGGACCTTGCTTTCGTCTGCAAACTCACACATGTAACAGCGACTGCCAACCATTTTGCCGGTTGCAGCCCCCAGTTACTATCTTCCCGCCTCGATAATTGAGGCTTTGGCCAGCCAGGCCCGGTATGATTCTCGCCCTCGCCCCCAGTCGTAGTCATGATCCGGTGGGGTGTTGTCACCGGGCCTGGTGGGCTGGTGATCGCTAATAGGGGCTCGGCTGGGATATTCCAAGGCCGTCCGTAACGTGGATGCCGAGACTTGCCACCGTTGTCGCAG
Source organism: Paraburkholderia sp. JPY419 (assembly GCF_050435705.1). Taxonomy (NCBI): domain Bacteria; kingdom Pseudomonadati; phylum Pseudomonadota; class Betaproteobacteria; order Burkholderiales; family Burkholderiaceae; genus Paraburkholderia; species Paraburkholderia sp. JPY419. Next base: position 788,923 of record NZ_JBNDKV010000003.1, on the reverse strand, counting down.
GCCCACTCGTTCAATCTGCACAAAGTTCGATGCAAGAATTCCACCGTAAGCGGCTCAGCTGGGCCGTTCGTCCATTCGCGGTGCGCGTAAAGCATGATGGTGAACTGGAGCTGCCGGTCAGGTAGAGGGCTTTGGCGAACTGGCTGGCGTGTGCAGCTTGTCGGCCACACGCCAAGGCAGGAGCTCGTCGATGCGATTGATTTTGTGACCGGCGATATGGGTTAGCACATAGTCGAGGTAGGCACGCGGATCGATGTCATTCAGTGTGCAAGTGCCAATCAATGCGTACATCGCGGCTGCGCGTTCGCCGCCGCTGTCTGAGCCGGCGAATAAAAAATTTTTCCGACCCAGGCTTACACAACGCAGCGCGTTCTCCGCGATGTTGTTGTCGATCTCGAGCGTACCGTCTTCGCAATACAACGTCAGTGCGCTCCACTGGTTCAGCGTATAGTTGATCGCCTTGGCCGTATCGGACTTCGACGACAGCGTTTCGAGCTTTGCCCTGAGCCACGCTTCGTAGATCTGAAGCAGAGGTCTGGCATTCTCCTGCCGTATTCGCAGCCGTTCGGCGGCGGGCTTGCCGCGAATGGAGGCCTCAATGTCATAGAGCCCGCCAATATATTCGAGTGCCTTTTGTGTTGTGTCAGATGGCGTGCGCACATGGATGTCGTAGAACTTTCTCCTCGCGTGGGCATGGCATGCCGCCTCGCGTATCAAGCCATCGCGGAACAATTCGTCGAAGCCCGCGTAAGCGTCCGCTTGCAGAATCCCTTTGAAGCTGGCGAGATGGGTTTGAGGATGGATGCCTTGCCGGTTCGGCGAGTACGCGAACCAGACTGAAGCAGGTTGCGCCGAGCCGGAGCGATGATCGTCGCGCACGTAGACCCATAGCCGGCCGGTGCGGGTCTTCCTGTTGCCCGGTGAGAGCACCGGGATCGGCGTGTCATCCGCGTGCAGCTTGGTGGCGGACACGGTATAGCGGCGCAGCGCCTCTGTTAGCGGTGCGCACAGTGCCTCGCACTGGCCGACCCATCGGCCCATGCTGGCCCGGTCAAGCGTCACGCCGTCGCGCGCCGCGATCGCCGATTGCCGGTACAACGGCTGGTGGTCTGCATACTTCGAGACGAGGATGTCTGCCAGCAAGCTCGGATGGGCGATGCTGCGCTCGATCGGCAGGCCGGGCATCGGTGGCTGGGTGATAGTACTGCAGGAGGGGCAAACCAGTTTGCGCCGGATCGTGCGAATGACCTTGAACGCAGCTGCGACCCGGGCGAGTTGTTCGGACACGTCCTCGCCGAGCACCTGCATTGGTTGACCGCAGTCCGGGCAACTCGATTCGGGCCCGAGTACATGATCCTCGCGCGGCAGATGCGCGGGAAGCGCTTGCCTCGAAGATGCTTCGTCCGTCCTCGCAATCGAGGCGGACGCATTTGCACCGCGAGCCTGCGCACGCTGCACATCCGCAACGCCGCGCCCGGCGGCCAGATCCTCGAGTTGAGTCTCGAGCGTCTCGATTTGCCGCTGCAGCTGCTCGGACTTGCGACCGAACTGCATGCGCCTGAGCTTGTCGATCTGGGCCTTGAGCTGCTCAATCTCGACATCGCGTTCGGCAAGCAGACTACGAGCCTCGACCAGCAAGGCCTTCAGGAGTTCGACATCGTCAGGAAGATCGGCGCCGCTCGACATGCGCCGTAGTTTACGAGTCTGCCGCGCGGTTTACAACATCGATAATGCGGCGGTGCGACGGGGCTGTCGCCAGTCGATGCCCTCAAGCAGCATCGACAGCTGTGCAGAGCTCAGATGCACCTTGCCACCGTCGGCCTGGGGCCATATAAAACGGCCTCGTTCAAGCCGCTTCGCGAGAAGCCAGATTCCGTCCTCCGTGGCCCAGAGAATTTTTATCAGATCGCCGCGACGGCCCCGGAAGATGTAGACGTTGCCGCCCAGAGGATTCTCCTCAAGCGCTGTTTGCACCTTCGCTGCCAACCCCTGGAACCCGCATCGCATATCGGTGACGCCAGCAGCGATCCAGATGCGCGTGCCTGCCGGTAGGGAGATCATGAGCGCAGACTGCCCAGCACGATCCGCAACATATCGGCATCAACCAGGCCGTCCACTTTAACCACCGCACGACCGATCCGGATCTCGATCGTGCCGACCGGTGAGACAGGCTTCGCGCCCAGCGCTTGCGCTTCTACCGGAGCTGATGCAATGACCTCTGTTGGCGTGTCGCTGAGCAATACGACCGGAATGAGCCCGGCAGATCGAGCTTGCTGATCGTCCAGATATCGCCGCCGCCAGGTGAACAGCATGTTCGCGTTGATGCCATTCTCCCGGGCCAGCTTTGAGACTGATACGCCAGGCTCGCAAGCTGCCGCTGCCAGTCGCTCACGAAGCTCCCGGGGGTAATTCGGGCGCCCCGTTCGTGTACCTGGCTTCTTCTCTGCAGACTGTGTCAAAGTGGTGCCCATCAGATCGGAAATGATGGACATCACTTTGATGTCGACCTCAGCCACCGTCTATAACGGCCGGCACGAGCCGCTTACGGTCGGTCATTGAGGGCCAGCGGCATCAGTCGGACGATCGAAACAAACGAGCCGTTGGTTCCTCCCGAGCTACGACGCTACAGGATCAACGAACGCGGCCCATCCCACCGCATCTGCGTTGCCGAAAGCGCAACCACGAGGACGTGGAGCGACAAATTATCTCTGTCTGGGATTGAGCGGACCTTCGCTGCACTATGATCCGCAATCTGTCTTGGCAAACATGAAACGCGTGGGGTCTCGCGTTAATTCGCAACGTCGGTTATAGGGGGCCCGCGACCCTGACGTCCATTGCGCGCGCGCTGGCGACATATTGCTCGAGCGCCGAAGGTTGCCGCGGCATGAGGATAGGCAATTGGATTGCAGGATGCCGATGCGAGACGGGCTATTCGACAACGCGCGAATTAGTGACAAAGCTCGGTGTATCAAGTTAGGCAAAGGGGCCCTGTCCTCCTGCGTTAGCAGTTTGGCCGGCGCAACGATAAGCTCAACGGCGAAGGGGTAAGTTCGCCAGACGGAGCTATCGACGCCGTCCGGTGCAGTTGCGGATGGGCGCATATTTGGAAAGACACCAACGAGAAGCTGGCGTACGCACCGGGAGTTATCGCGGTGCAGCGGCATGGGAAATAAAAATGATCTGTCGCAGATGCGAGACGTTCAACTGGTACGGCAAGCTGGCGGGTGATGATCGTTGATCATGGAGCCTCGATCGGTCAACCCCCCAAACTTATGGAGGGCTCAACCACCATTCGAGATGTATATCGATCACAGTGGTCAGATTCCTGAGCAGGTGCTGCCGTTCGATTGCTTCATTTCTTTAACGCAGATGTTGTCAGGAATTCTTGCCGGTGGTGAACAGTTCTTGTTCAGGCTGTCCCCGTTGGTTATCAATACACTGAATATGCCAGTGGCCGTTTGATGGAGCCCAACGTCCTTCTGTATACCGCAGCGCAGATCCGGAGTCGCCTTCGAAAAGTCTATAACGACAGTCGAGATTCAATCCTTCGAGAACATACACGAGTGTGTTTTCGCTGGGCCCGCACACTAACGTGTTGCCGCAATCCACATGCAACGAGCCCCATTCGGGTAAGTCTAGTCCGGAATGAGCCTCGCGCGACCATTGCCGCTTTTCTGTGTCGAGCCAGAGGACTGCAAATGCCATCGGACGGCTAGTATTAAACATGTCGAGCTGGACGGTAAGACGCATGAAAATTCTCCGAACACATATTCTCCACGCCTAGTTGGCGTAGGAAGCGGCGAACCTCGCCGCGGATCACTCGCTGATTTCTCACTCCCACCGTATGCACATCGTTCGTCGGTGTGCTGCTATCAAAACGATCGCGACAGGGGCCGTCAATCTGACTGAGTATTGTACGCGTAAGAGCGCTGTGCCTGTACTAACCGTGTTTCGCGATTCATGGTGATCAGAGGTGGGGAACGGACTACCAGTGGCTGCCTCGAGCCAGGCATGCCCTAGAGCTGCTGAACATCTTGACAAATTGTCGCGGACGGTGCGCGCGAGCAACTGCGAGATGTAGCGTTGGTGCAGCCACGCTGCCACGTCACAATACGGGTTTAGTTTGCCGCAGCAACAGAGGGTGTGTCGTTGACCACGATCAACCGAAGGCCCCGCGCTGCGTTTGAAGTGTTGTCGGTTGGACATATGCCTGATGACAGGCGGCGGGGGGGGGCAAATCTGTCGCAAACCGTCGCCGTGCCACACAGGACTAGCGCCAAGTTGCGTGTACTTCAATACGACCATAGCGGTTCGAGGAAGGTTGCCCGCAAGGAATATTCGATACGGATATACAACGACGGCGTTCGGATCTCGTCGCGGATGCTGTCATAGACATTTCACAAATTATCTCCGTGCAACGTGCCTTGTGTGAAGACGGCACAAACCAGTTCGCGCCGTCGTCATATCAGGTTCCTCAGTGGAACGACGGCAGTATTAAAGGTTATTAGGTATGCATAAGAAGAACTCATATTGGTGCGGTGGTTCCCTGTGGCATGATCAGTATCAGTTGCGGAGGAATGCGGATCACTCGAAGCGGGCCTGCGCAAGAGCTCCAGTCCGTCAATTGACATGAAGTCCAATGCGATGGGCTCGGCCGCATCGGTAACCAATTACTTTGATCTCTGATATCTGTGCGCGACGGGTGTCAGGTGGGGCATGGGCAGCGCTTTCGCGTCATCAAATAACTGTTTCGACTATGGAGTGTGGACCTATGACCGCACGGCACCCATTTTTATTGACACCGGGGCCATTGGCGTTGGCCGCCGAAGTAAAGGCTGAAATGCAGTTTGACATGGGTTCCCGTGACGTGAGTTTCAAGAAAATAACGGAGCGGGTAAGAGGCCTGATTGTAGATTTGCTGGACGCTCGGGGGGGGGTACTCGGCAGTACCCATACAGGGCGGCGGGTCTTACGGCGTAGAGGCGGCATTGGCTTCGTTCGTTGGGACATCAGACCGGCCGCTCGTATGCATTAATGGAAGCTACGGCGAGCGGATACTCAAAATGCTGCAGATCCGAGGCATTAATGCCGTCAGCATCGTTGCCCCGAGTGATCACTCCTTCCCCCTGGCGAAAGTCGCTGCCTGCCTGGAAGAGGATCCGGGGATCACGCATCTTTGTTTTGTGCACTGTGAAACGACCACGGGAGTCGTGAATCCGCTCCGGCCAATGGTAGAGTTGGCAACGCGTCATGGGGTAAGAACCATTATCGACGCAATGAGTTCTTTCGGCGCTGTGGAAATCAGTGCCAGGGAGGTGCCGTTTGACGTCCTTGTGACCTCGAGTAACAAGTGCATCGAGGGTCCGCCGGGTGTGTCTTTTTTTGTTGCCTCGCTGCAAACGCTCCATAGCAAGTCCTCAGAGACCAACTCGTTCGTGTTGGACGTTCGGGACCAATGGCGTAACTTCGAACAGACTGGCGAGTGGCGTTCCACGCCACCGACGCATGTTGTTCAGGCGTGCGCAAAGGCGCTCGAAGAACTGGCTGTTGAAGGGGTGGTTCGCCGTGGGGAGCGATACGCCTCTGTGCGTGACGCAATCATCCGCGCAACTGCGCCATACGCCTCTCCATTGCTGGAACCGCGGCATCGATCGCCGGTATGCCTTGCACTGACGGCGCGCGATGTCGTTCAAACGCAAGAAGATCTCGACGCGCTGTACGCCCATCTCGTGGAGTACAACCTCTACATCTATACCAAGCTGCATCTTCCGACGCGCAGTTTCAGGATCGGGTGCATGGGATGTATTGATCCGTTGTGGATCCGCCTGCTGGGAACTGCGTTTGAAGACTTCTTTTCAGCTTCATTCGATGAATCCGGAAACCACCCGGGCCGCGGTATAACCGAGTTATGGAAAAAGGCCATTTGACATGTTAAGAAACAATGCGAACGCCAAAATGAACCGCGAGACATCACTTCTACACGCCGGTTATCGTCATGACCCTGTCACCAAAGCGGTGACTGTACCGATTTATCAATCTACCGCCTATGAACTTGACGGCGATCTTGAAAAAATTGCCGACATCTACAACGTCCGAGAAGATGGGTTCACGTATAGCAGGATCATCAACCCGACAACGCGCATCCTCGAGAAGCGATTCGCTGCAGTAGAGGGTGCGAGCGACGCCCTGGCGGTAGCCTCAGGGCAGTCCGCAACCTTTCTCGCTATCGCTAACCTGTGCAGCGGAACGCCAGGCGATAACGTTGTCGCATCGAAGTATCTATATGGCAATACGTGGAATCTGCTCTTCAATACATTCAAACGATTGGGTATCGAGGCACGATCTGCGGATCCAAGAGACGTAAATTCGTTCGAGCGGATGTTGGACGACAGGACGATTGCTATGTTTGGAGAGACGTTTTCCAATCCGTGCCTTGTCCCTTTGCCTGTTCCGGCACTGGTGGAAATCGGTGAGCGGCGCGGGATTCCTGTTATTGTAGATAACACGACAACCCCTTTGATTTGCCGTCCGAAAGCTCTGGGCGCGGATATCTCCACGTATTCCGCGACAAAGTATCTGTGCGGCCACGGAACGACACTTGGTGGACTGATTGTCGATAACGGAAGCTTCGCGTTTGACGACGCAGGCCGGTTTCCGTTGTTCAACGACGGAGATGAAGCGCATGGCGACATCATCTGGAAAGAAGCTGTTCTGAAACTTGACGATCTTGGCGCCAGTCCCTATTTGCTTAAATCCCGGATGACTTGGCTTCGTGACACCGGCGCCGCGATCAGTCCCCTCGCCAGCTTTCAGCTGATACAAGGACTCGAAACCCTTCATCTTCGCATGCAGCGGCATTGCGAAAATGCCGTCGCGGTTGCGGAGTTCCTTAACGCCCATCCGAAGGTCGCACGTGTCTCATATCCATCGCTGTCTTCAGGATACGAACGTGAGCTTGTCGACGGGTTAGTTGACGCACGCGTCGGCTACGGCGCAATGATTATGTTTGAACTGGGCGATGAAGCGGCAGGGCGAAGATTCATAACCAACATCGAGCTAATGTACCACGTGTCGAATGTCGGTGACGCGCGAACGTTGGTCACGCATCCCGTTTCGACAACGCACACAACGGTTCCCAAAGAAAAGCGCGAGGCCGCTGGCATTTTCGACGGATCGATTCGGCTTTGCGTTGGGATTGAGAACATTGATGATATCGTCGCCGATCTTCAACGCGGACTTGACGCTGTCTGACGTCGATCTTTCTGGGAGGGAGCTTGATCATGGAAATTTACGACGCTTGGCAATTGCGCGGCAAACGTTTCACCACTTCGCGATTCTCGCGCGACATTACGCGAGAGCTGGCCGAATTGAGGCCCGATAATTTGACGGGCGCACTCTACATTGTGAAGGACTATCTTGTCATTCTTGCGTGTGCTTATGCGACGATACGGATCTCGTGGTGGTTCTACCCGCTTGCAGTACTCGTAATCGGCGCGCAACAACGCGGACTGACCACTATCGCGCATGATGCCGCGCACCGGACGCTTGCCAGGAGCACCGGATGGAACTACGTGCTCGGCATCGTCTTCGCCGCATATCCTGTTTTTCAGCGGCACTGGGCTTATCGCTACTCGCATGTTTCATCTGCACCATCCATATCTCGGCGACCCTGAAAGGGATCCTGACCTGAAGTTCTTTATATCATCGGGCGTGTATGATGTGCGCCCGCCACGTGAATACGCCTTTGCCATCGTCTGGAAAGCGATGTTTGGCGGAGCGACGGTACGCTATCTCAAGTATCTATGGAGTGAGCGGTTTCTTATTTCTCGTGAGGGGAAAAAAGACATCGACAGGCGGGGTGCTGCCATCGACACCTATGGATTTGCGGTATTCTGGCTGATTGTCATTTTCGGCTTTGCCCTGACGCAATCGCTGGATTTGCTCGTGCTGTTCTGGCTTGTTCCATATCTAACCACGTTCCAAGCCTTGGGCTGGTTCATTGAACTCGCTGAGCATTCGCCAATGTGTGAGACCGAAACCGAAGATGTGTACTTGACGCGTAACCGCAAGGGCAATTTGATCGAGCGACTGCTGGTCGGCGCGAACCTTGATGAATATCATCTGGAACACCATCTTTCGCCAGGCGTGCCTTTCTGGCACCTGAAGCGGGCACAGAAGATCAGGTTGCGCGATCCGCGATATGCTGAGGTTGCAGATTCATGGGGAGGACTCTTCGCTAGTGGACCAAAAGGGCAGCCAAGTGTCATCAACCAGCTGCTCGAGCGGAACCGGCGGCTGTACGAGGCGCAGCGCGGACGGTCAAGCGCGTGATTGTTGATACGACCGTCATGGAGAAGGCGATCGCCCACCCAACCGATTCGCGCCTGCTCGAACGGTGTCGCGAACATCTGGTGAAAGCCGCGGCACGGCACGGTCTGAAACTGAGGCAGAACTACAACCGCGAGGCGCCGCATCTGGCGCTGCAGATTGGCCGCTACGCTCACGCGAAACAGTACAAACGCATGAGGAAAGCGCTGCGCACGCTGCGCTCGCGCGTTGGACGGGTGATGCGCGATGTGGAGCGGCAGGTCAACCAGGTGGCCGACCTAGGCTGCGCTGAATTAACGGAACTGATCGCCCGCACGAGACGCATTCTGGCGCAGAAGCCGAAGGACAAGAACAAGCTTTATGCGCTGCATGCACCGGAAGTCGAGTGCCTGGCCAAGGGCAAGGCGCGCAAGCCGTACGAGTTCGGGGTGAAAGTTTCGATCGCGACGACCCACAAGGAAGGACTGGTGGTTGGCATGCGCTCGATGCCAGGCAATCCGTACGACGGGCACACCCTGGCTGAAGCGCTGGAGCAGGCGGCAATCCTGTGCGACGCCACGCCGGAGGTCGCCATCGTCGACCGTGGCTACAAGGGTGTCGCCGTCGATGGTGTGAAGATCTACCACCCGGGCTTGCGGCGGGGCATTACACGCGGACTACGCGCGATGATCAGACGGCGCAGCGCAATCGAGCCAGCAATCGGTCACATGAAGACAGACGGAAAACTCGATCGCAACTGGCTCAAGGGTGCGCTCGGCGACGCGATGCACGCGGTGATGTGCGGCGCTCCGCTGTTTTTTGACAGAAATTCGCCCTATGGCATGGCCAATGTTATGCGCCACTACCTTGCGGGTCTTCTGAAGTATTCGAGAGACATCACGCTGTTTTTAGCGCCATACGTTAACTCATATAAACGATTTCAAAAAGGGACGTTCGCCCCGACCAAGGCGGTCTGGAGCCCAGACAATCGTACGGCTGGTTTCAGGGTTTGCGGCGAAGGCTCGTATGCGGCTAGGGTCGAATGTCGGATCGGAGGCGCGGATCTCAATCCATACCTGGCCTTCGCGGGGCTGATCGCGGCCGGCCTCGCGGGGATTACCGAGAACCTCGAACTGCCCGGTCCATTTCATGGTGACGCGTACCGCGATCGCGGTCTTCCGGAAATTCCCAAGACGCTAAGAGAATCGATCGATGTTGCATCAAATTCAGCCTGGCTGCGGGATGTCTTGGGAGATGATGTTGTTGAGCATTACGTGCATGCGGCCGGGTGGGAACAACTGGAATATGATCGCCGAATAACAGACTGGGAACTTGGGAGAGGATTCGAGAGAACCTAGGGGCAGGCGTACCCTTAGCTTGCTGCGGAGAACTGAGCATGCCCGATGCTACAGAAAGTGAAATGGGCCGCAAGTAACCCGAAAACTGCTACTGCAGATAGTCAAAATTCGCGCTACGATGACAAAAAGCGTCCGGGACGTACCGATGCTGGCAGTTGAACTGCCAGCATGGCGTCATTGGCAAGAACGGTAGTTCCTTCCAAGTCGGCGTCATCAGGCGGCTATCGCGCCGGTCCTGTCATACACACACAAAGGCTGTCCAAACGCAGTTGTTGGACCGACATTGATGACGATGCTTCCGGGCCGGCCCCGCTGATCCATCGGACGCACTCATTCGAAGCGATAGGCTTTGGTGACCGTGCCCCGAAACAATGCTTCGCGCTCTGCGGGACTCGCTTGCGCAGTCAACTTCTTGAAGGCGTTCCAACCGTTGCTGAAGGGATAAGAGCCCTTGTCCACGGGGAAATTGCTTTCGAACATGCAGCGGGCCGCACCGAATGCATCGATACACGTATAGATCCATGGCTTCCACGCCTGTGCCAATTGGTCCGACGAGGGTGGGCGCTCGCCCTTTTCGAACTCGAAGCCATTGATGCGCATACCAAGGCCACCCACCTTTACATAGACATTCGGCAGTTCGGCGAGCGTGCGCATTGAACGGGACCACGCATCGAATACTTCCTCGCGCTGCTTTGCATAGCTGGCGATCCGGAGAACGCCGCCGCAATGGTTGATGATGAAAGACGTATGAGGATTGGACTTGGCCAGCTCGTACAACTCCGGCAGCTGCGGAAAGAATAACCACGCGTCGTATGAGAGTCCAAGCGAAGCTAGTTGTGCGACTCCCGCCCCGTAGTCCGGATCGAGCAGCAGCCCTCGCGGGGGCGCCGACAATGGATTGACAAGGGACCGGTCGGCATCCCAAGTAACGAGGTGCCTAACGCCACGAAATCTACCATCGCCAGCATGCAGTTCTGCTTCGAGAGCATCGCGCACCGCTGATCCGCGGCGAAGATCAGCGTAGCCGACCATGGCTTTCGCAACCTGCGGCTTGCCGCTCTGCAAAGGAGTCGTGACGCTTGCAACATATTCGATTTCTCCCACAGGGCGCAGTGCCTCGGGACCAGACGGGCGATACCGTGTCAGCGCCTGCATGAACACCGAGGCAGTAATGTTATGTCCCGAGCGCGCGTCCTCGAGATACTCGTCCAGAAGGCAGGTCCATCCAGGGCGCTTGTAGAAGTGATGATGCGCATCGATGATCGGCATGTCGGGCTCGAGCGCGGCTTCGGTGCCGCGAGCGAGCCAGTCGGCCCGAACGGGAAGGTAATTACTCGTTGTGCTCATGACGTGCTTTTCCTCTCTTGCAAACGCATGGCGCCCGGTGACAGGGGAGAGAATCATGGAAGCTGCGGCAGTGCCGAGCAATTGCCGACGCCGCGGCGAATGAGATTTGTTCACGTCTGTTCTCCGGAATCGAACGCATGAAGTGACAGTGTCAGCAATGTCGTGATGCCCAGCGCGATTGACAGACCAATCATGCCGGCTGAGAACGTACCGAAACCGTCTTTCAGATAGCCGATGAGATACGGTCCGGCAAAGCCGCCAAGCGCGCCGAACGAGTTGATGAAGGCGAGCCCACCGGCGGCCGCTTGGCCGGAAAGGAAGCTGGCTGGGAGCGTATAGAAGATCGTTCGCCCAGCAATCGTGGTGATAAGCGCGAGCGTGAGGCCGGCCATCGTCGGAAGTAGTTGATGAAAGTACGTCGAGACGCCGAGCGCGATTGCGCCGATCAGCAGACCCGCGGCCAGATTCTTTATCGGCCCGCCGCGACTATCGACTCGCTTGGCCCACCAGAGCAACGCAACAGTAGCAAAGAAGTAAGGCACCGCCGACATCCAGCCCGTCTTTGCCACGCTCATGCCGTGAGCCCTCAGCATCTGAGGGAGCCAGATGCCGATGCCGTAAGAGCCCATCGTGAAGCCGAAGGAAATCATCGCCAGAATGTAGGTTCGCACGTCCTTCAATGCCGCGACGAAATTTTTCTTCTTCCGACTTGACGTGTCTTCTCGATCGAACGCCCCTGCAGAGCTTGCCGTTCGTCGTGGGACAACCACTTCGCATCGGCGGGCTTGTCCGCCAGCATTTTGAGTGCTAGAAAACCGAGCACGCACGCGGGCAGTCCTTGAACGACGAACATCCACCTCCAGCCAGCTAGTCCCAAGACACCGTCCATGTGCAGCAGGCCAGCCGAGAGCGACCCCCCGACGAGCGACGAGAGCGGCGTGGAGACGGTGAACCAAGCCAGAACTCGGGTGCGATAGGCAGGCGGAAACCAGACCGCGAGAAAAAAGATCACACCGGGAAAAAATCGGCCTCGCCGATGCCAAGCATCAGCCGGATCGCGTAGAAGCTTTTCGGGCCGACAGCCAGTGCCGTTGCCGCTGCGAAGAGGCCCCACGTGATCATGATGCGGGCGAGCCAGCGCCGCGCGCCGAAGCGGTACAGCGCGAGGGTACTCGGAATCTCGAACAAGCAATACCCCGCAAACATGATGCCAGCGTCCCAGCCGAATTGCGTAGCGGTCAAATCCGGATCGCGGGTCATTGTCAACGCCGCGAAACCGACGCTGGTGCGATCGAGATAGTTGAAGAAGTACGCAAGCGCCAGTAGCGGAATGAAGCGCCGCGCGGCTTTTCTGGCCGCGGAGTGCTCGAGGGTGGAATCCGCCACGCGGCCTGTGGCGATATTCGATGAACTCAATGCCATGCCTCGTCTCCGGACAAATCGCGGCGCGCAGAGGCCCGGCCTCTGCGGAACAGTGACTGCTTGTTTGCTTCGCTAGTTCAGGCGCTGGCGAGTTCGTTCGCCGAAGGATTCGACGCATCGTGAGGCTGGGCGTCCCGACACTTGACAACCCCAGCCTCGATCAATCGTCCGAGATCCTCAGCCGTGTATCCGAGATCTGTCGAGTATCCTGACCGAGCGAAGGCGGCGGCGCGCGTAGGTGCAGGCGCTCACCACCGAGCGTCAAGGGCAGCAGCGCAGTCCGTGTCGCGATGGCTTGCCCCGCATCGCTGGCGTCAGGCGGCAAAGTCACTTCGGCGAGTCCGCCGGTAGCGAGCAGGTGCGGATCATCGAAAAGATCCTGCGGCTTCATGATCGGCGCATAAGGCAGCCCGCAGCGCTCGAAGATCGCGCTAATCTCCGCGGCGGTGAACGCTTCCAAATGTTTTCGAAGCTGCGGCAGCAACCATTCGCGGGTCTGCACGCGCAGATTGTTGGAGGCTAGCCGCTCATCCGACTTGAGCTCCGCCAGCCCGAAAGCGTCGCAGAACGGCGCCCATTGAGTATCGGAGGCGACCGCAAGAAAGATCTGCTCGCCGTTTTTCACCGAGAACACGTCATAGACGCCCCAGGCTGAAATGCGGCGCGGCATCGGCGCCGCGGCAGTACCAGTCACCGTGTACTGCATCATGTGCTGTGCTACGAGGAACACATTGTTCTCGAACAGCGCGCTTTGCACTTCCTGACCACGGCCGGTGCGTTCGCGTTGTGCGAGGGCCGCCATCGCACCGATCGCGCCGAACATGCCTCCCATGATGTCGTTGACACTCGTGCCCGCGCGAAGTGGCCTGCCTTCCGGCCCCGTCATGTAAGCGAGGCCGCCCATCATCTGCACGACCTCATCCAGCGCGGTGCGATGGTCGTATGGGCAGGGCAGAAACCCTTTATGCGACACGTAGATGAGACGCGGATTGATCCTGGACAGTGCGGCATAACCGAGGCGAAGTTTGTCCATCGTGCCGCTCTTGAAGTTCTCGCTGAAAATGTCCGCCCCTGCAAGCAGCTTGTAGATGATTTCCACGCCGCGGGGATCTTTTACGTCGACAGCGATGCTCTTCTTGTTGCGGTTGAACGTGCTGAAGAAGCCCGCCCCGGACCCGCGCAAAGCGCGCGTGCTGTCGCCGGAAATGGGTTCGACCTTTATCACCTCCGCGCCGAGGTCCGCCAGCACCATGCCGCATGTGGGCCCCATCACCATGTGCGTCATTTCGACGACGCGTACGCCGCTATACGGCAAATCTTGGTTGGCTCGCACTTTGCTCATTGCGCTAGTCTGATCCGGTAGTCTTCCGGTTGCGGCGCACTGGATGCGTGGCCGTCTGCGTATGCGAATCCTTTGGGGAGCCCCGCGTCCTGCAAGTGTCCGTATAACGTTTCGCGAGGCAACGCGTCGGCGAGAATGGCACGCGCGGCGATCAGCCTGTCGATGTCCACGCCCGTGTCATAGCCCATGGCTTCCAGCAGGAAGACCAAGTCCTCAGTCACGAGGTTGCCGGTTGCGCCCGGCGCATAGGGGCAACCGCCGAGACCCGCCTGGCTGGAGTCGATCGTCGTCACGCCGACTTCAAGCGCTGCGACGACGTTGGCAAGTCCCTGTCCGCGCGTGTTATGGAAGTGTGCACCGCCAGCCTTTGAGCCAAGTTCCGTTTGGAGCCGGCGAAACAGCCGGCGAACCTGGGTCGGATTCGCGTAGCCGCTCGTATCGGACAGGCCGATTTCATCAACACCACACTCGGCCATTGCCAAACGCATGCGCATCGTCTGGTCATCGGTCACAGTGCCGGCGATCGTGCAGCCGAAGGCAACCGAAATGCCGGCCTCTATCTCTACGCTTGGAAACCGTTCGTTGCGAAGCGCGACGATATTGCGCACTTCCTCGATCATCTGCTCATTGGTTTTCTGCATATTGGCCAGCGAGTGTTCTATGGTCACTGAAACGGGAAGCGTGACCTTGTGCACGCCAGCTTCGAAACCGCGCTGACTACCACGCAGGTTCGGCGCGAGAACCGCGACGCGCAAATCCGGAATAGACAGCCCATGCGCGACGACTATGCGAATGTCAGCCATCTGCGGCAGCAGCTTCGTCGGCACGAATGAACCCACTGCGTATTTCGGACGAACGTGACCGGCCGTTTCGGGATGGTGACCGGCGATTTCGGCAACGTGACCGGGCATTTCGGGAACGTGACCGTGCGGACCGGAAGGCAGGATTGGCGTTGCGCATGACATCAACTACGCGGGCTATGCTCGCCGGCTTTTGCCGGAGAGAGCATGGCCGCGCACCGGATGAACATGCGCATGATCAAGGACGTTTTACGACTTAAATTCGACGGCGGTTTCTCGCACGATCGGATCGCCGCGTCACTGGGCATATCCAAGGGCGTGGTCACGAAGTACATAGGACTGGCCGGTGCCGCCGGGCTGGACTGGGCAAGCGCCAGCGATATGGATGAAGGCGACCTCGAGCGGCGGCTCCTCGGCAAGCCCACGGGGCCAGCAGGCTACGCCCAGCCCGACTACGGACGCATCCACCAGGAGCTGCGTCGCAAGGGCATGACGCTGACGTTGCTGTGGGAGGAGTACCAGGCCGAGTTTGCGGACCGGCAGACCTACCGCTATACGCAGTTCTGCGAGCACTACAAGGCGTTCACGAAACGCCTGAAGCGCTCGATGCGTCAGATTCACCGCGCCGGCGAGAAACTGTTTGTCGACTTCGCCGGCCCCACGTTGCCGCTGACGACTGGACGCCGCGCGCACATCTTCGTGGCGGCCATGGGCGCATCGAGTTACACGTTCGCATGCGCGACGCCAGCCGAAACGATGGAGGACTGGCTGAGCGGCATCGCACGTGCGCTGACCTTCTATGGTGGCGTGCCGCAGCTGATCGTGCCGGATAAGCCGCCATTGAAGATCTCGACACGCGCGCTGGCCGTGGCGTCGATCCGCGCTCACTCACGAGTCTCGCGCTCGGTGACTGGGTCGAAGCCGGCTACAGCCTGCTCATCAGCGGCCCAACCGGCGCCGGGAAATCGTGGCTCGCTTGCGCCCTGGCCCAATACGCTTGCCGGCGTGGGCATTCAGCCTTGTATCTGCGCGTGCCACGACTTGGCGAAGAGCTTCGCGTTCTGCACGGCAACGGCGGCTTCACAAAATGGCTGCTGCAGGTTGCCCGCGTTGACGTACTTCTGCTGGACGATTGGGGAATGGCGCCTCTCGATACGATGGTTCGAAACGATCTGCTCGAGATGATCGATGACCGCTCGGCGGGAAAGGCGACCATCATCACCAGCCAGTTACCGATTGAGCACTGGCATGGATGGATCGGCGACGAGACCATCGCCGACGCAATGCTCGACCGCCTCATGCAGCGTCATCACCGGATCACGCTCACCGGTGAATCCCTCAGAAAAGCATCCCCAAAACCCAACGTCCTGGAGCCCAAACTCGACCAGAACTAACAAGGAAATCTACAATCAACACCGCGCAACGCCTCACCCCGCCGGATCGGTCACGTTCCCGAAATCGGCGGTCACGTTCGCCGAAATACGCAAACCCACTTCAATTTCCCTAAGACCCGCAGCGGCGAGCGCGGAGATCCATCGTAGCTTCGCTGCAGTGGGGATCACCGCTTTAACGCTCTGCAATCCGTCGCGCGGCCCGACCTCGCTGATCAACACTTGGGATTCGGGTATTCACGAGTAACTCCATGGTTCTATCCAATAGACCATAGATCTACGTGAGAGAACTCTACATGGTCGGGGTAAGCTCGTTAATGAGGGTAAACCCTTATACCAAAGTGAAACTTGAGTTCTGTCAAGCGAAACCGTAAAGTGACGGCAATTGACGCGGAGGGGGAAGAAATGACTGGCATTGGGCCCGACGACGGGCAGCGTTCAGTCGACGCATCGAAGACAAGCAGCGGAGTCGCGGTTCTTGACCGAGCTTTTGCTATTCTCAGCGCATTCGGCCCGACCGACGACCAGTTGACGCTAACCGAGCTTTCGCGCCGTGCCGGGTTGTATAAAAGTACGGTCTTGCGGTTGCTCGGCGCTTTAGAGCACGGCGGATTTATCCGGAAGTTGAATGACGGTCAGTACTCTATCGGACCTCAACCGCTACGGCTCGCAATGCTTTACCAGCGGTCGTTTCAAGTCGGTCCAGTGGTGGAACCGATCCTTCAGCAGCTCAGTCGAGACTTGGGCGAGACGGCATCTTTCTATGTGCGGCAAGGTGACCAGCGCTTGGTTCTGTACCGCGTGGAGCCTTCGAGAAGCGTGAGAGTAGCGATACGTATTGGGGAGGAATTCCCGATTGACAACGGCGCCTCCGGCAAAGTACTGCTCGCTTTCTCTGAATCGTCAGATCCGCGCTGGAATCAGGTGCGGGAACAATTGTGCGCGGTCTCATACGGTGAACGCGATCCTGAAACGACATCAGCATCGGTGCCGGTGTTCGATTCAACCGGTCAGCTAGTAGGCGCTCTGACTCTATCGGGGCCGAAGGGCAGATTCGACACCCCATCTACGATCAAGCTTGCTCTTAAGGAGTTGCTTCTCAGCGCGCAGCGAGCGACGGTTGCCTTGGGGGGCAGGGGCGCGAAATACGATGCAAGCATCGCCAGATTCGTCCTGGAAGATGCCCCAAATCTTGAAGGAGTGGATATCGATAGAAGCAGCTAAATGCGTCTCTTCATCGGCGCCTTTTGGTTGGTCCCCCTCGCCAACCGCTCTAGGAGCAAGACGACCTTACGGTCTCGCTGCTTCTATATTCGATAGAGTTTTTTGATGAATTGCCCACGACCATCCGTGTGTAATTTATCTGCGGCGCTGATCGCGGGCATCGACGCGAACATCTGCTGGTTGTGACTGGTACTTATATCGACGAACTCGCCGAAGAGCGGTGCGTGCCGGTCGCACTGTTCGCATGGTGGTTAGTGCCTGCGCGCAACGTTAGCCACCGACCGGGTGGCGCGTGGTGTCGATCATCGGCTGCTTGGGTACGCTGGTCATGTGGGGGTCCGCCGCCAACTGCCGGGAAAACCGGCGCCGGCTTGCGCAGCACGCCATCTACAAGCAGCGGACAGTGTGACGTTCGCGCTCACCTCGGCTCGTGGGCTAGCATGAGACACAGCGCGTGCATGGTATTCGCAAAGCAGCTCATCGTTGCGTGCCTTCCAATGACGCTAGGGGTGCTATTCCATTGCGGGGCAGCTGCCGCAACACAAGTCAGGGTGTCTGAAATTGACTGGAGCCCGCTCGACTCGCTCGGGACAGTCAGGTCCAACGGCGTAGCTTGTCTCACTTGCGCATGCGAAATCGCCGCGTCGGACATTATCTGGAGCGCAAAGGCGCCCACGAAGCCGCACCGTTGGGCCCGGATGAAGCATGCATCTGACACTGCTCGGCATCGCATCTTTGTGGACTAACTCACCAGGGAAGCGGACCCGTTGCGTTCGAAAAGGTGCCGGTCGGCCCGTTTATGTCAAGGAGGGCAAGGCGGACCGGCTCTCGGGCCGCATCCTCGACTCACCCAGCTCCGGGTGCGTGGTTGCTCAAGTCAGTGCTGTGAACCCTGGACAGACTGCATTGACCTTAATACCGGTTCCCTCCAGCTCGATGGCGTATCGCATTGAGTGCTGTTTTCGAGGTCTGATAGACACCGACATACTGCCTAGAGTAATCCGACGGGCCGTCCTTGAGCGTGAGGGAACCACCTGCGCTCGAAACGTTGACTATGCGAGCTACCGGCGCTTTTCGAAGGAGCGGCAGCATCGCCTGCGTAACGGCGACAACCCCAAACACGTTCGTCTCGAAGACCAAGCGGATATCGTCAACGGTTGCGCGGCTCACCTTATCCCCGTCTCTCATTTCATTGGCAGGTCCCCAAGTATTCTCGATCTGCCTGGTAGCCGCAATAATCGAGGACTGATCGGTTACGTCGAGTCGGATCGCTTGGCTGTCACCTCTAAGACTTCTTGCTGCTGCCACACCAAGGCCGAGTTCGTCACCGGGGCCGGACGCGGAAGTCGGGCGCGTCCGGCATCCTCGTCCAGGACTTTGGTCCCACAGCGCGAATGACAATAGTGTATAGGTTACATCTGCCCTAGTTCAGCGGCAGGCTTGGTGCACGTCATTTTTTCAGATAGAACTGATCCGGGAGGCACGCCCGACGTGCGCAAAGGCGCCACAGTGAAGTCCGTGCGCGTGTAGACGCCACACAATCCGATCGGAGCAGTTCAAAAGCGAGCGGTTTTTGCATTGACAGCTGAACTGCAATCCTTGGCAGAAAAGCAGTCGCTCTATGGAGGTTACAGGTCGGCGTGCCAAACGCATCTTTCCTCGGCATCGTCCTGCTGAGCCTGACACGCAGCGCAATCTTGTTGATAATGCGTGGACCCCGCCTAGCGCGATGAACGTGACATGCGTACACCGAATCGCCGGTTATCATGACGCAGTGCCGGATGATCGTGGCGCGGCAACAGTCGGAAGAAGTTTGATCGCGGCAGTGCTACGACCTGGGCACAATAGTCTGGCGAATCGCGCATTGTCCCGCGATCAGAACATCCGACTCAAGATCTGCCTGCTTCCGCGAACAAATATCTCGAAACCTGCTCCCTGGTATCTTCTACTTCAATGACGTCGGTAATCAGTCCACTGGCCTTCAACAGTTCAGGATTTTCGATTTCGTCGGTCAGCTTCTGTATTATGTCTCTTGTCGTCTCATCAAATTCTGGCATGACTTTTGTCATCGTATCGGGACTGAAAACACCAATGTGAGCCTGCGGATAAGCCAAGACTGCTACTGGGTTAAAGCCCGGGCCGCACATAGCATACACGCCTCCCGTGTACGCTTTTCTTGCAATGAGCAGCAACTTAGGTACTTTGCTTCGAACGTGTGCCCTGAACAAATCTGCCGCTGCAGAAAAAATCCCACTATTTTCTGCCTCCCGGCCTATCATAAATCCAGGGATGTCAGCAATAAAAATGATCGGTATCCTGACTTTCTCAGCCACACCAACCATTTTGACTATTTTGGTAGCGGATTGCCTGTGAATGGCGCCGCCCTTATAGCGGGGATTATTGGCAATGATAGCGACCGCGCTTCCTTTAATGGTCGCGTAGCCTGTCAACACTTCCTTTGCGTATTCGGGGCTAATTTCGGTGAAGCTGTCCTTGTCGACGAAAGAATGCAGCAACTGATGCATATCATAGGGCGTACGATGATCCGATGGAATCAAGCTCTTGAAATCAGCTGCTTCGGGTTCTTCATATCCCAGACCACGGTTCGCTCCGCGGTTGGCGCTGACGTGAAGCAACTGCCTTACACATCCGAATAGGTCTGTTTCATCTTCGAATACCAATTGAACTGAACCTGAGTGCTTGCTGTGAACGTCTGTTCCACCTAGCGAATAGAGATCTGAATCCTGAGCCAGCATGGCCTTCACCATATCGGGGCGACCCATGCACAAGGCGCCCTTTTTGGTCATCAACACCAAGTCAGCCAGCATCAATGGTAGGGCCAAGGGGCCTGAGGTCGGGCCGAGTATGGCGGAAATTAGCAAATTCTTCTCGGCCAACTCCGCGAGGGATGCACTGACTCTGCCCATTCCAGTTGGTGACAAAAGCAGTTTCGACATGTCCGACGAAAGAACTTTTGTGGTATCGAAACTATCTGTCCCTCCGGGACGGTCCTGAACGTAAATCAATGGGGCGCAACTGTCCCGGGCCATCGTTACGGTCTTTGTAATCTGCGTGGCGGTGCGCCACTGTCCGCTTCCTCTGAATTCACAGTCTCGTCCCCGATTCATGACCAGAAACGTTCTTACGGAATTTATAGACCCTTCGCCGCAGATGAAATGACTTCTCTCGACAGGGTGATGGTCGACAAAACTACCGGCGTCAAAGAGAGTGTTTATTCTTTGCAATGAAATCTGCATTGGCTACCGCCTCCGAAACGGTGTGCGAATCGTTTGCTGCTGCCTGCGGATGAAACCTTTCGCAGTGAAGATCGCAGTCGTGTTACGACGAATTCAGAACGTCTTCTACAGACGTTGCCATAGTCAAGAGGCGGCGGTCCTGACCTCGTGGTGCGTCAAGGCTCAAACCAACGGGCAATGCACCATCCGGAGCAACAGGAAGGGTAACCGAGGGCATCGCGGCATTGCTGGCCAAGTCGGTATTACGTATCACCTCCGAGAAAAGTTCGGGCCGCCCGGCATCGCTACAGTGGGGAACGCTGCGCGGAACCGTCGGGTATGCGAGAAAATCGACACCTTGGGTGGTGAACAGGTTTTTCATTTGTTGACGCAAAAGGCCCACATTCTGGATCGCAAAAGAATAATCCGCCGCAGAGATCAGCTGTGCACTGAGGTTGCTGTGGACGATGTTGCGGACAGCTTCATCACGGATGTTATCGAATATCGCATTTATCCTGTTCGCCCAACCGAAGGAAAGCAATGTGCGTGGAAAGTCCATGAAGAATTCGTAAACGGGAATGGTGAAAGTTCCAATCCTATTTAAGTCAGCAACAGCCGAGTCGTCCAGATCAACGCACTCGAACCCCGCGCGGATGAGACGCGTGATCGCATGCCAACAATGCTTTCGGACATCTTCATTGAGGTTACTCCACATGGACGCCGGAAGTCCTATGCGGCAAGGAGTACTCATCTGTTTTGCCGGAGGGCGGGTACCGGTGGACAGCAGCTCATATATCATCAACGCGTCCTTCGCCGTTCGCGTCAAAAGCCCAGGTGAATCTTTAGTGCGAGAAACTGGAATGATTCCAGCCGAAGACCAGTGACCGCTTGTGGGCCTGAAGCCGATAATTCCACAGAAGGCGGCCGGTATCCGCACCGAGCCGCCAGTGTCAGTTCCGATCGCGATCGGAACAATCCCGGCAGCCACCGCGGCCGCGCAACCGCCACTGCTTCCGCCCGCCAGATATCCCGGAGCCGTCGGGTTGCCCACCGTTCCCCACCTCGGATTGACCGATGTGATACCAAAACTAAGTTCATGCATATTGTTCTTACCGGCGACGACAGCGCCCAAGGATTTCAGTTTTCGGACGATAATGGCATCGCGTGTCGCTATGCATCCTTCCATCCTTGGCGTACCGGCAGTTACTGGAAACCCGCTAGCACAAATATTGTCTTTCAATGAGAAGGGGATGCCGTAGAGTGGTGCACATTTCAGCACATCATTCGGCCTTGCGAAATGTGCGTCGAGGTCGCGACTACCAATGAAACAATTGAGCTTCTGCTGGCTAGCATTGGCGCTAATTGCGTGCTTCCGCATGTCATCCGCAGAGATTTCACCATCGCGTATACCATCACAAAGCGATTCCAGAGTGTCTTCCGAATACATAAAGAGTCCAAAAATAGGGTGTCAGTGCATGCGATATCAGTAGTGATAGGCACTGCGTATTTCGTCGAGAGGATTGCCCCGTAGAAGGTCTCCGCCTGTACTGCGTATAACGGCACAGGCGCTATTGATAGCTGTCTGGACCGCCCCCTCGATCCAACCACCGGTGAATGAACAACCACATCCAGCCAGATAGAGGCCGGTATCCGTTGCGAGGTCGTTTGCCGTCTGAAATTGAAAAAAAAGCCGCTGTGAGTACACATCTTCACCGGGATAGTTGAGTTTAAACGCACCGGAAGAATGGGGATCAGTCAACCAGTCATGGTGAAGGATGGCATGCTCGTAGTCGTCATCCACGGGAGTCAGGTGGCGCGCAAGCTCAGGGTTGAATGTAGCAAGGGCGTCGACAAAACGCTCGCAGCGCTGCTTTTTGTCGGGGACACTTAGTAGCTTGTGCGCGTCGTCCTCCCACGTGTAGCTAAGCAAAACTACACCTGGACCGTCTGGCCTATCGGGCTCGTAGTCAAGGCAATATACCCCGCGCGCAAAACTGTCAGATTGAATTGTGACTGGCAAATCGTTACCGATCCAAAATTTACCATGTGTAAGCATGAATAGTTTTGATGACCCAGTGAGATGCGTTTCTCTAACGGCCCGTGAGACGTCTCGGCTGAGAAACGTCTCGTCGTCAGTCAGGCCGTGAACCATCTGCATTGTCCTTGTGTTGCTGGTAACGATAACTCGGTCAAAGGTCATGATTTCGTCCGCGTCAGTCATCAGCCTTATCTTTCCGTCTTCTTTGTAGATACGGCCCACGCCATTGAAGCGAACCCGGTCAGCAACGGTGCATTCTCCGATCTTCTCTGCTGCGAGGCGCTCAGCCAGTGTAGCAATTCCGCAAGAGACCAAGCGTTGATCGTCCATGTAGCCATTGATGACGAGCCGCAGTATTTCGGTGAATGCCGCCTGATAAACAGGAAGGAAGCCTCCAGAGCCTATGCCCAAAGAACCGAATAGTTCAAAGTCGTCAGGCCGTTCCCAGCGGATGCCTCCGGGCGGGCGAGATCCAGTGAAGATGGCCACGATGGCTGCATAGAAAGAACTGTCACGAAACACGTCGAGCCACGTTTGCCATTCTGCTCGGGCTTCCTCAAACCGGCCTGACCTCAACATTGCGGTGATTTTTGCGGGAGCAACTAGAGACGTACCGTTGATCACGCATCCTTCCTGCAAAAAGGCTCTCCAGCCTTCGTAAACGACACTGAATAATGCGGGCGGCGGGTCTCCCGCGCGCCAGATATGGCGAGTACCGCGATAGTGCAATTCGGTATCGACCATTCCTGGATCCGGGAAAGAGGCTGTCGTCGAAATGCCGTACCTGTCAAGGTAATGAAAAAGGCCGGTCGCACTCGGAGGAAATCTCATTGCACCCATTTCAGCAATGAGATGCGGGTACCGTGGATCAAAAGGTTGTGACCATACTCTGCCTCCGATGCGATCGCGGGCTTCAAACACGGTGACATCGGTGACACCTGCTCGCATCAATTCTGCCGCGGCCAGAAGCCCGCTAATGCCAGCCCCCACGATTGCAACCCGCGGCGTCTGTGCACTGGGGGAAAACGAGCCAATTGCTCCTTCTGATTTGCAAATCTCGAGGAAAGGAGCATAGTCATACAATAGGTCAATAGTCGGTGATGCAATGTGTGAAGATGCGGCGCAGTTTTTCATGAATTATCTCCCTTTGGAGTACCTCTACCCGTCGAAAAGACGATCGCTGAGAGTAACGCTACGATTTAGGGAAGGCTGCACAACTCGTTTTCAGAGAGTTGGCCGTTTTGCCACTTGCGTCGTATCAGCCATGAGAGTCTGCTGGCAGGTTGGTCGTCTGGCTTTTGAAGCGTGACGACCGCTGTTTGCCGAGATTGGCGGCCTGAATCTGCGAGCGTTTCAAGCGTTCCACAAAGCCTTGCATGCCATCCACAGGTTGCCCAGAGCAAATAGTGTCGTGATCTGGGCGGTGTTCTTGATCAACCCTCGGTACCGGGCCTTTGTATAGCCAAACTGCTGTTTGAGGACGCGGAACGGATGTTCAACCTTGGCGCGGATGCCGGCCTTCAGGCGTTCAATCTGATCGAATATCGCGTCCAGCCGATCGGTTAGGTCCAGTTGTCTGCGCCTGCCTGGTCGCATCGCGACATGCCAGCGAACCGCGCTTACCTGGCAGCGCTTTTCGATACCCTGATATCCGGCGTCAGCGTACACATCCTTTTCCTGGCCGTGCAACAGCGCTTCGGCCGCATTGATGTCATGAACTGAACGTTGGCGGCTGTGTGCCGATGACCGTGTGGACCAGGCCCGACTCTGCGTCCACGCCGACGTGCGCTTTCATCCCGAAGCACCATTGATTTCCCTTCTTCGTCTGGTGCATTTCCGGCTCCCGTGTACCAGAGCCGTTCTTCGTCGAAGTGGGTGCGGAAACCAAGGTAGCGTCGACCGCCGACCCCACCTTCAGCATCAAGCCTTTCTCGCTCAGGATCTCATTGACCCGCGTGAGCATCTGCGCAGCCAGGCCGTGCGTTTCGAGAAGGTGACGGAACCGGAGAATCGTGCTCTCGTCCGGCAAACGCGTCATACCTCGTCCAGCCCAGCAAATTCACGATACAGCGGCACGTCATAAAGCGCCTCTTCCATCGCCGGGTCTGACAGACCAAACCACTGCTGCATGAAGTGGATCTGCAGCATCGTCGCAATAGGAAACGGCGGCCTTCCAGTCTTACCCCTTGGATAGTGCGGTTCGATCAACGCAATCAACCTCGACCATGGGACAACGCGCCTCATCTCATCGAGAAATTCCCGCTTGCGCGTGCGTTTCGTTGAAAGATCCAGACCAAGACCAAGCTGTGTCATCGAGGTACCCCTTAAACCTGCATTCTCCCAGGATAGTCCACCGAGACGTCAACGCCAGGACTTTTGCAGACCTTCCTTAGATAAGAGAGGTAAAGATTGCATATTTCGTTGCCAACAACTGCGTTGTCTGTCAGCGCAAAGCGATATTTATCTTTAATATCCATGAATGCCACGATAGCAAATCGTCTACCTCAGGATCAAACAAATAAAATTGATGCTTGTGAAAAGATATCGTGAGGTCCCAGCCAGTCGTCTATTTTTTGTCGCCGCCGAGTTGCCTAAACATCGCTTGCGAAGACATCAAGGCAATGTCGCAACGAGGCGAGCGTCAGGGTGTCGACTGGAAAAGATTACCTCGTGCACGATATCGACTAACTTGACGACGAGGCGCCATGGGCATAAAACTTTCGGACCGGACTCAATTGCGGGTTGGTGGCGTGGAGTTGCCCTATAACCCCGAGGAAACGTACATCGTCTTCACGAACGAGTGAGCCATACCATTGCTGTGGGGCCAGTGTACGTGCGTGGTCAGCGGATGCAGGTGGCAGTTCGCGCCCGAAGATACTCGTGCGATGGTCGATGTAGGTAGAGCGTTGTACGTCATCCATTCGATGAGTTGCGCTGCTAGACGGCAATCAGCATCACGTCGTGCGCCACGCTGCCGGTATGACTTCGAGGTGTGGCAATCCAGCTAATCGCCTCCGGTTGCGACAGGCAGCTCGAAGGTTACACATAGGGAGGGAGCCATCGTCGCACCGTAAGCGGCTCAGCTGGGCCGTTCGTCCATTCGCGGTGCGCGTAAAGCATGATGGTGAACTGGAGCTGCCGGTCAGGTAGAGGGCTTTGGCGAACTGGCTGGCGTGTGCAGCTTGTCGGCCACACGCCAAGGCAGGAGCTCGTCGATGCGATTGATTTTGTGACCGGCGATATGGGTTAGCACATAGTCGAGGTAGGCACGCGGATCGATGTCATTCAGTGTGCAAGTGCCAATCAATGCGTACATCGCGGCTGCGCGTTCGCCGCCGCTGTCTGAGCCGGCGAATAAAAAATTTTTCCGACCCAGGCTTACACAACGCAGCGCGTTCTCCGCGATGTTGTTGTCGATCTCGAGCGTACCGTCTTCGCAATACAACGTCAGTGCGCTCCACTGGTTCAGCGTATAGTTGATCGCCTTGGCCGTATCGGACTTCGACGACAGCGTTTCGAGCTTTGCCCTGAGCCACGCTTCGTAGATCTGAAGCAGAGGTCTGGCATTCTCCTGCCGTATTCGCAGCCGTTCGGCGGCGGGCTTGCCGCGAATGGAGGCCTCAATGTCATAGAGCCCGCCAATATATTCGAGTGCCTTTTGTGTTGTGTCAGATGGCGTGCGCACATGGATGTCGTAGAACTTTCTCCTCGCGTGGGCATGGCATGCCGCCTCGCGTATCAAGCCATCGCGGAACAATTCGTCGAAGCCCGCGTAAGCGTCCGCTTGCAGAATCCCTTTGAAGCTGGCGAGATGGGTTTGAGGATGGATGCCTTGCCGGTTCGGCGAGTACGCGAACCAGACTGAAGCAGGTTGCGCCGAGCCGGAGCGATGATCGTCGCGCACGTAGACCCATAGCCGGCCGGTGCGGGTCTTCCTGTTGCCCGGTGAGAGCACCGGGATCGGCGTGTCATCCGCGTGCAGCTTGGTGGCGGACACGGTATAGCGGCGCAGCGCCTCTGTTAGCGGTGCGCACAGTGCCTCGCACTGGCCGACCCATCGGCCCATGCTGGCCCGGTCAAGCGTCACGCCGTCGCGCGCCGCGATCGCCGATTGCCGGTACAACGGCTGGTGGTCTGCATACTTCGAGACGAGGATGTCTGCCAGCAAGCTCGGATGGGCGATGCTGCGCTCGATCGGCAGGCCGGGCATCGGTGGCTGGGTGATAGTACTGCAGGAGGGGCAAACCAGTTTGCGCCGGATCGTGCGAATGACCTTGAACGCAGCTGCGACCCGGGCGAGTTGTTCGGACACGTCCTCGCCGAGCACCTGCATTGGTTGACCGCAGTCCGGGCAACTCGATTCGGGCCCGAGTACATGATCCTCGCGCGGCAGATGCGCGGGAAGCGCTTGCCTCGAAGATGCTTCGTCCGTCCTCGCAATCGAGGCGGACGCATTTGCACCGCGAGCCTGCGCACGCTGCACATCCGCAACGCCGCGCCCGGCGGCCAGATCCTCGAGTTGAGTCTCGAGCGTCTCGATTTGCCGCTGCAGCTGCTCGGACTTGCGACCGAACTGCATGCGCCTGAGCTTGTCGATCTGGGCCTTGAGCTGCTCAATCTCGACATCGCGTTCGGCAAGCAGACTACGAGCCTCGACCAGCAAGGCCTTCAGGAGTTCGACATCGTCAGGAAGATCGGCGCCGCTCGACATGCGCCGTAGTTTACGAGTCTGCCGCGCGGTTTACAACATCGATAATGCGGCGGTGCGACGGGGCTGTCGCCAGTCGATGCCCTCAAGCAGCATCGACAGCTGTGCAGAGCTCAGATGCACCTTGCCACCGTCGGCCTGGGGCCATATAAAACGGCCTCGTTCAAGCCGCTTCGCGAGAAGCCAGATTCCGTCCTCCGTGGCCCAGAGAATTTTTATCAGATCGCCGCGACGGCCCCGGAAGATGTAGACGTTGCCGCCCAGAGGATTCTCCTCAAGCGCTGTTTGCACCTTCGCTGCCAACCCCTGGAACCCGCATCGCATATCGGTGACGCCAGCAGCGATCCAGATGCGCGTGCCTGCCGGTAGGGAGATCATGAGCGCAGACTGCCCAGCACGATCCGCAACATATCGGCATCAACCAGGCCGTCCACTTTAACCACCGCACGACCGATCCGGATCTCGATCGTGCCGACCGGTGAGACAGGCTTCGCGCCCAGCGCTTGCGCTTCTACCGGAGCTGATGCAATGACCTCTGTTGGCGTGTCGCTGAGCAATACGACCGGAATGAGCCCGGCAGATCGAGCTTGCTGATCGTCCAGATATCGCCGCCGCCAGGTGAACAGCATGTTCGCGTTGATGCCATTCTCCCGGGCCAGCTTTGAGACTGATACGCCAGGCTCGCAAGCTGCCGCTGCCAGTCGCTCACGAAGCTCCCGGGGGTAATTCGGGCGCCCCGTTCGTGTACCTGGCTTCTTCTCTGCAGACTGTGTCAAAGTGGTGCCCATCAGATCGGAAATGATGGACATCACTTTGATGTCGACCTCAGCCACCGTCTATAACGGCCGGCACGAGCCGCTTACGGAGAATGCCAGACCTCTGCTTCAGATCTACGAAGCGTGGCTCAGGGCAAAGCTCGAAACGCTGTCGTCGAAGTCCGATACGGCCAAGGCGATCAATTACACGCTGAACCAGTGGAGCGCACTGACGTTGTATTGCGAAGACGGCACGCTGGAGATCGACAACAACATCGCGGAAAATGCGCTGCGTTGTGTAAGCCTGGGGCGGAAGAATTTTTTATTCGCCGGCTCCGACAGTGGCCATTGAGCTTGCTAATGATTTTGAAGGGGTGCTCGAAACTGTAGCGGCCGAATTCGCTCAGTTGAGGGCGCACGGTAGCTTTGCCCGGGATATTATCGCGCGTTGTCCCGTCTTGCGAGGTGTGGAGGCGCTGCGCTCGCATCGCCCCTGGCCGATTGGCATCACTCTCACGACAGAGAGCTCTTCGGTGGTTGGCGATCTGATGACGAGTCACGGAGCTGGCCGGGCCCTATGCGGCGATTTGCTGACCTTTGAAGTTTGCGCTCTAGATGGGCGCTTCCGCTGGCATTTTGATGCCAGTCGATTAGCGCCGAGGCAGATCGGCCGCATGACACAGCATTTGCAGACTTTGTTAGATGGTGTGATGGCCGATGCGGGGAAGCCGGTCGGCCGCATCAACATTCTCCCGGACGACGAACGCACGTATCTACTGGAGGAGTTGAATCGGACCGCGAGGCCTTATCTGTCGGAGCGGTTCATCCATGGGCTGTTCGAGGCGCAGGTGCAAAAGGCGCCGGAGGCGTTGGCTGCGATCCATGAGAACGAGAGACTGAGCTATGGCGAACTCAACTCGCGGGCCAACCGGCTAGCGCATTATCTGATCTCCCTCGGGGTCAAGCCGGACCAGCTGGTGGCGATCTGCTTGGAACGCGGCCTGGCAATGGTGGTTGGTGTTTTGGCGATCCTGAAGGCGGGGGCGGCCTATTTGCCGCTCGATCCGGCTTATCCGTCGGCGCGGCTGCGGAAGATTGTCGACGATGCCGCGCCGCAACTGCTGCTTTGCGATGCCGCCGGTCGAACCGCATTGGGCGCCGAGACTGTGGCCGATGTCAGCGTTGTCGATCTGGATAGTGCCACCTCGGTCTGGGGCGAGCGGCCGCCTTCGGACCCGGAGCCGCGCACGCTCGGCCTCACGTCCCGCCATCTCGCCTATGTAATCTACACCTCGGGCTCAACCGGAAACCCAAAGGGCGTCATGGTCCAGCATCGGGGGTTGGTCAATCTGGTGTTGGGACAGGTCGGTCTTTTTGGCGCTTCTTCCAACAGCCGAGTGGCCCAGTTTGCGTCCGTTGGGTTTGATGCAAGCGCTTGGGAGCTTCTTATGGCGTTTGGCTCTGGAGCCGCATTACACTTGCCTGCGGACGAGATACGTCAAGCGAGTAACAAGCTATCGGCTTATCTCCGAAGCGAAGAAATCACGCATGCGACGTTACCCCCAGCATTGCTGCAGACAAGCAAGAATCTGGAATGTTTGGCTTCGCAAGTTCTCATTCTTGCTGGAGAGCTGCCGAAAGCTGAACTCATCCAAAGTCTGGCCCCGGCATCAATTGTCAACGCTTATGGCCCGACCGAAACAACAGTCTGCGCGACAGTCTGGAATTGCCCGCCCTGCGATCAAACAGTTCGGGGTCGAAGTCCTCGCCCGCCCAGGTTCTGTAGTCGTGTGCTTCGTCACTGTCCGGCTCCTGGCTTAGCACACGCAGCATCTCGTCATATCCGTGCGTGCCACCAACATCTTCCGGAGGACACGCCCGTTGCCCCGCGAGGATCCATGCTTCGCTGTAGGGCTCCTGGTCAATGCGCGCAGCCTCTTCTACGCGGATATCGTGATGCCAGCCGTCACCGAAGTCATATCGATACTGGAATTGCGCTCCCTGGAAGACGAGTCTGTGCAGGCGCGCCTTGCGGTCGTCCATCATTTCCGGGTCTTCTTCGAACAGGTCGAGCATGTTCTCGTTGTCGCCCATCGCGTATGTTCGCCCTTCAACCTCGAATTCATGCAGATGGGCATCGGTCCATCCGAAGGCCGCCTGGAGAATGTGATGCAGCTTGCGTAGCGTGATATTTCCGTCGACCCGGATTCGCCGCCAGACGGGCGGCTCAATGTCTCGGATCTGCGCGTAAAGCGTGTAGAGGGTGTAGGACTTGGGCATTGAACTGGTCAGCGAACTGGATGACAGGTAAACAGACGCTCATTATCGCTCGTGTAGCGGAGCGTACCGCAGGGCCATCGGGGCACGGGCCGATCGATGATGGCGCGCGTCTGAAGCGCAGCGCATGTTGGATCAGACGGCGTCGTCTGTCGCTGTCCGACGCCTCGCGAAGTTGAATGGCAGAAGATCGGCGATGTCGGCGTCGGGCGGACGCTGTGGCAGTTCGGTGAGCACATGCACGAGGTAGGCGTAAGGCTCGACGTCGCAGGCACGACAGGTGAGCATCAGGCTATAGATCATTGCGCTTGCCTTTGCGCCGGCGACCGTGTCTGCGCGCCCCGTGCAGAATGGCCTGATGTCGCGCTCAATGACGTTATTGTCCACTGCGGCGCGCCCGTCGTCCACGTAGCGGCTCAGATACATCCACTGGTTGCGCGTGTAGGCAACCGCCTTTCCCAGCAGGCTCTCTGGCAGGACCTGCGGAGCCATTTCGTCGAGCCACGTCCTGAAGGATGCAAGCAGCGCGACGCTGTGCTGCTGACGCAGCCGGTACGTGTAGTCGACGCGTGTCTCGCCTTCGGGCAGATCTGCTTTGGCCAGCGTCTCGACCTGATATAACGCCTTGAGGTATTCCAGCGCCTGCGCGGCGCGACCACCGGGTTTCTTCATGCCCTTCAGTGCGTCTACGAATGCCCGCCGTGCATGCGCCAGGCAACCGAAGTGCGTCGGACCCTCGAGCGTGCGCCAGGCGGCGTATCCGTCCGTCATCAGCAACCCCTCGTAGCCTGCGAGGAATGCCTGAGGGTATTGCTGCCCGCGCCCTGGCTGATAGTCGAACAGTACGACTGGCTCCGGGCTGTCTTCGGCACTGCGGTAGACCCACATGTATGAGGTGCTCTGCGCTGTCTTGCCGGGCTCCTTGAGCACCTGCACCGTGGTCTCGTCACCGTGGATCAACTGCTGCGACAGCAGCGTTGTGCGCAGGGCGTCATATAAACGGCTGTAGTGCAGTTGCGCCGGCCGGATGATCCAGTTCGCCAGCGTACCGCGACCGACCTCAATGTCCGCTCGCGCGAGTGCGTGAGCCATCCGGTACAGCGGCGTGCCATCGACATACTTGCCTGCGGTGACGGTGGCGATCATCGCGGCGCTCGCATTGCTGCCCGGCAGTGGCTGAGCCGGCATCGACGCGGTGATCACCGGGGTACGTTCGGCATGGCGCTCGCAGTGGCGACACGCGTACCTGAAACGCACGTGCTGCAACACCGACGCCTTGACCTCGATATGCAACTGTTCGCTGACCTCTTCGCCCATGCGGTGAAGCGCGTTTGCGCAGCACGGGCAGACCTTCTGCTCTTCAGGCAGGTCATATTCAATGCGCTGACGTGACAGGTGCGCCGGTAATGGCTTGCGCCCTGGTCTGCCCGGTGCCGGGTCGGGTACATCCGGCAGGCCGGTATCAGGCAGTGCAAACGGGGCCTCGGCATTCTCAGCATCATTGGGTTCAGCGACGCCGGTCTGCTCGGCCTCGTCGAACAAACGATCGCGCAGCTTCTCGCTGCTGGGCGCGAAGCGCCTGCTCTGCGCGAGACGGAACTGCTCCTCGAGCTGGGTAATCCGTTCGCCCAGCTGCTGGTTGCGTGCCTCGAGTTCACGGATATAGGCCTGGGCGGCCGGCGGCAATCGGGCGAAGTCGTCCTCGTTCATGCTCCCAGGATAGAGCAACGCGACGCCCGGTGGGTTTACGCGAATTTGTAACGGTGCGGCCAGCCGTCATGACGGGTCACGCCTGGCGTTCAGCTCGCGTGACGGTATCGCCGGGCCGGATGGCGACGGACTGCGTCAACGTCGATGCCTTCCAGCAGCCATTGCAACTGCTCGGTCGTCGGTTCAATCACGGCCTGCTGCCGGCGTGGCCACACGAAGTGGTCCTGCTCAAGACGTCGCAACATTAACCAGAATCCGGCCCGCTCGTAGAACAGCAGCTTGATCCGGTTGCGTCTGCGGTTGTGGAAGGCAAACACGGCGCGCTCAAACGGATCCAGCAGCATCGACTGCTCGACCAGCGTCACGAGGCTGTTAATACCTGCGCGGAAGTCGATCGGTTCGCGATGCAGGAAGACCCTAAGGTCAGCCTCGAAACGGAACATCAGCGCGCTCCCAATGCGACGACCATCGCATTTACGATTGCCACGTGGTCTGTCGAACATTCGAGCTCAAGCTTAACGCCGTTGGGCAGGTGAGCCGACAACCGTGCCAGTCGTGTTGAGCGCGGCGAAACGCAGGATGACGCTGCTCTGGTGCTGTGGTGCGACGCGGGCACAGATGCCATGACCGTTGCAGGTTCGTCGATCGCGACCACTGGAACAAACGCTGACGATGCGACAGGCGTGTCACGGACGATTGAGGGCCGGCCCTGATCATGCGCCTGAACCCACTTATGCAACTGGTTGGCGTTCACCCCAGCCTTAAGGGCGAGGCCCGATAGCGAGGCGCCTGGCCGCAGACAGGCTTCCACTAGTCGTCGCTTGTCCGCTCGGTCGAAGCTTCGCTTGCCGCCGACACCAACACGGGTCACGCGCAAGGGTAAAAAGCTCAGGTCATCGTCTGTCATGGATTGCGTCCGCAAAATTGGGTTGCGGACGCAATCGTGTGCCTTCTCAGCATCGGAAGCTAGGTGTGGGAATTCGCGCGCTTACGTTCATGCGGCTATCGGAGTTGCCGCTGACGGTGAACGGCAAGCTCGACCGCAAGGCACTGCCCGCGCCGGCTGACGATGCGTATGCGCGGACGACCTATGAGGCGCCGCAGGGCGCAGTCGAAACGGCGCTGGCAGAGATCTGGGCCGAGCTTCTAGGGCTGGAGCGGGTCGGACGCCACGACAACTTCTTCGAGCTCGGCGGCCACTCGCTCTTAGCGGTGCAACTGCTCAGTCGCGCAGTCGATCTCGGGCTCAAGTTCAGCGCCGCCGACCTCTTCCAAGCTCCCCTTCTGAAGGAAGTTGCATCGAAAGTTCGTTTCGCACCACAGCACAGCTTGTGAGAGCGATTTGTGTTCGAGAAATCGGATCGCGGCCAACGGTGTTCTTTGTTCCTACTGGTTTGGGCGATTGCTCTTATGTCCCCAGTTTGGTGCAGGAAATGGCCGTCGACTGTTCTGTCTACGCTTTGCCATGGCCGCAATTCAGTGCATTTCAATTTCCAAGTCTTCAGGAGGTGGCCTCGCAAGCGAGCTTGGCGATTCGCGAGATCCAGCCGCGAGGTCCATATCGGTTGTCTGGATATTCGTCAGGAGGAATCTTGGCTTATGCAATTGCGCAGCAGCTACTAAACCTCAACGAAGCTGTTTCCTTCATCAGCCTAATTGACGTTGTGTTATTTGCAGATCCATCAAGGACATCATCCACCCAAATGATAAAAGAAGTAGTGTTGGAGTCTCTCGAATTGAATGACGAGAAGTTCGAAATCCTCAACCAGCTTCGCTGGACAAAGTTCAATTTACCGACTGCTTGAAAAGGCTCAGAAAATTGGGGCGATCCCGCTGGATCGTGATCTCCACAATGATATTCTGACGTATGAAAGGGCCACGCAGTTCCAACGGGCGCTGGGCTGGTATCAAGTTCCGTCCCTTCCAGTTGAGATACACCAATTCTATGCGGCCCAGCCTTTTAGCAGTCGGACTCGTTCTCGAAAAACTCCACTAGGTCCAGAAGCAATTTCGCCTTTGCGGGGTTGGGACCGAATTTTAAGTGCAGAGGCCATTCATGCCGTGCCAATTCCAGGCGACCACGTGACTATGATGGATGTCCGGGAGAACCGCGAAGTTCTGGGTCGGGCGATCTCAACGGCCTTAGTCGGAACTCTTAAATAGTCGTCCGTGAATGATCTTGCCCAGCCAGATTGAGGCCGGCCGGAAAAATGTCCCGCTAGAACGCATGATCTCCAATCTCACTCCGATCAAGGGCGCCGGCCGCCGCGAGCAGCTTTAAGCGGTCCGACTCCCATTCGGCAACACCGCGAACTCGCTCTAACTGCGCGTCCGCAAGTGCAGACTGCACCGACAGCAACTCAAGGATATCGGCAGCGCCCTTGTCGTAGCGCCGCTGCGAAGACGCGACCGCAGAGCGGGCCGCTCGAAGCAACTCTTCCGCGGCTTGCAATTTTCCTGCCGCGCCGACGGCCTCCGCACGAGCCCTAATCACGTCCGTCAAAACTTGCTGATCCGTATCGTGGAGTTGGGACTCGCTTTGTTCGGCCTGCGCCTGCGCTCTTCTCACCTTGTATGTATTTGAGAACCCATCAAACAGCGGAATCGTCAGAGTGATACCCACAGCTGTTGTGTTGCTGCGAATCGCCTGCAGCCCTTGGTTCGGGTAGCCGTTTTGATAAAAGTTGCCCACGAGGTCGATAGTCGGTAGGCCTTCGGCCCGTGCGACCTTCACCTCCGCCTGTGCAGCTTTCCACCGCTCGCGAGCCGCGATAATCGCTGGATGGCGCGTGGCAGTATCCTCGAGCCAGTAATTTAGGTCTTCCACAACATGCGGTGTCCCCGCGTTTTCCAATCCTGCGAGCCTTGGTTCGGTTGAAGGAGCTATCCCGAGATAATAGAGCAAAGCATCCACTCGATGCCCGATCGTCCGCGGTAGCCTGCTGTTGGGCGAGTTCAGCCTTGGCAAGGGCCGTGACGGCTTGCAATCTATCGCTTTGCGCAGCCACGCCCATCCGCTGCCGGCGTTCAACGGCCTCATAGGTTCGTTGAGCCATCGCGGTAGATTCGGCGCGCGCCGCTAGCGTCGCCCGAGCCGTCTGTGCATCGGAGTAAGCCTCCACGATGTTCGACATCACCTTTTGAATCGTCGCGTCGTGGCTAGCCAGAGCGGCCTGCAATGAACGGTTTGCAGCTTCGCGGCTCGCAGCGCGCGCGCCAAAGTCGAACAATCGCCAACTTACGCCCGCACTCAGGGTGTGCCCATTTGCGGTTGAGTTAGAAGTAGGCAAGTCAGGGTACTGTGTCCGGGTACGTAGCGGCGATAC
The DNA here is from genome assembly GCF_050435705.1 of Paraburkholderia sp. JPY419. Taxonomy (NCBI): domain Bacteria; kingdom Pseudomonadati; phylum Pseudomonadota; class Betaproteobacteria; order Burkholderiales; family Burkholderiaceae; genus Paraburkholderia; species Paraburkholderia sp. JPY419. The sequence goes on along the minus strand of NZ_JBNDKV010000003.1, from coordinate 753,682 downwards.
AGCTGCCGACAGCGTTGGAAGATAGGACGCGCGTGCTTCGCCGACCGCCGCAGCTTGCGTTTTGATTGCAGCAAACGAACTGTGGGTTGTTGCATAAACCGATGTCGATTGCGCGGGCTAACGTCAGCGGCTGCGCGAGATCGATGGCGGTGGGACATGTAACCGCCGGCGTTTCGCCTTGTAAATCGGTACCATGATTGAGCAAGGGCGGCCGGGTCAACAACGGGTCTTCCAGAAGGTCCGGTACGCCGGAGCTATGGGCGCGTGCGCCGACGAATAAACCAAGCAGAACCACTATTCCCCTCAGCCGGCTGCTCGTTCTCTTACCGCTCATGAAAGCTCTCCCGGGATTCCTGAATAAGCGGAGACAACAGGTATTCAATGACGCGTCGCGTTCCGGTTTTGATTTCGACACTTACGCCCATACCAGGCGTCAGGGCAACGGATCGGCCATCAATTTCCATCGTCGATCGGTCCAGCGTCACCCTCACGGAATAAATCAGCCCTCGCTTCTCATCCTTGATAGCGTCGTGCGAAACATGGGTCAGACGCGCAGCAACAGTGCCGCATTTTATGTATTCGAAGGCATCGATCTTGACAACCGCGCTTTGCCCCTCCCTGATGAAACCGACATCCTTATTTTCAATAAAGGCTTCGACCTCTACCTCACTCTTGGTGGGAACTATCTTCATCAAGGGCTGAGCCGCCTGGAGCACTCCGCCGACAGTATGTACAGCCAGTTGCTGCACAGTACGTTCACAGCGCAACCAGTTTCAGGAGGTCGCCTTGCGCTTCGGCGCGTGCAGCATCATTGAGCACCCGCTGCTCGTCGTCCAGCGCATCGAGCGCCGTCTTGCGTGTTTCCGCAATCAAAACCGCTCGCTGGTTTCGAGCGTCAATAGGCTGCGTTTGGAGGTCGATACGCTCCTGCTTCTTCTTGAGATACGCATCGCGTGACACATCGTTTTCTTTCGACAACTGCGCGTAGTTCCGCTCGCGCTCCAGCGCCAACGGAAGCGCCGCTTCGGCCTGGCTGATCTCGCCCTCCAGTCGACGCCGTTTTGCGACATGGTATTGCCCTTGCAAGTTCTGTTCAGTTTCAACCCAGCGCTCACGCGCAACGCCCGAATTCCGCGCTAGGACAGGCGGCCGATCGCTGTCAATCGCCGCGATCAAAGCGCGTGCACCGGCAGCTTGCGATGCTGCTATCGCTGCATCGCCGGAGGCCTTTTCTCGGTCGCTGTCCACAGTGCCCGAATCGAGTCCAACGAGGACGTCGTCAGCGTGAACCGTCTGACCTTCCGTCACATGCAATGCTCGCATGCGAGCGACCTCAATAGCGGGGTCACACTGATCAGCCGATCCGGCAGCATTTCGCGCTGCCCAGACGTCAGATGAACGCCGCATATCATCGTGCCGTGCTCCAGGAACGTTTCGCCACATGGCATGGCTGGACTGTCCCTACTGCATCCGGGAAAGCCGTCTGATAGGGATAACTATGCTTCCCTCGACAAAGGCAATCTACTCCCGTCAACTTGACAAAACCCCCCGGCGTCAGAATAGATGTCATGTTGTTTGATTCTTAGACATGGTCCGGGGGCGGTAGAATCGGGATGAATGAAAGCCTACCCAGAAGAAAGAAAAGAAGCCCTCGTGCGTCGCATGATGCCGCCGGAGAATGCGCCGGTGTCGGCGCTAGCACGAGAAACGGGGATTACCGAACAGACGTTGTACACGTGGCGCCGACAGGCGAAAGGACAAGGGCTGGCAGTGCCGGGCGACGGGAAGAACCCCGAAGGATGGTCTTCGGAAGACAAGTTTGCCGTAGTGCTGGAAGCCGCCCCGCTCAACGCAGCGGAGCTGGCCGAGTATTGTCGTCGCAAAGGTCTATACCCCGAGCAGATCGCTGCGTGGCGGGCTGCCTGCCAGGCCGCCAACGCGAATGCTGCCGAGCAGGCGCGCGAGCAGCGTCACCAGTCCAAAGAGGACAAGCAGCGCATCAAGCAGCTCGAGAAGGAATTGCAGCGCAAGGAGAAGGCTCTGGCGGAAGCGGCGGCGCTGCTGATTCTCAGAAAAAAAGCCCAGGCGGTCTGGGGGGACAAAGAGGACGATTGATCAACGTCCCGGATCGCCTGATGTGTATATCGTTGATTCGCGAGGCGGTGCAGTCGGGCAGCCGGTTGGAGAAGGCTTGCAAGGAGCTGGGCCTGAGCCTGCGCACGTTCCAGCGCTGGGTCCGTGATGGCGAGGCGGAGCGCGCTGATGGTCGGACCACGACCGAGCGGCCGGCGCCGCGCAACAGGCTGAGCGAGGCCGAACGGCAACAGATTCTGGAGGTGGCCAATAGCGCTGAGTTCGCCAGCTTGCCGCCCAGCCAGCTCGTGCCGAGCCTGGCCGAGCGCGGCGTGTACCTCGCGTCGGAATCGAGCTTTTACCGTGTGCTGCGAAGTGCCTCGCAGCAGCACCGCCGAGGTCGGGCACGGCAGCCTTCGTCACGTATGCCCACCAGCCATTGTGCGACAGCACCGAATCAGCTGTGGTCGTGGGACATCACCTGGTTACCGGCGGCGATCAAGGGCAAGTTCTACTACTGGTACATGGTGCTCGATGTGTTTAGCCGCAAGATCGTCGGTCACGAAGTCCAGGAAGCGGAATCTGCAGAACTTGCGTCGTTGCTGATGCGGCGCACGAGTTTGGCCGAGGGCTTGGCGGGACGTCCGCTGGTGCTGCACTCGGACAATGGCAGTGCGATGAAGGGTGCGACGATGCTAGCCACGCTGGAAAACCTGGGCGTGGTGGCTTCGTTCAGCCGACCGCGTGTGAGCAACGACAACCCGTACGCCGAGGCGCTGTTCCGCACATGCAAGTACAGGCCCGACTATCCGCGTAAAGCGTTCGCGAGCCTTGACGAGGCGCGCGCCTGGACGCAGCAGTTCGTGCGTTGGTACAACCACGAGCATAAACACAGCGGCCTGAAATTCGTCACGCCGGCGCAGCGTCATAGCGGCGTCGCCACTGCGGTGCTGGCACAACGGGAAGTCTTGTACGCTCAGGCCAAGGCGCGCAATCCGCAGCGTTGGTCCCGCTCGACTCGCAATTGGGAATTGAAGGATGAAGTCTGGCTCAATCCGGAGCGGATGCCGCCGGTCGAATTAAAGCAGTGCGCGTGAAGTGACATGACAACTACGTTGACGAACACCGAAACCCTTCGCCCTCAAATGACATCTACCGCGTGCGTCGCTCTACCGAAAACATCTCGGCGAGCGCTTTGCCGCCTGGCATCGTTTTACGGACCTTAACCAAAATCCGTCCTGCTCCTGAGGAAAGCTCTGTTTATCGAAGTACTGCTAACTAAATACCTTAATGTGACAACGCCTCAGTCCGTCTATCGCCGGGAGGCCGAGTGACTACTGCTGTGGGCGATCGTCGAGCGCGGTAAAGCGCTATCTTCGCTCACGAGCGAGGATGCGACCGGTTATCGTGAGTTTCTGCGCCATCCCACTTCCCGCGCTTTGGGAGGGGGCGCCTGCACGACCGCGATCATCGCCCGAATGGCGGACGTTGACAGGCGAGCTGTCGCCGAATTCCATCGCCTATGCACTATCAGTTCCGGGTGCAATGTTTCGCTGGCTGATCGAGCAGCGCTACGTGCATGCGAAAATTCGCTTCCCATCGCAACTTTCGGACGCGTTAGTGCCAGTTTTCTCGCAATGACGAACGGGCCTCCTAGGCCCGTTCGTCATGGATCGCATCCACTGTTGGCGTGCGGTCAGACGCCTGAGCGCGTTGCAGGAGGTAGCACCTTAGCGGCGTCTCGCACCTCCACCGCGATCGACCGCAGTGGCGCCTCGGCAATGAAACGGTCTAGCAGTTCGCGCACGTCGTGGTCGATGAAGTCGGCGCGAGTTGTGTCGACGATGAGGGTCGCCCGATCCGGGATATGCGCTAGCATCTCCTTGAGCGCCACCTTGCCGAGAAACGACACATCCTTGCGAAACGAGAGCAGGAAATGGTCGTCGTGTCGCGCGAGGGCAATAGGCCGATGCAGATTCGCCCACAACGCGAGCGCGGCGCTGCACAGCACGCCGAGGACAATCCCGGTGAGCAGATCGATGGCGAGCACCCCGGCGATCGTTACAATGAAGGGAGTGAACGATGCCGCTCCCTGTTTCGCGAGCGTAATGAACAGCGACGGTCTGGCGAGCTTGAGGCCGGTTTGAATGAGAATGGCGGCCAGACTCGCGAGCGGAATCAGGTTGATCGCATCCGTGAGCGCGAACATGCTGACGAGGAGCAGCACGCCGTGCACGATTGCGGAGAGCCGGCTTCGCGCGCCGGCGTGGACGTTGGCCGAACTGCGGACGATGACGGATGTGATGGGCAATCCCCCAATGACACCTGCCACCATATTGCCGACGCCTTGCGCTTTGAGTTCGCGGTTCGGTGGTGCGGCGCGACGCTGCGGGTCGATCTGCTCGACGGCTTCGAGGCTCAGGAGCGTTTCTAGACTGGCGACAACGGCAAGCGTCAAGGCGACGATCCATATTTCCGGATCCACAAGGCGCGCGAAGCTCAGCCCGAACTCAGGGAAATGCAAGGCGTCGCCGAGCGCCGCGAACGATTTGATGACCGGCAACGCTACGCGGTGCTCAGGCGGCAACGCGAGCGTGGCGCCTAGCGCGCCGCAAACCAGCGTCGCGCTTACGCCCGCAACTACGACGACAAGCGGCGCGGGCACGAACCGCACTAGCGCGAAGCGTCTCAATGTATGCGTGTCCCAGGCCGCAAGGATGGCGAGCGAGATGGCGGCGACAGTACAGACGATGGGCGAGATGGATGCAAGCGCGCCTGCCAACGATTCGGTGTTGCCACCCGACGTCAGACCGACTGCGAGTGGGATCTGTTTGATGATCAGCAGCAGGCCGATGGCGGCGAGCATTCCCTTGATGACGGGTGTGGGCACATACGAGGCGAGCCGCCCGGCCCGAAGCGTGCCGAAGCCGAACTGGATGACACCCGAGAGCAGCAACGCAATAAGGAATGCAGAGAAACTACCGAGACGTCCGATGCCGTCGACGACGATCACGACGAGGCCCGCGGCGGGGCCGCTCACACTGAGGGACGATCCGCTGAGCAAGGCAACGACGATGCCACCAACGATGCCAGACACCAGCCCGGCTAGTGGCTCTGCGCCGGAGGCTTCTGCAATGCCGAGACACAACGGAAGCGCGACGAGAAAGACTACAGCGCCAGCAGTGAGGTCACGTAGAAGCGCAGACGGGAAAGCTCTCGAAGTCATGACAGAAGCGAAAAATAGTGAAGGGTGGATACCGCGACGCCAAACTTGTGCGACTGCGATTTTTTCGTGAACGAGGTAAGCGGAGCGATCTGGAGCGATGGGTCAGACGGGGGCGATTGCCTTGGTTGTTTCAGGCTCGTAGCCCGACACGAGTTCGCGCAACCGGCCGTCGTTCAGTGAAAAGATCCAGCCGTGCACAAGGGGGGAGGGTGCACGCTCACGCACGAGCGGATACTCGCGCAGCAGGCGTACCTGTTCGAGTACATTAAGTTCGACGAGCCGGTTGATGCGCGCCTCTTCCGATGGCAGGCGAGCGAGCGCCGCGTGATGCCTGTGTGCGAGTGCGCAAAGCGGCCTGATGCGGCGGTTGAAGTGCGGCAGGGCGTCGGCTGGCGGAAGTAGCGAGGCGCGCACGCCCCCGCATCCGTAGTGCCCGCAGACAATGATGTGCGCGACCCGCAACTCACACACAGCATATTCGAGCACGCTCATGGTGTTGTCGTCATCGAGATGAAAAAGGTTAGCGATGTTGCGATGAACGAGCAGATCCCCCGGCGCGCAGTGGGTGATGGTTTCGGCGGGTACGCGGCTATCTGAGCAGCCAATCCAGAGCACTTGCGGTTTCTGCCCCATGGCTAGAGCGCGAAACAAGTTTGGTTCGCGCTGTCCCATTTCTTGGGCCCACGCGACATTGGCGACGAGCATGCGTTTTGGAAGATTCACGAGTCGAGACTCCAATCAGGTCGTTGGCTTCGATCAATGCTTGCGAATAGCCTTCTATCAAGAAAATGGCCGGTCGCTCAAAAAAAGAAACCGGAACGATGCCAATATGTAGCGCGGACTTCGCCGTCTCCCGTCAATCAACCTACGCAGTGCGCCCGTCCCCGCCGGCATACCCTAGGAGAGTGCTCGGACATAGGGAAAATCAGCAGGCGACCGCTCTGGAGCTGGAGACGGGCTACTGCGCAGGAAACGTTTTCCGCGCCTTGCCGTGATGCGATGGACTGGTCTTGATATCCCCTAGAACCATCTATCACGACGACGCGCCGGCCATTCGGCCAGTCGGTCGCGCGGGGTCGTCCAGTGGCAGTATGCATGAGCGTCCGAAAGTATTTCGAGCGTCCTCTCCGATCGCCCATGCTAGGCGTTTCATTTCCAGCGTTTCCTTGCTACCCGGGTGTTACAACTGAAGAGGTCCTTGATGGTGGCTGAGAACACCGATGCCGACAGGATTGGCTCAGCAGCTTTTGCTAGCGGCCAAAGTGTTTTCGCGAGGTTTCTTGCCAGCCAAAAATTTGATCGACGGACGCCGTACCGACTGCCATTTGTCCTCGCCCCGGCAGAAGATTCCTCCATGATGGCGATCTCATACAGTGTTGTGCGCCAACAGTTGGTGTTGAGCTTGGTGAGAATTGCGATGCATTGGTGCGGTCATTAAGGTTTCCTTGCTAGAAAAGTCTACTGGCTATTGTAGGCGAGTCATTGTGTCGCAATTGTGTCCTTAGGATACCAACTGCGTTTTAGTTATATTGATCAGATGTAGCAAAACAGACCTCAATACGACAGATACAAGCATAAATTAATTTGATGACCTGCTTCTCAGTAGTCTCGCTTAGTCGGCACTGCCACGTTGCCGGGATGGTCGAGTAAAGTCGTCGGATGAAGAATGCAAACTCGCTTTATCACGGTCACCGCTTTCCGGCGGTGGTCATCAGCCACGCAGTCCGGTGGTACTTCCGGTTTCAGCTCAGCCTGCGCGACATCGAGGCACGCTCATTCCGATCCCGATCGACCCTTCCGGAAGAAGCGCTTTGCTGCGGCCTTATCGCGCTGCTTTTGCACCAGCACGTCGGGTTCAGCGCCGCGCTCGTCGCAACAGATACCGCTTGCCGCGCAGCGTCACGAACATCTCGTCCAGATGCCGCTCTGGCCGGCTTGAGCCGCGCTGCTTTGGCGCACTGGGAGAATCAAGCGCCAAACTTGTCGCACAATCAGCGGATCGTCTCATACGTGACCGCGACACCACGTTCGAGCCACGCCTCGTCGACGTCCAGAAGGCTCAGGCTGACCCGAAAACCTCACTGAGCCGCCCAGCTGATGACGACGGCAGTGAAGCTGTGCCCGTGATGAAGCGATTTCGTTTTCTTCACCACGTCATTCTGTCACTGGCCTACCGTCAACCTGACAACGTCGTTGCAAGTTGAGAGGCGCCACTAAGTGCAACGTTCCTCTGTGAGCATTAAAAAATGCTCATATAACCCATCAAAAAAGTTGATGGCGTGTAGCCGAACTACTAGTTAGTCCGTCCTGAACAATTCGTTTTGCCGAGCACCGTAGTTACGGGGATTGAAGCCGAGCAAGTCGGTGGTTGAACAAGGCGGTCAGAATGAAGGCGCAAAGAAGCCGCAGCTTCCTGAGGATCATCCGTAGATTGTGTCCTGCGCCGCACATCACCGCGTGCATCGCGTCGCCGAGCGCACCCTTGAGCCAGTTGCGATCGAGTTTTCCGTCTGTCTTCATGTGACCGATTGCTGGCTCGATTGCGCTGCGCCGTCTGATCATCGCGCGTAGTCCGCGTGTAATGCCCCGCCGCAAGCCCGGGTGGTAGATCTTCACACCATCGACGGCGACACCCTTGTAGCCACGGTCGACGATGGCGACCTCCGGCGTGGCGTCGCACAGGATTGCCGCCTGCTCCAGCGCTTCAGCCAGGGTGTGCCCGTCGTACGGATTGCCTGGCATCGAGCGCATGCCAACCACCAGTCCTTCCTTGTGGGTCGTCGCGATCGAAACTTTCACCCCGAACTCGTACGGCTTGCGCGCCTTGCCCTTGGCCAGGCACTCGACTTCCGGTGCATGCAGCGCATAAAGCTTGTTCTTGTCCTTCGGCTTCTGCGCCAGAATGCGTCTCGTGCGGGCGATCAGTTCCGTTAATTCAGCGCAGCCTAGGTCGGCCACCTGGTTGACCTGCCGCTCCACATCGCGCATCACCCGTCCAACGCGCGAGCGCAGCGTGCGCAGCGCTTTCCTCATGCGTTTGTACTGTTTCGCGTGAGCGTAGCGGCCAATCTGCAGCGCCAGATGCGGCGCCTCGCGGTTGTAGTTCTGCCTCAGTTTCAGACCGTGCCGTGCCGCGGCTTTCACCAGATGTTCGCGACACCGTTCGAGCAGGCGCGAATCGGTTGGGTGGGCGATCGCCTTCTCCATGACGGTCGTATCAACAATCACGCGCTTGACGCTCGAAGCCTTGATCACGCCAGCGCGTTTTGCTGCTTCGATCGTTTCGGCCAGCAACTCTTCAACGCCGGCTTCGCCCATTCGCTTGCGCCAACGCGTCAGGCTCGATGGGTCGATCGGAGGTTCGGTCTGCAAGTAGGTCTCGCCGGTGAACACCTGCCAGTACGGGTTCTCTACCCATTGCCAGACGACCTCTTCGTCGGACAGGTCGAACGCGTGCTGCAAATACAGCAACCCGGCGATCAGCCTCGGCGATGTCGCCGGTCGTCCCTTGCGCGATACAAAGCTTTCGCTCATTGATGCGCCCAGTCGCTCCCAGTTGATCAGGTCGGCCAAACGTATCAACGGATGCTTCAGGTTGATCTGTTCGCGCAGCGGCTGGCGGAAAAAATCTCCCTCCGTCACAGGCGTCTTCGGACCCATTCGCACCTCGTCGAAAAATGCAGGATTCTCACGTTAATGTGCCAGGATCCTGCAAATCTCACAACACCAATTCGGCCTCAAAGCTCTGCCACGCAAGGCTCTCCGAATTGATCAGGCTCGACTAGTTATCAAATTCGGCGTAGGGTTCGCAGATACCGTCAAAGCTGCTCGCCGCAAACCTAGCCGCACATGGCATCGTGACGAAGTCTTCGTTACGTTGCTCGGCGAGCCTTATCTGCTCCCTGGTGGGCAGTCGACCAGCACGGCACCGAACCCGACATGCTGCTGCAGAAACGTCGCGATAAGGCCCGCGCTTCTTCAACCGCGTGCTGGCAGCCTGTCCCGACACGCCACGAAGGATGGTCATCGATCAGTTGCGCAGCTATCCGGGCGCGAAGGCCGAAATTCCCGAACTGGCAAACATCAAACGCGTCTTCGTCAAAGCCAGTGCTCGGCTGAACAACCGCGCCGAAGATAGCCATTAACCTGCGCGTGAGCGCGAACGCCGGATGCGTGGTTTCCGCGATCCTGATCGCACACAAGCGTTCTTATCGAGCTTCGCTCCGATTCGTCAGCACTTCGCGCTCAAGCGGCATTTACTGCGTGCGTCAGTGTATTGCGAACAGCTCGCCGCATGCTTTCCCGAGTGGCATCGTTTCATTGGGCTCGCCCAAGATCCGTCCAATTTCTGAGCAAATGTACCTCCTCTGCGCTCTTGCGTCTCGAATACCTTGACGTGACAACGCCTGCGAAGCTGCCAAGATCAAAATTCGCGGCAGCCCCGGGTTGTGCAGCCGTATCCCTTGTCCGCTGAGGCTTAAGCCCGTCTTTTATGAAGTCGGTTGGCGACACGAAGCTACGCGGGCTGAGGTGAAAATAGGAGTTCTGTCGCGATAAGGAAAGTAGATCGAGCATGCTCCCATATATATATAGGATTGCATATAGTCAGCGAGTGGAGCTTGGCAGTTGCCGTTCGGTAATCGCCGCCGACCTTCATTTGCCCCTTGCGAATCATATACATCATCTCAGAGAGAATGATGCACGCTCATCGAAAATTCTTGAAGTCCGATCACCCGTTTGAATGATGCGTTTGATCGCTTGATAGTCCTGTGCCGTGACGTTGTTCGGGTATTTGTTCTTCCAGATCCTGATCGGGGTTTCGCGTAAGCGGGAGACCCTTACGAAGCTGCCCCCTGCGCTTCGTTCCCTGGGGGGTTTGTCTAGCAGGCTGTTGAATTTGGGTCCCGTGTAAACGGGGTTTGAGGGACGGGCGTTATGGATATCGTGTTCATGATCTTTGGCAGCGGATGCGATGCGCGGAATGGATGAGATGCAGGAACCCCTGTTCACGACGGTCAAGCTCGAGGACTTCGTCCCGGCAGATCACCCGTTGCGACCGATCCGGTTGCTGGTGAATGACGCGTTGAAACGGCTCAACGGGCTGTTCAGCGTCATCTACGCGGACACCGGCCGTGCCTCGATTGCGCCTGAGAAGCTGATGCGGGCGCTGCTGTTGCAGGTGTTCTACTCGGTGCGCAGCGAGCGCATGCTGATGGAGCAGATGCGCTACAACCTGCTGTTCCGCTGGTTTGTCGGGCTGGCGATTGAGGACGCGGTGTGGGACCACTCGGTGTTCTCGAAGAACCGCGACCGGCTTCTGGAGCATGAAGTCGTGGAAGCGTTCTTCACCGAAGTCATGAGCCTGGCGGACAAGCGGGGCTTGCTGTCGAGAGAGCATTTCTCGGTGGACGGCACGCTGATTCAGGCGTGGGCCAGTCACAAGAGCTTCCGCCGCAAGGACGGCCCGGACGATGGTCCGCCAGCCGGCGGTGGCCGCAACGCCGACACTGACTGGAAAGGCGAGCGACGTAGCAATGCCACGCACGAGTCGACTACTGATCCGGAGGCGCGATTGTTCAAGAAGAGCCACAAGAGCCCGGCCATCCTGTGCTACCACGGGCACATCCTGATGGAGAATCGCTCGGGGCTGGTGGTCGGCGCCGTGGTGAGTCACGCAGATGGTTTCGCCGAGCGGGCCAGCGCATTGCAATTGCTCGATTGCGTGCCAGGCGCTCATGCGAAGACAGTTGGTGCCGACAAGGCGTATGACACCCGCGACTTCGTGAACGATTGCCGCGCTCGCAACGTGACACCGCATGTCGCGCGCAACGATGAGCGTTGGGGCGGCAGCGCAATCGATGGTCGCACTTCGCGGCATACAGGCTACCGGATTAGCCAGATCATCCGCAAACGAATCGAAGAGCATTTCGGCTGGGGTAAAACGGTCGGTCGGATCCGGCAGACGGTCTATCGCGGTATCAAGCGCGTCGACCAGCACTTCAAGCTGACGATGGTTGCGAGCAATCTGACCCGCATGGCCCGAATGCCAGGGGTGGTGCCGCAAGGAGCGGCGCGATGAGCCGTCACGGCGTGAAGACTGCGCGCCAGCGGGGCTGCATGCGTGCGCATGCCCCGCGCGGATCGCGCGGCAAACCGGCAATTCAGCGGGAAATTGCACGCGCAAGTCTCCTGAACGTAGCTTCGGTCGTCATGACGGGGCGCTTTTCAACAGCCTGCTAGAGAGGTGCTGCCCAAAACGTAGCTCGGTTCGCATAAGGTAACTGGAAAAACCTGATCGTCGGCGATCCATCGAATGACTTGTCCATCTACCCATTTCATTTGGGCATAACCAGAGTACCACCAAGAATCCCCGATAAGTGCTTACTGACACCTTGCATGCAAAATTGCAAGACTTGCAGAAAGCTCATGCCCCAATCTTGTATGATCTGCGCATATGACAGATCATACTCTGTCGAACTGGCACAATTAAATACCAAACGTACTTGTTCTGCCAATTCAACATAAGTTCGACGATCGAGGCCCCAATATGGTTCGGTTGGAGAAGCATTCAATATCGTTATCTTTTCCAGAAAAGCAGGCTTAATTCGATATCTAATTAAGGCTTCATCAAAACGCTGCTCGGCTGTTCTTTCAGGACTCCCTCTCACCATTGCCAAAACATGCTCAACCTGCGGATCAGCAGATAGTCTGGCGGTCAAATGTGCTCCGACAAAACCATTGCTGCCGATTACCAAAGCCAACCGGTTACTCGTGGAGTCACTCAGGGGTTTAGGCTGATAATCGGGATGCAGTTGTGGTCGCAATAAACCCGGGTTTCCTGAACTCAAGGCAACAATATCGGCCATTTTCCCCGGAAAATGCGATATCGGTTGTATCCGCCCAGCCGCCGGTTCGGCACTTGCAGCGCAGGTGTTGGCGCCGTTCTTGCTGCATTAGGAACCCAGATGGCCTGACCTCGAAAGTCATATCAGGATTTAGCTTGACCGCCAACGAACCAGCGTCTCGCCTGCCGACCAGAGTCGCTTTTCCGCGTGATATCCAGGCATTGTTGCGGATGCAAGGGATGATGAACGCGTCACATTTCATGACCGTTCCGCTTCTCGCACTGCACATGTCCGTCACGCTGCATTTCAATTTCGCAGCACTTGCGACGGTGATGGCCGGGAACCTGCTGTCCGCCCAGATGCTGCCGCTGATTGCTGGGCTCGCAGGGCTGTTTGATACGCGGTTCGCGTTCGCCAGCAGCGCTGTCCTGTTCGGGCTTCTCGGAGCCGCGGTGTTTCAGCTGAAACCTCGACTATTGCGAGGTGTCAGGTCGCAGCCCGGTTATCTCCAGCCTGCGCGTAGCGGCGGCGCATCGCGGTCTGTGGCGTCTGATTGCGGTGTCTCTGCCTTGGTTTTTTCTGTTCCCGCAACTGTACGTAGCATTTCCGCTGTACGCCGGCCGCATGCCTGGCCCCTATGCAGCGTCAGCCGTGTATGTCGTGAACGGTGTGATCGGATTGGCCTTCATGCTGTCGCCCAAACACTGGCTTGTCCGGATGAATCCCGCGTCTGCGACAATCGGCGCGTACCTCGCTGCCGCTTTTGCCTATGCGAGCGTGGCTGCCATGGATGGTGTCGCCTGGTTCCTGGTCTTCGTCGCGGGATACACCGTTACCGAAACAATTCTGGTGCCGGCGTTCGAAACCATGATCGCGTCTCTGGCGGTTGACGGAAGCCAAAGCACGTTCTTTGGTGCGCTGAGCGCTGTGGGGGCATTAGGAAGCACGGCGGGATATTATGCGGGCAGTTGGCTCGCAACGAACGGCACACCAATCCAGACATGGATCACGTTCGGCAGTGTGGGGACCCTCGCATTTGCGGCTGCCGTGATACTTCTTCCACGTGCAAAGATGATCGGCTGATTGGTAGAAGGCAGGATGCCTGCCGAGTTCAGGCATCCTCTAACCTGCCTGCTAGGCAAGACCGTCAGATTCGTCAGGATAGGATCATTCCGACAATTGATTGACGCGAACGCTCAAGCTCACAGCTTTCAAGCTGACATCATTGCCGGAATTCTTCATGAATGGTCAGCGCGGCGGCTACGTGCGGGACGGCACTTTTGAACAAAGTGCCGAGCGCCAGCCCGACGGCATTACGCTTGACCGCATCTTTGCGGACAAGGCGTTGGGCAAAGAGACGAAGCGGCCGCAACTCGCCCTGTTGCTCTCGTTCGTGCGTGTTGAGGACACTTTAGGCATGCACAGCATGGACCGACTCGCGGAGAACCTAGACATAGAGTTCAAGGATTTTCGCTGCGCGGGCATTGTAGTGGGGCATCGAGCTCATGCACATGATCCGCAAAGGCCTGATGAAAGAGGGCGATATGACACAGACGCCCGCCCAGCAGTCGTACTCGCTGGCTGCATAAGCCGTCCTGCGCAAGCAGGACGTTTCTCGCCCCCTTATCGCGGCAGAGCCGGGGACTATTCTTGCCGCGAGAGGCCCATGTGTGACGGTTAAAGCTGGGTCACGCGGTCGGTTGTAACAACGCTCCGATCTTCGCTCGCAGGAACTCAATTTTCGTTGCACTGGCGCGGGCTATGGTTTGGGGGTCGACGCCAGCGCCGTGGCCGCCGTCGTGCTGTTCCAGGTACCACACCTCACGATGTCCGAGTGCCTGCATTTTCGCTACCATCTTGCGTGCATGGCCTGGATGCACGCGATCGTCAGTGGACGACGACGTGAATAGCACGGGCGGATAGGAGACGCCCGGCTTTACGTTGTGATAGGGCGAGTAAGCCATGAGGATCCGACAATCGTCGGCGTCGTCGGGATTTCCGTACTCGTCGACCCACAAAGCGCCCTGCAACAACAGGTGAAAACGGGACATGTCGAGCAATGGCACGTCCGAGACAACGGCACCGAATAAATCCGGGCGTTGGATCATGCACGCTGCAGTTAATAACCCGCCGTTGCTCCCGCCTTGGATCGCGAGCTGCGCCGGGACGGTAACGCCGGAGCCGACCAGTGCCTCAGCCACGGCAATGAAATCGTCAAATGCGACCTGACGTTTTTCTCGTTGTGCGGCTTGATGCCATCTAGGTCCGAACTCACCTCCGCCCCGGATGCTCGCGATTGCGTACACGCCGCCCGGTTCGAGCCAGGAGAATCCCAAGGTGCCCAAATAGGTGGGCGTGTCGAGCGGGACTTCGAATCCGCCGTATCCATAGAGCAGGCAAGGTCGAGGATTGCCCTGAAGATCTGCCTCACGACCGATCACCCAATACGGAATCTGCGCGCCATCGGGCGCCACGGCATGCCGGCGCAGCGCGACCAATCCGGTTGAATTGAAGCGTGCGGGAAGCTTTCCGAGCAGGTGCCACGGTGTGTTACTCGAGAGATCGACATAATATAGCGTCGGTGGTGTCAGGAAGTGATTGACGTAAATCAGTACGGTGTCATCGCGTGCCCTATCGACGGCGGTCACCGATGCTTCGCACCCGGCCGGCAACGGATACACTCGAGATTGCCAAATGTCGTGGACCGAACCAGGTGGACGCCAGAGCGTCACGCGGGTAATACTTTCGCTCTTGACTGAGACGATTAGCCAGCGCTTCGTATAATGCACCCCTGACAGTGCGGTCTCTTCGGTTGGCGCGAAAAGTACTATGAAATGGCGATCGCCGTCGATAAATGCGTCATGTCGAATGGCCAGCAATGAACCACCTCGATAAATCGTTTCGTTGGCGTGCCAATCGGTGCGTGGCGTAACGAATAGCCACTCGTTCCACTCAAACAAGCGAGCCGAATTGCGCGGCACATCGTATAACCGCCATTCACCGGCCTCTTCGTCAAGCCAGAAGTTTTCCGCTTCGTATAATGCCGTTCTGCGGCATGCGATATGGCGCGCTTGGATTGGATTGTAATTCGCTGACGCACCCAAGTCGTCACGCTCGCATTCGAACACCACCGGCGCATGTGCAATTGACGTTCCTCGCTTCCACCTGCGGACCTGTCGCGGGTAACCGGAAACAGTGACAGCGGGGTCAGCACTTACTGAGCTATCATCCCAACTCACGTAAACTGTATCTTGATCGATCCATGCAACGCTGTGGTGACCGGAATCTGGTAGTTCGAATCCGTTCTCAACAAAGGCACGTCTTTCCACGTCGAATTCCCGCACAATATGGGTATCGGAGCCGCCGGGAGAAAGAAAAACCAGTGCGCGATCGGCGGTGGGACAAAGAAGGCGAAAGTCGGCCATAGCCCAGCGCGTGCCGTCCCCGTTTCGGTTGTTCAAGCCAAGCGCATTGACCTCCAGTACCACTTCCCATTCAGGATTGCCCTCAATCCAGGTATTCCAAGCCGTGCGCCGTACAAAACCGAGCGGACGGGCGTCATCGCGCCAGATGTTGTAAGCCCAGTTCCCCCAGCGTGAACATACGACGATGCAATCTTGCGCCATCATGGATTCGACGAGCCGCTCAGTTAGCACGTCCGCACCTGACGTGCACCCATACATTCCCATTGTGCGGTCCGTCTGCGCATCGGCCCATGAATTAACATCGAGACTATCGAGTTCTTCGAGATCGATATATGGATCGGCCGCGCCGAGCTTAGGCGGCCAAATAATTTCAGATGGAAAAGGTATCATATTGCATTCCAATGTTACCGACTATTAAGGTACTTTCATGCTGGCTGGCTTTAGCCTTAGTCGCCCGATTCTCGTCAACAGAAGTGCAATTTCGACATGCTCAAGATCCACGCGTTCCGTGATGATTTGCGCGTCGTGCGATGGACAATACTACTGAAACTTGGGCGGTCATGACCGTGTCTGCAGGCGAGCGCCAGTGCACGCTCGCCAGAAAATTAGCTCGCGGCTCTGGCCCCGGAGTAGTTCACGCAAATCGTCGGGCCATGCTTCGACGTCGCACCCGTGATGGTGCGGCAGCGCAGGCGTGAGTCTCTCCATTTCGAATGCAGCCCGAGTGCGCGACGGAGCCGCTCGGGCACAGAGTTTTTATATCGAAGGGAAGTGATCCATGATAGTTCTACGACAGACAGGCGGTCTTGCGCTGCAGGTTCGTTACTCCGACAGGCAGTTCGAATTTCAACTGCTGAACGCGCTGACTGTCCGCGAAGATCTTGCCGCCGCGGCCGGAGAATCGGTCGTTTGCGACGGCGAGTTCGGCGGGCAGGCGCAACATCCGTGCAAGTGCACGGCTGCGTTCGATCCGCCTCGTACGAAAAGCCTGAACATCTTCTGGCGAGCCGATCCGCACGTACTCGCGCATTCTGAACATTCGTATGCGCGGTGGGGTCCAGAGAAGGTTCGTGAGGAAGCGGTACGACAGCAGGTCTAATCGTGAGCCCATTTTTCGGTAGCGGGCCGCGTTGCGCGATGACCGAGAGCGGATCGCACGCAGCGGACGCGAGCACCTCGCGCGTTGGCTTTTGCTGGGCCAGCCAAGCGTCGCTTCGCTCGTCGCTTGGATCGGCTAGTACGTCGTTCAGCGCCCGCAACAGGCACCGATGGTCCAGTTCGTCGCCTCAGAACGCGTGATTGGTGCCGGCGAGGCGCGGGAAGTTGTTCATGTATTCGTTGTTCTCGAAGTCCTTGCGTGCCACCGCTGGCCGGAAGCGCAGAACTTCCGGATTTGGTCCGCAGTCATGCACGATATCAGCCAGATCAGGCGTTCGACGATGCATTTATAGATATGATTGTGCTCATAAAGGCCGTTTTCGCCGGTGTCGCGAGCAGGCCTGCTTCTATGAACCTCTCACGCAACGACCGGTGCGCATCGGACACCGCGGCGTCCCCACGTACATAGTCAGGGATGGAAGATAGGACAGGTATGCTCACCTCATATCTATCAATAGTGACGGATGCAGGGAAAGCAGCAGGCTGGCCGTGTTCTGGCCGATCCGGTTGTTGCGAATCATTAGGCGGTGCGGAGTAAATGTCGCGTAGTGCGACGGCGGATGCACGCTTCGCTGCGCATACTGGATGCGACACTCGGGATCAAGCGTCGGCTGACTACTACTTGCGGCCCGGCTATTGAGACCCGCGCTGGCATTGACGAAAATGTGTTTGACTCCCGCACACTTTGCGCGGCTGCCCCGGCACGTCGGTATGCGATGATCGTGGCGACGCACTGTTACAGCGGTTTGACGAACCCATACCTCTCGATCCCTGCGCAGAGCCGGACGGCGCCGCCCGGCGCGTAGACTCCGGTCGAGTGGTGGCAATCCATGTCGGCGGGTGCGGACGTTGACGAGGCCTTAATGCCAAAGGGACATTGCCTAGCAGGCTGTTGAATTTGGGTCCCGTGTAAACGGGGTTTGAGGGACGGGCGTTATGGATATCGTGTTCATGATCTTTGGCAGCGGATGCGATGCGCGGAATGGATGAGATGCAGGAACCCCTGTTCACGACGGTCAAGCTCGAGGACTTCGTCCCGGCAGATCACCCGTTGCGACCGATCCGGTTGCTGGTGAATGACGCGTTGAAACGGCTCAACGGGCTGTTCAGCGTCATCTACGCGGACACCGGCCGTGCCTCGATTGCGCCTGAGAAGCTGATGCGGGCGCTGCTGTTGCAGGTGTTCTACTCGGTGCGCAGCGAGCGCATGCTGATGGAGCAGATGCGCTACAACCTGCTGTTCCGCTGGTTTGTCGGGCTGGCGATTGAGGACGCGGTGTGGGACCACTCGGTGTTCTCGAAGAACCGCGACCGGCTTCTGGAGCATGAAGTCGTGGAAGCGTTCTTCACCGAAGTCATGAGCCTGGCGGACAAGCGGGGCTTGCTGTCGAGAGAGCATTTCTCGGTGGACGGCACGCTGATTCAGGCGTGGGCCAGTCACAAGAGCTTCCGCCGCAAGGACGGCCCGGACGATGGTCCGCCAGCCGGCGGTGGCCGCAACGCCGACACTGACTGGAAAGGCGAGCGACGTAGCAATGCCACGCACGAGTCGACTACTGATCCGGAGGCGCGATTGTTCAAGAAGAGCCACAAGAGCCCGGCCATCCTGTGCTACCACGGGCACATCCTGATGGAGAATCGCTCGGGGCTGGTGGTCGGCGCCGTGGTGAGTCACGCAGATGGTTTCGCCGAGCGGGCCAGCGCATTGCAATTGCTCGATTGCGTGCCAGGCGCTCATGCGAAGACAGTTGGTGCCGACAAGGCGTATGACACCCGCGACTTCGTGAACGATTGCCGCGCTCGCAACGTGACACCGCATGTCGCGCGCAACGATGAGCGTTGGGGCGGCAGCGCAATCGATGGTCGCACTTCGCGGCATACGGGCTACCGGATTAGCCAGATCATCCGCAAACGAATCGAAGAGCATTTCGGCTGGGGTAAAACGGTCGGTCGGATCCGGCAGACGGTCTATCGCGGTATCAAGCGCGTCGACCAGCACTTCAAGCTGACGATGGTTGCGAGCAATCTGACCCGCATGGCCCGAATGCCAGGGGTGGTGCCGCAAGGAGCGGCGCGATGAGCCGTCACGGCGTGAAGACTGCGCGCCAGCGGGGCTGCATGCGTGCGCATGCCCCGCGCGGATCGCGCGGCAAACCGGCAATTCAGCGGGAAATTGCACGCGCAAGTCTCCTGAACGTAGCTTCGGTCGTCATGACGGGGCGCTTTTCAACAGCCTGCTAGGCGAAAAATGATGACCCAGACAGAAAAGGGGCCGCCCCTCATTGCCCCCCAAGAATCTCGGTGGATTTGAGATAGGGTTCTGGCACCGTGTCCGCATGTATCCCGACGGTAACCTGGCGCGATCGGAAGAGCGCCGCCGTGCTCCATACCCCATTTCGACCCCACCAGCGCTCAAGTGGCCAAGCATGCAGACCGCCTCAAAACCACGTAGCGGATGATGACGGCTAAGAAGCATCACCAAGAGGCCACGACTAGGCTCCGGGGCGCACTGTGCGACGCTCGACATGAACAGATTCGGCGATGGGCATCCGGGTACCGGCCTTGACTGAAGCGAATCACCATTTGCGGGTGCGATCGCCGTTTTGGCCGTCGCGCTGCAGTCCATAGACATCACCCTCAAGCTGCCTCGCTTCCGCCAGTAGTTCGGCGATGAGATCGACATCCTCGGCGGTCAGAGCGAGACTTGAGATGGCAGCGTTCGAGGCCAGATGAGAGAGGTCACGAGCGCCGATGATGACGGCCGCAACACCCGGTCGTTCGAGCATCGCGGCGCTGGCGACCGTGGCGATGTCGGTCCCGTGCCGATCCGCGATCTGGCGCAACGTCGTCAGAAGGGCTTGGAAAAGGTCCCAGCCGCCGACGTCGTCGATGATCCGCTTGTATTTGACCAACGATCGGTTCTCCAATTGCTCCGTCGGTTCCGGTGCGCCGAACCATCTGTCGCCGAGGAAGCCGCCAGCCATAGTGCCATAGCACAGGAGGGGGATACCGTACTCGATCGGCGCCGCAGCCATCCGCCGCGCGGGACGGCGGTCGAGGAGGGAGTACTGCACCTGCATGGACGTCAGCGGAACGCCTGCATTCAGGATCTCCAGCATATGGTAAGTGTCGAAATTGGCACCGCCGATCGTATCAATCTTGCCCGTGCGGCGCAGATCGTCGAGCCACAGCGCCGGCTCCAGCCAACGAGGATCTTGGTATTCCCACGAGTGGAGTCGTATGAGGTCGAGCCGTTCCTGGTTGAGGCGTCGCAGCGAGAGGTCGATCACCCTTTCGACATAAGACTTGATGCGCGGCAGCATGTCAGAGTGCGGCACAAATTTGGTGTGAACTTTGATCCGGACTAGGGCTTCTTCCCCGCGCAGATCTCGATAGCGCTTTCTGAAATGGCCGATCAGTTCTTCGACCCCTGTATAGATGTCAGCACAGTCGAAAGTGGTTATTCCCGCATCCGCGAAGGCCACCAGGTCGGCTACCGGATATTTGCTGCGAGTCGTGCAGTGGCCGCTCGCCAATTGCCAGCCTCCATGTATCACACGTGAGATCTCGTAGTTTGGGGCAGGCTGGAGTCTCTACATCTTGGTCGCCTTGTCATCATGGGCCGCCCCGCTGTGGTTGCGAGGCGGCTGAACTAAACCGGCACGGCCCGCTTCGATCCGAGAACTGAATATCTAGAACAGACGTCGACCGGTCTGCGGGCGTTGGACTTAGTATCGGCGGAGCATAACGATGCGGGAAGCGCTTCATACGCATGACTCGCAAGGCTTCTTGCCGTTCCCGTACTCACTCTATAGCTGTGTGTCCGATCTTGGCGTTCGTCTAACCCGCTCCAGCAGCAGCCGGCCAGCGTCCGCATAGTGCCGCTGCTGGACCATGGCATGTTGCGACGCCGCCTGCAGATCGCGCAGCCGCCGCTGAAGAGGTGAAGATTCATAAACTGCAGCACCGCCGGCCAGCGTAAAGCAGGCATGTGCTGCCCGGGCGCAGATCGTCGCAATCCAGGTTCCCGTCTGTATGCCCTGGGTGTACAGGGATTGGCCGTTCAGCGTGTCGGCCACGGCGTGCCGCCAGTGACTGTTCGCCTGAATCTGCATGGCCGCCCGCGCTGCACGCACATCTGCCTCAATTCGACCCAGCTCGCCTTGGAACATCTCCGAGTCGCGCATAGGAACCGGCGCTCGAAGTTGTTGCCGGCCACCGAGGGCGAGTTCGGCAACATCCCATAGCGCGCCCTCGGCGATGCCGACGCAGACAGCTCCAAAAAGCACCGACTGAAGGTGCCGCCAAGCTTGATATAGCGGTCCCGGTTCGCATGATGCTCCATCTGGAAAGTCGAAAAAATTGCCCTCCGGCGCGACCACGTTCTGAAGGGCTGTGTGGTGACTGCCGGAACCTCTGAGGCCGGAGGCGTGCCAAGTGTCTTCAATTTGCCAAGCGGAGGCCGGCAATGCGACATACCGGACCAACGGTGGTCCGGCATCCCCTGCCGGACCATAGAGTGGTTTTCCGCCTGCCGACATGACACAGAGACCCATGATCCAGTCGGCGTTGTGGCAACAACTGGCGAACGGCCAACGGCCGCTGACTTGCCACCCACCTGGTACTCTTTCGGCGGTGCCTCCAGGCGTGGAGACACCAGCTATGATGACATCCGCCTTGTCTTCATAGATCAGATCGTAAGTCTGTCTCGGCAATCGAGGGGCCATGATGGCCGATGCACTGGCGATCATCGCGGTCCAGCCCACTGAGCCATCGAGCCGAGCCAACGCGCTGATCACTTCCATTCCCCAAGGCAAATCTAGCTCTAATCCTCCACGACTGCGTGGCGCGAACATGCGGAACACTCCGAGCAATCGCAACTTCTCGATAAGGTCCGAGGGCATACGGCGTTCGGTTTCGATCTCGGCTGCACGGGACAGAATGGCCGGAGCAAGGTCACGAATCGCGTCAAGTATCCGCCCGGCCTCATTAGCCGAGATCCGCGGGACCTCGTCGCCAGAGGGGGAGGGGCTTGCGGTTTGATGTCCTTTGTGGGACGGACTATCTGTCCCGAGTAAAGGATCACTTGGCATCATTAGTTTCGGCATAGGTCTGATTCTTTGATTGAGTTCGCATGCCGTCTGCCGGCAACCGATAGAATGCGACGGTGGTCAGTTTGCGTGCCTTACGTCGTTATAAGGCAACATTATGCGGTTCGCGTGCCGCCTCTTGCTATTGGCAGCTCGTGGGACGGCTGAGGTCGATATGCCGGTGGTTCTGTGCCAGGCAGCGCGTATTTGTGTCTGCCGAAAGCGTCGAGCGTGGCCGTTGGCGCGAGCGCTGAGTCTAACCATGGATTTCTCCTCTTGTTTGCGTGGCGTGAGACGCGCAAGTGTCGTACCAATCCAAAAAGGCTTGCCCAACAACGAGATCACTCTTCAACGCGTTGTTTCATTCCCGACATTGTCGAACATCTGACAAGGTCCCACGCGCGCGCGGTCGTTACCATATGACGGCCTTCCAATCCGCTGACGTGAGATAGGACCAACGTGAACAACTTTGATGTCCATGTCGCGGTCCATAGTGGAGACGAGGCCCGCGCCCTTTGCGGTGTCAAGGGTCGTCGCCGTCGAATTGAATGTAGTTGTTGACGTTCATGCTTTTCACTCTTTAGTGGTAGCGATGTTCGTCCCAAAGGCACGGCGGAAAGCGGCGCGCACCGTAGGCTGGAGCGTGAACGGCAAAGGTGACTGCGAATTCCGACGTGAAGGCGAGCGCCATTCCCATCAAACGCCGAGCAGCCCGACAACGAAAAGGCCCACCGCGGCGGCGCCAAGTCGTCCCGTGAGGATGACGTCGAGGTCGACGTCTAAAAGAAAGAGACCCAAGGCCGCGATCGCTACTACACCTTCTCGATCAGTAAACTGGCCACTGTCACGTTGCTGAATTGGTCGAGCAAGATCGCCTGATGAAGGATGGAAAATCGCTTTATCACGGTTACCGTCTTCCACTGCGGTCATCAGCTGCGCGGTGTGCTGGTACTACCTGTTTCAGGTGAGGCTGCACGACATCGAGGAACTGCTGTTCGAAGGCGAGGTTATCGTCAGCCACGAAACGGTCTGTACGCCGGTGCGATAAATTCGGTGCGTGTTTCGTGCACCGTGCAAGCGGCGCGTCGTGAGCCCCAGCCTCTCGAACTCGCGTGCCCAGTGATGCGCACCGGATCAGCTGTCCATCCCGATATGACAAGGAGGTAAAGATGCGACACCTTCAAGCAACCGAGTGCGGCGAATTTCCCGGCGTACCAATTCGGGCTTGCCGGTCGCCCGGCGCCGGCAGCGCACAGACATTCGTGACCAGATCAAAATCCTAGGTTTACGATTGCCATGGACTGCCTCTTCGAGGGAGTTATTGATCCGGCAATAAAATGTTGAAACTTTGGGATGTGCAAGTTGTCGAACGGGTATGGAAAAAGTCGACTCCCGAACCTTGCCGCTGGCGGCATTGAACGAACGTCGTCGTCGCGCGGTAAAGATGCGCATCGAAGGCGTAGCGTTGAAAGAGGTGGCACTGCGTTGCGAGATGTCGCCTACGACGGTGATTGCGGCCTGCAAGGCGTACGAGGCGGGCGGCTGGTGTGCCGTGGATGTCGGTCCTCGTGGCCGCCCGTCGGGTACAGGGCGCAGCCTGAGCGCGGACCAGGAGCAGGTCGTGCAGAGGCTTATCCAGGATCGCACGCCAGATCAGCTCAAAATGCCTTACGCGCTGTGGACCCGCCAGGGCGTGGCCGAAGTGATCGAACAACGCTTCGGCATCCGTGTGCCGGTCCGTACGATGGGGCTGTATCTGTCGCGCTGGGGCTTCACCCCGCAAAAGCCATTGAAGAAGGCCTATGAGCAATCGCCAGCCGCGATCAGGAAGTGGCTCGATGAAGACTATCCTGCCATTGCGCAGCGTGCTCAGGCTGAAGGGGCAGAAGTCCACTGGGGCGATGAAACCGGACTGCGCTCTGACGATGTGCGGGGCCGGGGTTACGCGCCCGCGGGCAAGACGCCGGTGCTCAAGGTCAACGCAAAGCGAGCCGGCCTGTCGGTGATTTCCACCGTGACGAACAAAGGACAGATGCGCTGGAAGATCTTCGACGGTGCGCTGAACACCGGCATCCTGATTGACTTCATGCGACGACTGATTACCGGGGCGAAGAAAAAGATCTTCCTGATCCTGGACAATCTGCGTGTTCATCACGGCAAGGCCGTCAAGGCTTGGCTGGACAGGCATCGCGAGCGCATCGAGGTGTTCTATCTGCCCAGTTACAGTCCGGAGCTCAACCCCAACGAGATGGCCAACGCCGACCTCAAGCAAAGCGTGACACGCCGCACACCAACGCGTACCAGGCTGCAACTGGTCAAGGCCACCATGCACCATTATCAGGTCGTTCAGAAGCAACCCGAACGCATCCGGCGGTACTTCCAGCATGACCCCGTTCGGTGCGCGGCTTGATTTCAACATTTTATTGCCGGATCAATAATAGAGTGCGAG
Source organism: Paraburkholderia sp. JPY419 (assembly GCF_050435705.1). Lineage (NCBI taxonomy): Bacteria > Pseudomonadati > Pseudomonadota > Betaproteobacteria > Burkholderiales > Burkholderiaceae > Paraburkholderia > Paraburkholderia sp. JPY419. Next base: position 729,416 of record NZ_JBNDKV010000003.1, on the reverse strand, counting down.
AACCACATCGTGGCGCCTTGATGCCATCTCCCGCAACAGGCACTTGATTCCGGACGATGCCCCTTTCATTCGGACTTGGCCTCTGTGGGCATGCCGCGAAATGCCTTGAGTGCGCGCACGCGAGAAGCCAGCAGCGTTTCGATACCAATGTCGACGACGACTCCCCGCAGCTGACGCGGCTGTAACCCGACGTCGCAACGAACGCGGCAAGCATATCTGATTGAAGTCGGGCCTGAACCCCGGACCGCCGACGCCCGTCGCCTAAGGCCCTTAAACCCGTCAACCGTCGCGGAAGATGAAGCTGTACGCGCTCAACGCCGGCACGCCGCCCAGGTGCGCATACAGCACGCGCGAGCCGGCCGGAAATTCGCCGTTACGGACCTTGTCGATCATGCCGTGCATCGACTTTCCCTCGTACACCGGATCGGTCAGCATGCCTTCGAGCCGCGCGCACAAGCGGATCGCCTCGAGCGTGCCGTCGTTTGGCAGACCGTATTCCGGGCCGCCGTAGCGCTCGTCGAGCACGATGTCCTTCGCGGTGATGTCGCGGCCCAGTTCGACGCTCTCGGCGGTCCGCTTCGCGATGCGGGTGATCTGCTCGCGTGTCTGCGCCGGTTTCGCCGAGGCGTCGATGCCGATCACCCGATCGGCGCGGCCGTCGGCGGCAAAACCGACCACCATGCCCGCCTGGGTGCTGCCCGTCACCGAGCACACGACGATGTAGTCGAACCTGAAGCCCAGTTCGGCTTCCTGCTGGCGCACCTCTTCGGCGAAGCCGACGAAGCCGAGCCCGCCCAGCGGATGATCCGAGCAGCCCGCCGGAATCGCGTACGGCTTGCCGCCGGCCGCGCGCACGCTGTCGAGTGCGTCTTCCCAGCTCTTGCGAAAACCGATGTCGAAGCCGTCCGGCACGAGCCGCACGTCGGCGCCCATCATGCGCGACATCAGGATGTTGCCGACACGGTCGTACACCGCATCCGGGTAGTTGACCCAGCTCTCCTGCACGAGCACGCACTTCAGGCCAAGATGCGCGGCAACCGCCGCGACCTGGCGCGTCTGGTTCGACTGGATGCCGCCGATCGACACGAGCGTGTCGCAGCCCTGCGCGAGCGCGTCGGGGATCAGATATTCGAGCTTGCGGGTCTTGTTGCCGCCGAACGCGAGGCCGCTGTTACAGTCCTCGCGCTTGGCATAAAGCATGACCTTGCCGCCGAGATGCACGCTCAGACGGTTGAGCGGCTGGATCGGCGTTGGCCCGAAGATGAGCGAGTAGCGGGGGAATCGTTGCAGGTTCATCGAGGCTCCGTGGTGGGTGATTTCCGAGAGTTCATGGTAAGAGGCCAGTTCAAAGATGTGACTCCTCTCCTTTGAATATGTTCCAGTAGATGAGCGAGCAAGCAAAAACTGACGAATGCTTGCTTCATAATATAGCCGCGACGGTCGATGCCGATACGACGACGTCGGACGTTGCAGAGCCACGCGTGAGTCCGTGCTGCCAACCAGCGGAATTTGCTGAGACCGTTACCATCGTCGGTTCTTCGGTGTGCAATCACTGGCTTTATGTCACGATCATGCAAGTGTTGGCGATTTGTCGCTGTGGTAGTCGCGATCGCCGCAAATGACCGCGGGCCTGCGAAATGTTCTGCCGCGCGCGATGCGTCGGATTTGGCCCGGATTTTCGCCTGCCGTCGTCCGCAGTCCCTGCATTTTCGCCATCATGTGTGTTGTACGTTTCGAGTCCAAGGAGGCGGGCACCAGAAATAGGCTACAGCCTTTTGACAGGTTTTTCTCGCTATCGCTCTCGGCGTCGACGGGCATCTTACGTGTTAAGGCGACGATGGGGCGCGGATGACATGCGCATCGGGAGTTACACCGGTTCCCATTTCGAACGATTGATCGTTTCGCTATATGCGAATTGTCGCCTTATCCACGGGCGCAGACCGAGAAGTCCGTGCTTTTGAATAGCCAGGGGTATTCGTTTCAAGGTGTATTAAGTCGGCAAGCCGTGCAATGCTGTTTGTGTTCGCTGGGCGATATGGCATAGTGCGGCTTACTCATCCTATCCAAAGGAAAACAAGCATGGCTACGCTGGAAGCCGTCCAGGCAAAAATCGCAAAGCTCCAAGCCCGGGCAGCAACGTTAGAGAAGAGAGATTCGGCAACAGCGATCGAGAAAATCCTCAGTATGCTGGAACAGCACTCTCTATCTATTGCTGATATTGAGGCGTCTTTGGGCAGACGACGCGGCCGCAGACCCGGCGCGACCGCACCGGCGAAGAGGGAGGCATCGGCAACGAAGTACGCCGATCCAAAGACGGGGGCGAACTGGTCCGGTCGTGGCCGAGCACCGGCTTGGATCGCTAAGGTGAAAGACCGCACCAGGTTTCTGGTGACGAACACTACGACGAACTCAACAGCGACTACTCAGAAAACGCTTAAGTCTGAGAAGAAAGTCAAGGAGCCGCAGCCTCACATCTATCAGGACCCTAGGACAGGAGCGACTTGGAGCGGGCGTGGTCGTACGCCGTCGTGGATCGCAGGTGCCAGAGACCGCACGAAGTTCCTGATCTCCGCGGCCGAGACACCCGCAAATTCTCGAAAGGTGGCAAAAGCAGTCCATTCCAGCAAGACAGCTGCTCCGAAGAAAGCCGCAAGCAGGAAGGCAGCAACAAAAAAGCCGGCGGAGCAATAAGGCGTCGGCGAGGAATACCTCAGCACCGATGCGGAAAGAGTACCTCGGAGACTGGTAGTGGCGCTTTGTCGACTATCCTCTGGAGGCGTGCATCGAATGGCTCGGCGAAGTCGACGGCCGCTGCTGCAGACGCTGCGCCGCAAACGGCAGCAATCGTCAGTGCGCCTGCTCAGATATATGTAGGAGACCGACGGGGCTGCGGGATATACCTCCGCAGCCCAGCGTTGTTCTTGCACTCGGCTGCAGTTCCTCCAATCGGGCGTCGTGCCAGTCTCTGCCAGTCTCCGGCCCTATCCTTTGCAATTGCTCCGGGATGACCGATTTGCCACACTCGCAATGGGGAATGCTGTCGTAGAACTGATCACCCGGTGGGTAGGGGGGAAATGTGCCGGGCCTCGCTGACCAAAGGTCTAGTGATGCCGGGGAGTGAAGGACGTAATGGCAGTTGCTTAGCGTGTTATGCATTTTTGCTAAGGGATGAAGATTGGATGAGCATAGGCACGGAGAATATAACGAAACGCAAGTCAGCGAGGGTCTCGGCCGATCGCCCGTAGTGTCTGGCCAGCCTGTGGAAGCCGTTGAGCCAGCCGAAGATGCGGTCGACTACCCCGCGCGTGGCAACAAGACAAAGCCTGCTTCGCCTCCGGAAGCTTGATGACCTGTAGCTCGATCCTTCGAGTGCAGTCTGTGCAGGTCCTTCGCCGGTGTATCCTTGGTCGGGGCGCCATCTTGTCGGTCTGGTCCTGTGGCCTGCTGAAGGGCGATCGCGTGGACGAGGCGGCGCTTGAGCGCTTTTTTCCGCCGCAGTCGTTGAGTCCGCCGGATGCCCAACCGGCCGCACCATGAGCTCGGTAGGAGAGGCGTCGCCCAGGAGCCCGAAGACTCCACCTGTAGCTGTTTCTGCGAACAGTAGGTGCGATGGGCAAAGGACTGTCTGTCGCGAAGCGCCAGACACCCCTCCGCGGCGAGAAGCTGTTGATCGATTGCTCGGGCAAGAGGCTCGCCATCGTCGATGCTCACCGGCGAGATCTGCGGACGGAGCTATTCGTCGCGACGCTCGGCGCATCAATCGACACTAGTCACCTAGCCACCCGGCTCAGAGCGTCACGGGGCGTATGCGACGTCCGGCGTCGCGCTGGACCTTACAAACGAGCCGGTGCAACAGTTGCCTCGGTACTTGTCGACCGCTACGGGCAAGGTCGGGCGCGGAAAGCGGCTCTTTCAGGATGTCCGATTATCGTTGGATCACACAATGCCTGTGCCAGGTGCCACACGCTGCCAACCGGTGGAGTAGATGGAAAAAGGGCTTATTGAGAGTTACGTAATTCATGACATCACCAAAGCTCGGCTTGCTTCCAGCAGGCAACGATGATCGATTTGCGCTTCTGGCCGCTCTTGAGCTTGTTTCGAGCGGTGTGCTTCAGTTCGGCCAGGTTATCAGGGCAGAAGTTCGCCAATGCGTGCCGCTTGAGCCAGGCCCAAAGGTATTCGACTGGATTCAGGTCCGGGGCGTAGCCGGGCAGCAGCGCCATCTGGATTGCGCCATCCGTGCTGTCAAGGTACTCGCGCACGACGCGGCTCTTGTGCTGCGCTGCGCCGTCCCACACGATCATCAGCTTGCGCCTGAGTTGCGCGCGCAGCGCTTTGAGGAATTCGATGATTTGCGCGCTTCTGATCGCGCCGTCGTGCAGTCGGAACACGAAGTTGGTACGGGTAAGACCGGCGATGGCCGAAACGTGCTTCCAGTTGAAGTGGTACTGAATGATCGGCGTGCAGCCCTTGGGCGCCCAGGTGCGCACTCGTGTGGGGCGCTCCGAGAGGCCGGATTCGTCAATGAAGACGATCAGTCTTCCTTCGGCGGTACTCTTTTTTTGAGCGCGGGCCAGGTCTTGCGCTTCCCGGTCAGTACCGCGTCCTCGTTGCGCTCGATCGCCCGGCGCTCCGGCTTTTGCGAGCTGAACCCCAAGGCGCCCAGCAACCGCCACACATGTACCTCGCTGAAGGTAACGCCGTACAGTCGCTCGATGAGCACCCGTACGCGCTTGAGCGTCCACAGTTCGGTACCGAATCCGTGTGTCAACGGGCTCTGCAGCAGCGCTGCGCGCAGACCTTCGAGTTGGGCCGCATCCAGTTGCGCCGGCCGCCCCGTGGCCATCACGCGGAGCGCATCGATGCCACCTTCGTCGAGTCGGGCCTTCCATGTGTATGCAGTCTGCCGCGCCACTCCGACCATCTTTGCCGCTTCGGCGGGCGTCTTGCCCGCCAACATCAAGCGACCGGCACGCACCCGCTTGCGCGTAGCGTCGTCCATTTTGGCCATCAACCCCGTCTCCCTTCAACGTGATGACCGTATAACGCACCAGCAGAGAATCGGTTGTCGTGAATTTAGTAAATCTCAATAGTTGGGCGTTGGCGCTCAGCGGGGGGCGATTGGTGCCCCGACGGTGTTCAACGCGGTGCTCGACGACAAGCTGTTTTGAGCTCGTCGAGCGGCCACACTAGCTCGGTTCGACTTCCGACAGAAGCGACTGCGTGTGCCCCGGGTTGCGAAGACCTTGCATCTGACGTTGGTGGCTGTGCGTGGGCTGGTGACTGATTTAGCCCCGGTTCTCTATCTCTGACGATCATGTGCACCAATCCAATGCCATTGAGCGAAATATGGGCACAACGCACTATCCTTGAAGTGCGGCGTCAGTCGCGTTGCGCTTGCGTACATCGGCGGAGTTCGGTCCGCTAATCGATCGCCACTCGGTTCCGACCTTGACTTTTCGCGTGGTAAAGCCGCTCGTCTGCTGACCGAAGTAGTGCGTCAATCGTGCGACCATCCCTGCCGAACTGCGAGATGCCGATACTGACAGTTATCGATACCTTGCGCCCAAGTTCACCGGCGAAGGTCGTGCTGGCAATTGTCGCGCGAATGCGCTCGCCGACTGCGAGTGCTGCATCCAGCGACGTGCGAGTCAGCAGCACCATGAACTCTTCGCCGCCCACGCGTGCTACGCCGTCGTAGGGCCGAATCGCGTCGAGGCATACTCGCACGAATCCCTGGAGCACTGTGTCGCCGACCTGATGCCCGTAAGCGTCGTTGACCCATTTAAAATTGTCGAGATCGAGCGCGAGAAGTGAGAATGGAGTGCCGTCTCTCTGTGCGCGAACGACCTCCGTTTCCACACACGCAATGAAATGACGCCGATTCGCAGCTCCTGTCAACGGATCGGTCGCCGCGAGGTGCGCCAGCTTCTGGTTCTCGCGGTGAACTTCCTTCAGAGCGTTGTTGGCGCGATCCATTTCTTGGGCGAGTCGCGCGTTCAACTCCTCGCGACTATGGATCGTCGCAAATGAACGTGTCGTCAAAAAGGCCTGCGCCACGCCATAGCTGAGAAGGAAGAAGCCGCTGGCGAAAATGACGTGAGCAAGCCACCACATGTGATTCCATGGGCTGCCCAGAAGAAAAGCCACCGACGACAGCGCGAACGACATGACGGAGATGCCACAGACCAGCATCAGCGGGGACCGAGGCCGACGCAGCATCAGGATAACGACGCTGAGCGTCGAAAACCCGAGCGCCGCAGTCTCCATGACCCGCAGTAGGATAACGCCAGCAACTGTAGAATGGGCAAGAAGCGCAACCAGAACGTCCACTACGAGGAATATTGCGGTCCAGCTTAGCAAGTACTTGGCTCCGGCGCGGCGGTCAGCGGGATCAGACGGCCTTTGATACGACAGAAGCCCAATCAACAACAGAATCGACATCGTTAGACGCGACGCCGGACCATACAACAGCAATAGCCAAATGTTTTGATGAGCGGATCTGGTGAATGCGCCATGGAGCGCACAGATCAATACAGATCCGAGGAAGCCCAGCGTCATCCATCGCAGCAACGGCTCGCCGGAGGACCGATAGCATTGCCACGCCAAGTAGGTGACAAAAAGACCCACAAACGTCGCCCCTATGATTGCAATTTCATGAAATGGGTAGTTTTCGAACTTCAGACCTGGGTCTTGAAAGAAATACAGGTAGCCAATCAGATAGGCAGGAACAAGAGCGAAGGCGACGAGAACCAACTGCGCGTAGCTCCTCGTGATAAGCCGCACGAAGGAACGTTGCTTATCAGTCTGCATCGCAGTCGTCGCGCTCATATATTTACTCCGGTGTGGCCCTTTCAGCCCGTCGTTGTCTCCATCAATACAATTGTCTTGCCATATAGGGATTTTGACAGACGAGCTGAATCGATGCGCCATAAAAGTTTGCAACCGTCTTTGTATGTTTCCCAATTTTCTATCAAAACGACGGGTTTAGATTCCTACGTTGAATGAGCCCGGCACGCCGGATGGGATTGTATAGTCGTCCTTATTGGGATGGCGTCAAAAAACGCTCCGAAAATGGAAGAACAATAAAGTGTACGACTCGTTTTTTCGTTTTTTGTTGGTGTGTCCGTTGGCGAGAAAACCGGCCCGCTCACGATAATGTCTGGGCTACGAATGCGCAATCGTAAAATGTACGGCCATAGGGGCTCAGCCCCCTGGAATTACCTCGGCCAGCGTGCCGCGGGATTGCCACTTCTCGGAAGCGGTGCCTCTGCGCCGGTTCGGGTACAAGGCTAGCTCGTCAGCGACGAACCCTCTAAGTTATGACAATTTGTCATCGCTTAGCTTATCGGAAAACCTTCAGTTCTTCGCGAACCTTGACCCGGCGGCGGTGTTGTATTGTCACTGTCTTGCAATTGGCGCATCGTGTCCCCCCGCTACGCCATGCGTTTCATATGGAAAATTGTCGTTGAAGTGAATATCCCGCGCAGACTGCGCCAGACAAAACCGAAAGTTGTGTGATACGTACGCCAGACTGTCGCTTTTCATCGCATGTGCATACCACCGTTGACGGAGAAATCGGTGCCCGTGACAAAGCCGGCTTCATCGGAACAGAGAAATGCCACCACGGCCGCGACTTCGTCCGGTTGACCGAGTCTGCCGACCGGAATCTGAGGGAGAATTCGTGTTTCCATTACGTCCTTGGGGATCGCCGCAGTCATGGTCGTGGCGAGATAACCGGGCGACACCGTGTTGACGGTAACGCCGTATCGCGCCGTCTCCAGTGCGAGCGACATAGTGAAACCGTGAATGCCCGCTTTTGCTGCGGCGTAGTTGGTTTGCCCGAATGCACCGCGCGCGCCGTTCACTGAGCCGATATTCACGATCCGCCCGAATCCCTGCTTGACCATTCCACCGAGAAATGGCTTCGTCATGTTGAACATGGAATCGAGATTGGTGCGTAAGACCTTATCCCAATCTTCCTTGGTCATTCTTGCAAAGCTTGAATCGCGCGTAATGCCCGCGTTATTCACGAGAATGTCCACCATACCGAATTCGGTGAGCACGCGCTCCGCGCAACGCGCACACGAATCGAAGCTGGAGACGTCGACCTCGAACGCAACGAAACGCCGACCTACATCCCGTTCATGGACGAGCCACGTGGCAACGTGATCGTTGCGCTCGGAATGCGAGAGGGCGACCACCATGCCTGTATCGTGGAGACGTCGGCTAATGGCGGCTCCGAGACCGCCCATGCCGCCAGTCACGAAAGCAACGCGTTTGGCTGACATGATGTTCCCCTTGTGAGCGAGGCCGTCGGCGGCCGGTGATTGAGTCGATTTACTGAATTGTCCGGAGAGTTTCGGCTCCTGACACTCCCCTCGAGGGACCATGCCGACCGATGGTTTTATCCTGCGGTACGGCAAGGCCGCGACATTGGCATGCTCTGATTGAAACGAACCAGCGCCGGCCATTGTGTAGGCTCGGGGGCCGATTGCGGGAGTCGCGAGGTAGCTGCGCACCATGGACTGGCATGACTCCTCGAATTCGTTGCTATCGTGAGAGACCGAGGCCGCACTACAAATCTCCTAAATCGAAGCGATGTCGCGCCGTACACTCTGCAGTCCACAAGGCTCGTTGCAGGACTTTGCGGAAGAACACATGCGTTCGCAGCGCAAACGTAAGTTTCGCGCCCTACGGATTGAATGATGTCACGGATTTTCCTCGCATGATGGATCTCATGACGCAATAAAGCGATCCGCAATTATCCGGTTGGAAGCAGCTGCAAACGCACACGCGACGATTGCGTGTTCAATATAGGCGTATCAGTCAACAGCGGGCTTAACATGGATCAATCATCGAAGAGATACCGTTGCCGCACTTGGCAGTGCAGTGTTCCGACCTTCCTCGCACGCTATTCGTCGGGTTCTCTCGGATTTTCATCTGCCCAGCACGGCTGGTAAATAGGGGGGGGCTGCAGCTAGGTTGTGTTATGCCCCTTTGTCAAAGGCTGCAATGTGGATGAGCACAAGCCCGGAGAATACGACGAAACGCAAACCAGCAAGGGCCTCGCGCCATTGCTCGTAGTGTCTGCCGCCTCCTGCGGAAGCGGTTGAGCCAGCCAAAGCTGCGTTTGACCAGCGGCGCGAAAAAAATGCACGGAACGCCTTTTGGCCTCCGGGAGCTTGACGACCTAGAGGTCAATGCCTTCTTAGAGTGTAGCGTGCGCAGGTTCTTCGTCGGTGCACCTCCGGTCGTCGAAAGCCAGTCCGACCGGCGGTCTGCAGAAGCCGATGCGCCAGCGTCCCGACCCGCGCGCGCTCCTGCTGGTTGGCCACTCTCACGTACACGGCAAGCGACTGCCCAAGGTATCAACCGCCGTGTGGGTCAATTTGGCAGTTCGACTGAGGTGCGCGCGTCGAGAATGACCGCGCTGTGTTGACGGCGGTGTTCCTGCGCAACCCGGATGATCGAACGCAGGTCATTGACATAGCCCCCAAAGCAGCTTCCCTGGATTCAGCGCTGCGCTGCCTCTGCTGGTAGACCGCCTCACTCAGCTATTGGGTAACAAACGCGACGCTCACCCGCTCTCACAATCCAGCGCGATGCGTTGAGCACCTCGCGCAGCACGTAGCAGCACCGTGGTGGGCCCTTGCTCATCAAGGTCAGCGTACGGAGCGGCGAAGTACCACTGTTCATCTGATACATCCGTTGGGTAAAGTCTGGGTTTCTTCATCTCGCCATGGGTGCCAAGCCTGGCCGAAAGGTCATAAGAATATTGAGTTTGAGAATGTTCCCAATTACCGATGAGGACTGCCATGATAATGAACATGGCGGTCTACTCAAGTATAGCTGCGCCGAACGCTGTGAGCGCATCGCTCACGAGCTTTCAGGGAAACCTCAACAATGAGTTACTCTCGGGACCAAACAAGGGCGGTGTTCGCAACCGACGCACGTTGCCATGATTTATCGATCGAGCGAGGTTCTTGAAACAGTGCCTTCAAGGTAGGTTGGGTGTGTTTTTTGGCCGAAGGCAGTCTAACGCGCCATGTCTGTAAGAAGCTTCTTATCGGTTGACGATTTCTAGCAGGCTGTTGAAAAGCGCCCCGTCATGACGACCGAAGCTACGTTCAGGAGACTTGCGCGTGCAATTTCCCGCTGAATTACCGGTTTGCCGCGCGATCCGCGCGGGGCATGCGCACGCATGCAGCCCCGCTGGCGCGCAGTCTTCACGCCGTGACGGCTCATCGCGCCGCTCCTTGCGGCACCACCCCTGGCATTCGGGCCATGCGGGTCAGATTGCTCGCAACCATCGTCAGCTTGAAGTGCTGGTCGACGCGCTTGATACCGCGATAGACCGTCTGCCGGATCCGACCGACCGTTTTACCCCAGCCGAAATGCTCTTCGATTCGTTTGCGGATGATCTGGCTAATCCGGTAGCCCGTATGCCGCGAAGTGCGACCATCGATTGCGCTGCCGCCCCAACGCTCATCGTTGCGCGCGACATGCGGTGTCACGTTGCGAGCGCGGCAATCGTTCACGAAGTCGCGGGTGTCATACGCCTTGTCGGCACCAACTGTCTTCGCATGAGCGCCTGGCACGCAATCGAGCAATTGCAATGCGCTGGCCCGCTCGGCGAAACCATCTGCGTGACTCACCACGGCGCCGACCACCAGCCCCGAGCGATTCTCCATCAGGATGTGCCCGTGGTAGCACAGGATGGCCGGGCTCTTGTGGCTCTTCTTGAACAATCGCGCCTCCGGATCAGTAGTCGACTCGTGCGTGGCATTGCTACGTCGCTCGCCTTTCCAGTCAGTGTCGGCGTTGCGGCCACCGCCGGCTGGCGGACCATCGTCCGGGCCGTCCTTGCGGCGGAAGCTCTTGTGACTGGCCCACGCCTGAATCAGCGTGCCGTCCACCGAGAAATGCTCTCTCGACAGCAAGCCCCGCTTGTCCGCCAGGCTCATGACTTCGGTGAAGAACGCTTCCACGACTTCATGCTCCAGAAGCCGGTCGCGGTTCTTCGAGAACACCGAGTGGTCCCACACCGCGTCCTCAATCGCCAGCCCGACAAACCAGCGGAACAGCAGGTTGTAGCGCATCTGCTCCATCAGCATGCGCTCGCTGCGCACCGAGTAGAACACCTGCAACAGCAGCGCCCGCATCAGCTTCTCAGGCGCAATCGAGGCACGGCCGGTGTCCGCGTAGATGACGCTGAACAGCCCGTTGAGCCGTTTCAACGCGTCATTCACCAGCAACCGGATCGGTCGCAACGGGTGATCTGCCGGGACGAAGTCCTCGAGCTTGACCGTCGTGAACAGGGGTTCCTGCATCTCATCCATTCCGCGCATCGCATCCGCTGCCAAAGATCATGAACACGATATCCATAACGCCCGTCCCTCAAACCCCGTTTACACGGGACCCAAATTCAACAGCCTGCTAGGTATTTGTGCGCTCCCGCTCATCGCTAGCGGTGAAGTCTGGCTATCGCCGGTGTCATCCGCATGGGTACTCGACTAAATCCGCGACTGATCATTTGCGGTAGACGTGCGATTGATTACCGTACGACCTGACGGTCACCCTCGCGGCGTGGGTGTAGATCACTGTCCGATGAACAAAGCTTGTCCAGGTAGTTACTCGCGCGCACTATGATCTCCATGCGGGTGACGCAGATCTGGCGGTCGTACTCGTTGATCACAGCAGTGAGGTCACCGATTAACTTTCGGGGAACGCTCCAAGTTTCGCTGTTATCGGCCTCGACGACGATAGCTTCGAGGTCACGCTTAACCTTATTAAGGACATCGATATCAAGCTTCCCATGTCCTGCCCGGGTGATAAAGCTCGTGATAATCGTGACCTGCAAGGCTACGTTGATCAGAGGACGGTCCCGCTCGCCATTGCGTAGACGCTCAAGTGCGATGCGTGCGCGCAGCACCAGATCAGACGCCTCTTTTCGTGGCATAGGAAGTAATAGCGCTTTGGAATGCGCTGCTGCCGATGGTCCAAGCAGTGACTGGTGATTTTTGTTGTTGGGCATGTTCGGAAAATCCATAGATTCGGTTCGATACGGATGTTGGGGATGAATCGCCGGTGATCAAGAGGTAGTGTCGGACTTAACCCCCGCGTCATTGTATTGCCTCCTGAAGGGGCGCGTCCTGCAGCGTTGTCTTGCAGCATCTTTCGTGCATGAGAGGGACGGGCCTTCTTGATATCAGTGCACTCCATCGAAAGGGTCGAGGCGCAGCAAATGGCGGAATGAATCAGGAGCGGTGCGGTGCTTCTCTCTAACCGGAAATAGAGTCGCTCGATAATTGCGCACATCCTCTTTCCCTTCCTTGACAATGTCTCCGGATTCGCGATAGGCGTGGGCATTCTCTCGTGCGATCAGCTAGGAGTTCGTATTTTCGCAGATCGGCGCAACGGGCCGGGCCTGCCGATGTGGTATCGGCCTGTCGGCGAATGCGGTTAGACGGGTGCTGGTCAGCAACATCGCAAAATCCCTCGTTTCGGGTGCCAGCTGAGATTGACATCTCGCGCACGGTGCCGACGGCGCCTGACAAATGCGCGTTTCCGCCTAAACGCGTGATGCTGCCTCATCGACTACAGACGATTTGCGACAGATGGTGATTTGGCAAAAAACCTCCGATTTGAGTGACAACGACAACGATTTTTTGGTCCCCCCAATCGCGCCTATATTTGTTTATGTCGGAGAGTGTTCGATGGATCAAACTTGGCTAAAAGGCAATAATTTTCGTCCCATCTCGGGGACGATTTATTTGCGAAATGTCAAACTGACGAAGGCTCCTCATCTTGACTCCCACGTCAATTTGACCTTCGAGAACTATAATTTTCAACGCTGTGACGTGCACGGAACCATTCGGAGCTCTAAGGATGCCGATCAGCTTTGGAAATCGCCCGATCCAGAGGCAGTAGGTCGGGCGATCTGGGTCTATTCCGACATGACTTGGCGCAGTGCATCCAGCCTTAAATACTGGCTCGCAAATGGCGGAATGACTTATTCGAGCCTGAAATCGGCATGCCGAGAACTGGCTGGGATCATAGGGGAGTGGGAATACGAGGTTGGTCAGGCAGATTGCGAGGTGTTGGAAGTCTCGAAGGCGACTACCCACAAGATCGATATGATTGGCGTCGGCAATTTCGATGAGCCTCAAACCTGAAGGGCCGTCCGTGTCTGCGACGACCCGTCAGGTGTCGCCAGATGTGGCTAACAATGCGACCGATGTGGCAAAACGTAGTGGCAGGTTGTCTCAAGAGTGTGCTTGCTGCAAATCGAATGGAAGAAGCTCTGATCGGTTCGAGCGCTGCGTTCAGCCGCAGTTCGATTTGTCACAATGTGTGATTGGCTGGAAATAGGTCATCTACGGAAGGTCTGCAAAAGTCCTGGCGTTGACGTCTCGGTGGACTATCCTGGGAGAATGCAGGTTTAAGGGGTACCTCGATGACACAGCTTGGTCTTGGTCTGGATCTTTCAACGAAACGCACGCGCAAGCGGGAATTTCTCGATGAGATGAGGCGCGTTGTCCCATGGTCGAGGTTGATTGCGTTGATCGAACCGCACTATCCAAGGGGTAAGACTGGAAGGCCGCCGTTTCCTATTGCGACGATGCTGCAGATCCACTTCATGCAGCAGTGGTTTGGTCTGTCAGACCCGGCGATGGAAGAGGCGCTTTATGACGTGCCGCTGTATCGTGAATTTGCTGGGCTGGACGAGGTATGACGCGTTTGCCGGACGAGAGCACGATTCTCCGGTTCCGTCACCTTCTCGAAACGCACGGCCTGGCTGCGCAGATGCTCACGCGGGTCAATGAGATCCTGAGCGAGAAAGGCTTGATGCTGAAGGTGGGGTCGGCGGTCGACGCTACCTTGGTTTCCGCACCCACTTCGACGAAGAACGGCTCTGGTACACGGGAGCCGGAAATGCACCAGACGAAGAAGGGAAATCAATGGTGCTTCGGGATGAAAGCGCACGTCGGCGTGGACGCAGAGTCGGGCCTGGTCCACACGGTCATCGGCACACAGCCGCCAACGTTCAGTTCATGACATCAATGCGGCCGAAGCGCTGTTGCACGGCCAGGAAAAGGATGTGTACGCTGACGCCGGATATCAGGGTATCGAAAAGCGCTGCCAGGTAAGCGCGGTTCGCTGGCATGTGGCGATGCGACCAGGCAGGCGCAGACAACTGGACCTAACCGATCGGCTGGACGCGATATTCGATCAGATTGAACGCCTGAAGGCCGGCATCCGCGCCAAGGTTGAACATCCGTTCCGCGTCCTCAAACAGCAGTTTGGCTATACAAAGACCCGGTACCGAGGGTTGATGAAGAACACCGCCCAGATCACGACACTATTTGCTCTGGGCAACCTGTGGATGGCACGCAAGGCTTTGTGGAACGCTTGAAACGCTCGCAGATTCAGGCCGCGAATCTCGGCAAACAGTGGTCGTCACGCTTCAAAAGCCAGACGACCAACCTGCCAGCAGACTCTCATGGCTGATACGACGCAAGTGGCAAACGGCCAACTCTCTGAAAACGAGTTGTGCAGACCTTCCTTAGCACGTGGACCATGCCAATAAAGCACGAACCCAACGTCGCGCCGGATAGAATGGTTAGCGCCTTTTCGTCCTTCGTGTCGGACTGGGCTGCAATCTTTTGCATTGAGGTGATCGAGTCAGTCTTAATCATCGCATCAGGGAAAGAGGAATTGAACGCACCGATGCCTTTGTCCACATCTAGAATGAACGGTGCCAGCAGTACGGCATTCTTATGCGAACATGTCACGCTGATGACGAGCGTACCGGCGATGTCGTGGTTCTGGAGTTGACTGTTAACCCTAGCTCGTGGCAGCGCTGGAGGTCTGTGTCGCGAACTCATCTCCTAAAATACCGACCTGACCGCTGACGAATGAGCCAATTATGGACGCATGTGTCCCTGATCGGAAATCGCTTGCATCGTTGGAAAAGAACTGAACGTTCATCTTGAGACTGTCAGCTGACAGTGGTATCTGCTTGATCTGCGAGCGATCGAAGTCGACCGGACGCTCCGCCGAGTCGCTGATACCGGACATTTTTTCTTGAACGGCTGGACTGACTTGATCGCGGCAACTTTGGCTTTTGCAAACTCCTGCGCTGCGGCGGCGAGATCCTTGCCTACCGCTACGGACTCGGCATCGACATGAGAGGTGTCGATACCCATCCCGGCCAGTTCCTGAGACGTCATGTCAAGAGAGCGCTTGGCGGAAATTAGGGAATTGAGAGTGTCTTCTGCGGCATCGGCAGGCGCACAAGCAGCCCGCAACCTGCTCGAGCAAATGCAGGCGCTCTATACTGACGAGATTTCCGAGCGCAAGCGCGGGATCGTAGGGAATTGCCGAAGGCATGATGGGATACTCCTGTGCGTAACTACGGGTATTAACGGTCTGTTCGTTAGTGCGACGGTAAAGAAAATCCACGGCTCATCGCAGTGGGCCTACGGGTGCCACATCGGCGAAATACATCGCCCGCCTGAGAGAAACTAGGACGGTGCCGTCTCGTGTTCGTCGAGAAGATAAGCCTTGATTTGACGACGGGATATGCCAAATATTGAGTGCAACGCGTCTGGAGACCAACCGCGAGCGAGCGCCGTTCGGATAGCTGTTAGCGCCGATGTAAAACTGACCCACCCGCCGAATTAAACCTGACCCACCTGGGAGAGGATGGCGGCTTTTTGCCGCCGATGCTGACTCAGGAGCAAGCAGTGGAAATCAAGGTATTGGCAAGACGGGGAGCGGCGGTACGGGAGATAGCGCGGCAAACGGGCTTGTCGCGCAACACTGTGCGTCGCTATCTGCGCGACGAGCAGGCGGGCCGTTACAAGCATCGCGAGCCCCGTCCGACGAAGCTCGACCCGTTCAAGGACTATCTGCTCGAACGTGTTGCCGCCGCGCGTCCGCACTGGATTCCTGCGACGGTGCTGCATCGGGAACTGCAGGAAGCCGGTTATGAAGGCGGCATCAGCCAGCTCAAGGCATTCCTGGCACCGTACAAGCGTGCAGAGCCCGAACCGGTGGTGCGTTTCGAGACGCCGCCGGGCAAGCAGATGCAGGCCGACTTCACAGTCATCCGCCGTGGCCGCGCGCCGTTATTGGCGCTGGTCGCGACGCTCGGATACAGCCGAGCGAGCTTCGTGCGCTTCACCGCCGGCGAGGACGCCGCGACGTTGTGCGAGTGCCTGCGCGAAGCGTTTGTCTACTTCGGCGGCACGCCCGAGCAGGTGCTGTTCGATAACGCGAAGTCTGTAGTTATCGAACGCGATGCGTTCGGCGAAGGCGAGCATCGGTGGAACACGCAGTTGCTTGCTGTGGCCGAAACCTATGGCTTCACGCCGAAGGTCTGCCAACCCTATCGTGCCAAGACCAAGGGTAAGGTCGAACGCTTCAACCGCTATCTGAAGGAGAGCTTCGTGGTGCCGCTCGCGGCCACGCTCAAGCAGTCAGGACTAAAGCTGGATGTCGAAGCCGCCAATGCGCGCATCGGCCGGTGGCTCGCCGAAGTCGCCAACGTGCGCATACACGCCACCACGCGCGAGCGTCCGGCCGCAAGGCTGGCACTTGAGCAGGCAGCGCTGCTGCCGTTGCCGACGCCAACATCGGCACCAGCGCCTGCTTCCTCCAAGCTGCGCCGGGTGCTGCCGCGAGAGAGCCTTCAGCATCCGCTTGCGGTGTATGACGCGCTGCTGGAGGTCGCCGCATGAATCTCCAGCACGAACGGATTGCTAGCCTTTGCAAACAGCTGAAGCTCGAGCGCATCTCCAGTGACTGGGGAGCTCTCGCGCAGCACACGGCAACGACCGATGCCAGCCATGCCGACTTCCTGGAGCAACTGCTAAAGGCGGAGCTCAGTGCGCGCGAGGAGCGTAAGCGCCAGACGCTCACGAAGCTCGCCTCGCTTCCGGGCATCAAGACACTGGAGCAATACGACTTCGGCTTCGCCAGCGGTGCGCCACGGGCCCAGATACAGGAGCTGGGGAGCCTGGCGTTCATCGAGCGGGCCGAGAACGTCGTGTTGCTCGGCCCCAGCGGGGTCGGCAAAACGCATATCGCGAGCGCACTGGCCTATCGGGCGACGCAGGCGGGCATCAAGACGCGCTTTATCACGGCTGCCGACCTGATGATGCAACTGGCGACGGCGCGCCAGCAGAACCGCTTGCGGGAGTTCATCAACCGGGCGGTCATCGGTCCGAGGCTGCTCGTCATCGACGAAATTGGCTATCTGCCGTTCGGGCGTGAGGAGGCGAACCTGTTCTTCAATGTCGTCGCCAAACGTTACGAACGCGGCTCCATCGTGTTGACGAGCAACCTGCCGTTCACGCAATGGGCCACTGCGTTTGCTGACGACCAGACGCTCACGGCAGCCATGCTCGACCGGCTCCTGCATCACGCCCATATCGTGCAAATCAGTGGTGAGAGCTATCGACTGAAGGACAAACGAAAAGCAGGCCAAACGGGAACGCGGGCAACAGCGAAAGCAGCTGCGTAACACAGGTCCCGGGTGGGTCAGATTTACTTCGGCGAATCGCCGAAAGGCGGGTCAGAATTCAATCGGCGTTGACAGATAGCGGCACGCCTAAGTGCCTGGAGCAGTCCCCAAACGCTGGGGATATCGATCTGGCCGTTCACGTCGGCAATATCGCGCCACCGGATGTATATTGGTTCGGGCACGTACAGGCCGGTTCGGTGAAAGAACTTTTCGTGGCGCGTTGGTAGGTAAAGTCGACACCCACCATGAGCTTTCACCAGATCATGCATCATGCCAAAGCTGGTTGGACGCACCACGTCAGCCAACGAGTTGGGCAGGACAACTTAACACGCGGTCGCGATTGCGCTCGCAAAATCGGATACACGGTTCGCGAGATTTCTCTGCGAACAGGCCCGCGCCTCCGATGGAGTGAATGAAACCTTCCTCCGCTCGTATCGCGGCGGGGTCTGCGTCATTGATCGGGTGATGATTGATTGACCACACTGGATTTCTCCTCTTGTCCAACGAGTGCAGGTTACCCAACGGAACTTCACCGAAATAGGGGATTTGCCTTCCCTAGTCGCACAAAGTCCCACTTCTTAATGCTGTTAGAATGTGTGGAGAGGACATTCAGTGCGTGATTGACGTCTATTTGGGGAGCCGTCCGACGCGGATTGCGCGGGTCGATAGATCGGTTCCCTCTCTCCACACGCAATTTCGCGGGAAGCTCGTCCGCCGCAGATGTGACGCGGCATAAATGCCAAACGGGGTCTGTGTTCCTCAGTCGACGGTTTTTGTTCAATGAGTGTCGCACATGGCGCAACGTGTTAAGCCTTGTTCGGTTAATCGACTAGAGTGACGTCTGTTTTTCTTTTCGCCCGGATTTGTTGGGGATTGAGTCCTTAGGAAATGGGAGCGGCGCCTACGTGCCTGAGGACGCAAGGACTCTTTAAATAGGGATTGTCTCGTGCCCATCAGTAAAATCTAATCATTACGTGGAAAGCATTGAAATTTTGACCGAGCGCAGAGCGCCGCAATCAGCGCGCGGGGCAGGAAAAAATCGCCATGTGCGGGAAACGTTGGAACTGGGAGCTTCGGTGTCGGCCGTGGTTCATCGGCACGGCGTCAACGCCAATCAGTTGTTCGGCTGCCGCAAGCAATGCCAGGAAGGAAGTCTGGCGGCGGAGAGTGCGGGTGAAGCTTTGTGCCCCGCATCTGAGCTGGTCGCCGTCGAGCAGCGCCTCGGCACAACACAGGCTACGCAGCCGTCGAATGGCTGTCGGTCAATGGCTTGGCCAATCGACCACCGCACGCGCAGCCTCGCTCGCCAACTGGGTCTTGAGCCGTTGTCCACCCTTCTGCGGTCGCCGCAGAGCAAATGGCATGACCGAATCGTTCGTGAAGGTTATGAAGCACGAC
Source organism: Paraburkholderia sp. JPY419 (assembly GCF_050435705.1). NCBI lineage: Bacteria > Pseudomonadati > Pseudomonadota > Betaproteobacteria > Burkholderiales > Burkholderiaceae > Paraburkholderia > Paraburkholderia sp. JPY419. Next base: position 710,485 of record NZ_JBNDKV010000003.1, on the reverse strand, counting down.
TACGTCGCTTCGTTGGACAAGCGCTGACGCGCAACCGGCGCTCTCGCGTCTGGCTATCGCGTTTGAACGCTACAAAGAGGCGCCGCACAAAGCCGTGAAATAGCCCTCGCGTCGCGAGTTCAGGCATGCTGCGGCGTCATCAACCTAACGGTGCCCACGTGTGCTGAATTACAGGAGCCACTCCAAGAATAACCCCCGGAGAAATCAGGCTCCGGGAGCGAGCAAGGCGAACGGTGAATGATAATCGACACGGTCTTGTGATGACCGCAAAACGCTGCCTGCGGACCAACCGAGTGAGATGTTGTGACAGTCCGGTGGCTAGTTACTGCAACTACAGCGCGGCTGGCATCGTGGCCAGTGCCGCGCACAAGGCGTGGCGCCGCGCGCGGGCGCGAACAACCGTAGTCGTGGTGGTTTTGCCCTTAACGGCATCCAATTCGCTGACCCTACTGCGTCGCCAGTCAGCGAAACTACAAAGGCATTGAGGAAGTTTTGACTGAAGCAACGCGATGCAAACTACTGATGCTTTGAGACTGATCAAACCGGCACGATAGCGCGTTCGCTATATTCAATTGCATTCGTGACGAGGCGTTCGCGCGTCCAGCGGTCGGTTCAATGTTCCGGATTCGCCTTCGTATGGCGGGTGCGCCGAATCGACGGAAGAAATAGCTGTATCGGACCGAGCGGCAATCCGAGAAGTGATGTGACCGCTATGCAGTGCGCTGTGGACGAGTGATCGCGTTGTTGAAAACATAGCTGACAGAATGGTAAAGGCGAACCAACCTGGCTAAACCAGATGTGCATTTTCACACTCCGAATATCGGAAATCTGCCGGAGCACGCGTGAAAAGTGCGACATATTGCAGAAATTTACGCAAGCGTATCACCAGCGTGCGATGGGCTTTAGAGCCCATCGCACAGGTGTCGATCTCATGGCGGAGCGCTGGGTCGGTGCCAACACACGGCAAGATTCAATAGAAAGTGCTGCGCTGATGCAAGCCGCCTGTTATGCACCAATAGAATTTCGACGGAGTTCTCGCTTTGTCAAAAAATGCCGACACCGCTGCCGATAATCCGATGATCGGCGTCGCAATGAAAGCCCATCACGAAACAGCGATGCATATGAACCGGTCCGCATTCGCCTGCTTACAGGCAGCGCCGGATTCCGTTTGTGGAGGAATTCCTACGGACGCCGCACACCCGGTCGCTAGTTCAGAGCGCGATGCAGTAATAGAGAAACAACGGTTCGCTGCGTGCCGGAACGAGCAACTGGCGACTCAATTGGAATTGCGTAGGGAAATCCTCAAGCTGCGCGAAGCACTCACTGAAAGTGACGATCTGATCGCCCTTCATAAGATTTATAGAGACAGCGCGGAGAAGCGCGCTGCGGCCGAACGTGAAAGCACACGTGCAATGCGAATACAACTGAGCAAAATGGATGTACTGAATAGAGCGTTGCAAGCGGAAGCAAGTGCGATGGAGCGGGTTTTGCATAATCCTTCATCCTACTTATCAGGTCGGGAGGCCCATCCGCTCGCGGCATTGCAGGGCAAGCGCGTTCTGTATGTCGGGGGGCGGCCCGGATCTTTTTCTGCGATCCAGTGGCTCGTGGAAGCCTCAGGTGGAACGATGGCGCTCGGCAGCGACACGGTGGACTGCACCGGTTTGCTGGCCGCCGCGTTGCCGGATGTGGACATGCTCATGTTCCCTGCCGACTGTATAGACGAAGATACCGTGAAGATGTTCGAGTGGATCGTAAGCGGCTCGTGCCGGCCGTTATAGACGGTGGCTGAGGTCGACATCAAAGTGATGTCCATCATTTCCGATCTGATGGGCACCACTTTGACACAGTCTGCAGAGAAGAAGCCAGGTACACGAACGGGGCGCCCGAATTACCCCCGGGAGCTTCGTGAGCGACTGGCAGCGGCAGCTTGCGAGCCTGGCGTATCAGTCTCAAAGCTGGCCCGGGAGAATGGCATCAACGCGAACATGCTGTTCACCTGGCGGCGGCGATATCTGGACGATCAGCAAGCTCGATCTGCCGGGCTCATTCCGGTCGTATTGCTCAGCGACACGCCAACAGAGGTCATTGCATCAGCTCCGGTAGAAGCGCAAGCGCTGGGCGCGAAGCCTGTCTCACCGGTCGGCACGATCGAGATCCGGATCGGTCGTGCGGTGGTTAAAGTGGACGGCCTGGTTGATGCCGATATGTTGCGGATCGTGCTGGGCAGTCTGCGCTCATGATCTCCCTACCGGCAGGCACGCGCATCTGGATCGCTGCTGGCGTCACCGATATGCGATGCGGGTTCCAGGGGTTGGCAGCGAAGGTGCAAACAGCGCTTGAGGAGAATCCTCTGGGCGGCAACGTCTACATCTTCCGGGGCCGTCGCGGCGATCTGATAAAAATTCTCTGGGCCACGGAGGACGGAATCTGGCTTCTCGCGAAGCGGCTTGAACGAGGCCGTTTTATATGGCCCCAGGCCGACGGTGGCAAGGTGCATCTGAGCTCTGCACAGCTGTCGATGCTGCTTGAGGGCATCGACTGGCGACAGCCCCGTCGCACCGCCGCATTATCGATGTTGTAAACCGCGCGGCAGACTCGTAAACTACGGCGCATGTCGAGCGGCGCCGATCTTCCTGACGATGTCGAACTCCTGAAGGCCTTGCTGGTCGAGGCTCGTAGTCTGCTTGCCGAACGCGATGTCGAGATTGAGCAGCTCAAGGCCCAGATCGACAAGCTCAGGCGCATGCAGTTCGGTCGCAAGTCCGAGCAGCTGCAGCGGCAAATCGAGACGCTCGAGACTCAACTCGAGGATCTGGCCGCCGGGCGCGGCGTTGCGGATGTGCAGCGTGCGCAGGCTCGCGGTGCAAATGCGTCCGCCTCGATTGCGAGGACGGACGAAGCATCTTCGAGGCAAGCGCTTCCCGCGCATCTGCCGCGCGAGGATCATGTACTCGGGCCCGAATCGAGTTGCCCGGACTGCGGTCAACCAATGCAGGTGCTCGGCGAGGACGTGTCCGAACAACTCGCCCGGGTCGCAGCTGCGTTCAAGGTCATTCGCACGATCCGGCGCAAACTGGTTTGCCCCTCCTGCAGTACTATCACCCAGCCACCGATGCCCGGCCTGCCGATCGAGCGCAGCATCGCCCATCCGAGCTTGCTGGCAGACATCCTCGTCTCGAAGTATGCAGACCACCAGCCGTTGTACCGGCAATCGGCGATCGCGGCGCGCGACGGCGTGACGCTTGACCGGGCCAGCATGGGCCGATGGGTCGGCCAGTGCGAGGCACTGTGCGCACCGCTAACAGAGGCGCTGCGCCGCTATACCGTGTCCGCCACCAAGCTGCACGCGGATGACACGCCGATCCCGGTGCTCTCACCGGGCAACAGGAAGACCCGCACCGGCCGGCTATGGGTCTACGTGCGCGACGATCATCGCTCCGGCTCGGCGCAACCTGCTTCAGTCTGGTTCGCGTACTCGCCGAACCGGCAAGGCATCCATCCTCAAACCCATCTCGCCAGCTTCAAAGGGATTCTGCAAGCGGACGCTTACGCGGGCTTCGACGAATTGTTCCGCGATGGCTTGATACGCGAGGCGGCATGCCATGCCCACGCGAGGAGAAAGTTCTACGACATCCATGTGCGCACGCCATCTGACACAACACAAAAGGCACTCGAATATATTGGCGGGCTCTATGACATTGAGGCCTCCATTCGCGGCAAGCCCGCCGCCGAACGGCTGCGAATACGGCAGGAGAATGCCAGACCTCTGCTTCAGATCTACGAAGCGTGGCTCAGGGCAAAGCTCGAAACGCTGTCGTCGAAGTCCGATACGGCCAAGGCGATCAACTATACGCTGAACCAGTGGAGCGCACTGACGTTGTATTGCGAAGACGGTACGCTCGAGATCGACAACAACATCGCGGAGAACGCGCTGCGTTGTGTAAGCCTGGGTCGGAAAAATTTTTTATTCGCCGGCTCAGACAGCGGCGGCGAACGCGCAGCCGCGATGTACGCATTGATTGGCCTTGCACACTGAATGACATCGATCCGCGTGCCTACCTCGACTATGTGCTAACCCATATCGCCGGTCACAAAATCAATCGCATCGACGAGCTCCTGCCTTGGCGTGTGGCCGACAAGCTGCACACGCCAGCCAGTTCGCCAAAGCCCTCTACCTGACCGGCAGCTCCAGTTCACCATCATGCTTTACGCGCACCGCGAATGGACGAACGGCCCAGCTGAGCCGCTTACAGTGGATCTGTGAGCGCAATCGTATCGCGTGCTATCAACTTCGCACGGCAAGCTTGGCAAGTTTTGTGGAACTCATCGACCGGCTCAGCGCATTTGGGAAAACGGGTGCCGCTGTGCGCTCCGCGCGCTTTTGCCAGAGGCACGGCTAGGAAGCCCCATGCCAGGCTGCCTAGTTCAACATGCAGCCAAAGGAACGGCGCTGAGGACTGTACGTAGTCCGTCCTGAACAATTCGTTTTGCCGAGCACCGTAGTTACGGGGATTGAAGCCGAGCAAGTCGGTGGTTGAACAAGGCGGTCAGAATGAAGGCGCAAAGAAGCCGCAGCTTCCTGAGGATCATCCGTAGATTGTGTCCTGCGCCGCACATCACCGCGTGCATCGCGTCGCCGAGCGCACCCTTGAGCCAGTTGCGATCGAGTTTTCCGTCTGTCTTCATGTGACCGATTGCTGGCTCGATTGCGCTGCGCCGTCTGATCATCGCGCGTAGTCCGCGTGTAATGCCCCGCCGCAAGCCCGGGTGGTAGATCTTCACACCATCGACGGCGACACCCTTGTAGCCACGGTCGACGATGGCGACCTCCGGCGTGGCGTCGCACAGGATCGCCGCCTGCTCCAGCGCTTCAGCCAGGGTGTGCCCGTCGTACGGATTGCCTGGCATCGAGCGCATGCCAACCACCAGTCCTTCCTTGTGGGTCGTCGCGATCGAAACTTTCACCCCGAACTCGTACGGCTTGCGCGCCTTGCCCTTGGCCAGGCACTCGACTTCCGGTGCATGCAGCGCATAAAGCTTGTTCTTGTCCTTCGGCTTCTGCGCCAGAATGCGTCTCGTGCGGGCGATCAGTTCCGTTAATTCAGCGCAGCCTAGGTCGGCCACCTGGTTGACCTGCCGCTCCACATCGCGCATCACCCGTCCAACGCGCGAGCGCAGCGTGCGCAGCGCTTTCCTCATGCGTTTGTACTGTTTCGCGTGAGCGTAGCGGCCAATCTGCAGCGCCAGATGCGGCGCCTCGCGGTTGTAGTTCTGCCTCAGTTTCAGACCGTGCCGTGCCGCGGCTTTCACCAGATGTTCGCGACACCGTTCGAGCAGGCGCGAATCGGTTGGGTGGGCGATCGCCTTCTCCATGACGGTCGTATCAACAATCACGCGCTTGACGCTCGAAGCCTTGATCACGCCAGCGCGTTTTGCTGCTTCGATCGTTTCGGCCAGCAACTCTTCAACGCCGGCTTCGCCCATTCGCTTGCGCCAACGCGTCAGGCTCGATGGGTCGATCGGAGGTTCGGTCTGCAAGTAGGTCTCGCCGGTGAACACCTGCCAGTACGGGTTCTCTACCCATTGCCAGACGACCTCTTCGTCGGACAGGTCGAACGCGTGCTGCAAATACAGCAACCCGGCGATCAGCCTCGGCGATGTCGCCGGTCGTCCCTTGCGCGATACAAAGCTTTCGCTCATTGATGCGCCCAGTCGCTCCCAGTTGATCAGGTCGGCCAAACGTATCAACGGATGCTTCAGGTTGATCTGTTCGCGCAGCGGCTGGCGGAAAAAATCTCCCTCCGTCACAGGCGTCTTCGGACCCATTCGCACCTCGTCGAAAAATGCAGGATTCTCACGTTAATGTGCCAGGATCCTGCAAATCTCACAACACCAATTCGGCCTCAAAGCTCTGCCACGCAAGGCTCTCCGAATTGATCAGGCTCGACTACGTAAACTCCTGCTATGGGCCAGCCCTGTCTGGCAGGATCTTTTGCTACCCACACACTAAACGAAAACCGAAGGTCACTGCGCGATCACAAAAGGAGAATTGCTATCACGTGACATCGGTGGGGGCTGCATTATCCTCCGTCGCAACGCCACTTTGGACCGTATGGTGAATGTGATGTTCGTAGCGACCCAAAGTACGATAGGGGTTTTGTTTTTGGCGGCTCACGTTTTTGGGGGCTCAGGAAAGACCAATCTCTCTATTCTCGAGAAGAGAGGATGGAAGTTGAGAAGTTACACCACTTGGGCACGTCGATTTCCGGTGTGATGTGAATGCTCTTACTTCAGTTCGATACCGGACAACTTTTGTTCAAAGAGGATACACATGATCTCCGCGATCACCAATTGAGAGGTCAACTTTTGCAGACAGTGCTTATCGTATTGGCAATTGCTGTCTTAGCGTGGGCGTCCGACCATCACCGTTTTGTTAAGGGCTGGAAAGTGGACGAGCATAAGCACGGGAGAATACGGAGAAGTGCCAAGCAGCCAAGGTTGCAGGCAACCGCTGGTAGTCGCTTGCCAGACGACGGAAACGGTTGAGCCAGCCGAAGCTGCGCTCGACACCACCCAGCAGCGCGGCAACAGCACAAAGCCCTTCTTGCCCTCCGGCAGCTTGATGACTTAAGCTCAATGCACTTCGTCCAGTGCCGCTTGCGCGGACTCTTCGCCAGTGTATCCGTGGTCGGCAAACGCCACCTTGAGCGTCTGGCCCGTCGCCTGTTGAACCTGCCGCGCCAACTCTCTGACCTGCGCGCGCTTCTGTTCCTTGCCCAGCGTCACACGTACCGCGAGCAATTGCCTCAACCTGTCCACCGCCATATGCACGCGCTTGGTTGACCTCGACGGTCCTGAGCAACCCGGATGATGGAACGCAGGTCGCGCACCATGGCCCCAGAACAGCTTGCCCGAATCCAACGCTGGGTCTGCTGATTGACCAACTTCCACGGTGGAAAGCCGTCGTAATGCTTCAGCCTCGACTGCGGCAGCGGCGGGCGTTTGATGTATCGGCCAAGGTAGTTCACGTTGCGGATATGGCTGTCCGACGGTGGCGCAAAATGGACGATCCATGGCTTGCCGTAGTGACCATCCAGCCAGCGGCTCCACGCCACTTTTGCCGGGCACCGCATTTTCAGCTCCTGCGGCAGAACCAGCGCGTCGTGCGACTGCCGCAACAGATCGACGATTGCGTAGCGCCACATCGGCATGACCTGTGCCTTCACGAAATACATCGACTTCCACTGCTCGCCGTCGGGCGTTAAGTCCCCGCAGGTCACGCTCAGATGGACATGCACGTTCCATTGCAGGTCGCGCCCGAACGTGTGCAGCGCCGTGAAGATCCCCGGCAGGATGCCTTTGCGGGCCGCCGTTTTTTCGATGATGCCCGCAGCCAGCCGGCTGGGCGCCTTCAGCAACGCGCGGTTCAGCCTGAATACCTCCCACAGGGCCGAGGGCATCGTCAGCGTGATGTGCTGCCAGCGCGTTTGCGGCAGCCTTGCCGTTTGCGTGGCGATCCATTGGTCCGTCGCCTTCTTGCCGCACGTGGGGCAGAACCGGCTCTTGCAGCTGAAGCACACCTTCTTGCGATGCGGGCAGGCTCCGTTCGAGCAGCAGTGGCTCGCGTAGCCCATTACTTTCCAGTCCGCAAGCCAGCAGGCGCACCACGTTGTCCACCACCGCCGAGCGGATCTCATGCTCATGCTTTTTTTTGAAATACCGCCACCAGGCCTCGCCGGTCTGCAGCAGCTGTTTGATCGGACTGACGGTTCTGATGATCAGTACCTCCCGTGCGCGACACCTCCGACTCTACCATCCCCCGCTCGCGGCCAACGGCGGGCTTGCCTGCGGCGTTGGCCGCGAGCGGGGGATGGTTCTAGTCGCCGCGCAGCGGCTTACCTTGTTCTGTAACGGACTGCTGGGTTTTTCAGGGGCGACTCAACCACATAGCAAAGCTACTCCCACTACCCGCACGGAATGCTGACGACACAGGCCGACGTCATGAACGCCGACCCGCTCGCCTTCATCCGGCAGTGGGTCGCGACCGGGCACCTCACTTGTCGTCGGTCGGCGCCAGTTCCCAACCGGCGTTTTCACCGTTGCGGGATAGCGGATTGTCCTCGCCGACATCGGTGGGTAGGTCGGCCGGGGCGAAGCTGTAGCTGTAAAGCTCGTACAGCACCTGTTGCATTGGCGTGTAGTAGACGATGGAACGGGCCTCAGCCTCGCCGGAGGAGATGATCCCGATCAGATGCCGGTCGTAGGTGACGACCGGTCCGCCGGAGTCGCCCTTGTCAACGCTGTCGAACTCGGACGAGGCCGCGGCATCGATGTGTTCATACTTCGGTTTCAAATCTCCCGGCGCGAGAGACATGCCTCGCCACACGCAGCGGACGCCGGTGCGCCAACCGCTTGTACAGAACTGTTCATCCGGCGCGTCCGACCACCCGGTAACAGCAAGGCGCGCTTCCTGCCCGGCGCGCGGCATGAAGACCTGGTTATTCGCAAGGGGCGTATAAGTCTGGACCGGACTGCAGAAGGCTGCGCTGTGAGAGGTGGAGGCGCATTGCAAGGACCTCGGATTCGGCTTGGGCGATACCCGCACAAGCTCGATGTCCGAGGCAGCCGACTGCCACACGACGGTGCCGATGGCAATGGTACCCACCTGGATGGTGGTGTACATCGGCGCGCAGTGCTTGGCAAGCACGAGCCATCGTGTGGCACGTTGGTAAGGCGTCAGTCTGTGGAGGATGCTCTTGGGCACCAACACCGCCCCTACGGTGCATGATCCATCTGGAACGCTGACCTTCGAGCCAGAGATGACCGGCAGGACTGCGCGGTCGGGATTGCGAGGCTGCACGACGCCCGGGGTTTGCGCCGTGGCGACCGAGGATGCGAGGGTGATGGCGATGGCCATTGCGAGGGATGCCACACGCTTTTGCAGTGGTAGGGTTTTCATCAGGGATCGAGTCCTCTCAGGGATGTCGGGATCGGGAAAGTCGTGGTTCGCGAGGCCCATTTCAGGCGTCCGGCTCGCCTTCGTTGGCACCATGTCGGTCTGGGCGGCGTCCGTGGCCATCTCGCGGGCCTGGGTTCAGCAGATCAGTTCGTTCGGGTTCGTCTGCATGTCTCGCTCCTCAGGGACATGGGTTTTTGCCACTTTTATCGGCGTTGTTGCATTTCGTCGCCGCGCAGCGGCTTACCTTGACGACGAAGGTAGGCACAGCGCTCCAGCACCCCCGTTCGGGGGGAAACGTACCTTTGGTGCAAAAAATGGCTGTTGGGTCCGAAAAGATTCAAAAAATCAAAGGTCCTGAGGTCCGGCGCTGTTATGCGTCTACGCGCTGCGCGACGAACTGAAACGGCTGTGCTTCTGCCGCAAACCCGCCTCGGTACAAAAGGCCTAGGAGCAGTGGTTCAAGCAAGCCCGGCAAAGCGGGATTGCCGCTCTGACATTGTTCGCCCAGCGTCTGCAAGGCTATTGGCATGGCATGGCATGGCGGCCCGTTGCCGGCGTCCGCTCAATACCAGCGTCGTCGAGGACATCAACAACACCATCAAGGTCATTAAACGTCGCGCTTACGGGTACCGCGACGAGAAATATTTCTTCCTCAAGATCCGCGGTCCGTTCCCCGGTAATCCTCGAGGAACCAGAAACTTGCCAGTAAGTCCCTGCAATTCCCACACCTCGATTTCCACCGGAAGCCTAAATGTTCAACATTCCGCGGATTGTTATGAGCCAACTCGATTGAAGCACTGCGTAAATGCGCGACTCGTGCAGAACACGTCCGCGGAGGATTGCTGACTCCAGCCTCAGTAATCTCGCTAAGATAAACATCGACTTGGTGAGTCAGTTTAGCCAGCGCACCTTAGCTTCCGACATCGGCCAATGTCACCTTTCACCTCGCGCCGCTGATGAATGTGGGATTTCCTTTTGTCATTGCCTAGTTTCTCGTAGGCATTATGCGAGGCTCAAAGACCGGTCGCTTTGCTCCGCCGCGTGACTCCCATGCCCATCTTCCCCGCCGGGCCCGCAGTAGTAGGTAGAAGTATCGAAAGGGTCCGCAGGACTTGGAATTGAGTACATTTGGATCGGGACCTCAGTAGCCTGCGCCGCCACCCCCACTAGAGCAACGGACAGCAAGCCACCACATAGCACTCGCTTCATATTTTTCATAGACACTCCATATTGGAAAACGTTAATACACCGAAATTAATTTGCCCTCGCCGCAGGTTACGTATCTTACGAAATTCTCTACGCCTTCACTAGAAGGATGGGGTATCAAATATATTGATGTCGATGTTGCTTATCATGGAGGTCCGTGCTGAGAGATCGTCGCGCGAGCTTCTCGTTCGAGACATGAGGAAAACCAAAGGTATCCGTACGTCCCGTATCCACGTCTTTGCAGTCTTGGCGGTCCTTTTCCATGATCTTCGAGCTTCCTTTGCCTGCACTAATTGCTGGCTTAGGCTCCTGCCGCTCCCAGTATCCGGCTGTCTGCATTGCTCGGGCACCTCTTCGCGATGCTTCCGGGGCGGCGGAACACGGCCCCAACTTCAGGGCTCTCGCATACCATCCATAACGCTTGTGAAGTCGGGGAACTGGAGATTCCCATCAAAGATTTTCCTATAGGCATAAATTATCTTTATTTGATATCGCCCCTGCTATTGAGGTATAACTTGCGACAGCGGTTTATTAGGGATAAGAAAATGCGGCCTATTCAAAAAATAGGCCTTTGTTATCACTTAGGCAGTGGTCACTTTCCGCAGAAAAGCGTAGCATTGAATGTCTTGCTGCGCGTTTTTTGTGATGTATATCGACACGGCAGTTTGCAACATAGAGGAATGCAGGCAATGACGAAGAGCCGGCCAGTTGCTGTTCAGCATTAACCGTGAAAAGGGAGTTTCCACACGATCTCGACCCTCAACTGCCGATCGAGTAGCCTGCGTTGCAAAGGCGGGGATATCCGAGTGGAATAGTCGTTCTCAACTGTTGCCGCGGCACATCACAGCGGCTCATCGGCCATTCCGTTGGAGCGCAGGGAATCCTCGCTAGGCAGTGCCTTATTGTCATATCCAACGGCAGGCACTACGCTCACCGAAACTTAGAATCCCGCGATTCCTTTGTTGTCCCGTCGACAGTTTGCATCGCCGTTAGTGACCAAATGATAACTACATTCCATCGAACGAAAAAGGGGGAATCCGGCGCGGTCGCGCCACTGTGTCTGTCCTGGCATTCTCCTGCCTGTGGCAGGAGTCAGATCTCTTTTCGTTCCTGTATCGGACAAACCGGGGTGCGAAACCCCACGGAGCCGCACATGAACGTCACAGTCACCTCCTTGCGCCAGCCTTTGCGGCTGACAACATCATCCGGATCTCGCCGTCAATCGATCTGCCGATCTGACTAGCTTCGATCCATCGGCACTTTACCGGCAATCTCGCGTGGCACCCGTGTGCCTTGAGCGCATTGGTGCGTTCGGCATTTTCCGCCCCAATACCCTTTCTTTTTGATCATGAACCAACTTCACTACTGCTCGTTGGCCGGCGCATTGCTAGCGCCTCTCAGTTCTACCTGCTCAGCCCAAAGCGTCACGTTATACGGTGCGCTCGATGCGGGCCTCGCCTACGTCAGCAACGTGGATGGACATGCGCAATATCGCGCGACGTCGGGATTGATAGATGGCAGTTTCTGGGGGTTGCAAGGTACCGAAGATCTGGGCGGCGGAGCCCGAGCACTCTTTCGCATGGAGCGTGGCTACTCGGTCACCTCGGGCGAAGGATTCAACGAGCATCCGATGTACGTGGGACTTCAATCCGAGACCCTCGGTACGCTGACCCTTGGCCACCAATACGACCTGATTCACGACTATTTCGCGCCCTTCACGCTGACAGGGGGAGCCGGCGGTACCGCGTTCGCGCATCCGTTTGACAACGACAATGCCAACAACTCCTACCTCGCCGCGAACTCCGTCAAATATGCAAGCGCCTCTCTGAACGGGTTCAGCTTCGGCGGCATGTATGCATTCTCCAACACTGCGGGCCGGTTCGCGCAGAACCGCGCATACGGCATTGCTGCGAACTACGGCAATGGCCCATTCAATGCCGGTGTCGTATGGATGCGCAACAACGGACGCGGCCTCAACGAGGTCGGTGCCTACTCGCCGTCGGCATTGCCCGGCAGCGGTCAGACAGTGATCGACGCCAGTGTGCAAAAGCAGGATGTGATCGCCGCCGGCGCGAGTTATGCGCTCGGCGATGTGACGCTGGCAGGGGCGTGGTCGCGTTCCATCTACACGGGCGTTGCCGACGCGGACAACGGCGGCGCTTTGCCGTCGATCGGATTCAGTAACTACGAGATCAGCGCGGTCTGGCAAGCTTCGCCCGCCCTCTCGCTAGCGGGTATGTACGTCTTCTCCGACGCTTCTTCGGCGCATTGGCACCAGGGCGCGCTGCAGGCCGTCTATCAACTGTCGAAGCGTACGGACGTGTATGCGGAAACGATCTATCAGCACGCGTCATCGGGCGCGCCTGCCGTGATCAACACCAACGATCCGTCGAGCAGTCAAAACCAGTTGCTCGCCGGCACGGGCATCCGGCACCGCTTCTAGGGCTGGATGATGTCGGCTTACGACGCCGCGAAGCGCGCAGCAAACGACGCTACTCCGCAACCAGCTGTTCCTTGTGAGCTGAACCGGCCGCTTGTCGGATAGAACGGACGCTGCATAGGCGGTCAACGACTTGGCGCGCCGCGCTGAATTCGCCCGTCAAGGCATCGACTTCCGTCTTGAACGGCCGGCCGCTGCCGATATCGAAGCGAGGCGCGAACGCCGCTGCGGTGTTCCCACTTTGCTGGCCGCTGTCGTCAAATGAATTGAAAAGATTGCGACTGACACGCAGTTGTCTCTAAATCTTTGGGCGTTGTCGCCGGTTTTGCATAGCCGGGGTGACCGGTTACTGCTCGATGAACATGCGCCACTCCGGGAACTGCTCGAAAAAGCTCTCGCCCACATAGACATGATAGACAACGGGCGAATTGGTGCTCGACAAGGTATGGGGCGTATTGAAGGTGGAAAGCCCTGGGTCAATGCCGCTGGTGCTCGCCCATACAGTCAAATCGTCCAGCAGGTTGCCCGCTTCGTCGCGCGATACTCGCAATTTGATTGGCTTCATCGCCAGTTCCGCAGATGGTCAAGATCGTCGGATGGATATCATAATCGAAGCACCGGGTAAGTCACACGCGGGGCAACCGGGAGATGCCCGTGGTGCTCGATCGCGCGCTTTCCGGCGATCGCCTACCTCAGGCAGGTCCGCCGGGTCCTCATTCGATCGCGGCCCGTGTGTCAGCCGAATAATTCGCGGGATTGGTGCGGTGCAGCAAGTGGTGTTACATTGCTAGCCTTTCCTCCTCGTGCGCCACGTTTTGCGCTTCCCTATCGCCCGCTCGTTCTGCGGGCCGTGTTCATTGCCCGTTGCGATCCTTCATCTCGTGCCTGCCCCGCAGCCGTCGAATGTGTACAACTCGCCCGCCACGGTGCCGGCAACCGCTGGTTTCGCGATCGCCGGGCAAACCCCTTCAGGAGAATGTATGGCAAAGGTTGATCCGTGCAATTCAGGTCCAGATACAGCTGCATCAGCGCCGAAAGCGTCGGCCCGGCGCGCATCGAAGAGCAAGGCAACCGCAGGCCTGCTGCCGGTGGATATAGTGTCGCCGGACGAAGAGCGGCAGCGTCAGATGCGCGCACTCATTCAGCTCGGCAAGGAGCGCGGCTACCTGACCCATGCCGAAATCAACGATCACCTGCCGGACAACTTCGCGCAGACCGCTGCCATTGAAACCATTGTCAGCACCTTCAATGACATGGGCGTCGCGGTCTACGAACAGGCGCCTTCAGCGGAGGTGCTGCTTATGAACGACGCGACGCCGGCAACCATGTTGGATGACCAGGCCGACGAGGAGGCGGAAGTCGCGCTTTCCAGCGTCGATTCGGAATTCGGGCGTACGACCGATCCCTTCCGCATGTATATGCGTGAAATGGGCGCGACCGGATTGTTGACTCGCGCGGGCGAGATCGAGATTGCGAAGCGAATCGAAGGCGGCCTCCAGGAAATGATCCGGACGATTGCTGCGTGCCCGGTTACCGTCTCCGCGATCCTTCTGAGCGCGAAGCAGATTGAAGCCGGTGAACTGCGCATTGACGAACTGGTTGACGGTATCAATGCGGAAACCGAATCGGTCGAACAGTCGTCGACGGACTTCGCTGAAGCGCCGGACACCGAGCAGGCCACCGCTGACGACGACGATGAGCACAGCGAGATTGAAGACCGACACACGGCGAGGTCGAACGAAGCGCGCCTGAAACAACTCACGAGCGACAGCCTCGTTATTTTTGCCCGGGTGCGCGAGCTGTTCGAGCAGATTTCTGGTTCCCAGGCTGCGCAGGGTAAGGGGCGGGTGGCTCGCGCGGACCTGCGTGAAGCGATCCAGCGCGAGTTGGCGCCCATTCGATTCACGGCGCGAACCATCGATCGGCTATGTAACGATGTGCAACAGCAGGTCGCACAGGTGCGCGCAGTCGAGCGCCATATTCTGCAAATTGCTGTTGACCGATGCGGCATGCCGCGCGAGAAGTTCGTCGAGTCGTTTCTGGGACGCGAAACTGATCTCGCGTGGTCTGAAAGCACGGCGGCGGCGTCGCGCGAGTACGGCGCCGCCCTCGAACGTAGTCTGCCGGCGATTCAGGCTGAACAGCGGAAGCTTCTCGATATCGAAACGAAGGTCGGACTGCCGTTGCAGCAGTTGAAGAAGATCAACCGGCAGATGATGGCGGCCGAGTCGAAGATGCTGCAGGCAAAGCGCGAGATGATCGAGGCCAACCTGCGCCTCGTGATCTCCATTGCGAAAAAATATGTGAACCGGGGCATGCACTTCCTGGATCTCATCCAGGAAGGAAATATCGGTCTGATGAAAGCCGTCGACAAATTCGAATATCGACGCGGCTGGAAGTTTTCAACCTACGCAACGTGGTGGGTGCGGCAGGCAGTCACGCGTTCGCTTGCGGATCAGGCTCGCACGATCCGGATTCCCGTTCACATGATGGAGTCGATCAACAAGCTGAACCGGATTTCCCGCGAGATCCTGCAACAAACCGGACGCGAGGCTCATCCTGCGGTGTTGGCGCAGCGCATGGAATTACCGGAAGAGAAGGTTCGCGCCATGTTGAAGATTGGGAGGCAGCCCTTATCGCTTGAGACGCCAGTGGGTGACGATGCTGATGCGACACTTGGCGATATGATCGAAGATCCGACGGCGACGTCGCCCGCCGATGCGGCCGTGCAGGCGAATCTGCGCGCCGCGATCAATACGGCGCTCGACGCATTGTCGCCGCGTGAAGCAAAGGTGTTGCGGATGCGTTTCGGGATCGATACCGCATCTGACTGTACGCTTGAGGAACTGGGCAAACAGTTTGACTTGACGCGCGAACGGATCCGGCAGATCGAAAGCAAGGCGATGCGAAAACTGACGCATCCGAACCGCACCGCCAAGCTACGACCATTTCTCGACCATTAAGGCGCTGACGCGTGCATTGGAGGCTTGTGCCGTTTCGAAGGGGGGCTTGAGCAGTCGCTTGTCGACCGGATAGTTGCGGTCCGATACCTCTGGGTCAGGGCGGGCCCGATGCGCGTCGGGCTCCGCGGGACAGTGGGTCATCGTCCGCTATCGCCGACTCACAACAGGACTGCCTGCTGCAAAAGTTCCAGAGCCTTCAATTCGTCCAGCCGTCCTGTGCGCGCCTTTCCTGCCAACGTCTTGATCAATGCTTCCGCGATTGGCGCGATGCCGTGGAGATTTTCCAGGCTGGTGACGGAAGCGGGGAGTGGGACGAGGTTTTGCCGGGAGATTGCGGCAGGCTCAAGTGCCTCAGGGGTTGCCGATATCACTGTAGGCAACTCGCCGTCATTTCCTTCAGAAGAGCGACCGGCGGCCTCGGCATGCGCATCGCTTATATGATCATGCGGGCCGACGACGATTGCCGTGTTCTCATCTGCGATGTCCGCGGAAGCTGGCGAGACGTTTTCCGGCTCGACCGGGACGCCCGTCCGCGCGCGCCGCGTGTGCGCCTTCGGAGATGCGGGTTTGCCTGGGGCACCTTTCTTCGTCGCAGGCTCGACCGACTCCTGTTGGGCAACGGATCCCCGACCGCGCGAAGCAGGGGTCAGCAAACGTAACACCGACTCGGGAATTTCCACTTCCGAGCGCGGGGTGTCCAGCCAGCCAGTCGGCAAACCAAGGCGCTCCGTGAAACGGTTCGCCTCGGCATCGTCCATGCGCTTCTTGCCATATAGCCGATGGGCGGTATTGGACTTAGTCATCGACATGACGACACCAAGGCGCGCTTTGGAGCCGTTGCGACCCGTGAGGACGAGGAGGTTCTGCCGTCGAATGTTTTCAAGCGTGGCGCTGTCGTCTAACGCCAGCGGTTGCTGCCGGGTCGCTTCAGAAGAGGCTGTGGGTTTCGATGATGAACCTTTTCTTGCCGCATGGGCGCCTGTCGGTCTGGTCAACTGGCCTCGACTCTTTTTGACGGTCACCGGCGATCCGCCCGTTGCTTTCTTTGGCATTTCCGTTTCCTCGGACAGGTTGTCTGCAAGAATGGATTGTTGGCCGCCGTTCGGGGCGGAAGCCGGTATGCGCGTTTGAGACGCAACCTCGGGCTCGCTGTCTGTTTTGATAAAGTCGAGCGGTGACTTCAGACGGGCGATGGTTTCGGGCGCGAGGGCAGGATGGGGCTGGTCAAAGAAACCATGCGGCAGTCCAAGCGTCGTTTCCATATGAAAAGCGGTCTCGGGCGTGAATCTTTCACCCTTCATCAATTCAGCAACTCGCGTCATGTTCGAGTCGAGTCCGAGCGCGATATTCTCTGCACCCACCGCATCGACGAGAAACTGGAACGACCGTGTTTTGAAGATCGACGCAGTCTGAGTGGAGTCTCGAGGAGGCGCCTTCACGTATGGTTGTCCCGGCCGGTTGGACGGAGACTTTTTCGCGTGGCGAGGTTGGCGTTGTCCGCTGTCCCGAGGTCCCGCAAATCGTCCGCGGGGTTGACCCATAAAATGTGGCTCCGTGCGATCGTTGATGTTCTGGCTCGTGAATTATAGACGAGAGGCAATGTTCGCATCGGATGCGCCAGCCTGCCCATATAGGGACGGTATACGAGCCGGAAGCGAGCTTCGGGACCGCAACGATGAGCATGCGTGGGTTCAACGAATCTACCTTGGCCTTGGCCGCCCATCGATCTGCAACGCGACAAACGATCGCAATCTGGCACCCATCTATGCCGCCAAGGCGCGATGTTCAGATATCGGCGCGCGCTGTGTCTGTATCAGACGCTGGAGAATTCGTGCATCGGACTGTCTGCGTTGCAGCAGGACATGCCGACGCAGCATTGCTGCCCAGCATAGTTCGACCGCATCCCGACGCGCCGCAATGACATTGTGTACAGCATCTGGGTGTCGTCGGTGGCCGCCTCGTCGACTGATAGAGGCAAGGGCGCCGGCATCACTTGGCGGCGTCTATGATTTCTGCCTCGACGTATGGCGTGAGAGCAAAGGCAAGTGCTCGGGCGTCGGGCAGATCTGGCGGCTACTTACCCGCAACCGCCGTCCGAACTCGTGTCACCACGATGGCTAGTTTCGCATGAGGGGCGGTCATCCGTCCGCCGAGCTGTCCCCAAGCGCCTAGCGATCAACAGGCTAACCTGAAATCGAAAGCGAACTCGGGATACAGACGCTGAAACTCGTCCCGTGCCCGCTTGATTCAACACCTATTGTTCCGGGATGGGCCGTGGCAATGCAGCGACAGTGTAGAGGCCAAGGCCCATGCCTGCCGCAGTCCCCTCCGGGTTGTGAAGGATCGCTGGTGTCATCGGATCAAACAGCGTAGGCAACGCTCTTTCCGGTATAAGGTTAACCCGGATGAAAACGGTTGGTGCTGGTCGCGCTCTGCCACGCGGCGGAGGGCGACCAGCGATCGCCTAGGCGCACGCGACGCCTCCGAACGCTGGAAACCCGGATCCCGATTTGTCGCTGCTGGTCAGGCGCCGATCCAGCGCCGCAGCCACGACCTGCACATTCGGCTCGGCGATCATCTCGAAGTGGTCGCAAGACACATCGACGACATCCAGCCCGCCGCGAGCGATGTGCCGCCACAGCGTCAACTGATTGTTACGGTAAGGCAGCGCGGAGGTCGCGTGTACATAGACGATCGGTCCAGCGTGATAGGGCCTTGGCCGATACGTCGTCATCGCTACCCGCAACGTCTCGCGCACCGTTCGTAGGGCCGGCGGCATCATCGCGTTGTGGCTGTTTGGGCGGTGTGCCATGCGTCCACTGCGCATGCGCAAATGATCTACGACATTCGCGAGTCTGTCCTTCACGTAGTGCGTAAGTTGCGCCTTGGGCACGGCGCGCAGCATGCGCCAGTGCCAGCCCAGGAAGTCACGGTTGTGCCGCAGCCAGGCCCGCCAAGGGAGGCAACGCTCGTGCGCATAGGTATCGATCAGGCACAGCAATTCCATTTGCTCGCCGGCGCGGCTTAGCTGTTGCGCAATCTCGACCGCAATCAGTCCGCCGAACGAGTAGCCCACCACCGCGTAGGGTCCCGTCGGCTGCACGCTGCGCATCTGTCCGATGTAGCTGGCCGCGATGTCGTGAACGCGCCGTTGTGCCGGCTGCTCGCCGTCGAGGCCTCGTGCCTGCAGACCGAACATCGGGCGCGGAGTCTGCATCGCCCCGATGAGCGCCGAGCATTCCATGACGGTGCCGCTCACCCCGTGTACCAGGAAGAGCGGTGTACCCGTGCCTGCTCGTATCGGTACGACCGTCGGCGAAGATTGTGGCACTCCGGGCTCGTCGATTGCCGCGGCGAGGCGCGCAATGGTCGGTGCGATGAATAGTGTCGCGAGCGGCAGCGTGCGCCCGGTCGACTCATTCACACTGGCAAGTAACCTCGCCGCCAGCAACGAATTGCCACCTAGTTGGAAGAAGTTGTCGTCGCGACCGATCGGAGCTATGTCGAACAGTCTCTCCCACTGCGACTGCAAGTGCCGTTCGAGATCCTCCCGGGACTGGCCCACCGGCGCCAGTTCGCGCGTTGCCGAGTTCAGCGCCGGGTGACGCCGAATCGCGTCCAGACACTCGGGATTGCGCAGCGCTGCCGTGTTGCGCACCGGCAGGCCGCTGATCGCGTTGCGTGCGGCCGCTTCCGACGGCTTGCCATTGTGCGTAACCGGCAACGCATCGACGGCGATGATGCGGTCGGGCACGTGCGCCGGAGATGTGCGACGTGCAAGGTCGCGGCGCACACGGGCGGCCAGCGCTGCGTTCAGCTCGAAGCCTTCGCGCAGCACGAGCATCAACACCGTACGCTGATCCGTTGGGGCTGCGTTCGAAGAGCCAGCCGTCATATTGCGCAACGACTGCTGAACGACCATCGCGTCGCGGATTTCCTCGATGTCATCCAGTACGCGATAGATCTCGACCGGCCCGACGTTGACTCCGCGCACGTTCAGGACGCCATCGGTGCGGCCATGCAGTCTCGCAGTGCCTTGCGGCGAAAACTCGATCAGGTCGCCGTGAGTCCAGACGCCCGGATTGCTCGCGAAATAGGCGGCGTGAAAGACGGTGCCGTCCGTGTCGCCGAAGAAGCCGAGTGGACGTGATGGAAACGGGTTTGCGCACACCAGTTCGCCGATCCCGTCGACGGACTCGCCCTGCGAGCGGGCCTGAACGTCAAGCGCAAGACTCTTGCATTGGGCTTCGCCCGCGTAGACCGGCAGGTTGGGATTGCCCAGCACAAAGCAGCCGATGATGTCCGTGCCGCCCGAAATCGACTGCAAAGGCAGCGGTTTCACATGATCACGCACCCAGGTGAACTGTGGGTCGAGCAGCACTGCGGCCGTCGACATCATCGCGCGCAGGGCACTTAGATTGAATTGCCGCCCCGGCATCAGCCCCGCGTCTTCGCTCATCTTCAGATAAGCGGGACTCGTGCCGAACACCGTGGCGCGCTCGTCGGCAACAAGGCGCCATAGCGTGTCGACCGTCGAGATCGGGCCATCATAGGTGACGATTTCGACGCCGGACGCAAGCGCCGACAACTGCCAGTTCCACATCATCCATGCGCAGGTGGTATGGAAGTACATCCGGTCGCCGGGCCGTAGATCGCTATGCAGCCGATGCTCCTTCAGGTGTTCCAGCAAAGTGCCGCCCGCACCGTGCACGATGCACTTGGGCTTGCCGGTGGTGCCCGACGAAAACATGACAAATAGCGGGTGGTTAAACGGGAAGCGCCGCCATTCGAACGATGCGGCGTCGCTGTGCTCGACCAGTTCATCGAGCGAATAGATTCGTTGCTTGACCGCATCTGGTAGGGCGCCATCGTCGAGACGGACAATACATTCCAGCGACGGCAAAGCAGCCGCCAGCTCGCCGATCTTGGTCGCGACCGGTACGCCCGTGTCGAAAGTCTGCGCCGCTGCGTGCGCGAACAGCAGGCGCGGCGAGAGCGGTGTGAAACGATCAAGGAGCGTCTCGACACCCATCTCGGGTGCAGCCGTCGACAGCGTTGCACCGAGCGCAGTGACCGCCAGCGCAGTGACGACCGCTTCAGCGTCGTTGCGCATCACACACACTACGCGATCCCCCTGGCGCAGTCCCAATACCGTGAGTGCATGCGCGAGACGCGATACGCGATCGCGCAGCTCACCGCGAGTCAGATGTACTCGCCGGCCATCGGCGTGACAGGCTGTCAGCGCAGGTGCCTCGGCCCTTGCTACCGACAAGCTTAAGAGGTTCTCGGCGTAGTTCAGTTCGAGTTCCGGGAAGAACTGTGCGTGCTCGCATTCGTCGCCGACGCACACGGGTTCGATACTGCCGGACCACTCAAGCCCTTCAGACCATTCCACGAAGACTTGCCAGAACGTTCGATATGCCCGTACCGAGAAACCGTGCAGCGTTTCGTAGCTGTCGAAGATCTGGCCCGTGTGCGCCTGCAAGGCCGCGGTGAACGCGGTCATTTGAGAAGTGGCGACGCGCTCGGGGGTATTGGTAAAAATGGGAACCCGTTCCGGGATTACACCGGGGTAAGGCGACGCACAGGGCAATTGCAGGCGATCCATATTTCCTCCACGCAAATGCAGAAAGAGACGGATTTAAGATGCCCGTTTATCGTCAAATTGATGCTATTGAGCCGTCTTCTTTTTATGTGTGCAAAAATGTACTTTGAGAAGCGGTTTATAGGGCACCTGAACCTTGATAAAAGCACTGTAACCTGGCACGCCCGGAGAACGATGCTAAAAGGTAAATTTTCCAACGCTTTTCGCGTACGTGTTGCTTCAGATCAATCTTCCCGTACGCTCTCAAACGGGTAACCCCCGGCGTCAGAATAGATGTCATGTTGTTTGATTCGTAGACATGCTCCGGGGGCGGTAGAATCGGGATGAATGAAAGCCTACCCAGAAGAAAGAAAAGAAGCCCTCGTGCGTCGCATGATGCCGCCGGAGAATGCGCCGGTGTCGGCGCTAGCACGAGAAACGGGGATTACCGAACAGACGTTGTACACGTGGCGCCGACAGGCGAAAGGACAAGGGCTGGCAGTGCCGGGCGACGGGAAGAACCCCGAAGGATGGTCTTCGGAAGACAAGTTTGCCGTAGTGCTGGAAGCCGCCCCGCTCAACGCAGCGGAGCTGGCCGAGTATTGTCGTCGCAAAGGTCTATACCCCGAGCAGATCGCTGCGTGGCGGGCTGCCTGCCAGGCCGCCAACGCGAATGCTGCCGAGCAGGCGCGCGAGCAGCGTCACCAGTCCAAAGAGGACAAGCAGCGCATCAAGCAGCTCGAGAAGGAATTGCAGCGCAAGGAGAAGGCTCTGGCGGAAGCGGCGGCGCTGCTGATTCTCAGAAAAAAAGCCCAGGCGGTCTGGGGGGACAAAGAGGACGATTGATCAACGTCCCGGATCGCCTGATGTGTATATCGTTGATTCGCGAGGCGGTGCAGTCGGGCAGCCGGTTGGAGAAGGCTTGCAAGGAGCTGGGCCTGAGCCTGCGCACGTTCCAGCGCTGGGTCCGTGATGGCGAGGCGGAGCGCGCTGATGGTCGGACCACGACCGAGCGGCCGGCGCCGCGCAACAGGCTGAGCGAGGCCGAACGGCAACAGATTCTGGAGGTGGCCAATAGCGCTGAGTTCGCCAGCTTGCCGCCCAGCCAGCTCGTGCCGAGCCTGGCCGAGCGCGGCGTGTACCTCGCGTCGGAATCGAGCTTTTACCGTGTGCTGCGAAGTGCCTCGCAGCAGCACCGCCGAGGTCGGGCACGGCAGCCTTCGTCACGTATGCCCACCAGCCATTGTGCGACAGCACCGAATCAGCTGTGGTCGTGGGACATCACCTGGTTACCGGCGGCGATCAAGGGCAAGTTCTACTACTGGTACATGGTGCTCGATGTGTTTAGCCGCAAGATCGTCGGTCACGAAGTCCAGGAAGCGGAATCTGCAGAACTTGCGTCGTTGCTGATGCGGCGCACGAGTTTGGCCGAGGGCTTGGCGGGACGTCCGCTGGTGCTGCACTCGGACAATGGCAGTGCGATGAAGGGTGCGACGATGCTAGCCACGCTGGAAAACCTGGGCGTGGTGGCTTCGTTCAGCCGACCGCGTGTGAGCAACGACAACCCGTACGCCGAGGCGCTGTTCCGCACATGCAAGTACAGGCCCGACTATCCGCGTAAAGCGTTCGCGAGCCTTGACGAGGCGCGCGCCTGGACGCAGCAGTTCGTGCGTTGGTACAACCACGAGCATAAACACAGCGGCCTGAAATTCGTCACGCCGGCGCAGCGTCATAGCGGCGTCGCCACTGCGGTGCTGGCACAACGGGAAGTCTTGTACGCTCAGGCCAAGGCGCGCAATCCGCAGCGTTGGTCCCGCTCGACTCGCAATTGGGAATTGAAGGATGAAGTCTGGCTCAATCCGGAGCGGATGCCGCCGGTCGAATTAAAGCAGTGCGCGTGAAGTGACATGACAACTACGTTGACGAACACCGCTCCCGGAAATTTCACAACTGCCAGCGGCTATTCGGTAGGTGCCGGCTACGCAAACGCGCCATTAAAAGTGGGGGTGGCATTCGAGTATTTTAAACACCCCACTGCAGCGCCAGGCACAGGTTTCTTTACTGCCTATGGGAACGGGTTTTCACCTCTGCAGGGTCCCCTCAACAGAGGATATGCTTCTGCCGAAACATACCAGTCCGCAGTCGTAGGGGCCAATTAGTCGAGCCTGATCAATTCGGAGAGCCTTGCGTGGCAGAGCTTTGAGGCCGAATTGGTGTTGTGAGATTTGCAGGATCCTGGCACATTAACGTGAGAATCCTGCATTTTTCGACGAGGTGCGAATGGGTCCGAAGACGCCTGTGACGGAGGGAGATTTTTTCCGCCAGCCGCTGCGCGAACAGATCAACCTGAAGCATCCGTTGATACGTTTGGCCGACCTGATCAACTGGGAGCGACTGGGCGCATCAATGAGCGAAAGCTTTGTATCGCGCAAGGGACGACCGGCGACATCGCCGAGGCTGATCGCCGGGTTGCTGTATTTGCAGCACGCGTTCGACCTGTCCGACGAAGAGGTCGTCTGGCAATGGGTAGAGAACCCGTACTGGCAGGTGTTCACCGGCGAGACCTACTTGCAGACCGAACCTCCGATCGACCCATCGAGCCTGACGCGTTGGCGCAAGCGAATGGGCGAAGCCGGCGTTGAAGAGTTGCTGGCCGAAACGATCGAAGCAGCAAAACGCGCTGGCGTGATCAAGGCTTCGAGCGTCAAGCGCGTGATTGTTGATACGACCGTCATGGAGAAGGCGATCGCCCACCCAACCGATTCGCGCCTGCTCGAACGGTGTCGCGAACATCTGGTGAAAGCCGCGGCACGGCACGGTCTGAAACTGAGGCAGAACTACAACCGCGAGGCGCCGCATCTGGCGCTGCAGATTGGCCGCTACGCTCACGCGAAACAGTACAAACGCATGAGGAAAGCGCTGCGCACGCTGCGCTCGCGCGTTGGACGGGTGATGCGCGATGTGGAGCGGCAGGTCAACCAGGTGGCCGACCTAGGCTGCGCTGAATTAACGGAACTGATCGCCCGCACGAGACGCATTCTGGCGCAGAAGCCGAAGGACAAGAACAAGCTTTATGCGCTGCATGCACCGGAAGTCGAGTGCCTGGCCAAGGGCAAGGCGCGCAAGCCGTACGAGTTCGGGGTGAAAGTTTCGATCGCGACGACCCACAAGGAAGGACTGGTGGTTGGCATGCGCTCGATGCCAGGCAATCCGTACGACGGGCACACCCTGGCTGAAGCGCTGGAGCAGGCGGCAATCCTGTGCGACGCCACGCCGGAGGTCGCCATCGTCGACCGTGGCTACAAGGGTGTCGCCGTCGATGGTGTGAAGATCTACCACCCGGGCTTGCGGCGGGGCATTACACGCGGACTACGCGCGATGATCAGACGGCGCAGCGCAATCGAGCCAGCAATCGGTCACATGAAGACAGACGGAAAACTCGATCGCAACTGGCTCAAGGGTGCGCTCGGCGACGCGATGCACGCGGTGATGTGCGGCGCAGGACACAATCTACGGATGATCCTCAGGAAGCTGCGGCTTCTTTGCGCCTTCATTCTGACCGCCTTGTTCAACCACCGACTTGCTCGGCTTCAATCCCCGTAACTACGGTGCTCGGCAAAACGAATTGTTCAGGACGGACCAATTACACGATCGGCCCAGTCATCCTGGCGGCTTCGTTCTCCAATATTCAATACGCAAATCTCGGCGCGTCGCTTCAAGACGGAACGGCGATATTCAACAACTACGACGTTGGAATACTGTATCGTTTCAGCCCGGCTTGGACTGTCGCTGCATCATATGCCTACTTGCACTCGGATGGCGTTCAAAACGCCGCGGGACACAAAATCGGAAACCAGCATTTCAACCAGGTAGCGATTGCAACCGACTATTTCCTGTCCAAACGCACCGATGTGTATTTCGGAATTAGTTGGCAGCAAGCATCGGGAACATCGTCTCTCGGTACCGGTACCCCCGCTGTTGCCAACATCACGAATATGAACGATTCATCCAATAATTTCCAGGTCCTTGCTCGCGCGGCCATCCGTCACAAATTCTGATTTGTAGTAAAAGCGTGCGAATCAAGACATGCGAACAGAGCGACACCGCGGAAATGGAGATCTCGTTATCCTGGAGTAAGGCGCTCCGGTGCAAATATCGAGGAGGCAAATTCGGTTAGGGAACCGGTCTGAACGAATTGAGAATCGACAATTTTGGCCCTGTGCGACGCGGGTGCCCGCACGGACATCGAGCACTCTGCCGGCGCCCCCCGGCAGTGACTTGTGCGTCGTCTTCGTCTTTGCCATCGTGCGTGCCGTACGTTGCGATTCGCCCGAATCTACTCGACCTCGCTAACGCGACAGAACCGTCTCGATCGCTTCCCATTCGAGGCGGCCGTCGCCGAGCGAATATCTGCCCAACTCGCGCGTGTGACGATCATCTTCGTGCCGGCGTCGCGGGGCGCTGAACTTTCGACGCGCGACCGTCAGCAGCACGGTGGCGTCGTCATGCGCGAGCAGATGTTGCAGGTCAGTGAGCCGAGCTTGCATCCGGCGATTCTCCTTGCGGGGCCGCGTCAGGTGTCGGCGCGGCGGGTGGCGTGTGGATGTCGGCGCTGTCGGGGTGCGAGGCGGCCTCGGTCGGATGTGCGTGCTGCGACGCGTCCGACGCACTCAACGCATCCAGCGCGTCGAGTATCGCCTCGGGCGTGGCCGGCGCGCGCAATGGCGGAGCATGTTGCGCATCGGGCGCCGCGGCCGCGATCGCGGCGCGGATCGCCAGAAACACCGAGAACGACAGCAGGAACGGCGGCTCGCCGACGGCCTTCGAGCGGAACACGGTCAGCTCCGCATTGCTGTTGTCGTAGAGTCGCACGTGGAACTCGGCGGGCGTGTCGCTGACCGCGGGAATCTTGTACGTCGACGGCGCGTGCGTCATCAGGCGGCCGTCGCGGTCCCACCACAGCTCTTCGGTGGTCAGCCAGCCCATGCCCTGAATGAAGCCGCCTTCGATCTGGCCGAGATCGATCGCCGGATTGATCGATCGGCCCGCGTCGTGCAACACGTCCGCGCGCACGAGCTTCCACTCGCCGGTCAGCGTATCGATGACGACCTCCGATACCGCCGCGCCATACGCGAAGTAATACATCGGATGACCGGTCAGCGTCTTCGCATCGCGATGCACTTTCGGCGTCGCGTAGAAGCCGTCCGACCACAACTGCACGCGCGCGAGATACGCGGCGTTGACGAGCTGTTCGAACGGCAGCGCACCGCCGTTCACCGATACGCTGCCGCGCGCGAACTGCACATCGCTCGCGTCGCCGCCGAGCTGGCGCGCCGCGACTTCGGCGAGCCGTGCGCGGATCGTCTGCGCGGCGGCTTCGGCTGCCATGCCGTTCAGGTCGCTGCCGGTCGAGGCCGAAGTCGCCGATGTGTTGGCAATCTTCGAGGTATCGGTCGCGGTTACCCGCACACGCGATAGCGGCAAGCCGAACTGATTGGCGACCACCTGCGCGACTTTCGTGTTGAGCCCCTGGCCCATCTCGATGCCGCCGTGATGGACGAGCACGGAGCCGTCCTTGTACACGTGCACGAGCGCGCCGGCCTGATTCAGGAAGGCCACGTTGAACGAGATGCCGAACTTGACCGGCGAAAACGCGAGGCCGCGTTTGAGCACGGGACTCTTCGCATTGAATTCGGCGAGCGCCGCGCGCCGCGCGCGGTAGTCGCTCGAATCGAGCAGGGCGTCGGTCAGCGGCGCGATGATGTTGTCCTCGACGCGCTGTCCGTATGGCGTCGTATCGCGTTCGCCGACGCCGTAGTAATTCGCGAGCCGTACGTCGAGCGGATCGAGCCGCAACTCGTGCGCGATGCCGTCGAGCAGCACCTCCATCACGAGCGCGCCCTGGGGGCCGCCGAAGCCGCGAAACGCGGTGTTCGACTGCGTATTGGTCTTGCAGCACAGCGCGACGATATCGACGTCGGGCAGGTAGTACGCGTTGTCGAAGTGCCATATCGCGCGCGTCGCGACCGCGCCCGACAGATCCGCGGAGTAGCCGGCGCGCAGCGCGATTTCGACGCGCACGCCGAGCAGGCGGCCCTGATCGTCGAAGCCCGCGTCGTATTCGTAGACCGCGTCGTGGCGCTTGCCGGTGATCAGGAAGTCGTCGTCGCGATCGGCGCGCAGCTTGACCGGCCGACGCAAGCGTTGCGCCGCGAGCGCGGCCACGCACGCGAATAGCGCCGATTGCGATTCCTTGCCGCCGAAACCGCCGCCCATGCGCCGGCATTCGCACACGACGTTATGCGCGGGCCAGTCGAGCATATGCGCGACCACCTGCTGCATTTCGCTCGGATGCTGCGTCGAACTGTAGACGAGCATGCCGTTCATCTCCTTCGGCACCGCATAGGCGATCTGGCCTTCGAGATAGAACTGCTCCTGGCCGCCGACCTCGAACGTGCCGGCCAGCCGATGCGGCGCGGCGGCGATCTTCGCGTCCGGATCGCCGCGCCGCAGATGCAGCGGCGGCAGCACGAACTGCTTCGCGGCTTTGGCATCGGCGGCGGTGAGGATCGCGTCGAGCGGCTCGTAGCGGATCACGTCGTCGCTTTTCGCGAGCGCGGCCGCGCGACGTGCGAGCTCGTGGCTTTCGGCGATCACCGCGAAGACCGGCTGGCCCAGGTACAGCACTTCGCCGTCGGCGAGGATCGGATCGTCGTGCACTAGCTGACCGCAATTGTTTTCGCCGGGGATGTCGTCGGCGCTCAGCACCGCGATCACGCCAGGCGCGTTTCTGACCGCGTCGAGATCCATCGACACGATCCGCGCATGCGCATGGCGCGACAGACCGAGCGCCGCGTGCAGCGTGCCGTGCAGCTCGGCGATATCGTCGGTGTAAGTCGCTTCGCCGCTCACGTGCAGCGCGGCGGATTCGTGCGGCAGCGGCACGCCGATTGACGCGATGCTACTGCCATCGTCAGGCGTCGCATCGCGTTGATCGGCACGCTCGCCCGCGCGTTCGATAAAGGCATCGGTCCGGCTGGTCACGTCGACTCCTTCGCGACTGCGTTCGCCTCGAACGCGAACGCGTTGACATCGCAGCGACGCGAGCGGCGCGTCGTCGCGCGTTTCGAGGTAGAAGCGCCACAGCAGATTGCGCGCGACCTTCAGCCGATATGCGCTCGATGCGCGCATGTCGGTGAGCGGCTGGTAATCGGCGACGAGCGCGTCCATCGCGCGGCGGGCGGTCTCATCGTTCCAGGGCGCACCGTCGAGCACGGCTTCGGCATGCGCGGCGCGCTTCGGTGTCGCCGCCATGCCGCCGAACGCGACGCGCGCCGCGCGGATCGTGCCGTCTTGCGCGACGTGCAGCGCAAACGCCGCGCACACCGCCGAGATGTCCTGGTCGTAACGCTTCGCCACCTTGTAGGTGCGAAACCGCAGCGCGCCTGCCGGGCGCGGCACGCGCAGCGCGCTGACGAATTCGCCGGCCGCGAGCGCGGTCTTCTGATAGCCGAGGTAGAACGCGTCGAGCGGCAGCGTGCGGGTCGTGCGATCGCGGCGCAGTTCGACCTCGGCGCCGAGCGCGAGCAGTGCCGGCATCGAATCGCCGATCGGCGAGCCGTTCGCGACGTTGCCGCCGAGCGTGCCCGCATTGCGGATCGGCAGCGAGGCGAAGCGCGTCCATAGTTCGGCGAGCTCCGGGTAGTCGGCGGTGAGCGCCGCGTACGCGTCTTCGAGCGAGACCGCCGCGCCGATCGTCAGCGTTTGCGCGTCGCGCGCGATCGTCTTCAACTCCGCGACGTTGCCGATGTACAGCAGGTCGCCGAGATCGCGAAACTGCTTGGTGACCCACAAGCCGACGTCGGTGCTGCCCGCGACGATGCGCGCGTCCGGATGCTGCGCGCGCAGCGTCGCGAACGCGTCGAGCGTGAGCGGGGCGTGGAAGGTGGGTGAGCCGAACGCGGCGCCACGGGCGTCGGGCGCGCTGTATTCGAACGTGTCTTTACGTTGCAGCGTGCGCAGCGTGGCGGCGATCGCATCGCGATCGAGCGCGACACGCGGATGCTGCACGTAGTCGAACATCTTCTGCGCGGCATCGATAATCGGCCGGTAGCCGGTGCAGCGGCACAGATTGCCGGACAGCGCGGCGTCGATTTCGTCGCGGGTCGGCAGGCCGACGCTGGCGGGCTGGTTTTCGTAGAGCGCCCACATCGACATCACGAAGCCGGGCGTGCAGAAGCCGCATTGCGAACCGTGACAGTCGACGAGCGCCTGCTGCACCGGATGCAGCGCGCCGTTCGCGGCGCGCAGGTCTTCGACGGTGAAGAGGGCGCGGCCGTCGAGCGTCGGCAGGAACTGGATGCAGGCGTTGACCGCCTTCAACGCGAGCTCGCCGCGCGCGTCGAGTTCGCCGATCACGACCGTGCACGCGCCGCAGTCGCCTTCCGCGCAGCCTTCCTTGGTGCCGGTGCAGCGCAGATCCTCGCGCAGGTGCTGCAGCACGGTGCGCGTCGCCGGAACGCCCGCGACCTCGCGGACGGACCCCTGGTGATAGAAGCGGATGGTTTGCGTTGTCATGGCGGATCGGAAGACAGTGCGGACCGGGCGCGCGTTACGCAGGGTCTGCACGGTTGTTCACCTTGGCTGCAGTCTTGAAGCACATATTTGATGCCTGCCAGTTTTGGGAATGTCGGCTCTGGCTGCCGGCTAGCTGCCAAGCTGATCGGTGTCGAGTGCGCGGCACGGGGCAAGAACAAAGCACATGGCTGAAGAACCGCTTAACGGTGCCTTAGTCCCGCCGTTTCTGCCGCAGGATGTCGAGTTTGGCCCCTGTTCATCAACGGCACGCCGTGGCAGGTAAGCTCACCGCACAACGACACAAATAGCTCGTCCAGATGCCGTGGTGCTGGATGTGCGGCGAGCTGCCTTTACCCCCCGTTCAAAGCCTGCGCTAAATTTGTCGCACTGGTGTCGAATTGCTCGAGGTCGCGCAGACTCAGCTGAACCCGGTGGTGCGCAACGTACGGCATAACTGATGGCATCGTGGGGAAGCGGTCGCCACGATAAAGGGATCAGGTAACCTGCATCGCCGGATGTTACCGAACTCAGTCAGCAACGTGACAATGCTCTGTGTCGCGGTTGCGCAGCGACCGGGCTGTTCCAAGCCTGTCTCGAAGCACATTCCGGACCATGTGGGGGCCCAAACGCTCGGAACCGCAGAGTATAGGCATAATGACGCATTGGCCCGCAATTGCGTCGCGCACTTGTGTCGGCTATCGAACAATGACGTGGTGTTCCTTACAAGTCGCGCATGTTTAGCCAGCCGCACGGAACCGGCGACTGCGATCGAGCGAATTCGTAGGTTCAGTTGCATTGGCGAGGTCGGGTTGAATCGCTCGAATCGGAATGTACGACACGTGCGATGGCAAAGACGAAGACGACGCGCTATGCGTTGCCCGGCGGTATCGGCAAAGTGCTCAAGCGGCTGCATCATCCGCTGGACGTGATCCTGCTTTGCGTGCGCTGGCACGCGGCGTACTCGCTGAGCCTGCGCAACGTCGAAGAGATGATGGCCGAACACGGACTCGAGGTTACTCATTTGAGCGTGCATCTGGATTATCAGGCTCGCGTGTCGGCAAAATGCCGCCCGCCGGGTGCGGGGCCTCCGCGTGGGGCATGATGGTGAACTGGAGCCGCCGGTCAGGTAGCGGGATTCGGCGGGCTTGCTGGCGTGTGCAGCTTGTCGGCCACACGCCAAGGCAGGAGCTCGTCGATCTGATTGATTTTGTGATCGGCGATGTGGGCTAGCACATAGTCCAGGTAGGCACGCGGATCGATGTCATTCAAGTTGCAAGTGCCGATCAACGAGTACATTGCGGCTGCCCGTTCGCCGCCACTGTCGGAGCCGGCGAATAAAAAATTCTTCCGCCCCAAGCTTACACAACGCAGCGCATTTTCCGCGACGTTGTTGTCGATCTCCAGCGTGCCGTCTTCGCAATACAACGTCAGTGCGCTCCACTGGTTCAGCGTGTAATTGATCGCCTTGGCCGTATCGGACTTCGACGACAGCGTTTCGAGCTTTGCCCTGAGCCACGCTTCGTAGATCTGAAGCAGAGGTCTGGCATTCTCCTGCCGTATTCGCAACCGCTCGGCGGCTGGCCTGCCGCGAATGGAGGCCTCGATGTCATAGAGCCCGCCAATATATTCGAGTGCCTTTTGTGTTGTGTCAGATGGCGTGCGCACATGGATGTCGTAGAACTTTCTCCTCGCGTGCGCATGGCATGCCGCCTCGCGTATCGAGCCATCGCGGAACAATTCGTCGAATCCCGCGTAAGCGTCCGCTTGCAGGATCCCTTTGAAGTTGGCGAGATGGGTTTGAGGATGGATGCCTTGCCGGTTCGGCGAGTACGCGAACCAGACCGACGCCGGTTGCGTCGAGCCCGAGCGTCTGCGAGCAAGCTCGGATGGGCGATGCTCCGCTCGATCGGTAGGCCGGGCATCGGCGGCTGGGTGATAGTGCTGCAGCATGGGCAAACCAGTTTGCGCCGGATCGTGCGAATGACCTTGAACGCCGCTGCGACCCGGGCGAGTTGTTCGGATTCGTCCTCGCCAAGCACCTGCATTGGGTGTCCGCAATCCGGGCAACCTGATTCAGGCTTGAGCACATGATCCTCGCGCGGCAGATGCGCGGGAAGCGCTTGCCTGGAAGCCGCTTCGTCCGTCGTCGCATTTGAGGTGGACGCATTTGCACTTCGGGCCTGCGCACGCTGCACATCCACAACGCCGCGCCCAGCCGCCAGATCCTCAAGTTGAGTCTCGAGCGTCTCGATTTGCCGCTGCAGCTGCTCGGACTTGCGACCGAACTGCATGCGCCTGAGCTTGTCGATCTGGGCCTTGAGCTGCTCAATCTCGACATCGCGTTCAGCAAGCAGGCTACGGGCCTCAACCAGCAAGGCCTTCGGGAGCTCGACATCGTCAGGAAGATCGGCGCCGTTCGACATGCGCCGTAGTTTACGAGTCCGCCGCGCGGTTTACAACATCGATAGTGCGGCAGTGCGACGGGGCTGTCGCCAGTCGATGCCCTCAAGCAGCATCGACAGTTGCGCGGCGCTCAGATGGACCTTGCCACCGTCGGCCTTGGGCCATATAAACCGGCCTCGTTCAAGCCGCTTCGCTAGCAGCCAGATTCCATCCTCCGAGGCCCAGAGAATCTTTACCAGATCGCCCCGACGGCCCCGGAAGATGTAGACGTTGCCGCCCAGCGGATTCTCCCCAGGCGCTGTTTGCACCTTCGCTGCCAACCCCTGGAACCCGCATCGCATATCGGTGACGCCAGCAGCGATCCAGATGCGCGTGCCTGCCGGTAGGGAGATCATGAGCGCAGACTACCCAGCACGATCCGCAGCATATCGGCATCAACCAGGCCGTCCACTTTAACCACCGCACGACCGATCCGGATCTCGATCGTGCCGACCGGTGATACAGGCTTCGCGCCCTGCGCGGGCGCTTCTACCGGAGCTGACTCAATGACCTCCGTCGGCGTGTCGCTGAGCAAAACGACCGGAATGAGCCCGGCAGATCGAGCTTGCTGGTCGGCCAGATAACGCCGCCGCCAGGTGAACAGCATGTTCGCGTTGATGCCATTCTCCCGAGCCAGCTTCGCGACTGATACGCCAGGCTCGCAAGCTGCTGCTGCCAGTCGCTCACGCAGCTCCCGGGGGTAGTTCGGCCGCCCCGTTCGGGAACCCGGCTTCTTCTCCGCAGACTGTGTCAAAGTGGTGCCCATCAGATTGGAAATGATGTGCATCACTTTGATGTCGCCCTCAGCCACTGTCTATAACGGCCGGCACGAGCCGCTTACGATGTGGGTCCGCTTTAGCCATCTGGAAACTGCGCAAATCCCTCCAGATAGGTTTCCTACACGTTCGTAGGAAACATAGTCGCTCGTTACTCCCATGCAGTGCGACCGGGTGGTCATACTGCATCAAAGGGTGCATCACTTTGACCATCCCCTTTGCAATGCGGCATCAACCGAATAGGCCGCGGCGTCGCGAGCATCCGATCCGATAGTGTGCGCGGTCGACGACGGCGCTGTTCGAAATAATCTTTCATCAGCCCTGCAAGGGAGGCGCGTTTCACGACCCCCGGTGAAAATGACCCGAATCGTCGAGACCACCGATTCGGTGGTTCGGGAGAAATCGGTTGGCGAGCCTCGCGGGTTAAGTCGGCTTTCAAATCTGATTTCTCGGAAGGAATTGAAATAACTTGTGTTTTAGTAAATCCCGATCCGTTTGATCTGCGCCAATACATATCGCATAAATCGCGGGTAAACGTGCAATTCCTTAATATGATGGATCATGCAATATCAAACTCCATCATAAAGAGCGGGGGTTTTATGGCGCAGCGTATTCAGGTTCTCTGCATCAGGAAGACAAAAAAGCAGAGTAGGCACGAGGCCATTTCGCATATCGGCGGAAAGAACCCCGACGGGAGCCGGTGGAAAATCAGCGAGAAAGACGCTATTAACGGGATTGAGACGGGTAGGTGGAGCTTCTATGTTGTCAGAGGTGACCAGACTGCTGATGTGCTCGTCTGGCAAACCCCGCAAGGCCAAAAATTCCTCAGGACGGGGCACGACGTGACCACTGCGGACAACCTTCTCAGCCTGCCCCAGTGCCGGTAAATGCTTATCGTTGAGCATGGCGAATTCGACGGGCCGGCCACCGCTTTGAGGCGTCTTGGCCAACTCGCGTTTCAAACGCGAGTGGATTAAGCGGGGAAATCTCACTTATTGTCGAGCCCCCCCATTTTAGGGCCCTCGTTTCGTTCAACATGGCGAATTCCGTCGACGAAGACGGAGCGGGACGGAAATCGTTACCCTAGGGGTGTCCGCCGTGGTTTCACGCCTCGCAGCGATCGATTATGTCCGGCTGCCGAAAGGGCGAGCCAGTCGTTTGGCTTGGTCAGATTTAAAATCCGGGCAAGGCGCGCTGCAGACCGGGCTGGAGAGTTGCGAATTGAAAATTACTCGCCTTCCAGCGGATCGCGTTCACCGAGTGCCTCGTCAATTAGCCGCCTGACTCGTCGCATGGCTTCGCCGACGGCCGCAGTTGCGGGGTGCACCGAGTGGTAATGCTCCGGTTTTGCGAGCGGCGCGCCGGTGCGCACGTCGTCCCGGTGGGAAAAGATGCGCTCGACAAGCAGCGTGACATTGGAGCCGCCGCGTACGTCGTTGCGCGCTGTCACCGTGATGCTGAAGCCTCGGTGCGTCTGTCTATCGAACATGTCATGTCCCGGCGGTACAAGCGATAGGTCAAGTCTAGCTCAGTGGGTATCTGGTTCTTCGCGCGACCCGGGCTCCCAAAGTGTGTGCCCAGGTCTCGGCCGCACTGAGTCGGGCAGCATCCGGCAGCCCCTGACAAGCCGAACTGCCGGCAGACCGTCCCGGATATTTTGCGGAAGTGGCATGACGACTAGAGCCTCACCAAGCATTTCTCACACTCAAACGCTGCTGCGGGGTTCGGGTGCCCGCAGCAATAGCACGTCCGTTTGCGTTCCGGTTGGAGCTCTGATGGAGCCTTGGTCGGTACCTCGCCTGGTGTCTGTTGCTGCTGCAATGAGAGCCCTTCAATGCGAGCCTGCTCGGCTGCCGCGCGAAAGCGCCGTCGTACCTTTCGCGACTGCGATCCCAGATCGCGCGCGCTTCGGCTGTCAGTGGCGCGTGTAGCCCAAGGTCCGTCGTCACCGACGGATCGAAGCCCGCCGTGTCGTACACCATGATGGTCTCTTTAAGCGCGATCTTCAGTGCGACAACAGCACTGGCACGGTCATCGACTCTAGCATCGTGCGCGTTGCGCCTCCCAGTACGACTTCGTGCAGGCGGGAGTGCGCGAACGCGCCCATCACGATCAGGTCGCAGCCGAGCTCCGACGCCTGCGACAGCAAAGCATCGCCGACCGGCGTGTCGTTTTCGATGGTCAGCTCGCGCGCGTCGATCTTCACGCCGTGACGCGCGATGGTCAGCGCGATGTCCGCGCCGGGAATCCGGTCGCGCGGCGGTTGATCGCTGGGCGAATGGACCGTCAGCAGCGACACCTTCGCGGCATGCGCGGGGAACGGCAGCGCGTCGTGGATCGCGCCGGTGGCTTCACGGCTGCCGTCCCACGCGATCAGCACGTGCCGGACCGGCGACGCGACGCGCCCGCTCGACGGCACCACCAATACCGGCCGTCCCGCCGACAGCACGACGTGCTCGACGAACTGTTCGGCGACGACCGCCTCGGGGTCGACCGGATCAGTCTGTCCGAGCACGATCAGATCGGCGAGACGGGCGTACGGCGGCACAACGTCGTTCGCATAGCCGTCTGCGGTGATCCACTGACCTTCGACCCTTGCACGCGCGAGTTCGGCATGAAAGAGCCGCTCGAGGGAGCCGGCCTTTTCGTGGCGCTGGCGCTCGTGCTCCGCGTAGTACTCGGCAGTGCCGGCCATGACGAAGAACACGTGGCGCGGTGGCACATAGGTCGAAAACAGACCGGTCAGCCGCGCGTGAAACCGGGCAAGCTGCAATGCGATCTCGAGGCGCGGATGCGCGCGAACGCTCGTATCGAGGTCAACGAGAATGCTTTTGTAGCTCATCGTCAAGGCTCCCTGACAGACCGTGTGGAAACGGGCGCAGCCCGTAGTGACATTTAGTCTATGGTCCAGCCCGGCACGACTGTTGACGCAGATCAAGCATCGCGGATGCCGCACGCCAGTTGACGTGGGTCAATCGCTGCCGGCCGAGCTCAATTACTCTGACACCACCGCCCGCAAGTCGAATCTTGATCGAAGCGTCATCGCATCGCGAGCTGGCACGTTCGCAGCGCATGACGCTCAATTGGCGGATGAGGTGCCCAATGTCCGATGTCGGAGAAAGCATATGTCCGAGCGTTGCAGGTTTCGCATCGTCTATTACTCGCGAACCGGCACAACGCGGCGTGATGCGGAGCTGCTCGCGTCCAGGCTGGACGCCGACATCAAACCGATTCGCGAACGCGGCGGTCCGGAACCGCGTAACGGTGCACGCGGTTTCGTCGGATCGTTGATCGATGCGCTGTGTCATCGACACGCCCGAGGTCATCCCGGCGCTGCTCGACGTCGCAGCGTATGACCTCGTCGTCGTTGGCGCGCCCGTCTGGGCGCGTGGCGCGTGCGCGCCAGCTCGGGCGTGGCTGGAATTGCACGGCCCGCAGGTTCTCCGGCTCGCGCTGTTTTGCTGCGAGGGCGCGTTCGGCGGCAAAGAGGCGCTGAAGCAGATGTCTGAGGCGGCGGGCAAGGCGCCGCTTGCGACCTGCGTGTTTACCGGCAGTGAGCTGTATCGACGCAAAGACGGCGTCAAGCGCGACGCGTTCGCGCAGAAGATCAGGTCGAGAATGGCGGCGCGCCGCGAGATGGAGTGGCTAGTGTAGCGGAGAGTTCAGGCTCGCGGTCGAAAACGTTGCGACTCGACGCAGCGAGCCGCGCAACGCGTCGAAATCGGTGCGCGGATGAAGATGCACAGGCGTTCCGTCCGGAGCCGTGAAAGCGGGCCTATGCTGGGTGGGATGAATCATGTCCGCGAAGTCGAACGGAAAACGGAGACGCGCTGCGTTGTAGCGCTGGGCCGCTTCATTGTAGCGCTCGCGCGCGAAGGCGATCCGCCCCGCGGACGAGGCGAGCCGCGACCGCAGCGCGTGGAACGCCGGGCTCGCTTTCAGGCGGCGGATGCCCTCGCATGCGATCAGCAGTTGCGAGATCGCGTCGGTCAGATCGCGTGCGCGACATCGAAGCGTTCGAACGAAGCGGGCGAGTCGAGCAGGGCTGGCGACGCATGCAGATCCGCGACCGCCGTGCGCGACCTACCTATCTGCGCGAGCGCCGGCGCATCCGGCGACAGATGCTTGGGGCCGAGCAAGACCGCTTGCTCCGTCAGTTCGAGCCGTTCGTTGTAGAGATCCAGCACGTCGGCAAAGGCCACGGCGACTTCGCGATCGGCAGCCGGCACCATGTCACCCCCGCATCCTGACATGCAGAGCAGCGCGAACAGAATCGAAACGATCAGGGCGGGTCTCAAGGTCGTCCTCGCCGGGTAGTGTGGATGTGGCCGGGGCCATATTCATCGCAGCGTAGACGCGTGGCAGTGGCATCGCTTGATCGCCGTCAATGGCATGTTTGATCAGGATCAGTCTTCATGCGCGACGAGCCGCTATGTTTGCAGACACCCGGGAAGCGATCGTCACGGGACGCGACGCGGTCGTCGATGTCGAGTTCGCGGCGCAGGAGTTGCGGTCGGCCGGGTTCAGACGCGACAAAGACTGGAAACCCGATGAGCAGCAAACCCAGCGAGATCGACAAATGCATTGGTTCGGCGGCCACACCGACACCGGCGCGGTCATGAAGCGCGCCGCGTGCTGGATCTGGGTGTCGATCCTATGTCTGGTGCTCGTTGCCGGATGCGCGAGCACCGCGCGCGAGGCGGCCTTCCGCCGCGAGGAAGTCGCGCCGTTCGAGGCGCGTCAACAGGCCTGTGTGCGTTGCGAACCGACGGTCGATTGCGAGTCGGCATGGGTACGTACGCGCGCGTTCGTCGCCACGCATTCCGCGAGCCGCATCGTCCGCGCTGACGATACGCTGATCGAAACCGCGTTGCCGCATTCGTTCGGCTTCGTGTATCTCGCGGCGCCGAAGGGACGGCTCGACGAAGATCACGCGCTAATTCAACTGAAAGCGATGTGCCGTGGCATGTACCGCACCGACGGCAACTTGAGCGTGATGTATTGGACTTGTGCGAACGCGATCGTCGCGGTCGAGGATGAGTTCCGCGCGTTTATGAGCGAAGCGAAATGACGAAATTCAGCGAGCTCGAATTCGTACCAGTGCACGGGATCACTCCGCCGAATCAGTCCACAAAGCGCGTGACCACACAACGTTGACCTGTATCAAATAGGTGGCCGGCCGTATGCGTATCTTGAGCTTGAGGCGCAGCGCGTAAATGCTCTCTATGACGGCAAAACCATGTTCCGCGATGCGCCCGACGAGAGCGACGGGGCTCGGCAAACGCGCGGAATAATCGATTAGCACGATGAAGGCCATCAGTGAGTCGGGCCCGACGATCGTGGCAACCAATACCTGCAATTCCGGCACGAGGTGTGTCTGCCCGATTTCGGTCATGGTTCGATGCGTCCAAAGCAATGAAAAGATGAAAAGACGAATAGCCCGACGATCCAGCGAATCACGTTGTTTCGAAGCAGGGTGGTCGCAATCATGCGTGGGGTGTATTGTCGCGCCTGCGACCTCAATTGCGACGAGCAACGAGCCGAAGGTAAAGACCAGACATGAAATTGAGTGTGAAGACCCGGTCCAGGATGGCGTGCGCTTCTTCCATGCTGACGTCCAGGAAGCCATGCCGTAGATCGCATCCACCGCGCATCTGTTCGTCGGCGGTAATGACGGCGACGGCAATGACCTCGACCATGCGTTCGTGCAGCGACTTCGCCGAGAAGCCGCCGAACACGACCGAACACGACCGAATGCGGCGCGCCAATGCGCGCGCACGCCTGCATCGCGACGACACCTTCGATCGACATCGGCAGATAGATCATCACGCGATTGCCGCACGCGATGCTGCGCGCGCAACCCATTCGCCAGGCGGCACACGCGCGCATGCAGTTGCCGGTACGTGATGGTCGTCACGGTGCCGTCGTCGGCCTCGAAAATGATCGCGATCTTGTTGGCGTTGCCGTCGTGCAGATGGCGGTCCAGGCAGTTGTACGACGCGTTCAGCAGACCGTCGTCGAACCATTTGAAGAGCGGTGCGTTCGATTCGTCGAGCACCTTCGTGAAGGGCCGGTGCCAGCTCAGATGCTCGCGCGCGAGCCGTGCCCAGAAGCCGCTCCGGGTTCGCGGGACGTGGTTCCGCCACGTTGAACGCGTGCCGGCGATTAGCGCGCGGTTTGTTTGAGCGCTGAGCCGTCTCACAGCGGCACCGCTGGCAACGGGAGTGGCGTCGCGTCGCGAGATGCTTGGGCACACCAAGAAAATGACCGCTATCCCCTGCCTTTCGTCGCGATTGACTCAGGTCAATGACTCCGCTTCACGGAGGAATACAATAAGCCTGCGGCAAACGACGCTGTCCACGGACGGTGCCGCGCTGGGTGTCCGGACAATACTCGGAGCGGGAGGGGGAGGATCGGCATCGGGATGCAGATTGTCTATCTCGGCTTCGCGGGTGCCGCGCAGCTCGAAGCGGAGGCGGGTGTGCAGCTGGGTGCGTCTTGCGCGGTTCGGGGCGCTCGTGTCGAACTGCCATCTGGCGATTGAGGCGTTGCGCCCGGATCGCGCCAGCCCGCATTACGACGTGCGACTCGATCTGACCACTCCCGCGCACGAATTCAGGTCCATCGCTTATTGCGCCGGCGAGAACGCCGAGGCGGCGATCCGCGGCGCGTTCGATCTCGCGGAACAAGAACTCGAAGCGATCGCAGCTCGAGCGCGCAAACACTGAACGACGATGGCCCGACAAACGATGTTTCGCGCGACGCGCGCTTGACCGCGGACGGTGCTGGATCGCGAACTGCTGCAAAAGACGATCGAAGGCCCGCCGGTGCACTGGACCGGGGCTTGACGTGGATCAACGACGCAAAGCCGCGCGCGACTACGCTGAAGGTACCGTTTCACGGTGCGGACCAGCGTGAATGCGCAAGACGGCAACGGCATCTGATTCACCCCGTGCATTGCGCAACCCGGCGGCGACATTGCAGGCCGGATTGCAGTCGGTCAATTGGGCCATTTCATGGCCTGCTTATCTAAAGGAGAAGGGCTATGAGCAATCTGACGCGTTTTGATCCGTTTTCGGCGGATCCTGTTTCGGAACTGTTCCAGGGATTTTTCCGGCCAATGCGCTCGATGCTGACGACACAGGACACCGAACTCGCATCGATGAAGATCGACGTGACGGAAAACAACGGAGCCTATTCGGTGAAAGCTGAACTGCCCGGCGTGGACAAGAAGGATATCGACGTTCAGATCGACGGGCGCGTCGTTTCGATCAACGCAAAGGTCGAGCGCAACAAGGAGGAAAAGGAAGGCGAACGCGTGATCCGTCGCGAGCGTTACTCCGGCACGTTCAGCCGCTCATTCTCACTCGGCGGTGAAGTCGATGAGGCCAATGCCAAAGCCGAATACAAGGACGGTGTGCTGTCGTTGAGCCTGCCGAAAAAGGCGTCGAGCGAGCACAAGCGTCTGACGGTCAACTAGAAACCAGCGACCGAGTCTGAACGATCAAGTATGGCGCGCCATCACGGGCGCGCCCTTTGTTTTCCCGAGCCCTCGCCTCAATCCGCTAAAGAGCTGAGCTTCGTGCCGAGTGCGCCAACGGTCTGCGCGAGAATCGGCAATTTGTCTTCTTTCAACCCGAGCGGGTCGGCGAGCAGGCGGTGATTGATCCAGCCGCGCACCACGTTGCCCAGCCCCGCGGACGCGCAAGACGTCGCGAGCGGGTGATCCGCTCTACGAGCCCGATCAGTTCGAGCGCGCGCATCAGGCGCGCAGCATTGAGGCGTCCCGCCGTGAGCGGCGGAGTGTCCGCGCCTCAGGGCAGTGCCTCGCAAATTTGTATTCGACAGGCTCCGCCCGGATCGTTGAGCGTCATCAGCACGTCATAGAAACGGGCATGGCGTCGGCCGCCGCGGTACCGAAAGCAGATTTTCGTGGCGTCATTGCGCACGACGGATACTCCGGGGTGGTTGAAGGGCGCGGCGCAGCGGAAACCGTGTACCGACGATTCCGATTCGAACGCATGTTGCGCCGGGAATGTTTGACGTCTGTCAATTCGCAATCGATGGAAGCTCAGCAAGCAACGAATTCAGGCACATCACCGGGCAACGACGAACCCTAGGGTCGACGAGTTAGCGCCTCGGGTCCAAGCGACCGGAGGCCGCTCGCTCGATGCTCGCCTCGACGATCTCGAGCGGCAACGAGACCGTGATCGCAAAGCCCTGATCCGGCGCCGTGCGGATCTGCAGATCGCCGCGGAGAGCCCACGCGTGCTCGCGGGTTCCCAACAGGCCGAACGAGTCCACCGCCGGTCGCTCGCTTGGCGAGCTGCCGCAGCCGTTGTCTGCAACGTGAACAACTCAATGCGGTCTCTTGCGCAGTATTTCAAGCACCACTTCGGTCGCTCGCGCGTGCCGGGCGCCGTTCGTCAGCGCTTCCTGAACGATCCGGAACACAGCTGTGTCGCGGTCGTCGTTGAAATCGATGTTGTCGACAATGCGATGCGAGACGCGCACGCCATGTTGCTCCGAAAACCGGTTGACGAGCCATTCGAGGGCTGGGATCAGGCGATGCGCGACCAGCTGATCGATGAGTTTGTAGACGTTGGCGAGGTCAGCCGCCCCTGCCGGGCTATCGCTGCCCTTGATCGACGCATCGACCCTCGCGCACGCAATCTTCAGCGCGACGAGCTGCTGGCCGAAATCGTCGTGCAATTCCCGATAAGCGCCTCCCGGATCAGCAAGGCATCGGTCGGACTATCTTCGACAAGGAGAATTCGCAGATGCTGGGGTGTGTTCATGGCTTGGCGGCGGCAATGTCACGACGCTGAACCAGAAGTCGTTGATTCTGCGCAGGACATCGACGAACATCGTAAAGTCGACTGGCCTGGTGAAGTAGCAATTGGAATGTAATCCGTACGTTTTTGCAACGTCTTCCTCCGAACTCGACGTGGTGAGCACGATGACGGGAATACCATCAGATCGGGATCGGCTTTCAGTTCATCAAGGACTTCCCGGCCGCTTTTTTTCGGCAGATTGAGATCGAGAATGATCAGGCCGGGACGGGGCGCGTCGTGATGCCGACCGGTGCGGTGCAGGAAATCCATGGCTTCGGCGCCGTCCTGCACGACGTGCAACGGATTGAGCACCTCCTAGTCCCCGAGTGCTTCGCGCGTCATCAACACGTCGGTAGGACTGTCTTCGATCAGAAGGATGTGCACGGGATTGCTCGTAACCTGTGACAGCATTGGCGAGCGCTGCCATCCAGCTTCGCATTCAGCGTGAAAAAGAAGGTCGATTCGCCATCTGGCCCGGATTCCACCCAGATGCGCCCGCCATGCTGTTCGACGATACGCTTGCATAGCGCGAGGCCGATTCGCGTGCCAGGGTATTCGGCACGCCAACGCAAGCGCTGGAAAATCATGAAAATGCGTTCGAAGTACTGCGAGTCGATACCGATTCCGTTGTCCTTGACCGAAACGATCCATTCGTCTCCTTCACGGCGGCGCCGATGTCGATCCGTACCGGTTGATCGAGTCGCCGAAATTTGACCGCGTTGCCGATGAGGCAGCAGAGCGAGTTGCGTCGGAATACCCATGACCACGGGGGGCGCATCGCGATTGATCTGCGCGTGAGATTCCTGCAGCACGACGCTCAGACTTTTGAGCGCCTGGTCGAGAGCCGTCGCGCAGCTGGCCAGTTCCTGCGTGGCGCCAGGTGTTCCGACGCGCGAGCACGCAAGCAGATCCTCGATGAGCTTCTGCATGCGCGTTGCACCATCTACCGCATGTGCGATGAATTCGTCCGCGGGGGCATCCAGTTGCCCGTGATAGCGGCGCTGTGGCACTGAAGAGGCTCGGCGACGGCGCGCAACGGCTCCTGAAGGTCGTGCGACGCGACGTAAGCGAATTGCTCGGGATCGTGGTTGGAACGCACGAGTTCTTCGGTACGCCAGATAAGTTCCTGCTCGGCACGCTAGCGTTCGGTGACATGATCGTTCCTCTTACTGCGACCCGTTCAGCGTACCGGAGCGCCGTCTCGCGTGATCTGAACCGCAGTCGCCTCGACGTAGTCGACGCGTACGCTATCGCCCGCTTCGAGCCCGTTGAGCAACCCGTCTGACGACGCCTGCAGCACCACAGTGCGCGTCGGTCCGCGCAACGTTAGCTGACGCTTGCCGCGATCGATCTGCACCACGGTGACCACTGCCTCGACGCGGTGTAGGGCAAGGGAGGCGCCGAGCGATGCGCCGGTGGTGAATCCCTTGTCGATGCGCTCGCGGATGCCGCTTGAGTTGGACTTGTCGGCCCGCAGCAACAGCGCGCGGTTGAACGTGACGGCGACGGTGTCGCCCAGCCGTAGTTTTTGCACATCTCCGATACTCGGGTCGACCACCACGTCGACGGGTTCGCCGTTGTCTTCGAGGAGCGTCATGCTGTTTCGTCCGGGATCTATCGCGAAGACGACCGCGTTCGCATGCGTGACGCTGCTGCCCGAGAAGAGCTTGCTGGGGGCCGCCTGGGTTGTGGCTTCTTCCGCTGTTGCCGCGCGCGGCGGTGCTGCGGCGAATACAAGTCCTGCCGTGACCCCCAGCAGTCCGCATTGCCATCTGTGTTTCATCGTGTAACCCCCGCGCCGTTCAACTCAAATGCGATTGTTCACGCCGCCACGTTCGAAGAACGTGGACGGCGCAATACGTCTGTTCACACCAGCGAGCAACTGCGGCGCGTATGCAAGTTCGGCCGACCTCGCGCGGACGCGAGGATGAACGCACGCGAGCGACACGACGACGGAGGACCCTGGCAGTGCGAGAAATCCTATTAGCAAGATCCGTTTAAGCATGCTGAGCCCCGTCTGCGCTTCACGCACGGTTTCATCCTAGGGCCTCGCGCGCCAGTGCGGTTGATACATGTCAATGGCGATACGGATCTGATGCGAAGGCATGCTGTGCGGCACCAGGCGGCAAGGTGCACACTTGACGCAAATCCGAATGCCGTTCGACAATTGACGCACGCATTGCGCTGTATCGCGGAGTTCGAGACTGAGCGCGCGAATCACGTCCAGCAACCGGTTCTGTGGGGCCGTGACGTGAACCGTTCGCAGTTCGGCCTGCTTTTGTGTCATGAGCGTCTCCTGATGCTAGCGTCGTGCGTGCCTTTCACGCGCGAGCCGCAACGCCCAGATCAGCGCAAGCATCAACGTGTCGGTGCGGTCCACAGCAACGACGGTATTGGCGAACATGACGTACCTCACGCAAGCTGTGCGGATTCGGTTCGACATCAGCACCGGCACAGTTATCGATTGCAGCAGCGCGCGCGTAACGCCGCCGCACACTGCTTCGTGCCAGCGCGCGTGACCGTATACGGCCATCAGGATCAGGTCGCAGCCCTGAGCCTGCGCGGCCCGACAGCAACTTGCTTCCCACGCGCTCTCCGGTGGCGCCCTCGAGTTCGAGCACGTCGATGACCGCGTCGTGACGGGCGAGCGTACGTGCTATGTCCGTGCTCGGGATGCGCGCGCCACGCGGCGCGTCCGCCGGTCCGTGCGCCGTCACGAGGATGTCCTGTCGCGCGGGGGAAACGGCAGGGCGTCGTGAATGGCGGGGGTCGCCCTGCTATCATCATCAGCTGTTCGCCCACGTGATCGTGGATGTATGTTTCGGGGGCGTTCGGGTTCGACTGGCCGGCGATGATATGGTCAGCTAGACGCGCGTACCGCACGATGCTACACATGTCGCTCGCGTCGCCGCATCGGAATTGACCGGCGACATCTGCGTGTCGCCACGCGGCGTCGAATAGATCACGCAAAGCCGCTCGCTGCTGATCGCCCTGCCGCATCACTTCTGCTTGCATGCCGGCCGCGCCCGGTATCGCGGAGATTATGTGAGTATCTGGGATCGGCGTGATGTTCCGGCCCCACCAGCTGCGCATCAAACTGCCGGGCGACGAGCAACGCGATCT
Source organism: Paraburkholderia sp. JPY419 (assembly GCF_050435705.1). Classification (NCBI taxonomy): domain Bacteria; kingdom Pseudomonadati; phylum Pseudomonadota; class Betaproteobacteria; order Burkholderiales; family Burkholderiaceae; genus Paraburkholderia; species Paraburkholderia sp. JPY419. The sequence goes on along the minus strand of NZ_JBNDKV010000003.1, from coordinate 665,578 downwards.
CGAGGTGCTGCCGCGCGGCCTGACTATCGTCCAGATGGACCAGCAAGTTGTGGTAGTTCATCGCATAGCAGGAGCGTCACTATCGGGCAGATCAGCGGCGCGCTGTCCACTCATTGCCGTCCTTGGCGTAACGCCGCTTGACTGCCGCCCATGCCACGCGATGCGCGCTTTTGTCGTGATGCGTATCGGCTGCATATTGCTCGTATGCAGCGTTAAATGCAGCCCAATAGATCTCCTGCGCGTGCTGCGGCAGATGATCCTAAACCGAGTCGAGTAGATCGGCATTGCTGAAATAGGGCACTTCGTTCTCTGCTCGAAGAGTCGGCGTATGCGTCGCGTGCAGGGCGGTAGCTTCGAACTGGGTCAACATGAATGCCTCCCGTGGTCGCAATCGCGAGAGCGCCACCGGGCCGCCGGCATCCGGCAGTGGCGGACAAACTGGGGTCATGGCCAGTTGCAGATGACCGCTGGGATGAAAAAAACTTGACGCTCGAATAAAAGGATGAGCACCTGCGAGGGACAGGTATTGACGTGTGTTAATGATGGAGCATCGGGACGTCCGCACCATATTGCTGTCGACCATGCAGCGAATCGTGTGGTGATACTCAGGATCCAAGTACGCGGTCACAACCCGGACTTCGAATGGCCAGATGAGTCCGACTCGCCATGTGGTGTTCCCCGTTCCACCCACAACCTTCGCGACGAAGTGGCTTCCGGTGACCGGCTGGTCGAATGAGTATCGTCGGCCGCGATAGTCGTCTGTGATTTGTCCATCGGCACGCAACGTCCATTCGTCGTAGCTGCCGACATGGTCGTTATCGCTGAGATACGGCGTTTCCGCAATTACGAACCACTTTCCCATGTAGCGTTGCAGGTCGATCGGCGGACCCGCGACACAGACGCCCGGCAGCCGCAAGAAGGGCCTGGCCCGCGCGCTTCGGTACTACATGCTGGCCACCTACTCGCTGGCGGACATCAGCTCGGTCGAGGGCTACGAAGGGTTGAAGAACTACGTGGGTGCCTTGCTCGTAAGCGACCAACTCGCAGACTCGTTCAATACGAAATGCACACATCGTTGTATGCAGTGCTTCTAGCAATAGTACTGATAAACCAGTTTTAAAAACTATTTGTAGTTGAAGTTTCAGCTAAAACCACTACTCAATGTGAGGGGTCGTTGCTCCTTCCGTCCGCAAGGGTTGCCCTCTCTGGCTTAGCGACGTCTGAAGCCATCGCTTCGTTCGCCCCTAGGGACAAACGCCTAGTTGACAGTCTAAATCGCACATCCTAATCTGCGTACAACTATGCACACATAGAAGTGCGCAGAAATGTGTGGTAGTCGGGCTCGCTTCAACGATTCACCGATGATCTCGGGAGGTAACTATGGTTCGAGCCCAAGCTGATGCTGTTCGATGAAGTTACGTCAGCCCTCGACCCGGAGATGGTCATCGAAGTGCAGAACGTGATGCTTCAGCTATCACCAGCGAGACGTTCCGGGGCGCATTGAAGTCCATTTCTGCTGAACAGCACGACGCCTGTACCGCTTTGAGCCTGACGCCCCAGGCAAAAATCCTTTATGTGATTTTCCCTCAAGCACTGCTGCGCGCGATTCCGCCGCTCCTGTCGAACGTCGTGAGTCTGTTCAAGGAAAGCGCGCTGATTTCGTCTGTTGGCGTAGCGGACCTCATGTTCGTCGGGCAGAACATCTCGAATAGCACAGCAAAGCCGGTCGAGTTCCTGACGACCGTCGCGATCATCTACTTCCTGGTGGCTTTTCCGCTTACTCGCCTCGTTGGCGTCGTCGAGTCCCGATTCCTCAGGCGCTTCGCCTATTAACTCAACCTGTCCTTCATAAACTGGAGATACCCATGCAGATGAAAGGCATCCTGCCCGCACTCGTCACGCCGTTCAATGCTTCCGGCGCTGTCGACCATGACGTGCTGGCGAGCATTCTCGAGTACCAGCTCAAGGCGGGAGTGTCCGGTTTCGTGCCGTTCGGCTCGACTGGCGAGTACTACGCTCTCGCGCATGACGAGCGTCGTGCAATTCTCAAGACGGTCCTCGAGGTCGTGGGCGATCGCGGCATGCTCATCGGCGGAGCGAATGGCTCTTGCACGCGGGAAGTCATCGAGCAAACGAAGCTGGTCCGCGATGCGGACTACAAGAACGTCCTGATTGCTCCGCCATACTACGCGCTGCCGTCGCAGGAAGAGCTCATCGGTCACTATGAGGCCATTCTGAAGGCGGTGCCGGACGTTGACATCATCCTGTACAACTATCCGGTCCGTACGAACGTAGAGGTTGGTTTTGGTGTGCTGGACGCGTTCAAGGATCACCCGCGCGTTATCGGCATCAAGGAAAGCAGCGGTATCATCGCGCGGGCTCCTCGCCTCAGGCCTTCGGAAAACCGGAACCGGTCCACACGACCGGGCGGCAGCGTCGTGCAGGTCTGGTAAAGGTCTTCGCTCACCCGATTACGGAACATCACATACACGACTTCGTTGATCTCAGGGAAAAGCGGATGCTGAATCGCCCACGTCCCAGAGTGCCTCCGGAAACGGCTTGCCGTTATCTCGTACTTCGATCTCCGCCAGTTCCTGCAGCCGGTCACGAATGCCTTTACCAATGCGACGAAGGACCGCGGCACGTTCCGCGCCGCTCATGCGCGGCCAAGGCCCCTCGTCGAAAGCCTTCCGCGCGGCCTGCACCGCAAGGTCCACGTCCTCGGCGGTCGCGGCCGCGACTTTCGCAATGACTGTTCGCTGCTCGGGTCGATAGTCTCGAAGCTGACGGCTGAGCATAAGGCGAAAGTCTCGGGTTACATCGAGTCGGGCGAAGCAGAAGGGGCAAAGCTCATCGTGGACGGGCGTGCTCACCCTGTCGCAGCGCAAGGCGGGTTCTTCATCGGTGGCACCCTGTTCGACGATGTGCGTACCGACATGAAGATCTACAAGGAAGAAATTTTCGGGCCGGTCCTTGCCGTCATCCGCGTTCCGGATTTCGCCAGTGCGGTCAATAGCTGATCAACGCGCACGAATTCGGCAACGGCGTGTCGTTGTACACGTCGGATGGCGGTGTCGCCCGGGCCTTCACGCGTCAGATCCAGGTGGGGATGGTCGGTGTCAACGTGCCGATCCCGGTGCCGATGGCATGGCACTCGTTCGGCGGCTGGAAGAAGTCGCTTTTCGGCGACCACCATGCGTACGGTGAAGAAGGCATCCGCTTTTATACCCGGTACAAGAGCGTGATGCAGCGCTGGCCCGACAGCATCAGCAAGGGCGCTGAATTCACGATGCCGGTCGCAAAGTAATTCGCGTGCAGATTAGGAGCGATTTGATTCTTCAGGGATGAACTCACTGTGGGTAAGCGAGAAGCGTGAGTGATTTGGGCCGGCTCCGTACCGAAGGCGCCGGCTTTTTTTTTGCCTCCAGATTGCAAATCCCCAGTCCGGAACACACCGACGACTCGTACGAACTTCGACGACAGGACGGCTGCTTACGAACGCGCCACCGAGGATGCGTTGGCCCGGAGGAGCGGCCCAAATCGCAATTATTTGGGTGATAGTTCTCATGTGGGATGGGTGATTTTTACTGATCCACGATTTTGTTAAGAGGCCGAAGCCGATCCTTGGAGAACAGCAGATTCGTGCCAAAAACAGAGTAGGGCAATCGCTAAGTTGACACTTCAAGGTGACCTTCTTACGCTGCATACAAGCCTGAACACAATAAAACATACCGTGCAGTGTATTGAAAGAGATGTGCATTCAAAATTGACCGCTAGGACTCGAATCATGACGCGTGAAATGATGGCAACGCGCTCTATCGTGCGATGAACATCTTCGAGAGCGGCAAGTTCGTTCAGAAAATCAAATACGGCTGCGAATTGCAGGCCGCGCCGGTCGGTAAAGCCCGTGCGCCGTTAGGCGAATTGACGGACGAAGAGAAGAAGGCAATTCGGGCCGCGATGGAGCCCATCCTGAACTGGTAATGGTCATTGGCGGCTGGGGCGAGATCCTCGGTCATTTGCAAGCGTTCGCGGAGAGCAATTGTGGCACGTATCGTTGTCATCGGCGCTGGAATCATTGGAACCATCATCGCGTACGACCTGCAGCGGCGTGGCCAATCGGTCGTACTCGTCGACCGGGACACGCCTGGTAAAGGGGCGTCGTACGGCAACATGGCCAGTATTGCAGTGACCGAGTTCATGCCGGCATCGCGCCCGGGAGTTTGGGCGCAAATGCCGAAGTGGATGCTGGACCCGGAAGGCCCCGTACGCATTCGACCCGGCTATATGCCGAAGCTCATGCCCTGGTTCATGCGATTTCTCGCTGCGAGCCGGCCTTCGAAGCTGCGTGAGCTGGAAGCCGCGGGAGCCGTACTCTGCGGTCGTGTCTACGAAGATCTGGGCGCTCTTCTCAAGGAAACCCGCCTCGAGCATATGCTGAGCAGGGAAGGCTGCCTCGGCTTGTACACCGACGAAGCGGAGTTCCGGGCCGACCGCGAGCATATTGAAATCCTTGAGCGATTTGGATTCCGGCACCAGGTCCTCGATAGAAATGCCATCCGTGACCTGGAGCCAGCGCTGACGCACAACATCGGCAAGGCGGTTCTCTTTCCGGACAACCGGTCTATCGCGGACCCGTACAAGCTGGTCGTAGCGCTCTCCGAGAAATTCAAGAGCCTCGCCGGTCGAATCGAGCAAGGCGAAGTCGGCGGCTTCGAACATTCCGGAGATGGGGTCTCGGCCGTCAGACTCAAAGACGGTCGCCTGCTTGAAGCGAGCCAGGTCGTGCTGGCCGCAGGAGCATTCACCGGTCGCCTCTCTGCGCTATTGAACGAGCACATCCCGCTCGAAACCGAGCGGGGCTATCACACGCAGATCATGGCGCCCGGCATCTCCATGAAGCATTCGATCATCTGGCCCATCAAAGCCTTCATGGTCACGCCCACTGCAGGTGGGATTCGCGTCGGCGGCACTGTGGAAATGGCAGGCCTCGACGCGCCTCCCGACTATCGGCGAGCAAAGGTTCTCGTGAAGCGAGCCAGCGAGGCCCTTCCTGAGCTCAAGGCCGAGCAGATCAGCGAGTGGATGGGTCATCGGCCAGCCTTTCCGGACACGGTCCCTGTCATGGGGCGCTCGGCCAAACGTCGTAACGTGTTCTACGCCACGGGGCACGGACACCTCGGACTTACGTATGGCGCAACCACGGGCCGATTGATGGCCGACCTCATCACAGGCGTTACGCCGCCCGTGGACATCAGGCCGTTTCGCGTCGACCGGTTTAACTGATTTGAACTATCGACAAGGCAATCTTTATGCGAAGTGAACTTTACATCGACGGCAAGTGGGTCAAAGCGCTCAACGGCGAGACGCGCAATGTCATCGATCCGGCAACGGAAGAAGTGATTCAGACAATCAGCGCTGCCTCGGCTGAGGATGTGGACATTGCCGTCAAGACCGCGCGTCGGGCGTTCGACCACGACGGCTGGCCCAGGCTGAGCGGTGCTCAACGCGCGAAATACCTCCGAGCCATTGCGAAGGGCATCCGCAAGCGTCAGGAAGAAATATCGCGTCTCGAACATCGATAACGGCAAGCCGTTTCCGGAAGCAATGTGGGACATTGGTGATGCGGCCGGCTGCTTCGAGTATTACGCGGGTCTCGCAGAAGAGCTTGACAACCACCCCGAAGAAAAAAATTCAGTTGCCCGACGGCCGATTCACGTCGAAGGCGGTGAAGGAGCCCATCGGTGTGGCGGGGCGTAACCATCCCGTGGAACTACCCGCTGTTGATGGCGGCATGGAAAGTGGCGCCCGCACTCGCTGCTGGCTGCGCCGTCGTCCTGAAGCCTGCGGAAGTGACTTGGCTAACAGCTGGCAGCCATTGCGCATGAAGCAGAACTTCCGCCCGGCGTGCTGAATATCGTCACCGGTTCCGGCTCGGTTGCCGGTCAGGCGATCATTGACCACAAGGGCGTGGACAAGCTGGCCTTCACAGGCTCCGGACCGATCGGTTCGCAAATCATGGCAGCCGCGGCACGCGACATCAAACGCGTGGGCCTCGAACTCGGTGGTAAGTCGCCTTTCGTCGTTTTCGAGGATGCCGATATTGACCTGGCCGTCGAATGGATCATGTTCGGCATTTTCTGGAACCAGGGGCAGGTCTGCTCGGCCACGTCGCGCGTCCTTGTGCAAGAGGGTATCTACGACAAGCTGCTTGCACGACTGATTGAAGAAACGAACCGCATCAAGGTTGGCAACGGTCTCGACGACGGTGTCCTTCTCGGACCGCGGGTTTCGAAGCGCCAACACGAGCAGGTCGTGGCAGCGATCGAAGCCGCGACGGCAGCGGGTGCGACGGTCGCGGCGGGTGGGACTCGCCCTGAAGGTTTCGACAAAGGTTACTACCGGCATCCAACCATCCTGACGGATGTGCTGCTCGACAGCGATGCATGGGTCGAGGAGATATTTGGTCCGGTCGTCTGCGTGCGTCCGTTCGAGACTGAAGAAGAGGCCGTCGAGCTCGCCAATGATTTGCGCTTCGGTCTTGCGGCGGCCGTGATGTCGAAGAATGATGCGCGCGCCGAACGGGTTGCCGCCGCTTTTCGTGCCGGCATTGTCTGGATTAACTGCTCGCAGCCAACATTCACCGAAGCGCCGTGGGGCGGTTACAAGCAATCTGGTATCGGTCGCGAACTGGGTCGCTGGGGCCTCGATAACTACCTCGAGACCAAGCAGGTGACCAGGTTTGTCAGCGAAGAGCCTTGGGGCTGGTACATCAAGACGAGTTAGAGCAATGACCGTTGAGGGCTCCTCGGTATCGAGGGGGCCCCATAAACTGACTAGTTCCGACGGCACTGTCACGTTAAATTGCTCGCGACGTAATAGTGGGGGGCAACGCGCTTGCTCAGAAAACGGGCGGAACTTGGGTGATCTCTGTGAAGCGATGCCAGGCGGCGATGCATGTGGCAAGCTGTTTGCGATAGAGCGAGGCGCGTAGCAGGTGTCGCTTCAGCGCGAAGTGCTGCCGGATCGGACCGAAGCTCGATAGGAAAGCCTGCGTGCGCTCTGATCGCGAAAGCCACGCATGCGTCGCTCGCGTTCGCGGGTCGGCTGATGAGTGTTTTCGGCCTGGTTATTGACCCGCGCGCTGGCTTTGACAAAGACGTGCTTGACGCAAGCCAGTGCGGGAATCTCGGCTTTCGCCGCCCGATAGCTGCGCAGCTGGTCAGTAACGATCTTGCGCGGTGCCTCAGAGCACGCGGCAAGCACGCGCTTGAAAAACCGCTTCGCTGCTGCCTTGTCGCGGTGCTTCTGTAGCAGGATATCGAGTTCAGCACCGTGTTGATCGTAGGCGATCCACTATCGACGTCTACCCAACAGTACTCTGAGCGGGGAGCATAGGTGTCCACCTACTGTTGAAGGTGGACACCTATGGCCGACAAAGACTCAGAGTTAAAAGTAGTTCGCAAGAGTGCCGACGGCCGTCGGCGCTACGACGAGAAGAGCAAGCGGGTACTGATCGAGGCGGCGTTGCAGCCGGGCGTATCGGTGGCCCGGTTGGCGCAGGAGCACGGAGTCAATGCCAACCTGTTGCGCAAGTGGATCACGAAGTTCTTGATGGAGCGCGAGCAAGGCATCTTGCCAATACAGCACGCCAGTGATGACGCCGCCTCGCCGGATGAGGTTGATGGCGTGACCATCGACCAGCCGGATTCGCGTGAGCTCGTCGCTACCGCTGCTGCACTTCCCGCGTTCGTGCCGGTCGTTTCGATACCGACCGCGCCGGTGCCGACACCGCTGCATTCGTCCATGGCGCTCGCGCTGCATGTGCGACTGGCCAACGGTGTCGAGCTCGAGATGGGCAAAGCCATCACGACCATCGACGAACTGACCACGCTGGTCCAGATTCTGGGGGGATGCCGTGTTCCGGTTCGACGAAAACCTGAAAGTGTACCTGCACCGCGATCCTGTCGATTTCCGCTGCGGCATGAACAGCCTCTCGATTCTCGTCGAGCAGGCCATGCATCTGAACCCGATGGTCTCCTCTCTTTATATCTTCGGAAACCGCCGTCGTGACAGGGTCAAGCTTATCGGCTGGGATGGAAGTGGTTTCTGGTTGATGACGAAACGCCTTGAGGCAAGCCGTTTTATCTGGCCCGACAACAAGGCCGATGTAGTGACGCTGACGACCAGCGTGTTGCACGCGCTGCTCGATGGCGATGACATCACCGCGATCCGTCGACATCCACGGGAAGAATATTTGCGCGTGAGCTGAACATGGGCGGGCATGCATGGTCTAATCTGGCATGTCCGTCCAGATCTCGATCTCCGCCGACGAACTCAATGCGTTACTCGCCATGCGCGAGGCGTATGCCACCCTCGAGCGCGAGCACGAGGAAACCCGCAGCATGCTGCGTCTGGTGAGTGCGGAGCGCGACATGGCCGAGGAACGGCTGCGTGCCTACCGGCATGAGCTGTTTGGCGCAAAGAGCGAGGCGCGGGATTCAGAACAGTTCGGGCTGTTCAACGAAGCTGAAGCGCTTGGCTCGAATGCGGCACCGGCCCAGGAAGATATCCCGGAGACGAAGGTATGCTCCGCATACGCGTAAAAAACGTGGCCACCGCAAGCCGCTTGACCCCGGTCTGCCCCGCGAGATCCGGCGGCACGAACTTCCGCAAGCCGAGCGTTTCTGCAGCAACGACGGCCATTCGCTGGTCGAGTTCGGCGTAGAAATCAGCGAGCAACTCGACGTAATTCCCTAGCAGTTGCGCGTAATCCAGCATCAGCGCGTCAAGTATGCCTGCCCATGCTGTGATCTGGGCATCAAGGTCACGCCGGCGCCGTCGCGCATCATCCCACGAGGACTACTGACCGAATCAGCGCTTGCCTGGATCGCGGCGGGAAAATTCCAGTTTGGCATGCCGTTGTATCGCCGGGCTGGTCTGCTTCGCCGCTTCGGAGGCGATATCTCGTCGAACACGATCGCTGCCAGCATGGTCAAGGTCAGCCTCGCAACGCAGCCCGTGATCAACCTGATGCGCGACGCGCTTCTTGAGACAGCAGTGATCCTCACAGACGAGACGACCTTCCAGGTGCTCAAGGAGAAAGGGCGCAAGCCACAGACGAAGAGTTACCTGTGGTGTCAGATGACGGCACGGGAATCCCGATCTGTTGCTATGCCTATACGCCGGGTCGTGGGGCAAAGCTGGCCGACAAGCTGTTCGCCGGCGTGCAAGAAGGCGCTGCGCTGATGACCGATGGCTACGAGGCTTATAACGGTATCGCCGAGCGGTACAAGCTCGTGCACCTTGGTTGCCTCGTTCACGCGAGACGTTACTTCGTCAAGGCAGAGGAAAATGTTCCCAAGGCAGCACGTACGCCAGATCTGCTCGCAACACGCTTCATCAAACTGTTTGGCAAGTTGTTTGCCGCCGAGGCACGCAGTAAAACGTGGAATGCAGGGCGGCGTCAGCGCCTGCGGCAACGCTATAGCGCCCGCGTACTCCGCGTCATCAAGGATGTCATGATCGAGCCTGCTGCCCCAGAGCCTGCTGGGCAGGGCACTGACCTATCTACGTGAGCAGTGGCCGAAGCTTGTGCGTTACCTCGAGAACGGCGACTGGCCGGCATCGAACAATTTCTGTGAAAATTCCATTCGCCCGTTTGTCGTTGCACGCAAGGGCTTCCTGTTCGCAGATACGGTTGCCGGCGCACACGCCAGCGCAAATCTCTTTAGTCTCGTTGAAACATGCAAGGCCAATGGTATCGATCCATACCCGAGTTGACAGGGTGCTGTCCACAGCCACGCGGCCGTCCCTTGTCCATGGACAGCGCGATTTGTAAACTTTTCGCCTGTCAACAGCTACTTATAGGTAGCTGGCTGCGTGTCGGAAATTTCCGAAATTTTTCTCATCGGCGCCGAGCGATGATGCGGGTGACCGTCGAGAATTAGGGCGAAGTTGCCGTTCGCCTATTTTTTGTATTTGACATAATGTGATTTCAATAATGAAGTATGTAGTTGAATAATTCATTATGCTATGTCGAATTAGCTCCTCAACGGTGCGCAAGGGACAAGCTTGCAGTCGGACCATTAATGGTTTAAATTCGGTCTTGTCTGTATCTCTCCCGGAGCCTTGGATGCATCTCGCCGATCATGTCAAGCCGATCAGCTACCTCAAAAGCGAAGCGGCGCAAATTGTCAAGGACCTGACTGAGTCGGGAGAGCCGCTCATCATCACGCAGAACGGCGAAGCGAAGCTTGTCGTTCAGGATGTGCGAACCTATGAATCGACGCAGCAGTCCCTCGCGCTTCTAAAAATCTTGGCTGTCGGCCAGAAACAGATCGAACGCGGGGATCACGTGGATGGCGATGAGTTCTTTGCGGAACTCAACGAGCTCGATCGCCAGGAAAAGCTCCGCTGATGGCGGCACCGCTGCTGAAATACCGCATTCTCCCGACCGCGCGGATCGGCATCGACGAACTCAGAAGCTATGTCGTCCGCACATTCGGGTGGGAAACATGGCGTCAGACATCGGCGCAACTGCAGGAAACGATCACGCAGATTCGGCAGTTTCCCGCTACCGGCCATACGCCTACCGAACTCGAGGGCTTTTTCGAGGACGGTTTCCGGCAGGCCCTTTCTGGCAAGAATCGGATCATTTATCAGGTCCGCGACGATACCGTTTTCATTCATCTCGTGGTGGACGTGCGACGCGATCTGCCCTCCCTTCTTCAAAGAATCGTGCTTCGCCTGATGTAATGGGCGCCGACCGGTGTCTCGCGGTCATGCGGCAGCGCTGCGTTGATACCCTGGCGCACACTGCTACAACTTGCGACCTCTGAGTGAATCTGCTTGTGCGGCTCGGCAGAGCGTTCCCGCAAGAAAATGCCTTGGTATTCAATGCTATCCGCTCGTTTCCCGACTGCATGCTCCTGATCGCCGGCACGGCGGTGTGTCCCGAAACTAAGGCGTTGCACCACGAGCGTCTGCGGTCCACCGAAAAGCACATAGCGAATCTGGTACGACACCGGGCGCGTCTTCGGTTCTGTTGCAGTAAGGCCCACGTTAAAAGGGTAGCGAATTTTTGAGCTGTGCGATGAAGAAGACGAAGACACCGCGAACCACACTTGCGCCGGGCCTGGCCAAGGTCCTGAAGCGCCTTCACTACCCGCTTGAAGTGATTTTTCTGTGCGTGCGATGGTACGTGGCCTATTCGCTGAGTTTGCGCAATCTTGCGGAAATGATGGACGAGCGTGGTATCGCGGTGGATCATTCGACGGTGTACCGCTGGGTCATCAAGCTGCTGCCGCTCTTCGAAAGGCGCTTCCGCAAGCACAAGCGTCCGGTTGGGAAAAGCTGGCGAATGGACGAGAGCTATATCAAGATCAAAGGCGAATCCTGCGCGCCACCATGCGCCTGCAGTGCCGCATGTTCCGACTGGGGCGCCGGCTGCACGGGCAGTTCCGCCGGTGCGTCGAACCAGGTGTCGTCCCCACCCGCCGTCCCCTCGGATCCGTCTTCCCATTCGTCGCGCGCGTCGTGCCACTCGGTGCCGATCTGCGCGAGCGTATCGACCAGGGTACGTTCGGCGGACGCCCGCTGCGAGGGGCTGAAGAACAGCGGATCGCGCGCCACGCCCGCCATCTCGACCCCGGCTTCGGCGTGCACACCCTCGGCAGCCGGCGAGCGGCGGCCGGCGACCAGATCGAAGCCTAGGGCCATCGCGCTCCGGCCGAGGCTGATCGCGTGCCGTTGGCCCCAGCCGAGTGCTCCGCTCGTAGCCATGAGGCCCTTGGACAGGACGTCGCCGGCTACCCGGCCGAAGAGCATGTAGGCCGCCGTGTAGCCGACGGTCCCGGCGACGAAGCCCGAGGGGTTGCCCCTAGGGTCGTCCATGTAGCCGTTCATCAGCGCGGCTACGGAGAACGGCAGGCCGATCGTCATGCCGCCGACCGTGTCGCTCACGCTGTCGTTCATCCCCGTGAGCGAGACGTGCGGGCTCAGCGCTTCACAGAGCAGGAAGGTCGACGAGACGACCGCATCGGCGATGAAGTCGGGCAGGGCCAGCCCGTCCTTGCGCATCAGGGCGATGTTCGACCCGAGGACGGCGAAGGCGACGGTTGCCAGTGCCAGCTTTCCCTTCAGGGCGGGATTGTTCGCGAAGGAGGCGTCCAGCGTCCGGCGCACCGCATCCAGGGGACCTAGGCTATGGCTGGCGGCGACCGGGCTCTCCTGCCCCGTCCCGGTCGCCACGAGCCGCTCAAGGCCCGTCACGATTCTGGACAGGTCTTGTTTGAAGAAGGTGAGCTGCCGGTCCATGTGCGGGGTGATCCGCCGGTCCTGCTGGAACTCGCCGACGAAGCCGTCGATCTTGCCCAGACCCGCGCGCAGGTCGCCCAGGATCCCCTCGATGGCATCCTTGAAGCCGCCGGGAAGATCGTGCCTGCGGTTGAACGCGCTGTTGAAGCGCAGCCGCATCGAATCCATCAGGTCCTTCCCCAGCCGTAGGCCGAACATCATCGCCCCTTGCGCCACCGCGGCGCCGGCGACGAAGCCGGCGTTGTGCTGCAGCGGCCTGGCCTTGTCGTAGAAGGTCGGGACGGCATAGACGAGCGAGATGAAGAAGACCAGGCTGTGCCGGTTGATGGCGTGCTTCCTGAACAGCTTCGCGTCCGTCGTCGGGCGTCGCATGAGCGAGACCAGCTGTATCGCCGTGTAGGTGTAGGAGGCGATGTTGAATGCGGCGTAGGTGCCCGTCTTCTGCTTGAACAGCGTGGCCAGCGGCAAGGGGTAGAGCAGCAGCGTCAGCGCGCCCTGGAACATCCGCTTGGCGGCGCTCGCGTCGTGCTGCAAGGTGTCGATGTCGGTCTCGAAGTTGCTCATGACCGGTGCAAGGTAGCGTTGGGCCTCGGCCAGGAACTCGGCCTCCTCGGGCGTCGCCGCTTGCTTGTCCAGGTGCGACCGCAATTCATCGACCTTCTCGCTCATGGCGGCCAGCAGCGTCTTCGGCTCGGGGCATCCGGGCTCGGTGACCAGCTCGTTGCGCAGCTTGCCCACGAACTCGACGTCATCGAACTGCTGGAGTTCCTGAACGACCGACAGGTTCCCCAGGAAGGCGGCGACCCGCGCCGAGCAATCGCGCAGCGGCAACCCGCTCTCGACGTCCCTCGCATTGCCGGGATGGGGCAGGCGCGGCGGCTGCGCCCCGGAACGAGCCGGTCGCGGGGGCAAGTCCCGGACGCCTTCGTCGATGGCCGGCATGTCTTCGGGCAGCGACGGCCGCTGGGTGGAGATCGACAGCAGGTCCGCGACGCCGGCCGCGGCGTTCGAAGGCGGTCCAGGGCGCGCGCGCGTGGCGCCCGTGGGCGACAGGGTGCCGCTGCCTGGTACCGCTTGCGGGTTGTGCGGATGCGCGTAAGGGCGAGGGCTTGCGGTTTCGATATTCACGGTCTAGTCCTTTCGGTTCTGTCGCGTTAAGGGCGTCGGGCGGAGGCTGAGCGTCTTGCGGCGCCGTTCAACGAGTCGCCAGGCTGTAGAAGCGGTCAGCATCAGACACGAGTAAGAAGCGGCGTGCCGCGGCCAAGTTGCGCCTGGCCGTGAGCAAGAAATCCACGGTCTGCCCACCGCACGCTTCCATCCCGATCAGGCACGGCGCACGGTTCGCGGAGTGTTCGAGGAACTTTGCCCGCTTGATCGGCTTGTTCACGATCTCGCCGGTGTCCTGATCGATGTAATGCAACTGGAACACGTTTTTCGCGATGTCCACACCAACTGCTGTACGATTCATGGTTTTGTCGCAATAACGCGGTCAAGTAAAATCCGCCGACGACAACGCATGACAAGCATGATGACAAAGACGAAGACGCCATGCAAGACGCTGCCCGCTGGCATTGGCAAGGTACTGAAGCGGCTGCACTACCCGCTGGACGTGATCCTGCTGTGCGTCCGGTGGTACGTGGCGTACTCACTGAGTCTACGAAACCTCGAAGAAATGATGGCCGAGCGGGGTATCGAGGTGGACCATTCGAGCGTGCACCGGTGGGTTATCAAGCTGCTGCCGGTGTTTGAAAAAGCATTCCGCAAACGCAAACGGCCTGTCGGCAAGAGCTGGCGCGTCGATGAGACCTATGTCAAGGTCAAAGGCCATTGGAAATACTTCTACCGTGCCGTGGACAAGGCGGGCAACACGGTGGATTTCCTGCTGCGCGCCCATCGGGACAAGGCCGCGGCGCGCCGCTACTTCGAGAAGGCGATTGAACAGAACGGCGAGCCCGAGACAATCACCGTGGACAGGAGCGGCGCCAATCTGGCTGCGCTTGAAGCGCTCAATGCCGAGCGTTTAACGCCGATCAAGGTCCGGCAAAACAAATACCTAAACAACGTCGTCGAGCAGGATCACCGTGCCATCAAACGCATCATCAAACCGATGATGGGGTTCAAGGATTTCCGCTGTGCGCGCATCATCCTGTCTGGCATTGAGATCGCACACATGAACCGCAAGGGGCAGATGTGTGACGATGGCGTCGCCTCGACTGCAGCCGAACAATTCTATTCTCTCGTGATGTAAGCAATCCTCTTCACCTTAGCCGCCTGATCGTCGCATCGTCATTAACGCGACACAACCGCTTTGGGCGGGCGAGCCAGTGGTACGAGGAAAAGTACGCTCAGAAGGCCGCGCGCACGCCGTGGCGCAAGATGCATCTGTCGATCGACGCTGACATGAACGTACACGCGATCCGCATCACCACTACAGAAGTATCGGACCGCGAAGGAATGGACGCCGTGCTGCCCGCTGATGTGCCGATGGATCGGGTGATTGCCGGTGGCGCGTACTACAGCATCGAGCGTACCGAAGCGCTTTCAGGCGCGGGCGTGACGCCCGTCATCCCACCGCCAGCTCACGCTGTCGTACACGGCGAGGAGCGAACCCGCCGGCATGACCAGATCGTCAGATACATCGAGGACAAAGGCATCTATGCATTTCACAAGAAATACGGCTACGGTGTGCGCTCGCTGGTCGAGGCACAGATCTCGCGCATCAAGCGCTGCATCGGCGAGCGCCTGCTGACGCAGGAGCTTGCGGCGCAGGAAGGCGAAGGCGTAATCATCGCCAACCTGCTGAACCGGTGGAACGCCTTCGGCAAACCGGGTTGCGTCAAAAATGCATAGTCGCGTCCATAGCACGGGAACTTGTACCCATCCGGACAAAGCCATTCGAGTGCAGGTCGATTCCGCTAAACTTGTCCATGCCGGCCTCCTGTGCGTCAAGTGGGTCTCGCAACCTCAACTCTACGCCCGCCGCTTCACCACAACGGCGTGGGGCCGGCTATATGATTATCAGATCCCCGGTTCGCGAGCCCCGCACAATCAGCGGGCGGCGCGCTCCATTCCCGCGGCTTCCGATGCGGCAAGCTGACTTTCGCCGTCCATAGCCTTTTGTAGAAGCTGACGGCTGTTTTGCGACACATTCAGCGCCATCTGGAATAGCTGCGACATCTGATTGTTGTACGACTGGACATCCTGAGGCGACATTTGCGGCGGACCTTCCGGCATGCCGGAAGGCGAATGTGCGGGAGGCGGCTGAAGGCTGGCGGACCGCGCACGCGGCGACGGTCCACCCGCCTTCAGGCCGTCGAGCACTCCAGCGTTTTGACTTGCCGTGGGGGCGCCGAAGGGCCGCCGGACCGGGGATTGTGGCTCGTGCGCGGCGGCGTCAACAGGTGCAGCGGGGCCAATATGATAGTCACCAGGAAGTGGCATGTGTGCTCCTTAAAGCATGGACGGTCCAGCGTGCAAGCAGCGCGCACCTGGAGTTTGAAAGCAGTGAAGCCCGGTCTGACGACGCTAGCATGCGCCACGGGCGCAACGCCCGCAAAGGCGAAGATGTTTCGTCACGAGCGAAGAAGAACACACGCTTCGCAGTTCCATCGAGCGATTCGCGTTGGCGTTTAAGGGTTTAAGGAGCCGTCCTCGCGTGCCGATAACACCGTGCTTCGCACGCGGCGCGCCGCCTTCGCGTCCGGCACGGGCGCATTTTGACGGATGCCTATGATCATCACTGTTGTCGGCGCTTCTTCACCGTGCCCGGTCAACGCATCAAACACTCAACCAACTTTTCTCATCGGAGGATCCTATGGCAATGGGTGCACAAATGGCGGCAATGGAAGTACAGATGCAAATACAGCAAATGGAAGCGATGCACTTCCAGCAGGTCGAGCAGGAGTGCAACCTGAAGAACAGCATCACGAACGCTGCAGCGCAGTTCAGCAACGGCCTGTCTGACTCGATCAAGTCAGCGGCAAAGTAACCGACTGTTTGCTACGCCACGCGCCTGCCGCCTGTTGCGGAGCAGCATGCCGGCGCCCTCTTTCTCGCGCCGCTGGCCGGGCTCCGGCATCCAGCGGTGCTGGTCGGGTTGCATGCGGTATCGGCTTCGCCGGGAAGTCTCGTGCTCGCGGATGCCATACCGGATGTGCAACGGAATTGAACGATGCACTGTCATCTGGAGAAGCGCCATGTCGGTCGTGGTTGATTCCGGTACTCAAAGCGATTTTTCCGGCAGCGGGTTGTCGGAAGATTTCAGCGACTATGGCGGCGGTAAGTACGGCCAATACGATTATTCGGGGCAGTTACGGTTCGTCCGTCGAACAGGCGACGCAGTCGCACATCAGCAACCGCGTGGCGCAGATCCACAATCTGTTCCAGCAGCTCCAGTACGCGTTTGTGCTGGGCGATAAGGGCGATCATCATCCATGTTCAGTCCGCAGACCTTCGAAGCCATCCAGTTTCAGCCGGCGGGCACGCAGGAGAAACTTGCGCAAGCCCCGGAGACGCCCGATCCGCAGACTGACATGCAGTCCAAGCTGCAGAATCCGCCAGCGTCAGGGCAGCCGCGTCAAGAACTTGGGCAGCGTGGCGCAGGCAAACGCGATCCGCGGCATGATTCCGGCCTCGGTCCAGGTCGTGCATACCGGAACGGGCACGGACAAAATCGTCAATTTCACCATCAACACTAGCCGTACCCACTCTTTTACCTACAGCGTGCAAGGCGTGAACAAAGGTACGGTCACCCTCAAGCCAGGCGAGACCGGCACGTTCGTCGCGGGTCTTGGGGACATCGGCGTGCGCCTCTCGCCCTCGGATGCGAACGGCAATACGCATCCTGACGAAGTGCTCGACGAGGACGGCGGCGCGGGCAACCCGGACATCAGCAAAATGGACGGCGACAAGGAGTTCTACGGCGACAGCGAAGAAATGACGGCAACCCTGTCCGACGGCCAGCCGCGCTGGCGATGGCGACGACATCAGGCCGTATATGTATCCGACCGACGACGCAGCGGCCATGGGCCTCGCGGGCGATACGAGCAATACGGTGAATATCGTGATGTCGGCCGCTCGGCCCCGCGAGCCGGATACTGCGACCGATGTTGCAGACCTCATGCCGCGCCGATACCAACAGGAGGTTTCCATGGTGTTCAAGCCGTTCGAAACCATGAGCGCGCACGGCCTGATTGCTAGGCCGCTCACGCCAGACGATTGTCCGACGCTTTTCGAACAGATGTTCAGCGACCACGAAACCATGCTCGATCTCGTGACCCCGAGGCACACCGACGCCTGGGCCACGCACGAATACATCACGGAATCCATGACAGGCTGGCAATACGGCTTGCGATACCGCTACGGCCTTTTCGACGAGGACGACGGCGCGCCGACAGCCATCGTGGAACTCACGCCCCGGTTGCCGCAAGTCGAACTGGGCGTGATGATCAGCCGGCAAGGCGGCAGCCGCAAGCGTCGCACCGGCATCCTTGTCCTGCGGATCATTCTCGACTGGCTGATTGCGCAGCCCGGGGTGTATCGGGTGTCCGCATGCTGCGCGGTGGATGGCCGCGCGCACAGCAGCATGGAGCGGCTCGGTTTTTGCCGTGAGGGGACGATGGTGAATTACGAAGCACGTCCCAACCGCGGACTTGTTGCGGGCGACAGCTATTTGTATGCCCTGACGCGGCCCGTGGCACCCGAGGTCGTTCAGTGAAACCAAGCGGGTGCATCGACGGCGCTTTGCGCCGTCCGCAATCATGCCGTCCTGTAGCGTACCAGCCACCACCTGCGGTCCGGATCGGCTACATAGCTGATTTCACGCGCCCGCCCGCTCAATAGCTGACCCACCTCCTGCTCGTCCGGAAAATTCTTGACAACCTCGAAGCGCGTGCCATCCTCGAGCAAGCGCTCTTCGATCAGGTCACCGTGTTCATCAAAACGCCTTGAGTCAGTGTGCCGGTAGGGCATCTGGTCGGCGAACACTACGGGTGAACCGGGCAGCATTCGCGCGTGCAGCACATCGAGGAAACGGCCGATACGCGCCCGCGGCATGTGCGACCACCAGAACATGCCGAACGCGCCTTCGAACCGGGCGGGTACTTCGTCGAGCCGATATGCGTCCGCGCGCTGAAAACGGACGTGATCTTCGTGGGCAAGCCGCCGCCGGGCAAGCTCAAGCGACGCTGCGTCGTAATCCACAGCATATAGCGAGCGCACCGCGCCCGAGATTGCGTGGGTCCAGTAGCCAGTGCCGCACGCAATTTCGAGCACATCCAGGCCACTTAGCGCGTTGACCAGATGCTGCTTGAGCGGCGCCAGACCGGCTTCGACCAGCACGGTGCCATACCCCACGGAGGCGTCGTATCCCGGGGCGCGTGCGGCATAGTACCGGGCATGTTCCTTTGCATTCGACATGAGCGCTCCATCGGCAGCAACGTGCCGGATATCGTTAATCAAGGTGAGCGACGTGCGCAGGTTCGCGATCTTCTTCATGCGAGCACCCGAGCCGGCCGGCGAGCCATTCGCCAAGCGTCGCGCTTTCGTTTGCTCCGATGCCGTCGGCAAGCCGCGCCGCGATCGCAAGCGGCAGCCAGCGCCCGACTCGCTCGCGGGCGTCCGGCGTGTCGAGTGCTTCTGAATAGCGCTGCAGATAGGCATCTGCCAAGAGGCGCCTCATGACGTTCTCGGCGGGTGCCACGCTAATGGCGCCCGGCGCCGGGGCGAAGCGCAGGCGGACGATCGAGCGCGCGACATCGCAGAGCGGGTCGCCCATCTCGGCCGTCATCCAGTCGATGAGAGTCGCGCCGCCGCCCGTGTCCTGCAACACGTTGAACGGATGGAAGTCGCCGTGGCACAGGCGGTTGTCGCGGCATCGCGCCGTGAGCATTTCAAGCAGGGCGCGCAGCGCATCCCGCTGCATGTCGCTCAGTCCCGGAGCCTGCTGGATGGCTAGACCGAGCCGCATCTGCTGCAGCGGCAGCGCGGCGAGCGCGGGGTGCGCGGTCGCGCCGAGGACATGTATAGCACGATGCAGATCCGCCAGCCGTTCGCCGACATGCCTTGGCGTCGCGCCGCGCAATGCTACCGGCAACGCCGTGCCTGCCGCTTTCGCATAAAGAATACCGTTGCGTCCGTGCAGCGCCGCCGGCAGCAACGCGCCGACGGCGGGGACACGAAATGCCCCGCTCGCTTCGGCCGCCGCATACACCGCCCGCGCAAGAACCGCCTCGGTTTGCACGTACTCTTGCGGGCACTGCGGATGAAACAGCTTGAGAACCCAGCCATCGCCCTGATCGAAGACGTCGGAGCTGCAGCCTGTGCCGAGCAGAGTGCCCGGACTAATTTCAACATCCGGCATCATGCGCGCAGCCAGTAGTATTCGCCCGACGCAATGCCTTCGAACATTTCATCGCTGCACTCCAGAATGTTTTTCCGCCAGTAGTGGCCATGCTCGGCGTAGTGGGATAGCAGGTCGGCTAGCATTGAACCGGACAAGTTCTCTTGGAACGGCAGGCGCAGCACCAGCACCATGCCACCCGTATCGGTATCGAGGCCAAGCTGCGCTTGGTCCTGGGCATAGACCAGCAGGTTTGCTTCGAGCATCAGCCGGTATACGACCAGCGTGCGGCCCGCGGTCATCGTGCCATAGTGGAAATTCGCGTACATAGCATCTAGATCGCTGTCGAAGTAATCGAGCCGCACATCGAAGCCCTCGACTTCTATCGAACGCGTTTCCAGCACGAAGTCGACGTCGGGCAAGCCCACGACACCGCACAGTTCGGTGACAATCTGCATGTAGCGTTCGCTGCTCACGGCATGATTCCATCAAATGCTGCCCGCATGCTGACAGGTCAGCGCGCGGCGCCGATCTGTTGCTCCTGGAGATGACCAATCACGCGTGCCGCTGCCATGAATCCCCGGTACAGCCGCGCTAGATTGTCGCGGTCCAGTTCCGTGCGTCCCTGCGCCTCGCCAATCTCGCGGGCAGTCGCCTCCAGCGCGCCGCGCAGTCCGGCGATGTCTGCAAGGCCGGGGGTGGCGAGCGACGCACGCAGGCTGTCGAACTGGGCAGCGTGTGCTTCGATCTGTTCGTACATGTAAGTCTCCACAATAAATCGATGTACCTGGGGGTGCTGCGCGCTCATCGTTGCGGCGCATGGCGCGCAGGAAGACTGGCGGGGGCGGGCAGCGGCGTGTACATGACGCCCTGAGCGGTGCCCGGTGTCACGATCTGCGCACTGCTGCTGGCGTCGGCGCGTGCGGCCCGGGCCACTTGCGCGGCCTTCCCGGCCGCCATGCCGGCTATGTGCCCGGGCGCAGCCGGTTCGAGCGGCGCGCCGCCCAGCACAGCATTGCCGGTAGGCCCGGGTGCTCGCTCCGGCACGCCGCCCGGATTCGCGTAAGCGCCGGCGGGCTCGGCATTGACTTCGGCTTCGGCATTGGCGTCGCCCGTGCCGGACGCGAAGGGAGAACCGCTGGCGGGATCGCTGGATGCAAGCGCTCCAGGCAAGTCCACCGCGAATATGTGCTTGATGCCATCGGGCGTTTCCGCATATCGCACGTCCTCCGATGAAACCATTTCCGAGTAGCTTGCTACCGCCAATTCCGGACCCGGCCGCGAAGCCTGGTCCGCCTGGACCAGCAGCGCCTTGACATTCGAATCGAGATCCGAGCGCACGCGCGCCACGGCGGCATCGAGCTGGGCCTTGTCGGCCACGTGGCCCGAGATCAGGAAGCGGCCATTGCCGGCGTAGGAAACTCGCGCGCCGGCCACGCCGAGCGAATCCTGGATGCTGCGCACGTCTTCCTGGGCGACGTCGTATTTGCGCACCACGCCATCCGGCGCAACGCGTGCAAGCAGCGCGCGCACAGCGGTGTCCTCGCTGGTGCTTGCGACCATGCCGGTCACCACTACGCTATTGCCAAGCGGGGCTGCATGCAATCCGTCAAGGTGCGACTCGGCCAGTGCCTGCGATATCCGCAACGTGCGGTCGTTGGCGCTTGGGGGAAACGCTGCGTCGCTGATCTGCATGGTGATCACGAGCGCGCCTGCGGTGATCACGCCGCCAAGCAGTACGCAGGCCGCAACCGCCGTTAGCTGCCGGCGGCGCCGCTGCTGGTGCCTCAGTGAGGCCAGTTGCGATTTCACCGGGCTGGCAAGCAACGTGGAAAGCAGGTCCAGGTCAGAAGGCCAGGCCGTGTCTTCAGGGCCGAGACACAGCACGGTATCGTCGAACTGGACCGGCACGAAGTCAATCAGCAGGGCCGCGCCGGCTTCGGCATCGCCGGGCAGATCGCGTGAAATGCTAACGACGCCCGTTTCATCGACATCAAGATGCGCGTCGGGACCTTGCCAGTCGGCGAGGCGTATGTCCGCGTCGTCGTCCCGGCCAATGCGGTGCTGCCCTGGCGTGAGCGGCAACGACCCGCCTGCATGGATACCCGTCAGTATTCGGAGAAGTTTCATCGCGTGTCCTGCGTTGCGGTTCGGTGGCGGCGAGGTCCGTCGGATGGCTTGCGCGGGCCAACTGGCCATGTGCGCGGGGGAGCCTGTCGAGAGTGGCCAGTGTCAACTGTGGCGATTCACGATCGCGCTCACTCCAGGTTATACGAAGCGCGCACAGCGCAGGCGAAGCTTTGCGCCTATCAGCGGCGCGTGCCTCGTACGCCCGGGCCGGCGCCGCTCGCCGCCGATGCCGATCGCGGCGCATCCGCCTGTAGTTCCTCGTGTGTCGTGCGCGTTGCGTGCAAGCCGATGAGCGCTTCCTGCATGCCAACACGGGCAATCGATTTGTCGAGCGATTCGTTCGCCGACGGCCGGTCGCCATTGAGCCATATGAGCGGGGCCAGCAAACGAGCGTCGCGAACCCGTTCGCCCCAGGCGCCGGGCGCGTCTCCATCCTGTACCTGACGCGGGCAGGGACCGGCCGTGGCTGCGGCAGGCGTACTGCCGGCGTGCACGGCATTGCCTGCCGAAGCTGCACCCATGCGCGTGGCGGCACGTTGTTTCGTAAGTTCGACGAAGGGTCCGAGTCCCGCGACCGGCTGTGCGCCATCGCGGCGCCTGAACGCAAGCCAGCGCCGGACTTGCTGGATCATGCCGACATGAAAGGCCGCGGACGGATCGGCCGCGAGCCAGTCGACGATATCAAGCAGGCCGTGGCCCCAGATGCCTCGCATGGCGCTTGAATGCCGGGGATCGTCGCTGGCGGCATCAAAGCAGGCGGCGATGGCAGCGAGTGGCGAGGCGGAGCCGGTCTGCTTTATCGTTTCCCTTGCCGCGCCTGACTGATGCGCATCGTGCCCGCGGTCCGGCTGGCGCTCGCGCTTTTGCTGACTGTCGCGCTTTTGCTGATTGCCAACACCACCGCCGCCAGTTCCACCACCACTGCCGCCATGCTTGCCGCCGTCGTGCGGTCGCCGGCTCTTGCGGATCGACCCGCCCGTGGCCTTGACATGCAGCTTTTTGCGGAGCTCCTGCGAGCCGCCTTCGTGCTGAGAATGGCCGCCCTGGCCGCCACGGCTGTCCTTACCCCGTGCCACAGCCGCATCACGCGGATGAAACACGCTGCCTTCGGAGCTGGCGCTTTCCTGTGCGCCGCCTGCATGCTCGCCATGGCGGCGGCGCTGCTTGACCGAGCGCAGCCACGGGAGCCGCATTAGATTCCGGGTGTTGATCGAGCAAACTTGCCTCGCATGCTGCGAATTGCCGCCATAGGCATAACTGGTGCCGTGATGGAGTGTGGCAAAGCGCATGCCTTTATGCGTGTCCTGCGAGTGATCAAGGCGCTGCGCCTCCGAATGACGTTGCGCTTCGGCGGCCACTGCGGCATCCTTCGATCCGATCGATGTCATCGGTGTGCTCCTCTAAGCGGCGCGCTATTGCGGCAGCACGGCGCTCATCATCTGGTTGGCGAAATGCAGGACGGCGGCGCACGACAGCGGCGCGACGATGACAATCGTGACCGTGACCGCGATGAGTTTTACCGCATGCGAGATCGACTGGTCCTGTATTGATGTGATCGCCTGCAGGAACGATACGCCCAGCCCGACCAGCGCGGCCACCACCACTGTCGGCAACGACACGGTCAGGCAAAGCAGCACGCCCTGGATGGTGTACTGGATCAGCGTGTCCATTTGCATGGCGGGTTTCCTATCGATAGCTCATTACGAGTCCGTGGATGAGCGTCGACCAGCCGTCCATCACCACGAACAACAGCAGCTTGAAGGGGATCGCGACGTTGGTCGGCGTGATCTGGTTCAGCCCCATTGCAACCAGCACATTGGCGATAATCAGGTCGACCACGATAAACGCGATATAGAGCATGAAGCCGATCTTGAACGCCTCGGTGAGTTCAGTCAGCGTGAAGGCGGGCGCGAGCACGATCAGGTCGTCCTCTTTGAGCGCCTGCGCTTCCTGCTTGGGCCACACCATGTTGGCCGAATGCACGAAAAAGCGCTTCTCGCGTTCCTGCGCGTGCGCCTTGAGAAACGCGCGGAACGGCTCCTCGGTTGCGTCGAAGATCTGGATCATCGCCTGCGAGGATTGCGGCGCGATCGACTGGCTTTGCAGCTGCTTGCTGGCGGCAATGCCAATGGGCGCCATGACATAGATCGACACCAGGATCGCGATACCGTTGAGCACCATGTTGGGTGGCACCTGCTGCACGCCCAGCGCGTTTCGCAGCAGCCCGAGCACCACCACGATCTTGGCGTACGACGTCACGACCATCGCCACGAACGGGATCACGCTGATGACGACGATTGCCAGCAGCAGCCCGGTGATGTCGCTAAACTGGACCATCGGCGGACCTCGGACGCCCCGCGGCGCAGTGCGCCATGCGGATGATTCGCACTCCAAGGTGCTCGCCGACCGTGACCAGTTCGCCGTACCCGATCGTGCGCCCATGCACGACGAGACGCAGCCGCGCGTCGGCAAACGGCACGGGAAACTCGACCACGTAGCCGGGCCCAAGGGTGGAGAGTTGTGCAAGCGGCATGGCGACCGTATCGATTTCGAATTGCACGGGCAGTTCCAGCTCGCCAACCCGGATAAGGTCATCGGCTTGATTGACGGTGGCGGCTGCATCGACAAAAGCCGAGTCCAGCTTGTCTGACATGTATGGCTCCTTGGCGAGGATGGGCGTTGGCCCGTCGAATTGCACGGCGGCGCACAGGCGCTTGAGCCCCGGCGTGCCCCATACGGCCACGGCGCGCGGCGCTGGCGCGCCGTGGCCAGCGGGATCCGGCGCGGCTTCGTGTGAGGCGAGGATCTGAGCGTCGAATCCAGGAAAGAGGGCGCGCAGCAGGACGTCGCCCGGAGACAGTTCCTGAAGGGTGGCGACTGGCAGCGCCTTGACGCCGAGCACAATGCTGCCCGGTAGTAGCAGGTCATAAAAAAACGGAACTGGCGAGATGCGCGCGACACAGGCGTCAAAGACCGTGAGTGCGGCGCGCGGCAGCGACAGCAGATGTTCGTAGCGTTCCGGCGCGCGGCCGGTGGCGCCTCGCGCGGGGTCCGCCAGCGCATAAGCGAGTTGCACGACTGGTCCCGAAGCTCGGCTTGCAAGGCTCCCGCGCGAGATACCGGCAAGACGTGCATCGACAAAACCAAGAACCATCATGCGCGTCAGCAGCGGCTCGACAAGCAAGGCCGCGACCGCCAGCGTGAGCGCGGCGCGCGTGCGCGAGGCGGCTGCGTCCGGTGCGGCGGCGGCCGGAGCGCTCATGCTGCCGCCCAGCGCTATACGCAGCGAGGGATATTGTTCAAGGTCGACTTCGAGCAGCGCTTCCGCCCGCGCGGCGGGATTATCCGCCGTGCTGAACGCGAGGCGCAGTACCGCCGGATCGCGTGCTCGCGACCCGGCGCTCGCCTGTTCGCCTGCCGCGAGTACATCAATGGCGATTAGCTGCGCGCCGCCTTGCGCGGCGCAATCCGCAAGCCGAAGATCGCACAGCGACTGTAAGAAGGGCAGCAGTTCATGACTGACAGGCGTGAGCCTGAGCGCGGCAACGGGCAACGCCGGGCCAGCGGCGTGGGCCGCCAGATCGGTTGCCCCGGCCCCGCGCCGATGCACAAGCGCTGCGTGCACGAGCGGCCTTGGGGGCGAATCATCGTCAAGTTCCGGCACCGAAGCGGCCATTGGCTTCAGCCTCGCTTACCAGACGGTGATCTGGATGTCGCTGATGTTGCCACACGCGCTGAGTATTGCATCGAGCTCCCGTTCAAGCATTGCACTGTGGTCTAAGAGTAATTGCCTGGTCGCGGGATCCGGCGCGTCGAACCGAAGCTGCATGACGAAAGGCGAAAGCGTGAGGTAGAGCGTGGTGTGCGGAAACAGCGTCTCATCGAGCGGCATGCGTACGTCCCAGTTGCCCGCTGTCGCGATGGCGCGGTCATTGGCGAATCCTGTGATCTCATGTGCCAGTGTCCCGACTATGTCGAGTACCCGTTGCTGGCTCGCGAACACAGAGGCAACCAGTGCCTCGGAGGCATGCTCTACACGCGGTCCGATGCCGTCGTTGCCGGCGGCATCGGCGGAAGCGGGGGCCCGTGCCATGCTGTCAAGGCGGGTGTTCATCAGGCCTGCGCTCAGCAGGCAGACGCCGTCGCGCGAAGCCGGCGAGCCGCCGTCGCCTGCTCCGCCGCCATGCGCGCCTGCAGGTTGTACGGCATGCGGCTCCCGTCCGACCGGCCGATGCAAACTGGGACCGCCGCGCAACAGGCTCGCGTAATCGAACTTCGAAGAGCGCTCGGTCTGGCTCCATGCGCCGCCATCGTCTGCGTGGTCATCGACGGGGAAGACGCGCAGGCGGCGCGAATGGATCGAGGTCACCGCAACTTCAGAGGCCGACGCGGCCGAGCGGCTTGAACTCGACCTGCCCGCCCAATTCCTGGTACGAGTACACCGCGAGCCAGCCGATGCGTGGCTCGATCATGCGCCGCACGTAACGGCGGATATCCATCGACGTGACGAGCGCCACGCCGCTTTGCGGCGTCTCGCCCACAAATGCCTTGATGCGTTCAGTGAGGGTAGCCATGTCCTCGGGCGGCAGCGCAAGGAAATTTCCGGTGGGCGTCTGCTTGATCGACTGCCGGATATGTTGTTCGACCTGCAGGTCGAACAACACCACTGAAAGTGTCTTGCCGCCCGCGGTCGCACGATGCGCAAGGAAGCGCGATAGGTCGCTGCGCACGTACTCAGTGAGCATCAGCGTGTCTTTTTCCTTCGGGCCCCATACCATCAGGCTTTCCATGATGGTGCGCCCGTTGCGGATCGATACGCTTTCCTCCAGCAGGCGGCGCAGCACGTCGGCGATGCGCTGCAGCGGCAAGCCCTTCTGCACTTCGGCGACAAGGCCAGGATAATCGGCGCCGAGCTGATCGAGAATCCACTGCACTTCCTGGATGCCGAGGAAGAGCGGAGCATGCCGGCGCAGCAGCGCCACCGACGCATGTGCGATCACCTGCTCCGCGCGCCATACCGTGGTCTTCGGGGGCACCTGGCGGTCTTCGATCCAGTGCGTGGGAGCGCCGCTGGGTTCGATCGGGTCGCGCGGTTGCGCCTTCGCCATCAGCGCGGCGAGCGCACCGGCGTCCACGGGCGCGCTTGCGGGCATCGACAAATGCAGCGTGTGCGCAGCCTCGGGCAGCATCACCTTGCCGGGCGGCAGTTCAATGCGCAGTTGCGGGACGTCGTGGACCAGGATCTCGCAGGTGGACGGGGGCAATGCGGCATGCGTCCACATGGTGATGCCGGGAAAGGGCAGGCCGAGTTCTTCCTGCAGCGCGCAGCGTTCGAGATCGAACGACTTGTCAAGTGACGGCATGGCCAGCCGCGCGAGCAGGTCCGGCGCAATGCGCACGCCTAGCCCGCAAGTGAATTGCGGCGCGCGCGTGAGGATTGCAGGCGTCTGCGTCCTGGAGCCCGACCGTTGCATGGCATTGAGGCCTTCGTGCTCCTGGGCCGGAGGCTGCGGCGTCTTGCGGTTCAGACGGAACGCAGAAAACGCCAGCGTTCCCGAGAGCAGCAGGAACAGCGCGGCGGGAAAACCCGGGACAGCGGCGAACGCAAGCAGCAGCGCCGACGCGAAGTACAGCGCGCGCACACTGGCACTCAACTGGCGGCCGATTTCGTCGCCCAGCGAAATCGGCTTCGAGCGCCGTTCGTCCGAGACCCTCGTGATCATCACGCCTGCCGCTACCGAAAGCAGCAGTGAAGGAATCTGCGAGACCATGGCGTCGCCCACCGATAGCACCGAGAAGCGGTTCGCCGCTTCGCCCGCGCTCATGCCGTGGTACGCGACACCCACGGCGATCCCCGCGACAATGTTGATGGTCGTGATGATGAGGCCTGCGATCGCGTCGCCCTTGACGAACTTCATCGCGCCGTCCATGCCGCCGTGCAGCTGGCTTTCGATTGCAAGCGTCGCGCGCTTCATGCGTGCCTGTTCCCCGGTCAGCAGGTTGGCGCGCAAGTCGGCATCAATACTCATTTGCTTGCCCGGCATGGCGTCGAGCGAAAAACGCGCACCGACTTCCGCCGCGCGTTCGGAACCCTTCGCTATCACAATGAACTGCACGGTCGTGATGATGCCAAACACCACCAGCCCGACCACCAGGTTGCCGCCTACCACCAGCTCGCCGAAACTGTCGATGATCTGGCCAGCCTCGGCGTGCAGAAGGATCGATTTGGTGGAGGCAATGTTCAGCGACAGCCGGTAGAGCGTGGTGAACAGCAACAGCGCCGGAAACGCGGAGAGCGAGAGCACGTTCGGCACGTAAAGCGTGATCATGAGCAGTGTCACGCTGATCGCAATATTGATTGCGAGCAGGATGTCGATCAGTGCGGGTGGCAACGGCAGGATCATCAGCGAGATGATCGCGACGATCATGGCTGCGATACCGAGTTCTCCCCCGGCGGGCAGTTTGAGCGCTTTCAGCATGGCAGGTCCGTGGAGTCGCCGGAACGGGAAGTGGCGGTTCCGGTGTCGCCGCGCCGCGCGCCGATGGCATTGACCCAGCGAAGTATCGCCGCCACGGTTTCAAACAGTTCCTCGGGAATAGGCTGGTCGACGCCCACCTTGTAGAGCGCGCGCGCGACGGGAGGATTGGCGATGATCGGCACGCCCGCATCACGCGCCTCGCCGCGCAGCCGTGCAGCCTGTTCGTCCATGCCTTTTGCGATCACGCGCGGCAAAGGATGTTCGTCGGGCGCATAGCGCAGTGCGACTGCATAGTGTGTCGGATTCACGAGCATCACATTAGCCAGCGACACGGGCGCCTGCACCGCCGTCTCCACCAGCGATCGCGCAATCCGCCGGCGTTCGCCCTTGATGCGCGGATCGCCCTCGCTCTGCTTGTTCTCGCGCTTGACTTCGTCCTTGCTCATCATCAGCCGCTTGATGAACATCATCGACTGCAGCTTGACGTCTGCGCCGCCGATGAGAAGCAGGATCGCCGTCGCGATGACCAGCAGGCGCACCATCATGTCCCACATCATCAGCACGAGGCCCGGCAATGGCCGGTATAGCGATCCCACGATCAGCGGGAACAGCCACTTGATGGTGACATACATGACTGCCCCCATGAGCGCAGCCTTGATGATCATCTTCGCCATGTCGATCACGGTCTTGACGGAGAAGATACGCTTGAGGCCGGTCATTGGATGGACGGCGGTCAGGTTGGGCGTCACGGGTTTCATCGCTATCTTGAAGCCGACCTGCGCGCCGCAGGCGAGGATCGCCGCGAGCGCTGCCGCGCACACGCAGGGAATGATCACGACCAGCGCCGCGCGGCCGAGCTTGAACAACTGTGCGTAAAGATTGGTCTCCGAATGATCGGCATCGACGAAGCCGGTCGCGAGCGCGATCAAGCCGCGAAACGCGTCGTTGAGATGGCTTGCGCCCGCTGCGAGCAGCAGGACCACCGCTGCCATGCTAACGGCCGAAACCAGCTCCGCGCTATGTGAGGCCTGCCCTTCGTTGCGCGCGTCCGTGAGCTTCTTACGGGTGGGCTTTTCAGTCTTTTCGTCGGTCTGGCTCATGAAACGGCTCGATGAACGGCGGGAGGACGCCGGGACAGATATGGTCGGCGCGTAGCCGCGATGGGCCGAAAGCGTGACAGACTTTACCGCGCCCGGCCTGCGCCGGCCGGTACGCAGGCGAAACGAGCGCGTGCGAGGCGAAGCACGCCGGGAACTTCGGGTGCGCCGCCTTTGCTTCGCGTCGGTGCTGCAAGGCGGTGTATCCGGTTGCTATTGTTTTTCGTACCCGTCTAAAGTCATCAGGGAGTCGCCGTGAACGCCACCAATCCGGAATACCTGAACTGCAGTGCCGAGATTGTCGGCGGATTGATCGAAACGATCTGTGTGGCGCTGTTCGAAACGTTTCCGAGGCCTTCGGTGGATCGTGAAGACGTTGGGCTCGTGCTCGATGCGCTGCATGTGTTGCGCCCCGATGTCGCCGAAGTCGATGCGCTGGACGGCATCCTGCACATCGTAAATGGCAATTGGGACGATGCGATCCATATCCTTCACCAGGTCGTGACGCGCGCGCCGGGCTTCCTGTATGGGAAGTCGTTGCTTGCTTTCAGCCTTGCCGCAAAGGGTGACCCGCATTGGCGCCAGTGCGCGGGCGAAGTGATCGAGAGTGGCGCGGCGGGCGGGTGCGCCGACAAGCTGGTGCGCGCGCTGATTGCCCGGCACGACCTGATGTCCGCGCACCGGGCCGCTCGATTGAGCGGCAAGTTTGTCATGCCCGATTCGGTTGCGGCAATGATCGAGATGGCGCGAGCGCCATCGGATGCACGGGTCACGCCGGATAGCGCAGGCGGCGGCCCGCAAGCAGGCGCGACGGCCGAAGGCGCGCCTACGAGGGCTATCCGCGCGTGAAAGCGAGACGCCGAGCATCGTCTGGTGCAGGTTTGAAGATCGTTTCATGTGAACGCCACGCCAACGCGATGGCAATGTGTCAGGAGATACCCATGAGTATCAGTATTGAAGCCCTGCAAATGCGGGCCGCACTCGATTCGCTCGCGCAGGGCGGAAGCACAGGCGGCACGACGCCGGCGGAGCTGGCCAGCCGCTTCGAGTCGATGATGCAGGGTGCGCATCTTGAAGCGCCGGTCGCGAGCACGCCCAGCGGCATGCAGACCGCCGCGAAGGTCTTGGCCACCCAGGATGCCGAACTGCAGCGCATTCCTCTCGACGCCCAGGCGCTCGTCCAGGCGGTGCCAATGATGTCGATGCAGCAACTATCGGCGAGCGCCACTACGCTGATGCTGAATATGTCGGCCGAGCAGCTTGATCTGCAGGCGAAGATGGGCGTGGTCCAGTCGACCAGGTCGGCAATCGAGACACTGATGAAGAACCAGTAATTCCGCACCCAGCTTGCAACGGCTGATTGGATCGTCACTCAGAAAAAGGCAGGGAATGCACAAGATGGAGCAAAGCACGCTGCGCCCCGTAAGCAGATGGCTGTTGTGCGCAGTTGCGCTCTGCATGCTTCTCGGCGGCTGCAAGATGGAGTTGTACGGCAAGCTGGCCGAGCAGGATGCCAACGAGATGGTCGTGGCGCTGCTGGAGCATGGAGTGGATGCGGGCAAGGAGACGCCAGACAGCGGCAAGACCTGGTCGCTGCAAGTGGATGACAGCCAGCTGATGCAGGCCCTGCAGGTGCTGCGCGCGGCTGGCTTGCCGCACAGCCGTTACGACAACCTCGGCGAGTTGTTCAGGAAGGACGGCTTGGTGTCCACGCCGACCGAGGAGCGCGTGCGGTTCATCTATGGCATGTCGCAGGAGCTATCGTCGACGTTATCGAAAATGGACGGTGTGCTGGTCGCACGCGTACAGATCGTGCTTCCGAACAACGATCCGCTCGCGCAAATCATCAAGCCGTCGTCGGCGGCGGTGTTCATCAAATACCGGTCGGACGCGGATGTCGGCGCGCTGGTACCGCAGATCAAGACACTGGTCATGCATAGCGTGGAAGGCCTGGATTACGACAAAGTCAGCGTGACCGCGGTCGCAGCCGACCCGGTCGACGTGGCCCGCATCAAAAGCGCTTCCGGCACGCCGGCATGGGTGATTGCGGCTATCGTGGGCGGCTGTCTCGTGGTTGCGCTCGCGTTGCTGGTGGTGGCGCGGCGCAGCGTGCAGTCAGGCAGCGAGCCTGGGATGGACGCAGAGAAGGGCGCGGGCAGCAGTCTGGCCGGGCGCGTGCGTCGGATTCTGGGGCGCGTGCCTGCGCGGCCGGCGGGGTGAGCGCGGCCGGATGCCGTCTGCAATGACACGGCACGATACCTCGCCAGCGCGTGTGCGCCGCATTTGCAAACCCGACTGCAAACTAGGAGTGACGCGACTATGATCGCGCGGCTCGACCAACCTTTCATACGCGCGGCGGCAGCGCTGCGCACTTATCGCGCCAACGCTGGCGAAGCCGCGCGCTGGATGCATCCGTCCTGGACACTGTTCCTGCTCGCGCTTGACGCGGCGCAGCTCGCCGACTGGAACCGCGCGCTTGCACTGTCGTCGCCTGCTGCCGTGGAGCGTGTGTCGCTTGCTTTGTGCGCAAGCGCGGGCGTGGCCGCGCCGTCTATCGAAACGCTCTCGCAGCCGGCCTTGCGTCCACGGCCGCAAGGCGCGAGCCCCAATCCCTCGCTGATCGACGTGGTTCCTGCCGTCACCGGACTGCAGGTGCTGCGCATGCGCGCGCTGTCGTTCCGGCGCACGGAAGTGCGCCGTCTGATCGACCGGCGCTCGCGTGAACAACTCTCCGCGTGGGCCGGGTGCTCAGTCGATTCGCTATGCCACGACGCGCATCTTGCCGAGGCGCCGGATATTGCACGTCTTGGCATGCGGGCGGGGATCATGCCGCTGGGAGATCTGGACGCAGATGCACTTTCGCTCGAAGGCCTGATCCTGATGCAGCGCGACCTCGAAATGCAGGCGCCCCCCTGTCCGCTGCTGGGCCTGGCGTTGCCGCGCATGCTGCATCCGCCCGCATGGATTGTGGGCATGCCGCGCGAGATCGATTCACCGGGTACCGCGCGGCTATTCGCGCGGCTGCCGGAACTGCTACCGGAGTGGGCATGGCTATTTGGTTGAGAAACACTCGTCAATTGCAGAACGGCGCCGCTGATGATCCGGGCAGCACGCGCGTGGGCGCTGCAGCGGAGATCATGGGCGCAGCGGAATTCGGCGCGCTAGTCGCGCTCGACGAAGGCTTCCGGGCGCTGCGCAGCGAACGCGAGGCAGTGCTGGCTGCGGCGCGAGAGGAAGCAGCAAGGCTTGTCGATGCGGGCCGTGCGGAGGCGGCCGGGTTGGTCGAACAGGCGCGCCGCGAGCGCGAGACGGCAGCGGCGGAAGGTTATCGCGAAGGCGAGCAGCGCGCGCTCGCAGACTGGTTTGAGCGCACCGCGCAAGCAGGCGACGCACATGCGAGGTTGCTCGGACACATGCGCGAGCGCCTGGCAGCCGTGGTGTCGGTTGCTGTCGAAAGGGTGGTGAGGGTCGAGCAGCGCGGCCTGTTGTTTGAACGCGCGCTGTCGGAAGTCGACCGTATTGCAGGCAGCGCGACTTATCTGAACATCGCCGTGCATCCTGACGACCACGATCACGCCCGCATTGCTTTCGACCGGCTGGCCGTGCGTTGGCGGGAAATAGGGCAGGCGTTTCCGCTGTCCGTCGTGGCGGACCGGCGGCTTGCGCCGGGCAGTTGCATCGCAGAATCGGATTTCGGCACGGTCGACGCCAGTCTCGAAACGCAGCTGCGTGCAATGCGCAATGCCGTGTCGCGGGCGCTCAAGCGCGCCGTCCTGGACGTGGAGCAACACAGCTCCGGCGCGCAGGAAGAGGGGGATGCGCCGAGCGACCAGACCAGCGAGGTGCACAGCACATGAACCAGCCTTGGCTTCCTCCCGAAGCGGACTTCAGCCTTTTCACCGACGAAATCGAGCGTGAGCTGCTCGAGGCGTCGGGCATCGTGCGAACAGGCAAGGTGGTCGAGGTGGTCGGCACGCTGATCAAGGTATCGGGGCTTGACGTATCGCTCGGCGAGTTATGCGAGCTGCGCAACCTGGCTGACGGGCAAGTGCAGCACGCGGAAGTTGTCGGCTTCACGCGCGACCTCGCGCTGCTCTCTCCATTCTCGCGGCTTTCCGGTATTTCGCGCTCGACCCAGGTGTTCGGCCTCGGCCAGCCGCTGGAAGTCGGCGTAGGCGACGCGCTGCTCGGCCGCGTGATCGACATCCTGGGCGTGCCGCTCGATGGCGGTCCGCCGATCGAAACCAGCGCCACGCGCCCCGTGTTCGGTACGCCGCCGCCTGCAATGAGCCGCCGCCCGATTACGCAGCCTCTTGCCACCGGCGTGCGCCTGGTGGATGGCCTGATGACGCTGGCGGAGGGCCAGCGCGTAGGCATCTTCGCACCCGCGGGCGTGGGCAAGAGCACCTTGCTTGGCATGTTCGCGCGCGGCGCCGAGTGCGATATCAACGTGATCGCGCTGATTGGCGAACGCGGACGTGAAGTCCGCGAATTCGTCGAGGAGATTCTGGGGACGGACGGCATGACCCGCTCCGTGGTCGTGTGCTCGACCTCGGACCGGTCTTCCATGGAGCGCATGAAGGCTGCGTATGTTGCAACTGCAGTTGCCGAATATTTTCGCGACCGGGGCCAGCGGGTCCTGCTGATGATGGACTCGCTTACCCGATTTGCTCGCGCGGGCCGCGAGATCGGCCTGGCCGCCGGCGAGCCGCCCGCACGGCGCGGTTTTCCCCCTTCGATCTTCGCTGAATTGCCGCGCCTGCTGGAACGCGCGGGGATGGGCGCGGGAGAGCATTCAGGCTCGATCACGGCGCTTTACACCGTACTTGCCGAGGACGAGAGCGGGACCGATCCGGTGGCCGAGGAAGTACGCGGCATTCTCGATGGCCACATGATCCTCTCGCGTGAGATCGCGATGAAGAACCGATATCCCGCCATCGACGTGCTGGGCAGTCTCTCGCGGGTGATGCCGCGCGTGGTGCCCGCACACACGCTGCAAGCGGCCGGTCGCGTGCGCGAAATGCTGGCGAAGTATCGCGAGGTCGAGATGCTGCTGCAGATCGGCGAATACCAGGCGGGCAACAATCCTGTCGCCGATGAGGCGATTGCCAAGCGCGCCGCGCTGGAAGCTTTTCTCACGCAAGGCACCGATGAATTCACACCGCTTGAGCGCACCCGCGCCAGCCTCGCCGAACTCGGCGGACCAGCGATATGAGCGATCGCCGCATCGTGGCGCTCGAACTTTCCGCGCGGCGCCGCCAGCGCCTGGACGACGTGTTGCGTGGCATGCTCCAGCAGCAGCGCGAGGGACAGGCGCAGCAAGTCGCGCTGTGTGCCGCATGCCAGCGTCAGGCCGACAGCAGCGCCGCGGCGCTGCTCGAACGCAACGAACGCCTGGATGCGCTCATGGGCGGAACCCGGGTGTTTTCTATCGAAGCGCTCAATGAAGCGCGGCGTTACCTGGAGCGCGTGGCCGAGCTCCATCATATGAACCTGTCCGCTCTCGAACGGCAGCAGGCAGAACTGGCGCAATGCGACGCCGCAATTGCCCGGACTCGCCAGCAGATCGCGGGCAACCGCATGCGTATCGATCTGGTCAAGGACCGTGCGAGTCGCATACAGCGCGAGATCGACAACACGGCAAGCGATGCCGACGACGACGAGGCGCAGGAGAATGCCGTTGGCCGCATGCTGCGCGCGCGAAGCGTGGCCGCGTGAATTCAATTGCAGCGCTGCCGCCATTCGTCGAACTGATCCACGGCTATCTGATCCTGACAGGGCTGTGTGCGCTGCGCCTGTTTGTCACCTTCTATATCTTTCCGCCAACTGGCGACATCGTGCTGCAAGGGCTCGTCCGGACCGCACTTGTCGTACTGTTCAGCACTTACGTTGCGTATGGCCAGCCGCGCGAATTCATTGGTACGCTGCATGGCGCGCTGCTGGTCGAAGTGGGAATGCGCGAAACGCTGATCGGCCTGGTGATCGGCTTCGCTGCGTCCGTAGTGTTCTGGGTCGCAGAAGGCGCAGGCACTTATATTGATGACCTGACCGGTTACAACAACGTGCAGATCAGCAACCCCACGCGGCCCGAAACATGCAGTCCAACCGCCACGCTGCTCGGCCAGGTTGCGATCACCGCGTTCTGGGCGTTCGGCGGCATGACCTTTCTCCTCGGAACGGTGTACGAGTCGTATAACTGGTGGCCGGTTTCGGCAGCGTCGCCCGACGTCTCGAACATCATTGAAGCGTTCACCATGCGCGAAACCGACACGCTCATGCAACTGGTCGCCAAGCTCGCCGCGCCAATGATGCTGATCCTGCTGCTGATCGATTTCGCCTTCGCCTTCGCAGCCAAATCGGCGGCTAAGCTTGACCTGATGACCTTGAGCCAGCCCGTCAAGGGAGCGATGACCGTGCTGATGCTGGCGCTCTTCGTTGGCCTCTTCGTGGATCAGGTCAAGGACCAGCTCACCCTGCGGGACTTCTCGGTCAGAATGCAGGCGCTTTCGCAGAAGGCAGGCGCCGGCAAACCTGACGCGGCGTCGGGCGCGCGGCCGCCGGCCGTGACAAATCCGGTAACGAAAACTCAATAGTCCTCAAATCGTCATAGGAAGTCGGATTTGAGAGTCTCGATTTTTATACCGACGAGTGCACCAAATAGTGCGTTGTGCGTTATATGGGCATGAAGACGAAAACTGATGCCCGCAAATTGGACGGCGCCACGCAGGCGTGATGGGGGTATTGCAAAGATGCTGGGGGTTGTGTAAAAGCGCAACATGATGAAGCCAGCTTGAATAATGCCATATAAAGCCAGACTAAAAACGGGTGAAGCGCGCAAGCGCAAGAAGCCGGGGTACCGGGTGACGAACGCGCGGACGTATAACCAGAGCCTGAGAAAGCGCGGCATGATCAGCCTGTATGTGCCGGGCGGCGATCTGAAGGCGCAGCTGATCAACGCAAAGATCCGTACGCCGGGCGTGTCGGGGCGTGAGCCGACCTACACCACGGCGTACATCGAGCTGATCTTTACCTTCTACCGGCTGTTCGGCTGGGGGATGCGGCAGATCACCTGCTATATGGAGGACTACTGGGGGTTGTGTCGCGTTAATGACGATGCGACGATCAGGCGCCTGAGATGAAGAGGATTGCTTACATCACGAGAGAATAGAATTGTTCGGCTGCAGTCGAGGCGATGCCATCGTCACACATCTGCCCCTTGCGGATCATGTGTGCGATCTCAATGCCAGACAGGATGATGCGCGCACAGCGGAAATCCTTGAACCCCATCATCGGTTTGATGATGCGTTTGATGGCACGGTGATCCTGCTCGACGACGTTGTTTAGGTATTTGTTTTGCCGGACCTTGATCGGCGTTAAACGCTCGGCATTGAGCGCTTCAAGCGCAGCCAGATTGGCGCCGCTCCTGTCCACGGTGATTGTCTCGGGCTCGCCGTTCTGTTCAATCGCCTTCTCGAAGTAGCGGCGCGCCGCGGCCTTGTCCCGATGGGCGCGCAGCAGGAAATCCACCGTGTTGCCCGCCTTGTCCACGGCACGGTACAAGTATTTCCAATGGCCTTTGACCTTGACATAGGTCTCATCGACGCGCCAGCTCTTGCCGACAGGCCGTTTGCGTTTGCGGAATGCTTTTTCAAACACCGGTAGCAGCTTGATAACCCACCGGTGCACGCTCGAATGGTGCACCTCGATACCCCGCTCGGCCATCATTTCTTCGAGGTTTCGTAGACTCAGTGAGTACGCCACGTACCACCGGACGCACAGCAGGATCACGTCCAGCGGGTAGTGCAGCCGCTTCAGTACCTTGCCAATGCCAGCGGGCAACGTCTTGCATGGCGTCTTCGTCTTTGTCATCATGCTTGTCATGCGTTGTCGTCGGCGGATTTTACTTGACCGCGTTATTGCGACAAAGCCCGAGATCGCGCAGGCTGAGTTTGTAGCGCAGATACCAGCGCACACAAAGAATGATCACCTCACGGTCAAAATGACGGCCGGCGAATAGCCCGTCCAGACTCTTCAGCTTGTTCATCGCCGCTTCTCAAATCGGTCAGGGCGACACTCTAACCGATCCTTGAGCGCTATTTGCACCACAACCTGCAAACTGACGTGGGTCAGCATCGTCTCGGATCCAGACTCGGCAGAATCAGAGTTGCTCGTTTCCTGGCCGTCATGTATTTCGCCACCTGCTCGGTCTCGACGTCGAGGCCTGCCTGGGCAAACATGCTGGCCACCTCGTTGAGACCCGCTTCGGTGCGGTCTTCGTAGCGAGAGTACCGGCCCGACTGATTCGATACCACGAACTTGCCGGTGGCCGGGTTGAAGCGCAATTCGCCGCAGATTCTCGCGGTGCCGCCACCGACAAGCAGGGGATGCCCTCGGTATCGCTCCCTCTGGGTCTCCGGGTCTTTGCCGGCCGGTTCCAATTCGCCGATGAACAGGCGGCCCAGCGCGCTGACGGCCCACATGTACTGCTTCTCGCCTCGCTTAAGGGCGTCGATGTCGATTTTCTCCTTGACACCTTGGCTCATCAGGCTCGGGACGTTGCCTTGGCCGTCCGGCACGATGAGGCGCCTGGAGTGCTGCAGCGGGGCCCCTGTCGGTACCCCCCCTTCGCGCTCCCATTGCTTGATGCCATCGGTGGCAAGGTTGAACGGCGGTTGAAGGCTGCCGAACAGGGCGTCCAGCGCGCCGGCCCGTTCTCGACCGATCAATTTGTGTAAAGCGGGTGCAGCGATTGTTTCGGAAAAACTCGCTCGGCGCCGATGCACGGCCTGCTCTTGGTGTTCCGGCGATCGAGCGGCATTGAGCTCATCCAGCTCCTGCAGCACACCGGCGGAGCTTGTCCTCCGTAATTTGTCGGCCGGAGGCGCGTCGCCGGACACCTCGGAGGCAGAAGCTTCGACATGCGTATTGATGCGGCGCTCGATCTTCATTTGCTTCCTCGATTTGCAAGTCCAACTGGTTGCGGGTTTTGGCCTTACCGTCAACCTGACAAAGCCCGTGGGCGACCAAAGTAATCCTAACCGATCCACATCTTTCATTCCAGCGTTCTTATCGCGACAGAGCCGTTCGTGAGCCGCGGCGTAATCAGCGGGCGGCGCGCTCTATTCCCGCGGCTTCCGAGGCGGCAAGCTGAGTTTCGCCGTCCATCGCCTTTTGTAGAAGCTGACGGCTGTTTTGCGACACATTCAGCGCCATCTGGAATAGCTGCCACATCTGATTATTGTGCATCTGGACATCCTGAGGGATCCCCAACGGGGAACCGCCGCCTTCAACCTCCAACTGCGCCTGAGACATTGCCAAATTCCGCCCCTTCGGAAAACCCGCAATCACTTGAATCAATTCACAAGGTCTGCTACCTCGATCACAGCCATTCCGCAGAGATCCTGGTTTGCATTTCCCACAGCGGCGGCACGGCTAGCCGCTTGCGGGGGTAGCCAGCGAGCGAGCGCCTCCTTGACTTGCATCACAGTGCAAGCGAGCACTTGTTGGCGGAAGGCTCGGCGCATCTCCTGCGTCACACCGCGACGCTCCGAACGATCGGCTGCACTGGCGAGGGCATATGGTGCCCGGGGTTTGTCGAGTTGCTTGATGACTGAGACGATGGCCTCGTCGAGGGTCTGTTGGCTCAAGCTTGCGTCTTGGATCTCACGCACCGAGCCCGTGAAATCCGCGTAGGTGCCCGCCAGCCGGGGATCGCGAAACGAACTCATCGTAAAAAGGCCATCCGCCGCGCTATATCTGGCCCAGCCGCCGTAGGCTCCACCCTCTTCGCGCAACTTGCGGTGCAGCGCAAGATGGGTCAGGAGCTTGGCGGCCACGGCGAGAGGCGCAGCATCGGGATGCTCGAAACTAGGCGCGGCCCATGCAATGTGGCAATGGTTCACCTGGCTTGCCACACGCAAGGCCACGTTGGCGACTTCATGAGCACGCGAGATCGCGTCAGATGCACCGAGCCTGCCCGCCCGAGAGGGGCGCAGGTCCAATGCCTTCGAGGCCTCGAGCGGCGATCCGTTCAGGCCAACCCAAATGACGCGATTAGGCACCTCCAGCAACAGTTGGTGAATGCGCTTCAGGTGATCGGCGATAGCTTGAACGCCCTCCGGCGACTCCAGCATCTTGCCTAGCGCGGCGACGAATGGCAGAGAGGCTAAGCCGTGCACGCGGTGGGCAAATTGCCGACGAATCGAGTAGGGCGCGGCCGCGGCCAGCGAAGCGTACCGGTCGGCCGCCGCTGCCAAGCCATTGACTTTACGGGCGACGCGCGCTTTGGTCAAAAACGAGATGCGGTCGAGTTCATCGAATCGCGGCACCAAGGTCCACGCCGCGATGGCGGAGGGGATTCCGGCTTCGTCCTCAGTCAGCGCGGAGGCATGAACGTTCAGTTGCGGCGTCAGGCTCGTGCGACCGGCCTCCACCACGGTGTCCAGCGTCATTGATAACGAGGACACCTGACGCTGGCGCCAACGGCCCGCTTCTTCAAATCCCAAACTACCAGTCCCGAGCTTCGGCACGATGTCGGCGTACAGGGATAGCCAAGGCCAATCGTCATTCTGGGCCGTGCTCAGATCGAAAAGCGTGGTCGCATAGGTGATGCCGTTGGTGGCGGCACCGACGACGCTAATCGAGCTGTGCTGATGTTGAATCTCTGGGAACGCGATGGGCTCACGCCTGAGTTCGCTCGCCTGGAAGCAAGGCAGTACATCGGTGTTGCTTCGAGCCTTGCGGCGTTCGGCCAGAGCGGCCTCCTCGGCGCCGATCTGGCGACGCTCGTCGTCGCTCAACTCGCGATCCCTCAGCGCTAGCGCCTTGGCTTCCTGCACCTCGCGCACAGTCGCGAAGTCGGCATCTGCAATCACGTGCGTGGCCAGAAGATTCGGGTGATTGATCAGCTCACGGACGGCACGCTTGAAGAAGGCTGGGTCCGCAATCTCTTTCTCGAGTTGCTGAAGCACGGGTTCGATATCGAATGCCGCTGCGACGTCGCCTCCGTTCATCAGCAAGGGTACTGCGTCAAGCAACCGGCGCAGTGCGTCCGGGATGGTGCCGCCCCGAATCTCGCGCTGTGCAAAGCGCATGTCGCGCAGTGCGGTCTTGAGGACATCCACCGGAACACCGACAGTTGCGGCGTCCTCGAGGGCTTGCTCGATACAGCTGTTAGCTCGCTCCACCTGTGTCTCGGTCAATCCTTCCATGCCAATATGCAGCACAAGCTGGCGGAGGCCGCTGTCGACGAAATTCATCTGGCTTGGTCGACCGAAGCCGGCCGACTGCATGGCCTTCATCACCGGCGCGGAGGCGTCGCCAAGCAAGCCGTGGGTCAGTAGCCGAAGTCGTGCAGTGGCTAGCGGGTCGCTGGATTCACCGAAGCGCCAACTAAGCTGCAGGCCATGTTCGTCAGGGCGCCCTTGAGCCGACGGTACTCTGACCTGAGCGCGGCGCGGTGCTATCCAGTCATCAGCCAGCTCTGGCCGGCGCGCTGGGCACCGTGCCGTGCGGCGCGAGAGCACGCGCTCAACGAGCTTGGCCTGAATCTCCTTTGCCTCGATTCGACCAGCGCTCATGAACATCGCCTGCGAAGGGTGGTAGTGGCTGGCGTGGAACTCCAGCAGCATTTCGTGCGAAAGCTCCGGGATGACTAGCGGGTCGCCGCCGGAGTTCTCGGCGTAGGTCGTTCCGGGGAACAGAGCCTTGTTGAGGGCGGAGTACAGGACGCGCAGTGGATTGCCAAACGCGCCCTTCATCTCGTTGAGCACTACGCCTTGACGGACTAGGCGATTGTCCTTGAAGGAATGGCGCCAGCCCTCCTGACGGAAGCTAAGGTAATCCAGCTTGGGGAAAAAGGTCGCGTCAAGATAGACGTCGAGCAGATTGAAGAAGTCGGTGCGATCGGTACTCGCGAACGGATAGACCGTGCGGTCGGGGTACGTCATCGCATTCATGAAAGTCGCCGTTGAGCGCCGCAGCATTGCGAAGAACGGGGCCGCCACCGGGAAACGCTCGGAGCCGCACAGTGCAAGATGCTCGAGGATATGGGCACGCCCGTCGCTAGCTCGCGGAACCGTCGGAAAGCCAACCAGGAAAGCGAATTCGTCCTGGTCGCTGGCCAAGTGCACATGACGTGCTCCGGACGCGGGGTCTACGTATTGCTCGAGCTGCGCGCGCAGATCCAGGATGGGGTGACTGGAGATGTGTTCGAAGGAGGTCATCGTGTTCAGTGTCGGGTTGGTTGGTCGACGAGGTACGGCAAGCGCAGCGGCGCGCGTGGCCTGTCCGATTCGAGGCCCTAAGGACTCTGAGGTCGGACGGAATTGGTGGAGGCCAACGGGCTTTGATTTGCAAAGCCCAGATGAACGATGGCGGTAGGGTACTCTCTCCCTTCCAGCAATTCCACACGTAGCCCTATATATTCCGGTGAACTCGCCGGTCAGCCTCCTTATTGCGACAGTACCCTCGGCCATCATTTCTTCGAGGTTTCGTAGACTCAGTGAGTACGCCACGTACCACCGGACGCACAGCAGGGTCACGTCCAGCGGGTAGTGCAGCCGCTTCAGTACCTTGCCAATGCCAGCGGGCAGCGTCTTGCATGGCGTCTTCGTCTTTGTCATCATGCTTGTCATGCGTTGTCGTCGGCGGATTTTACTTGACCGCGTTATTGCGACAAAACCGTTTGATGCGTTGACCGGGCACGGTGAAGAAGCGCCGACAACAGTAATGATCATAGGCATCCGTCAAAATGCGCCCGAGCCGGACGCGAAGGCGGCGCGCCGCGTGCGAACTCTGTGTTATCGGCACTCATGGACGGCTCCTGAAGCGCGAACGCGAATAGATCAATAGAACTCGGACGCATATGTGCTGCTTCGTCCGCGAAGAAACATTTTCGCTTTTGCGTGCGTTGCGTCCGTGGCGCATGCTACCTTCGCTCGACTGGGCTTCACTGCTTTCAAAATCTAGCAGGCTGTTGAATTTGGGTCCCGTGTAAACGGGGTTTGAGGGACGGGCGTTATGGATATCGTGTTCATGATCTTTGGCAGCGGATGCGATGCGCGGAATGGATGAGATGCAGGAACCCCTGTTCACGACGGTCAAGCTCGAGGACTTCGTCCCGGCAGATCACCCGTTGCGACCGATCCGGTTGCTGGTGAATGACGCGTTGAAACGGCTCAACGGGCTGTTCAGCGTCATCTACGCGGACACCGGCCGTGCCTCGATTGCGCCTGAGAAGCTGATGCGGGCGCTGCTGTTGCAGGTGTTCTACTCGGTGCGCAGCGAGCGCATGCTGATGGAGCAGATGCGCTACAACCTGCTGTTCCGCTGGTTTGTCGGGCTGGCGATTGAGGACGCGGTGTGGGACCACTCGGTGTTCTCGAAGAACCGCGACCGGCTTCTGGAGCATGAAGTCGTGGAAGCGTTCTTCACCGAAGTCATGAGCCTGGCGGACAAGCGGGGCTTGCTGTCGAGAGAGCATTTCTCGGTGGACGGCACGCTGATTCAGGCGTGGGCCAGTCACAAGAGCTTCCGCCGCAAGGACGGCCCGGACGATGGTCCGCCAGCCGGCGGTGGCCGCAACGCCGACACTGACTGGAAAGGCGAGCGACGTAGCAATGCCACGCACGAGTCGACTACTGATCCGGAGGCGCGATTGTTCAAGAAGAGCCACAAGAGCCCGGCCATCCTGTGCTACCACGGGCACATCCTGATGGAGAATCGCTCGGGGCTGGTGGTCGGCGCCGTGGTGAGTCACGCAGATGGTTTCGCCGAGCGGGCCAGCGCATTGCAATTGCTCGATTGCGTGCCAGGCGCTCATGCGAAGACAGTTGGTGCCGACAAGGCGTATGACACCCGCGACTTCGTGAACGATTGCCGCGCTCGCAACGTGACACCGCATGTCGCGCGCAACGATGAGCGTTGGGGCGGCAGCGCAATCGATGGTCGCACTTCGCGGCATACAGGCTACCGGATTAGCCAGATCATCCGCAAACGAATCGAAGAGCATTTCGGCTGGGGTAAAACGGTCGGTCGGATCCGGCAGACGGTCTATCGCGGTATCAAGCGCGTCGACCAGCACTTCAAGCTGACGATGGTTGCGAGCAATCTGACCCGCATGGCCCGAATGCCAGGGGTGGTGCCGCAAGGAGCGGCGCGATGAGCCGTCACGGCGTGAAGACTGCGCGCCAGCGGGGCTGCATGCGTGCGCATGCCCCGCGCGGATCGCGCGGCAAACCGGCAATTCAGCGGGAAATTGCACGCGCAAGTCTCCTGAACGTAGCTTCGGTCGTCATGACGGGGCGCTTTTCAACAGCCTGCTAGAGCGTGTTAGGAACTTCGATTGAGACCTGGTATCCTGGCGGGATGAAAAGAACCGACCGCAAAGGGTATCCGACAGATGTGTCGGATGAGGAATGGAGTTTCGCGGCGCCGTATCTGACGCTGATGGACGTTGACGCGCCCCAGCGCAAATACGAACTGCGCGACATGTTTGATGCATTGCGCTGGATGGCTCGTGCCGGCGCGCCGTGGAGGATGCTGCCCAATGATTTCCCGCCGTGGGAGCTGGTGTATCAGCAGACTCAACGCTGGCTGCAGGCTGGCTGCTTTGAGAGCATGGTGAGCGACCTGCGCTCGGTGATACGCGTGGCACAGGGCCGTCGGGGACAGCCCAGCGCGGTCATCCTCGATGGCCGCACGATACAGTCGACCTGCGAGAGCGGCCCGCGTGCGGGCTATGACGGTTATAAGCGGCAGCGCGGTAGCAAGGTACATATTGCAGTAGACACGTTGGGACAGTTGCTGGCGGTGCACGTGACCCCCGCCAATGAACAGGAGCGCGCACAGGTAGCGGAGCTTGCGCGGCAGGTCCAGCAGGTAACGGGACGAACGGTCAAGGTGGCATTTGCCGATCAGGGATACATGGGCAAGGAGCCAGCGCAGGCTGCATTCGACGAGGGCATTGACCTTCAGGTGATCAAACTCGAAGAAACGAAAAAGGGTTTCGTTCTGCTCCCCTGCCGGTGGGTGGTCGAGCGCAGCTTTGGCTGGCTCAACCGTTTCCGGCGTCTCGCACGTGACTATGAACGGCTTCCCGAAACTCTCGCTGGGCTTCATTTCGTCGTCTTCGCAATGCTCATGCTTGTCCACGCCGTGCCAGTACTTCAAAGTTCCTAACACGCTCTAGGGGTGCGCTGCTTGCACGCTGGACCGTTCAACGCTTCAAGGAGCGCACATGCCGTTTCCCGGTGACTATCATATTGGCCCCGCTGCACAACCCCTGTGGGCTTTGTCGCAATAACGCGGTC
Organism: Paraburkholderia sp. JPY419; assembly: GCF_050435705.1. Classification (NCBI taxonomy): domain Bacteria; kingdom Pseudomonadati; phylum Pseudomonadota; class Betaproteobacteria; order Burkholderiales; family Burkholderiaceae; genus Paraburkholderia; species Paraburkholderia sp. JPY419. Next base: position 620,904 of record NZ_JBNDKV010000003.1, on the reverse strand, counting down.
AAGTAAAATCCGCCGACGACAACGCATGACAAGCATGATGACAAAGACGAAGACGCCATGCAAGACGCTGCCCGCTGGCATTGGCAAGGTACTGAAGCGGCTGCACTACCCGCTGGACGTGATCCTGCTGTGCGTCCGGTGGTACGTGGCGTACTCACTGAGTCTACGAAACCTCGAAGAAATGATGGCCGAGCGGGGTATCGAGGTGCACCATTCGAGCGTGCACCGGTGGGTTATCAAGCTGCTACCGGTGTTTGAAAAAGCATTCCGCAAACGCAAACGGCCTGTCGGCAAGAGCTGGCGCGTCGATGAGACCTATGTCAAGGTCAAAGGCCATTGGAAATACTTGTACCGTGCCGTGGACAAGGCGGGCAACACGGTGGATTTCCTGCTGCGCGCCCATCGGGACAAGGCCGCGGCGCGCCGCTACTTCGAGAAGGCGATTGAACAGAACGGCGAGCCCGAGACAATCACCGTGGACAGGAGCGGCGCCAATCTGGCTGCGCTTGAAGCGCTCAATGCCGAGCGTTTAACGCCGATCAAGGTCCGGCAAAACAAATACCTAAACAACGTCGTCGAGCAGGATCACCGTGCCATCAAACGCATCATCAAACCGATGATGGGGTTCAAGGATTTCCGCTGTGCGCGCATCATCCTGTCTGGCATTGAGATCATCGCACACATGATCCGCAAGGGGCAGATGTGTGACGATGGCATCGCCTCGACTGCAGCCGAACAATTCTATTCTCTCGTGATGTAAGCAATCCTCTTCATCTCAGGCGTCTGATCGTCGCATCGTCCTTAATGCGACACAACACCTGCAGGTTGATCATCGTATAGGCCAGCGTCTTGAGCGCGTAGTGTACGTCGCTGATGCGCTCGAAGCGCAGCAGCAGGCGGCGGAACGTATCCTCCCAGGCGAACACGCGCTCGATGGTGCTGAAGCGCTCCTCGAAGATGGCCGCATCGAAATGACGCTTGCGGCCGCGTTTGTTCTGTTTGCGGTTGCGCAGATTCTCTGGGATGTTGGGCCTCATGCCGAGGTTGAAGATCGCACGGCGGTTTTCGCGGCAGTCGTAGACGCCATCCAGACTGACGGTTGAGCCCTGCAGGTCCGCACCAATGGCACGCGCCATGGCGGTAAGTTTTGGCAGCGCGTCACGCAGCAGGGGCGATTCGTTGCGGTTGCCCGGCGCACTCACGAACGGCGCGATGATGTTGCATTTGCGATCGTAGAAGGCCACCACCTTGTCGCCCTTGAGGTGCTTGTGCCCGCTGTAGCCCAGGTTGTCGCCGCCTTTCTTCGCTGCCGTCGTCGTGCCGTCGCCGTGGATGGTCGAGAGGTCCAGGCGCTGGTCCTGATGCAGTTGATCAACCGAGCCCGCAAAGACCCGGTCGATGCTGCCGTCGGCCTGCCAGCGCCGCATGATCCGGTAGATGCGGGTGTGGTGGATTTCAGGCAGCCCCAGTGCATTCGTTTCGATGGGCAGCATCTTCCACTGGCAACCCATGTACAGCGCCTCAGGACATAGTTGAACATCTTCTGTAGCGGCAACGTCGGTGGCGGACCGCGCCGGCCCCGGCCCAGATGCGGCAAGATAAATTGCTCGAACTGCTCAACCGTCAATTGCGTGGGAATCGCCTGTCGGCCATGGTTTGCAGCCATTCTCGCATCCGCAAAGCCTTGACTTTAACCGCTCCGGCCTCGCCAACCCCGCAAGCCAGCCCTGATGGGGCTCGCAGACAAATTCGGCCCCTTCGGAAAACCCGCAATCAGTTGAATGCCTGTCGGGCTTCTCCGCAATGGCGGAGCCGTCCATCGCGATAATCGGCACAACCCGCAACATGACAATCCGCGAGCGCAGCAGCATGTAAGCGTTGAAGATGCCGAGTAGCACGTTCGCGGTGGTTGCGCCTTTGCCCATAGCTGCCTCACGATGATGAAAGGGGTGCCGCCACGAGCAAGAGTGTCCGATTGAAGTATGCCCCAGCCTGACAACCCCGCTTCTGCGAAGCCGGGCATCAATCTGAGGTTCTAATCCGTATTTCTTCCAGTGTGTCATCCAGAAGCCGTTGCGCTTCCTCCGCTGACTCCACACCAAACATGACGGCCCCGAACGTGCCGTCAATGTGCATCATCAGCACGTGTGCCTTGGCGGTCTCGCCTTTCTTGAAACGGGTCACGAGTTTCCGGTAACCCTTCAGTGCCGCCCCTGAGGAAAACAGTGCTTCGTCCGGCTGCCAGTTGTCGACATGACCACCCCACCAATGGGTATCAGCCTGGTCAATGAGCGCCACAAGCAGGCGACGATTCAGTTTTGTTTGCTGTGCACTGAAAAATGCGTCTTCCAAAGATTGTGTCATGTGCGTTTTCGGTCCCTGATCGGATGAAGCGGATGGATGTGCGTCCGCAATTTCTCTACTCATGGCGGGCCGGGGTTAGCGGCCTAATGGAGTGCGGCACGGTGACTTGCCGCTTTCATTCGATGTCTGGGTAAAGCAAAGTGCTGCCGGATCGGGCCGAACCGTGAGAGAAACGCCTGAGCGCGACGCGCATCGCGAAAGCCGGGCATCTGGCGTTCGCGTCTGCGGGTCGGCTGGTGGCTATTCTCGGCGCGGTTATTCACGCGCGCAACTGCCTTGACGAAAACGTGCTTCACGTGAGCGAGCTCTGCAATCTCGGACTTCGCTGCCGGATAGCCGCGTAGCTGGGCAGTGACGATCATGGGCGGCACCGGGTTTGATCGCAGCACTGGCTGGAAGAAGCGCTTGGCTGCGACCTTGTCGCGTCGTTTTTGCACCAGAACGTCGAGTTCAGTGCCATGCTCATCGACTGCGCGCCACAGCAGATACGGCTCCTCGCGCAGCGTCACGAACACTCTCATCCAGATGCCATGTGTTGCCCCGCTTGCGCCGCGCCGTCTTTGCACGCTGGGCGAATCCAGCGCCGAACTTGTCGCACCAGCAACGGATTGTTTCGTACGTGACAACGACACCACGCTCGAGCAACAACTCCTCGATATCGCGCAGGCTCAGGCTGAACCGGAAATACCAGCGAACCGCGCAGCTGATGACGATGGCAGGGAAGCGGTGACCGCAATAAAGCGAATTTCTTTTCTTCATTGCTTCATTCTACCCCCGCTCCTGCGTCAATCTGGCAGGGCCCTCATGTATCCGCAAAGCCTTGACTTCAACCGCCCGGCCTCGCCAACCCCGCGAGCCAGTCCCGACGGGGACCGCAGACCAATTCGACCCCTTCGCAAACACCCTCAATCAGTTGGTTGCTTACCTCTTCAGCCCGCCCATTGCAGCCCAGTTGAGCTCCCCACCACTAGCTACGCCATCGATGGTTCCTCGTGCGTGCATTTCGATCTGTCGAAAGACGTCTGGGTTTTGCATCATGAATTTTGCGGCCTTTGAGACATCTGGCGGTACGTTACCGTCGGTGTTTTCTGCGAGCCAATATAAACCGCCAACTTCCATTCTCTTCCAGCCGTTATCCCCATATAAGAACTGAGCTTGCCTGCCGCGTGTTCCGGGGTCACCCTTTTCTTCTCCTGATGCTGCAGCTATGTCATCCAACAATCGCAGTATGTCTGCCGCAATCCGGTTCTGACTGGCATTGACACTCCGGCAGTCCGACTGTGCGTAGGGATCAGTAAACGTCAACTGAGCGTTTACTCGGGGATTAGTCTCGATAGTCGCCATTGTTTTCTCTCTCAACTGGTTGCGGTTTCAGCGGTTATCCGTTGACGGTGCCAATGATGCATGAAGGGCCCTGCATGGAAAGATGCGCACGGCGAAGTGATGGCCCGAGGGGCGAAGTGCTCGAGATGGTATCGGCGCGCGGCTTTGTCCGGATGGGGGTATTGCAAAGACGCTGCGGGTTGTGTAAAAGCGCAACATGATGAAGCCAGCATTGAATAATGCCATATAAAGCCAGACTAAAGACGGGTGAACCGCGCAAGCGCAAGAAGCCGGGGTACCGGGTGACGAACGCGCGGGCGTATAACCAGAGCCTGAGAAAGCGCGGCATGATCAGCCTGTATGTGCCGGGCGGCGATCTGAAGGCGCAGCTGATCAACGCAAAGATCCGTACGCCGGGCGTGTCGGGGCGTGAGCCGACCTACACCACGGCGTACATCGAGCTGATCTTTACCTTCTACCGGCTGGTGTCGCGGTGGATCATTCGACGGTGTACCGCTGGGTCATCAAACTGCTGCCGCTCTTCGAAAGGAGCTTCCGCAAGCACAAGCGTCCGGTTGGGAAAAGCTGGCGAATGGACGAGAGCTATATCAAGAACAAAGGTGAGTGGAAATATCTTTACCGGGCAGTGGACAAGGCGGGCGACACGGTCGACTTCCTGCTCAGGGCCAGGCGGCACAAGGTCGCTACCCGGCGGTTCTTTGAAAAGGCGATCGCCCATAATGGTACGCCAGAGACCGTGACCATCGACAAAAGCGGCTCCAATCTGGCCGCACTGGATGCGGTGAATGCCGATCGCGAGACGCCGATCAAGGTCCGTCAGATCAAGTATCTGAACAACATTGTCGAACAGGACCATCGGGCTATCAAACGCCGGACCCGGCCGATGCTGGGATTCAAGAACTTCCACCGTGCGAGGGTCATTCTCGGCGGCATCGAGGTAATGCACATGATCAGGAAAGGACAGATGAAATGTGCGGGCAAAGACCCGTCGTCTGCTTCCCAGCAGTTTTACTCCATTGTGTTATAAGCAATACTTATCATATCGACATCTCTCGTCCCGACACCCTCACTGCAACAGAACCTTTCAACGGGCCCAGGATGAGAAGTCGTCAATGTAAAACCGAAGTCTGGCAAGTTGAACCCTCGATAAGCGTCTCGTGGCCGAGAGCCCGGAGGAGCAGCGTGAAGAGTGGACAGTATTGCCAGTTACCAACGGGTACTCGTCAGATTTTTTCGCCGGCGTCGTCATAAATTCGTGTTAGCGATCGGGCCGCCGGCAGTGCGGCCATATGCTTTCAAATGGCTACATCTCCATTCCTTCTGCGACTCCATTGCAACCATGCCTCATGACATCGACACCGCATCAATCATCACCGATCATGCGTCCACGACGTCTGTCTCACCCGAGACGCGTGCGTCTACGCCTGTACGGCAGCACTCGTCGCCGCGGCGTGGGCCGGCGGCAAGTGAGACATTGAACGGACTGCCCATCCGGGAAACGTTGGCGTCCGCGGTTCCTGCGAACGGGGTTCCACCTGCATCCGCCTCGGCGTCGACGGCTTCATCCGAACGCAGTGGACGTTCTCGACAAGTCGATAGAAGCGTGCTCGATGCATTTCGGCGCACGCGTGCCGGAATTCGCAACCGCATGGAAAAGATCTTCACCACGACCTCTGAGATACCGCGCAATGAACCCCTGCATCGATACGGATTCGACTATGGAGCGGGACCATATTCACCAGATTACGCGCAGCAGATGCGTTCGCCGAATCTGCCGATGATTGCCGCGATGCCGTTGGCGCTCGGTTCGATTTCGGCTGTCGCCGGTATCGGCATGATCGGCAGCAGTATGCTGGGCATGCCGGGCCTCGGAATGGGCATGCTCGCCTTGCCGATGATGGCCATGATGGGTGCCTTCGCAATTGCATGGCGCTCGCGCGGAACGGCCGGTTTCGGCGGCATGGGAAGCCTCAGCGGCACGTATGGAAACAACGACGGTTACGGCGCCTACGGAGGCTTCAACTCGCCGGCTATGGGTGCCGGGCAGTCCGTGCCGGGTTATGCGCATCCGCTTGCACAGGGTCCTCGCCAATGGCGTCCGGCGGCGGGATTTGGTACCGGTCCGGTTCCACCGTTTCAGAAACGCTGGTCAGGATGGTGCGCGCCGGATAATGTGCCACCGAATCCTATTGCATCGCCGCCGGACATGGCCTCGAGCACGACAAAGCGCCAAGGGAATTCAACTGAATCGTTCGGGGCGAAGGCATCCCGCCCAACCGCTTTCGAGCAGTTGGGCGTTGTGAAGGGCGCGGCTTGGCGGCAAGTTTTGGGGATGGACGGGCGCGTATTAGACAACGAAGTAATGGCTCAGGCCCAAACTCGCAAGGGTATCGAAGAAATGCGAAAACAAATAGAGGAGGCAGAATTCGAAGTACGAAAAGCCCACAAGAAGCTCCTGAGCAGATTCCATCCGGATAAGCACCTCGACAAGGACATGAGCGAAGTCATCGGCCTCATCTCGATGGCCGTCAATCAGAGCGAAAACGAGTTTAGAAACGCAAGGCTCTGGCTTGACGGGCAAAGTGGGAGGGTAAGCGCTTGAGCCGTAATAATCGATTCTGTCGCGCATTACTTACGAGCAGCCGAACTGCAGTTCAAAACCGTCATTCATCGTGGAACAGGCATGCCAATCTCCAGCGTATCTAGCTCAAGTAACATTTCCACCGATCTCACGGCAACGAGTACGGGTGAAGAATCGCCTACTAATCCTAATTCCGCATCCACCTTGTGCGCGAGCGGTCAATTGGCAGGGTTAAAGACAAGAGTCCATAATAATATTGGCGCTAATGCCCATCGCGACTTGAGTTCGAGCCAAGGGACTTCAGCGATGGAAAACGTTCGCTCAGCAGTCCCTGACCAGAAAACACTTTTGGCTAAGTACGGCACGGTCGGACAAAAGAAGGCCCGCACTGCCGACGAAATGGATAGTGCCGACGCAGCTGCGGTGGAGGAAGCCATCGCACGCAGCCTGCAGGAGAAGGCTTTCAGGATACTGGTCAAACCTGAACCGCAAGCCATTCAAAGCAACACGACGCATACTTCGAATCCCACGAATAACGCCGTGGTCAATCAGGCTGACAGGAACGAAGAACCGTCTGAAGTCTCCAACGATAACCGGGAGCAGCAGATGTTGGTATTCGCCGACCTCAACAACGCTTTTAGGGCACACTTGACCAAACATGACCTGCAGGTCATTTCCAACCCGGGAACGGGGAGCAACTGCGCGATCTATGCGTTGGTGCAACACCTCAGGCCGGATTTGAAGGACAGCAATCTCGACAACGAAGTTAACGAGTTGCGCCGCGCGTACGACGTGAAAAATCCGTCCGACAGCAACGACAGAATGCTGCATCTGGATACCGGCGTTGGTGGAGCGGCCAAGACCCTCACGAGGCTTGTCAATGAGCGCTACAACGTAAACATACAGGTCGGGGTAGTCGAAGCGGGCCTAGACGCGCAATACCCCGTGACGAGCAAGGAAACCATTTCCGCTTCTGGCGCGAGTGCCCCGTTCACGCACCATGTCGTTATCTGGGACCAGCAGGGACACTACGAAGCCGTGACAGCCAAGCGTCCAAGGACGGAAGAGACGGCGCAAAATAATCGAACCGATGCGATCAATTTGATGAAGCGCGTCGCAAGCAGATCGAGCGTTCGAGCAGCCTTCGGTACGCTGTCCTCTGCTTTGATGAAGTACCGTCTCAGATGAACCCAGCAGCCACGGTGCACGAGTTGGTGGCGCCGGGCGATGTCGTTGTAGGGTTCGTAGGTGTCAGGTCACATGACCGCGCCCTCTCGGATCCCGGCAAACGCTTGTCGGCCAGCCTGGTACCGTGCCCAAGTGTAGGGGTTGTGTCGCGGTAAGGACGATGCGACGATCCGGCGCCTAAGGTGAAGAGGATTGCTTACATCACCAGAGAATAGAATTGTTCGGCTGCAGTCGAGGCGACTTTCGGCGCTTGCCATGAAGCATTCCGGCTTTCGCGTCGGCCCGGAGTTTCATGGCTCCGGCGGGTTGCGCACCAGCACATTCACCGGTTGTGTCGCGTTAAGGACGATGCGACGATCAGGCGGCTAAGGTGAAGAGGATTGCTTACATCATGAGAGAATAGAATTGTTCGGCTGCAGTCGAGGCGACGCCATCGTCACACATCTGCCCCTTGCGGATCATGTGTGCGATCTCAATGCCAGACAGGATGATGCGCGCACAGCGGAAATCCTTGAACCCCATCATCGGTTTGATGATGCGTTTGATGGCACGGTGATCCTGCTCGACGACGTTGTTTAGGTATTTGTTTTGCCGGACCTTGATCGGCGTTAAACGCTCGGCATTGAGCGCTTCAAGCGCAGCCAGATTGGCGCCGCTCCTGTCCACGGTGATTGTCTCGGGCTCGCCGTTCTGTTCAATCGCCTTCTCGAAGTAGCGGCGCGCCGCGGCCTTGTCCCGATGGGCGCGCAGCAGGAAATCCACCGTGTTGCCCGCCTTGTCCACGGCACGGTACAAGTATTTCCAATGGCCTTTGACCTTGACATAGGTCTCATCGACGCGCCAGCTCTTGCCGACAGGCCGTTTGCGTTTGCGGAATGCTTTTTCAAACACCGGCAGCAGCTTGATAACCCACCGGTGCACGCTCGAATGGTCCACCTCGATACCCCGCTCGGCCATCATTTCTTCGCGGTTTCGTAGACTCAGTGAGTACGCCACGTACCACCGGACGCACAGCAGGATCACGTCCAGCGGGTAGTGCAGCCGCTTCAGTACCTTGCCAATGCCAGCGGGCAGCGTCTTGCATGGCGTCTTCGTCTTTGTCATCATGCTTGTCATGCGCTGTCGTCGGCGGATTTTACTTGACCGCGTTATTGCGACAAAGCCTCAAATGCAACTTCAGTCCGCTCGAAACCCGCAATCAGTTGTATGCGATCTTGCGTTGCTTACCCATTCACCGGGTGGGACGCGTTCATTTCATTCGCTCCTTTGCCGTGGAAGTCACGACTTCTCCACTTTGGCATAAACCCCTCGGGCGTAGCGGGAGTCGTCCATCACATCAGAGCGCTTTATATGCGCCCACCGACCATGGGCGTTCGTGCCATGAGGCGTAGCTTCGGAAATTCTGGCGCAGACAACACGCTTTTGCGATAGTGTTCAAGATTTTTCGAGGAGTCGGCACAAGTATGCAAATCTACGATCGAGGTCGGCAGTCAATGGTTGATGTGACGATTGAATCGTCAGCATCAGGTAACGCTACAAAAATAGAAATGCGGAGTTCAAGTCCAACTCGTAGTCAACATTTTGGCACGATGTGCGTGGCACCTCAGTTGAATTCGTTAAGGCTCTTATCAGTTGATAACCGTAAAAGAACCGCGGTGCGTCAGGTTGGAAGCCGATTTCTAGAAATTGCTGACCGCATGAAAGGTGATCTCGGCTTGTCGAGTGTTTCCCTAAGTTGCCAGGATGAAGGCGCCGCGAAGTTTTTCTACAAGGCAGGTTTCAGGTTTATTGGCAGTGGTGCGGATGCAAAAAACGCCGCACTCAAACACCATCTTGATCATCCGCAAGGCGCGTTGCCAAATGAAATCGTTTTTCTTGGCGACATGGAGAAAAGATGATTCATCGCGCTCGCCTGATGCATCTCATTATACAGAAGTGTCGTACCTGTCGCGCAGGCGTTGTCACGTTAAGGTATACGCGACGCAAGAGCGCACGGGACGTACATTTGCTCAGAAATTGGACGGATCTTGGGTGAGCCCAGTGAAGCGATGCCACCCGGCAAAGCGTGCGGCGAGCTGTTTGCGATAGAGTGGGCTTTGTCCGGATGGGTACGAGTTCCCGTGCTATGGACGCGACTACCCCCATCCGGACAAAGCCCTGATGATCCACAATGACGGCACGTTTGGAACGGTGATGCTTGGCGTAGAGTGCGCATCCGCCGACAAGTCAAGCAAATGCGAAGCTCCTTTAATTTCAGATCACAAAGGTAATCTCGATCCATGCGCATAGGTGAACAATCGTCCGGTGCCGCGTCAGACGGACTGGATAGAGGGAACACAAACACACCGACCGGTACGCCGGCGAACCACACATTACCGGCGTCACCGGCACTTCAAGGATTAACCTCCCGTCCACCGGGTTCAAGATCGTCATACGTGCCCACGGCCGGCACGCCAGAGTTCAAGTTGCGCCCTATTGAGCAGGGCAGTCTTCCATCCACCATCAAGGCAATTGAGAAATGGGCCGGTAAAATGGAAGAGAAGGCATTGACGGACGGGAGATGCTTGATGGCCGATGAAACTGCCATTGCGCAGAAAATGCGCGTCGAGCATCCCGAACGAGTTCGGGTGGTGATCGGGAAACTTCCAAATCCAGGAAACGCGAGCGTCTATCTCGCGATGTCGAAAGTAGGACTTTTGGGAGGTCACATCACGGGACTTACCTTCGGCTACGGGATTTACATAAAAGAAGGGCATAATGGAGACGCAACGACGCTTCTGTCTCATGAACTCAGGCATGTCAAGCAGTATGAAGACGTTCGTCGCGAAAAAATCAACTATCTGGCTGAGTATGTGCATCAACTCAATCAGTATGGCTATCGGCTCAGCGGTTTTGAGCAGGACGCTTACGCACATCAAATTCCACCGGGCAACTGACTACGGCACTGTCACGTTGGCGAGGTAGTCACGTAAGATGTCACGCAACTGATTGCGGGTTTCAAGCGGACTGAAGTTGCATTTGATCAGTAGGACATATGTTTCATGAAATGCAGGAGTTGGCAAGACGGGCGGCGCGAAGCGGTAGTCGGATTTGCGAGGTGATCGACATGGCATCGACGCGCGGGGCCGCGACGCAATGCGCCGGCGACGTGACGGCAGGCGGCCCAGAGGGGCGCGATCACCTGCGGCAGTAGTGCCGCAGGTGGCTTTGTCGCAATAACGCGGTCAAGTAAAATCCGCCGACGACAACGCATGACAAGCATGATGACAAAGACGAAGACGCCATGCAAGACGCTGCCCGCTGGCATTGGCAAGGTACTGAAGCGGCTGCACTACCCGCTGGACGTGATCCTGCTGTGCGTCCGGTGGTACGTGGCGTACACTCACTGAGTCTACGAAACCTCGAAGAAATGATGGCCGAGCGGGGTATCGAGGTGGACCATTCGAGCGTGCACCGGTGGGTTATCAAGCTGCTGCCGGTGTTTGAAAAAGCATTCCGCAAACGCAAACGGCCTGTCGGCAAGAGCTGGCGCGTCGATGAGACCTATGTCAAGGTCAAAGGCCATTGGAAATACTTCTACCGTGCCGTGGACAAGGCGGGCAACACGGTGGATTTCCTGCTGCGCGCCCATCGGGACAAGGCCGCGGCGCGCCGCTACTTCGAGAAGGCGATTGAACAGAACGGCGAGCCCGAGACAATCACCGTGGACAGGAGCGGCGCCAATCTGGCTGCGCTTGAAGCGCTCAATGCCGAGCGTTTAACGCCGATCAAGGTCCGGCAAAACAAATACCTAAACAACGTCGTCGAGCAGGATCACCGTGCCATCAAACGCATCATCAAACCGATGATGGGGTTCAAGGATTTCCGCTGTGCGCGCATCATCCTGTCTGGCATTGAGATCGCACACATGAACCGCAAGGGGCAGATGTGTGACGATGGCGTCGCCTCGACTGCAGCCGAACAATTCTATTCTCTCGTGATGTAAGCAATCCTCTTCATCTCAGGCGCCTGATCGTCGCATCGTCCTTAACGCGACACAACCCTGGCTTGCGGGGTTGGCGAGGCCGGAGCGGTTAAAGTCAAGGCTTTGCGGATGCGAGAATGGCTGCAAACCATGGCCGACAGGCGATTCCCACGCAATTGACGGTTGAGCAGTTCGAGCAATTTATCTTGCCGCATCTGGGCCGGGGCCGGCGCGGTCCGCCACCGACGTTGCCGCTACAGAAGATGTTCAACTATGTCCTGAAGGCGCTGTACATGGGTTGCCAGTGGAAGATGCTGCCCATCGAAACGAATGCACTGGGGCTGCCTGAAATCCACCACACCCGCATCTACCGGATCATGCGGCGCTGGCAGGCCGACGGCAGCATCGACCGGGTCTTTGCGGGCTCGGTTGATCAACTGCATCAGGACCAGCGCCTGGACCTCTCGACCATCCACGGCGACGGCACGACGACGGCAGCGAAGAAAGGCGGCGACAACCTGGGCTACAGCGGGCACAAGCACCTCAAGGGCGACAAGGTGGTGGCCTTCTGCGATCGCAAATGCAACATCATCGCGCCGTTCGTGAGTGCGCCGGGCAACCGCAACGAATCGCCCCTGCTGCGTGACGCGCTGCCAAAACTTACCGCCATGGCGCGTGCCATTGGTGCGGACCTGCAGGGCTCAACCGTCAGTCTGGATGGCGTCTACGACTGCCGCGAAAACCGCCGTGCGATCTTCAACCTCGGCATGAGGCCCAACATCCCAGAGAATCTGCGCAACCGCAAACAGAACAAACGCGGCCGCAAGCGTCATTTCGATGCGGCCATCTTCGAGGAGCGCTTCAGCACCATCGAGCGCGTGTTCGCCTGGGAGGATACGTTCCGCCGCCTGCTGCTGCGCTTCGAGCGCATCAGCGACGTACACTACGCGCTCAAGACGCTGGCCTATACGATGATCAACCTGCGGCACTACTGCCGCAGCTGATCGCGCCCCTCTGGGCCGCCTGCCGTCACGTCGCCGGCGCATTGCGTCGCGGCCCCGCGCGTCGATGCCATGTCGATCACCTCGCAAATCCGACTACCGCTTCGCGCCGCCCGTCTTGCCAACTCCTGCATTTCATGAAACATATGTCCTACTGATCAAATGCAACTTCAGTCCGCTTGAAACCCGCAATCAGTTGTCAGGCTCTGGTTATACGCCCGCGCGTTCGTCACCCGGTACCCCGGCTTCTTGCGCTTGCGCGCTTCACCCGTCTTTAGTCTGGCTTTATATGGCATTATTCAATGCTGGGTTCATGATGTTGCGCTTTTACACAACCCGCAGCATCTTTGCAATACCCCATCCGGACAAAGCCCTTCAGATGAACGCCGCTCGTCATCGCGCTATCCTGAAAGAACGTCTCGCAACATGGCATGGGTGGACCGTCTCAGACCCGGTTGAGACGGTTGACTGATAAGGATAACTATGCATGTGCCGAGACATTGACCTACAGTACCCAACTTGACAACGCCCCACCGACCATGGACGTTCGCGCTATGAGGCGTAGCCTCGGAAATTCTGGCGCAGACAACACGCTTTTGCGATAGTGTTCTAGATTTTTCGAGGAGTCGGCACAAGTATGCAAATCTACGATCGAGGTCGGCAGTCAATGCTTGATGTGACGATTGAATCGTCAGCATCAGGTAACGCTACAAAAATAGAAATGCGGAGTTCAAGTCCAACTCGTAGTCAACATTTTGGCACGATGTGCGTGGCACCTCAGTTGAATTCGTTAAGGCTCTTATCAGTTGATAACCGTAAAAGAACCGCGGTGCGTCAGGTTGGAAGCCGATTTCTAGAAATTGCTGACCGCATGAAAGGTGATCTCGGCTTGTCGAGTGTTTCCCTAAGTTGCCAGGATGAAGGCGCCGCGAAGTTTTTCTACAAGGCAGGTTTCAGGTTTATTGGCAGTGGTGCGGATGCAAAAAACGCCGCACTCAAACACCATCTTGATCATTCGCAAGGCGCATTGCCAGATGAAATCGTTTTTCTTGGCGACATGGAGAAAAGATGATTCATCGCGCTCGCCTGATGGCGTTGCGCGTTGTGCAGATCATCGATGGCGCGGCCGAACTTTTCACCAACAGTTGGTCGCGGGTTTCGATCGTGATTATCTGCGGCCGCGAAGCAGCCGAGAGAGCTTGGCGCGCTGCGTACGCCGCGTTGTCCGGGACAGTGAGCACGAACGGCTATGGCGGGTTCTCAACTGGTTGGGGACTGACTTTTAAGGTCCGCATGGTCAGATCGGTTAAAGTCCGGATTTGCGGGTTCTGGTGCAAATAGGTGGGCGGGTTGAGAAAGTTCATATAGGTAGGAAAGCTTATCGATCAAACAGGACCGCATTCCATACGGCGGGCGCAGCGGCCTGCTTGAGGCCGAGCTTCGCGAGATCGAACTGCCCCTTGCGAATGCGATGCGTCAACTCGATTCCTGAAATCGTGATCGCGGCGCTCCGGAATCGCTTGAACCCAAGCATCCCGTTCGTTCTGGACTTGATGTGGCGATGATCTTGCTCGATCACGTTGTTCAGATATTTTGAGGACCGGACCTTCGTGTCTTCAGGCAGCAGACCATCGGTCTTCATTTCGCGAACCGCGCGGTGCGAGGCGGCATAGCCGTCGAGCGTGATGGTCTCTGGCCGCTGGCCCTGACGCTTGATGGCCTTGCTGAAAAAAGCTTTGGCCGCAGCCACGTCGCGTCGGGCTCTGAGCATGAAGTCCACCGTCTGGCCAGCCCGATCCACTGCCCGGTACAGGTAGACCCACCGGCCGCGAATCTTCAGGTAGGTCTCATCGACACGCCACGAGCGACCCGCAGGCGTAGCAAAGCGGTTCCAGCGTTTGACGAACTCGGGTGTATAACGCCTCACCCAGCGCAGAATCGTCGTGTGAGCCAGCGACAATCCCCGTTCGGCCATCATCTCGACCAGATCGCGAAAGCTGAGCTTGTAGCGCAGGTACCAGCGAACGCACAGAATGATGATCTCCCGATCAAAATGGCGTCCGCCGAACAACTTCTCCGGACTCTTCAGCTTGCTCATCGCGGCTCGTCGGTTCGTTTTGTTCCGACAACTCTAACCCATTCGCCGGCCCTATTTGCACCAGAGCCTTCAAAAAGCGCTACTGCCACGAGTTAAGGAGGATCTGCAGAAGTCGTTTTCGGAGGGGTGATCTTCCACGCAGATCGCTGTCTGAAGGGCGACGACATTCTTTGTGCGGAGATCGCCCCGTACGGTTACCTTTCAGGCGCTGTGCCGGTGAAACATATGGCCGCACCGGCCCGATCTTAAGCGTTTCGCAAAGCTCTACGCGCCATCCACAAATTGCTCAAAGCGAACAACGTGGTGATCTGGGCGGCATTTTTCATCAAACCGCGATAGCGGGTCTTCGCATAGCCGAATTAGCGCTTAATGACGCGAAATGGGTGCTCAACCTCGGCACGTATTCCGGCCTTGAGCCGCTCGATCTGATCGTGGATCGCGTCCATCACGTCAGAACCGTTCCGCCCGTTTTCTGAACAAGCGCGTTGTCTCTCCCCGCTATTTCGTCGCGAGCAATTTAACGCGACAGTGCCAACAGTGGTAACGCATTTTCCGTCCGGCAGCGCCCCACGAATCTCGTCTGGCCGGACGCACAACGCGGACAGCGCGGCAGGGGCGCCTCATCCGGAGACAGCACGGCGCGCACGGCCGCCTCGAGAAATCGGGTGAGATCCTTGTCTTCCTCATGACGGCGTGGCAGCGGGCTGTTCGCACGCAGCGGCTGGTGAAATCAAACCGGGCGCTGTCGGGAGACGGCAGGGATGGCGTGACGACGGGCGTCGTCACGATACGATCTGGAGTCCTTAGGATAGCGTGCTTCGCCGTGGGCAGATCCGGGGCGTCCTTGCCGTTGCGCCTGCGTCGGGCAACGGCGGTAAGCGCGAGATCCTCAACAATGCGGACTTCCACTTCCCCTCCCGGTCCTGTCGCATCGAGGGTCCTGTCGCATCGAGGGTCCAGTACGCGCGACACTCCGGGCACAGCGCCCTGCGCTGGTAGTCAAGATCGTAGCCACCGTTGAGCAGCACTCCTGTGTAGCCGCACTGCGGACAGGTACCGGCCGGAACTTCACGCCCAGGCGCACACGGGTGAGCCAGATGCCCTCCGGATCGTGCTGAGCGATCAGTTCCCTGAACCGCATCAGCCAGTTCGACGCGGCTCCGTATTCAACCCCCAGCCGGCGCGAAACCTCCTCGAGCGGAATGGGTTGCGACAATAGCCGGATGAAGGCCGGCATTTTCTCGCCCGTGCAGAACGTCGTGATGGTCCTCAGCCTGCTGGTGCTACCCCCGCTCGTGGAAGAGCTGACATTCAGACATTCAGGCACTTCCTCCTGTCGGCGCTGCCTTTCAGGGCGAACCGGAGGATCGCCGCGATCGCGGTCGTTGCCACCTCGCTTCTCTTTTCAGTACAGCACCGGCACTACGCCTACCTGAGCACCTATCTGCTTCTGTTCGCCCTTGGCATCGTGTTTGCCCGGGCTCGCATCCGCACCGGCGGAGTCGCATTGCCCATTGCCTTGCACAGTTACGCGATGGCATTTGCGCTGGTCTGCGATCAGGTCGTCGCGCATGTTCGTGGCTAACGGGAATTCTCGCCGCTCGTGCGGACCATCGAGTTCGACGACCATCCTCAGCGGGCAGATTCGAGAGTTCCCAACCGCCTGCCGGCTCAGGGCCAGTGGTAGGAGCGTATTCGAAACCGCCTCGTAGCAGCCCGACGAGCAGGTTGTGTCGCGTTAATGACGATGCGACGATCAGGCGGCTAAGGTGAAGAGGATTGCTTACATCACGAGAGAATAGAATTGTTCGGCTGCAGTCGAGGCGACGCCATCGTCACACATCTGCCCCTTGCGGTTCATGTGTGCGATCTCAATGCCAGACAGGATGATGCGCGCACAGCGGAAATCCTTGAACCCCATCATCGGTTTGATGATGCGTTTGATGGCACGGTGATCCTGCTCGACGACGTTGTTTAGGTATTTGTTTTGCCGGACCTTGATCGGCGTTAAACGCTCGGCATTGAGCGCTTCAAGCGCAGCCAGATTGGCGCCGCTCCTGTCCACGGTGATTGTCTTGGGCTCGCCGTTCTGTTCAATCGCCTTCTCGAAGTAGCGGCGCGCCGCGGCCTTGTCCCGATGCGCGCGCAGCAGGAAATCCACCGTGTTGCCCGCCTTGTCCACGGCACGGTACAAGTATTTCCAATGGCCTTTGACCTTGACATAGGTCTCATCGACGCGCCAGCTCTTGCCGACAGGCCGTTTGCGTTTGCGGAATGCTTTTTCAAACGCCGGTAGCAGCTTGATAACCCACCGGTGCACGCTCGAATGGTCCACCTCGATACCCCGCTCGGCCATCATTTCTTCGAGGTTTCGTAGGCTCAGTGAGTACGCCACGTACCACCGGACGCACAGCAGGATCACGTCCAGCGGGTAGTGCAGCCGCTTCAGTACCTTGCCAATGCCAGCGGGCAGCGTCTTGCATGGCGTCTTCGTCTTTGTCATCATGCTTGTCATGCGTTGTCGTCGGCGGATTTTACTTGACCGCGTTATTGCGACAAAACCGCCGTATTTCTTGTGAAATGCATAGATGCCTTTGTCCTCGATGTATCTGACGATCTGGTCATGCCGGCGGGTTCGCTGCTCGCCGTGTACGACAGCGTGAGCTCGCGGTGGGGATGACGGGCGTCACGCCCGCGCCTGAAAGCGCTTCGGTACGCTCGATGCTGTAGTACGCGCCATCGGCAATCACCCGATCCATCGGCACATCAGCGGGCAGCACGGCGTCCATTCCTTCGCGGTCCGACACTTCTGTAGTGGTGATGCGGATCGCGTGTACGTTCATGTCAGCGTCGATCGACCGATGCATCTTGCGCCACGGCGTGCGCGCGGCCTTCTGGGCGTACTTTTCCTGGTTCTGTTGCAGTAAGGGTGTCGGGACGAGAGATGTCGATATGATAAGTATTGCTTATAACACAAGGGAGTAAAACTGCTGGGAAGCAGACGACGGGTCTTTGCCAGCACATTTCATCTGCCCTTTCCTGATCATGTGCATTACCTCGATGCCGCCGAGAATGACCCTCGCACGGTGGAAGTTCTTGAATCCCAGCATCGGCCGGGTCCGGCGTTTGATAGCCCGATGGTCCTGTTCGACAATGTTGTTCAGGTACTTGATCTGACGGACCTTGATCGGCGTCTCGCGATCGGCATTCACCGCATCCAGTGCGGCCAGATTGGAGCCGCTTTTGTCGATGGTCACGGTCTCCGGCGTACCATTATGGGCGATCGCCTTTTCAAAGAACCGCCGGACAGCGACCTTGTCCCGCCTGGCCCTGAGCAGGAATTCGACCGTGTCGCCCGCCTTGTCCACTGCCCGGTAAAGATATTTCCACTCGCCTTTGATCTTGATATAGCTCTCGTCCATTCGCCAGCTTTTCCCAACCGGACGCCTGTGCTTGCGGAAGCGCCTTTCGAAGAGCGGCAGCAGCTTGATGACCCAGCGGTACACCGTCGAATGATCCACCGCGATACCACGCTCGTCCATCATTTCCGCAAGATTGCGCAAACTCAGCGAATAGGCCACGTACCATCGCACGCACAGAAAAATCACTTCAAGCGGGTAGTGAAGGCGCTTCAGGACCTTGGCCAGGCCCGGCGCAAGTGTGGTTCGCGGTGTCTTCGTCTTCTTCATCGCACAGCTCAAAAATTCGCTACCCAATTTTAACGTGGGCCTTACTGCAACAGAACCCGTTCGAACACTCGTCAGGCGAGAAGCGCCGTCAGGGCAGCATCGCCAAAAGCGGTAACGGCTATGCCAGAAAGCTGCTGGTCATTTCTTCTTTCCTTCCTTTGGGGCGAGTTCTCACACGACTGCCGGAAGGCAAAATTTCAGGGGAAGCTTCCCCCCTTCGTACCCAAATGTATGCGCACCGCTGGGTAGTCATAGAGTTCATCTTTCATCGCCGAGAGCGTGTCGGTCCGAGCTACATCGTGCGCGACAGGCTTGGGCGTGTCCGATGCGGCCAGGAGGTCGAGCGCGGCTCGTAACTCGGCCTTGGCGCGCCGAAGTTCGCCCCAAGGCCACCCCTTCGCGCGACTCAAATGCCAGAGCCCGGCCGGGCCGCTGAACAAGCCGCTTCGGACGGCTCGACCAATCAGCCTGAATTCGTCCCATGTGGAATGAACATGTCGGCGATAGCCCGCGGTGTTGCGCAGGTCGACAGTGCGGTCGCCGGCCTTGAACACCCATTGACGCTCGTCCGCGCGAAATTGCTCCGGACTGACGCGCAATTCCGAAATCAGCTTCTTGTTGTCCGCTTTGCTCATGCGAACCTCGCCCGTGGTCGCAGTGAACACGCCGCCACCCACGATGCCGGTACCCACCGCCCCTGCTTCGGCGCCTGGGTGCAGCGCCGTCTGATGGCCGTGGGCGTCACGGGCATAAAGCGAATCGGTCAACGTGATG
Organism: Paraburkholderia sp. JPY419; assembly: GCF_050435705.1. Classification (NCBI taxonomy): domain Bacteria; kingdom Pseudomonadati; phylum Pseudomonadota; class Betaproteobacteria; order Burkholderiales; family Burkholderiaceae; genus Paraburkholderia; species Paraburkholderia sp. JPY419. Next base: position 601,901 of record NZ_JBNDKV010000003.1, on the reverse strand, counting down.
GCGTCGATGACCGGCAGGGCCGTTCCTGTCGACACTCCGGCGTGGAATGCCTGCACGTAGCGCTGAACGATTTGCGCGCTTTCGCCGGGCTTGCGAAGGCGTGCGGCACGGTTCGCTTGCTCGAGTTGTTTGAGGTCGTCCAGGCAACGACCGATCGGGCTATCGGCAGGAATCTCGCTCCAGCGCCCGGCATCGAAAGATTCGAAGTCCTCGACCTGCTGCTTGGCGAGATCGATCTCCAACCCGAGGCCTCGCAGGTGGGCGCGGTGCGGCCAAATTGCCCGAGCGGCCATTCCAGTGCTCTCCATGACACCGATTTTCCGCTCTAGTTCGACTCGCCTGTGCATCCATTCGCCGAGCGTGTCCTCATAGACCTCTCGAATGGCTGCCACTTGCACTTCGGATTGCGTGATGAAGGATTGCCGCAGCGCGCGCTCCGAAATGTGCTCGGGCTTCAGATCCTTGAAGTGGATGTGGGCGGCGTTTTCATGCAGGAAATTGGCCCACTTGGTATTGGCGCGGAAGTTGTACCGGTGTTTGTTGCGCCGCTCATCGAGGTAGCCGGCGACCCATTGCAGCGGAATGGTGGACGCCAGAATGGCCGGTCCGACGATCTGCCCGACGACCGGCACCGTTGGCGTCAGAATCGCACCGGTGGCGGCTACGCCGTTGATCGCCATGCCCCACCCCTTGCTGTAGGTCTGCGTCCGGTTCAGGCCGATGCGTTGCCGGTATTGGTGGTCCGCCGTGTCATGCAGATCGAGGAAGGCATCGACGAGGTTACCCAACGCATTTGAATCCCTCCCGGGCGCCGCCGACACGCCCGGGAACTGCTTCGCAGCGTCGTTCAGCTTGCGACGCTTGTCCTTGAGCCGTTGCACGATCACCCCCATGTTGGGGCTCTTTTCGATCTGCGGCGCCACGACCGGCTGTCCGCCCACGCGCTTGAACGCTTCCTTGACATCCGTCACCGAACGCAAGCGGCCGGTCAGCGCAGGGTTGACGATGTTCGGCGGCAACTCGTGTGCCATCACCTTGATGGCTTTTTTGCCTGCCTTCAGTGCGTGCCCGGCCCCGGGAATCTCCGCGACACCCAGGCTGACGGCCGATGCCGCGGCCGTCACGATGCGTCCCGCCACGCTGTGTAGCCCTTCGTACAGGCCGGCTTGATGGATGCCTTGCTCATAGAGATTGACGTCGATGTTCAAGGCTGCAAGCAGGTGGTGCTGCGCGATATCGGTCAGCAAGGTTCGAGAATAGCACTCAGGATGCGCTTCGACGTTTGCGATCAGTTCGTCGGCAGACAAGGCGGCCAGCGCCTCGAACCGCTGCCGGGCAACAGGCATGCGCGGCAAGCGGGGCGTGAACCGTGCCCATTCATTTTTCTCGCAATAGACTTCCGCAGCGCGGCGCAGCTTGACGGCAGCCAGCGCACGCTCGAGGTCGAGCGGTCGCTGTCGGGCGGCGTGATATGTCTCGAGCAGCGTTTGTCGTCTGGTGGGCGCGGCTGACGGCGGTTCCTGTGCTTTCGCCATCCCACTTGGTTCACGAACGCCCACCGGCACTGCCGGTCCGCTTTGCTCGCGGACAGTATGCGCTGGCGCAACCTGTTTCTCGTGCCTACCGCGCAGGAATGGCATGCCCCAGCCCTCGTTCTCGCGGAGTGGGCTAAGCGGTTCCTCGCTGCGGCCGTGGCCAGTGCGGCCGTAGACCGCCGCGCTCACCGAGCGCAACGCCTCGTAGTGGTCCTGGAAGCGGATGATCGCAACCGGTTCCCTGCCCGTGCTCGAGCACTGCACGCGCACGGGGTACCCGTCCGCGTGCGGCTCGACCCAATGCACGTCGAGAGGTTCTGTTGCAGTAAGGCCCACGTTAAAATTGGGTAGCGAATTTTTGAGCTGTGCGATGAAGAAGACGAAGACACCGCGAACCACACTTGCGCCGGGCCTGGCCAAGGTCCTGAAGCGCCTTCACTACCCGCTTGAAGTGATTTTTCTGTGCGTGCGATGGTACGTGGCCTATTCGCTGAGTTTGCGCAATCTTGCGGAAATGATGGACGAGCGTGGTATCGCGGTGGATCATTCGACGGTGTACCGCTGGGTCATCAAGCTGCTGCCGCTCTTCGAAAGGCGCTTCCGCAAGCACAGGCGTCCGGTTGGGAAAAGCTGGCGAATGGACGAGAGCTATATCAAGATCAAAGGCGAGTGGAAATATCTTTACCGGGCAGTGGACAAGGCGGGCGACACGGTCGAATTCCTGCTCAGGGCCAGGCGGGACAAGGTCGCTGCCCGGCGGTTCTTTGAAAAGGCGATCGCCCATAATGGTACGCCAGAGACCGTGACCATCGACAAAAGCGGCTCCAATCTGGCCGCACTGGATGCGGTGAATGCCGATCGCGAGACGCCGATCAAGGTCCGTCAGATCAAGTACCTGAACAACATTGTCGAACAGGACCATCGGGCTATCAAACGCCGGACCCGGCCGATGCTGGGATTCAAGAACTTCCACCGTGCGAGGGTCATTCTCGGCGGCATCGAGGTAATGCACATGATCAGGAAAGGACAGGTGAAATGTGCGGGCAAAGACCCGTCGTCTGCTTCCCAGCAGTTTTACTCCCTTGTGTCATAAGCAATACTTATCATATCGACATTTCTCGTCCCGACATCCTTACTGCAACAGAACCGGTTTGCCACGTCGTGATGAAACGCGAATCGCATCGCAATTCGCTCATGATCGCGCCGCGCGATGCGCCTTCATCAAGCAGCAGGATCAACCGCGCTCGCCTCACCTGGCCAACGGCCATCGTTCGGCTGCGCTGCATCGACAGCAATTCTTCCCGCTCAGCTTCACTCAGATTCATTTTGCCCATGCACCATTAGATCGGTGCAATTTCATTGGTTCAATGGACTAGATGTGCCCTGCGAAGCAATAACCTGATTGGCGAAGTGATTGGCGGCTTTGTCCGGATGGGGTATTGCAAAGATGCTGCGGGTTGTGTAAAAGCGCAACATCATGAAGCCAGCATTGAATAATGCCATATAAAGCCAGACTAAAGACGGGTGAAGCGCGCAAGCGCAAGAAGCCGGGGTACCGGGTGACGAACGCGCGGGCGTATAACCAGAGCCTGAGAAAGCGCGGCATGATCAGCCCGTATGTGCCGGGCGGCGATCTGAAGGCGCAGCTTATCAACGCAAAGAGCCGTACGCCGGGCGTGTCGGGGCGTGAGCCGACCTACACCACGGCGTACATCGAGCTGATCTTTACCTTCTACCGGCTGTTCGGCTGGGGGATGCGGCAGATCACCTGCTATATGGAGGACTACTGGGAGACTCGCGGGCTGGACATCCCGGTGCCCAGCGCCAGTCAGCTGGGCGAACGGTTCGCTTCACTGGAGGTGAGCGTCACGCAGCGTTGCGAACAGCTGGCCCGACGTCTCGCGCGCGGCGACACGATCAGTCTCATCGTCGACAGCACGGGATTGAGCTTTGGGCGGGCGAGCCAGTGGTACGAGGAAAAGTACGCCCGGAAGGCCGCGCGCACGCCGTGGCGCAAGATGCATCGGTCGATCGACGCTGACATGAACGTACACGCGATCCGCACCACCACTACAGAAGTGTCGGACCGCGAAGGAATGGACGCCGTGCTGCCCGCTGATGTGCCGATGGATCGGGTGATTGCCGATGGCGCGTACTACAGCATCGAGCGTACCGAAGCGCTTTCAGGCGCGGGCGTGACGCCCGTCATCCCCACCGCCAGCTCACGCTGTCGTACACGGCGAGGAGCGAACCCACCGGCATGCCATTGCCCACAAGTTGATAATCATTGAAAGGCCTCCTGGCCGCCCCAGAAAGGGGGCGACCAGGGTCTAGAGTTGAGATGCAGCCGACCCTTTCAGGAGGCTGCTATTACGTCGCGAGCAATTTAACGTGACAGTGCCGAACAAAGCCAAGGAAAGGAGCAGCAGCATGGGGCTGTGTATCTCGAAATCGAGCGGAACTTCAATCTCTGGTGGAAACGATGTGAACTCCGCCACGGATTCTCCGCCGCAGCACGAGTATGCGCAGAGCCGCAATGCCCGGCAAGCGAGTAGCCATCTGGCCAAATTGAGCGATCTAAAACGCAGCCGTACAGCGACATCCGCAGCGGGGGCATCATCAATAGTGCAAACCCAAAACCAGTTGGCCCGGTGGAAAGACGCCAGTACATCGGTGCGGCAGAGCTTGAAACTTCGATCTTCCATGGCTTCGCCGCCAGCCTCGCCGACTATTCCGGCTGCGCATCTAGCGCAAGTTGCCGGGCCATCTGCGGTCAGTATAAGAAGGCTCCCCCATTTGGAGCTGTCTTCGGTCGCGAACATCGTGAATGAGAACTGCTTTTCCACATCGCCGAAAAATGTCGCTCTCGTTACGTCCGAATTGATTACGTGTCGCGCACTGGCGATTTTCGGACGCAAGGCAAACTGTCTGGCACACATCTATGAGTGGCCCAGTGGTGATGGAGCACATACCGATGATTCTATGCGAACGATGCTGATAAACTGTGCACAAATGCTTGGCATACGGGGGAGTCAGCTAGCCAATCATAAAGTGGCCGTGATTAGTGGATCAGAGGAATGTGATGAAATTGATAGACCGCTGCGCAACGCATTGTGTGATATGAATATCTCGGCTAATTGGTATGACGGATGCGGAACGCAGCACGGGGTGTACGCCGCAACATATGGCGACGATGTATTTCTTGGTCACGATTCGCTGGTTGAGCAGCGAACGGTAAACACAGTCAGCGGCACGCTATGACGCTCAGGGGCATCCGGTCGGCTGCATTGTTCGGCAGGGCAGGCGCCCAGTTGGTTGCGGGCGCAATTATTTAGGCTTCTTAAATCGGCTCTGGTGCAAATAGGGCCGGCGAATGGGTTAGAGTTGTCGGAACAAAACGAACCGACGAGCCGCGATGAGCAAGCTGAAGAGTCCGGAGAAGTTGTTCGGCGGACGCCATTTTGATCGGGAGATCATCATTCTGTGCGTTCGCTGGTACCTGCGCTACAAGCTCAGCTTTCGCGATCTGGTCGAGATGATGGCCGAACGGGGATTGTCGCTGGCTCACACGACGATTCTGCGCTGGGTGAGGCGTTATACACCCGAGTTCGTCAAACGCTGGAACCGCTTTGCTACGCCTGCGGGTCGCTCGTGGCGTGTCGATGAGACCTACCTGAAGATTCGCGGCCGGTGGGTCTACCTGTACCGGGCAGTGGATCGGGCTGGCCAGACGGTGGACTTCATGCTCAGAGCCCGACGCGACGTGGCGTAAGTGATCCAGCAAACCCAGACTGTTCAGGGCGCCATTTCGCTGGCTAAATCGTGGCGATGGAGATTCCAGGGCAACAACGCTTCGACGGCCTCGACGGACTGGGCCGCCGGCAACTCGCGCAACACCCGTCGCAGCCAGGTATACGGCTCGAGGCCGTTGGCGCGTGCCGTTTCGATGAGCGAGTAGATGACGGCACTCGCGTGAGCGCCCGCGGGCGTGTCACAGAACAACCATCGCCGGCGACCGACACAGAAGGGGCGCAGGGAGTTCTCGCAGCGGTTGTTGTCGATGGGCAGATCGCCGCGCTCGGTGTATCGCACCAGCCGCGACCAGTATTTGTGCAGGTAGGCCAACGCTTCGCCCAGCGCCGTTTTCGGCGGCACGGTCGGCAACGTCGCGTCGAGCCAGGCCCTGAGTTCAGCCAGGATCGGCACGCTGCGCGTCTGACGCGCGACGAGTCGCGCGTCATCCTTCGCCTGCTTGCATTCGCGCTCGATCCCGTACAACCGACCGATCAGCTCGATTGCCTCATCAGCCCGGCCGCGCTTGCCTTTGGTCTGAACGCGCGTCGCCTCGACGAAGCGCCGGCGTGCGTGGGCCAGACATGCCAGGTGCTCGATGCCTGCGGTCTTTGCCAGCGCGTTGTAGCCGTCGTAGCCGTCGGTCATCAGATAGCCCAGATAGCCTTCGAGCAGTCGCACGGGCACCGCGCCGCTGCGGCTCGGGTCGTAGTCGAACACCACCACCGGTCGTTCAGGCGGGCCACCGGTCTGCACCCACATATAACTTTGCGAGGTCGGCGACCTGTCGTGCTCCTTGAGCACCTGCACCACGGTCTCATCCATGTGCAGGACCGAACCGTTGAACAGTTCGTCGCGCATCAGGTTATGCAGCGGCTGCAGCACGCCGGCCGCGCCGATCACCCAGCGCGCCAGTGTCTGACGCGGCACCGCGACGCCGGCGCGCTCGAGCACGTATTCGAAGCGCGCCAGCGACAGGCCATCGGCGAACTTGACTGTGAGCAGCATCGCCAGCAGGTCCGGACTGGCGTTGCTCCTGGGCAGCGGCTGCGCGGGCAACGCAGCGACCACCGGCGCATGCGCGCTGCCCGGGCAGCCGTAGCGCTTGCGGATATGGCGCAGCACACGCACCTGCATCGGCACGATGTCGAGCTGCTCGCTGATGTCCTCACCGATCTCCACCATCGGTGTGCCGCACGGACACACGCGCTGATCTTCCGGCACGTCATGCACGATGTCCACGCGCGGCAACCCGGGCGGCAGTGGTGCGCGCTTGCCACGCGCAGGCTTGTCCGCGCTCTTCTTGCCAGCATCGGCGGCAGCGTCACCTGGCGATGCAATGGGCGCCTGGTCCTGCCCGGATGTGCTCGCGGCCGCCAGCACCTCTGCTTCGTCGAACAGGTGCGCCTGGCCCGAGGACTGTTCAGAACTCGCGCCGAAGTGCCGCTGGCGCAGCAGCACGAACTGCTCGTACAGGTGGTCGATGTGGCGCATCGCGTGTTCGTGGGCCTGCTCGAGCGCCTGCTGAACGCTGTGATCGATCGCCTGCTGATGCGCTGCCTGCTGGGCATGCAGCAACGCCTTCAATGCCTCCACATCGTCAGGCAACTGCGCTGGCAGCGGCGGCAGCGGCGCTACCTTGACTTCAGGTAACGCAAGCTTGTGTCGGATCGAAGGTGTCTTCCTGGCAGCAGGCATGCCACCATGTTAACACCATAATTGATTAGGATACCGATTTAAAATGCAGCGTTTTATGCGGTCCGTTGCTCCACAGATCGAAGCCCTCCAGCAGCCACTGCAACTCCTGCATCGTCACGCTCTGCGTGGCCCCGCTACCCTCGCGTGGCCAGGCGAACTTCTCCTTCTCCGCGCGCTTGTACCACAGGCAGAACCCGTTGCGATGCCAGTACAGCGCCTTGAGCTTGTCCTTCTGGCGGTTGATGAACACGTACAACGCGCTGCCGAACGGGTTCAGCTCCAGTTCCTGCTCGACCAGCGCGCTCAGGCCATCGATCGACTTGCGGAAATCCACCGGATGACGGCACAGGTACACCTGGGTAGGGGTGCAGCCCGGGTGCATCAGCGTTCCCCGTGCATGGCGCGCCCGAGCGCGGCCAGCCACTCAGGGGCGGGTAGCGCCGGTAACTCTATGCGTACGCCCGGACCGAGCACCAGCGTGCAACTGCCGGGCCGCTGCTGCGCGAGAACCGGCTCACTGACTGTCAATGCCACGAACGCGCTGCTTCGCTCAGGTGGGCCGGATGTCTGCGTCGCAGCCGCCTTTATCTTGTGCCGCCAGTAATACAGGCTATGCAGAGCCAGTCCGTGGCGCTTCGCATACTCCGCCGTCGCCACCGACTCCTGCTCCATCGCCGCAACGTGGGGCGCCCAGAATTCCAGACCCGATTGCATGTTTGCTCCGTCTCAGAAAGCACTGGACGAATCCTGCGACTGCGTCGATCGACCGACAAGATTGGGTTTGATGGATCACTTACGACGTGGCTGCGGCCAAAGCTTTTTTCAGCAAGGCCATCAAGCGTCAGGGCCAGCGGCCAGAGACCATCACGCTCGACGGCTATGCCGCCTCGCACCGCGCGGTTCGCGAAATGAAGACCGATGGTCTGCTGCCTGAAGACACGAAGGTCCGGTCCTCAAAATATCTGAACAACGTGATCGAGCAAGATCATCGCCACATCAAGTCCAGAACGAACGGGATGCTTGGGTTCAAGCGATTCCGGAGCGCCGCGATCACGATTTCAGGAATCGAGTTGACGCATCGCATTCGCAAGGGGCAGTTCGATCTCGCGAAGCTCGGCCTCAAGCAGGCCGCTGCGCCCGCCGTATGGAATGCGGTCCTGTTTGATCGATAAGCTTTCCTACCTATATGAACTTTCTCAACCCGCCCACCTATTTGCACCAGAACCTTTTTGAATCATTTAAATCCCCCCAACTGCTTGACTCATGTTCAACAATACCATCCCCTCGATTTATTCTCCCACAAGTACTCAAGACCCCTCCGACACGGTCGCAATCACGGAGAGCGAGGTACTTCGAAAGTCAGATCTCCCCCGGTCCAGACCTGCGCAATTTGACGAACTACCGGGATTGCCGCGACGGTACATCTCGAGTGAAAAGGGCTCTGAGTTGTGTCGACCAAAATCTGAGGTATCAGCACTCTCGAGTTCAGATCGCCGCCTAGTAGTGGTATCGAATCGCCTTATCGACCCGAACAAACCTGCTGCAGGCGGGCTTGCAGTTGCGCTTGGCGAAATGATGCATAACACCGATGGACTATGGTTTGGCTGGAGCGGTAAAACAACCGACGCCTCCCAGGTGTCTAGCGTTCGAACCGAATCCTTCGGCCGAACGACATTGGCACAAATTGATTTGAGCAAGAAGCTTCATCATGGTTACTATGAGGGCTTTTCTAACTCTGTGCTTTGGCCTGTTTTTCACGAAAAATTAAAATTTGCCGACCTGAACCCCGAATACTTCAAAGATTACGAGACCGTCAATAAGTTGCTCGCCTCAAAACTGGGACCCATGCTCAGGGAAGATGACATCCTATGGGTTCACGACTACCATCTCATTCCTTTTGCGCAACAGTTACGAGCGCACGGATGCCAACATAGAATAGGTTTTTTTAATCACATCCCACTCCCGCCTCCCGATGTCATCAAACAAATTCCCGAACATCGGAAATTGATGGAGGGCTTGATGTCATACGATCTCGTAGGGATGCAGCGCCCCGAAGACGTCGAGAACTTCCGCTCGTATGCGGAAAAGGAGGGCCTTGTTCAACGGTTGAACGAACGTGATTCGGGGGCTTTCCGCAGTGAACCCCGTATTCAACCCTTTCCGATCGGCATTGATGTCGAGAGTCTGAGGGCGCTTCAGCCAAGCAGTGGATCAGAAGCAATCCTTGATGACATACGTAATGAGTCAGGTCGACGAGCGCTAATGGTCGGCGTTGATCGACTGGACTACAGTAAGGGAGTACCGAAGCGCCTAAAGGCCTTCCGTGAATTGCCGGAAACTCACCCTGAGTTACGGAAGCGCGTCACACTCGTTCAAATCGCAGCCCCCACACGACAAACTGTTCCTGCGTATGCCAAGTTAAGCGATAAGACTAGGAAACTGGTGGACGAGATCAACGACCGGCATGGCACTATTGATTGGAAGCCGGTGATGTATTTCAACGAGTCGGTGGATCGCAATGCACTGCCTGAAATATATCGAATGAGTCGAGTAGGTGTAGTTACCCCCGTGGCGGATGGCATGAACCTTGTGGCTAAAGAATACATCGCGGCGCAGAAGCCAGAAAACCCTGGCGTCCTTGTGCTATCAACCGGCGCGGGTTCGGCCTCTCAACTCAGTGATTCGCTTCTGGTGCCCCCTAAGGACCGAACTGCCATTGCCAAAGCATACATACGTGCTTTGGACATGCCCTTGCATGAACGTCAAAAGCGGCACGCCGACCTGATGCACAATATGAAAACTGAAGACCTTCGCTGGTGGAGAGAAACTTACCTTAATGCACTTTCCCCTTCGGGGGGCTTCCGCGGAGAGTAAGTCAAACGCTATGGCTGAGGCTGACACGGAATCAGGGCCGTCTTGAATTGTGATTTTTTCCGGCGCCGTGGAGTGGGGACGCGCCTCGTTATAGGCATCTCGTTATACAGAAGTAGCGCAGTAGCAGACGTTTGTCCGAAAGCGGAGCGAGCGATGCCCCTGTGTGACGGGGGTGTTAAGGAAGGTCTGCAAAAGTCCTGGCGTTGAAGTCTGGTTGTCCTATCCTGGAAGGGCACTGTCACGTTGGCGAGGTAGTCACGTAAGATGTCACGATGAAGAAAAGAAAATCGCTTTATCACGGCCACCGGTTCCCGGCGGCAATCATTAGTCTCGCGGTTCGGTGGTATTTCCGGTTCCAACTTAGCCTGCGTGATATTGAAGAACTGCTGTTCGAGCGCGGTGTCGTTGTCAGTTACGAGACGATCCGCCGCTGGTGCGACAAATTCGGCGCGGGCTTCGCACACCGCGTCAAAGCTGCTCGCCGCAAGCCTGGCCGCACATGGCATCTGGACGAAGTCTTCGTTACGTTGCGCGGTGAGCCTTATCTGCTCTGGCGGGCAGTCGACCAGCACGGCGCCGAACTCGACATCCTGCTGCAGAAACATCGCGACAAGGCCGCAGCAAAGCGCTTCTACAATCGCGTGCTGGCCGCCTGTGCCGACGCGCCACGAAGGATTGTCACCGATCAATTGCGCAGCTATCCGGCCGCGAAGGCCGAAATTCCCGAACTGGCAAACATCAAACACGTCTTCGTCAAAGCCAGTGCCCGGGTGAACAACCGTGCCGAAAACAGCCATCAACCTACGCGTGAGCGCGAACGCCGGATGCGTGGTTTCCGCGATCCTGATCGCACACAAGCGTTCTTATCGAGCTTCGGTCCGATTCGCCAGCACTTCGCGCTCAAGCGACATTTACTGCGTGCATCACTCTATCGCAAACAGCTCGCCGCACGCTTTGCCGGGTGGCATCGCTTCACTGGGCTCATCCAGGATCCGTCCAATTTCTGAGCAAATCTGCCTCCTGCGCGCTCTTGCGTCTCGTATACCTTAACGTTACAACGCCCATATAACGCATAACGCACTTTTGGTGCACTCGTCAGTATCTCCGTGCGCCTTTGAAAACCGCTTCGCGAACTTGACAGAGCCGATGAACAAACAAACCTCCAAGCGACTTCGTCAGTCAGACTGACAACAGTAAGATTAGTTGCGGTTGCCGCCGAAAATGCCGAGCAGCGCAAGCAGGTTGACGAACACGTTATAGAGATCAAGGTAGATCGCTAGCGTCGCGGTGATGTAGTTCGTCTCACCGCCGTTCACAACGCGCTGCACGTCGAACATGATGTAGGCGGAAAAGATCACGATTGCCATGACCGAGACCGTCAGCATCAGTGCCGGCAGTTGCAGGAACACGTTCGCGACCGAAGCCAGCAGGATCACGATCACGCCCATGAAGAGCCACTTGCCGAGGCCCGAGAAGTCGCGTTTGCTGACCATGGCAATGGTTGCCATGGCCGCGAAAATCATACCAGTGCCACCAAACGCGAGCATGATCAGCGACGGGCCGTTCGAGAAGCCGAGCACGAACGCGAGGATGCGCGACAGCATCAGGCCCATGAAGAACGTGAAGCCGAGCAGTACGAAGACGCCGATGGCACTGTCCTTGGTGCGCTGAATCGCGAACATGAAGCCGAAGGCGATCGCGAAGAACGCCAGCGTGCTCATGGCGGGGCTGGTGGCGGCGAACAGCGAGAAGCCGGTGGCAAGGCCGACCCAAGCGCCGAGCACGGTTGGGATCATGGACAGCGCGAGCAGCCAGTAGGTATTTCGAAGTACGCGGTTGCGAGCTGTGAGCGCGATCACAGCACTATCTCGACCAAAGCTATAATTACGGTCGTTCACTGCTTCACCTTCGACTGGTTGCGGGTTTCGGGGGGGATTTCAGCGGTTGTCCGTTGACGGTACAGCGGTTGTCCGTTGACGGTACCAATGATGCATGAAGGGCCCTGCATGGCAAGATTCGCACCGCGAATTGAGGGCCCGAGGGGCGAAGTGCTCGAGATGGGCTTTGTCCGGATGGGTACGAGTTCCCGTGCCATGGACGCGACGATGCATTTTTGACGCAAACCGGTTTGCCGAAGGCGTTCCACCGGTTCAGCAGGTTGGCGATGTGGGCGGCGACAATTAACTTGGCCGGCCATGCTGCTTGACGCTGCGTGCATCGCTACGCATTGGCACGCCAAATTTCGCGCGGCGCATGAACGGCGTGATAAGGGGGGCTACAGTGTCAGACATGGCGGCCCGCGTCGGGTTTGCCGCGTCGAATCCGGGAGAGTCCGGTCGTGAGAAGCAAAGCCATTACAGCATTGTTGACGGTGGATGGACCGGCACGCTGCTGAGCTGACCTTAACCACCTTGAATCTTCCGTCTCAACTCCCTGTACACCGGACCCAAGCGTATACCTCGTCAATCCGAGCTAACTTTGGACGTCTGGCATCCTCCTGGCGCACATCATCGTGGAATGAAAAATGTCCAGCAACCGAATCGACAAGAGTACGGCGACATCATCTGACTCCAACGAGCCGTCCGGCCCCGAACCTACACATGGATCGCAGAGAACCGATACGCCGCGATCGGCACCGCTTCTCGATTGCCTTCCGCTGCGGACGCGTCACGACACCGCCTCCAGCTCGTCATCCGCCACACAATATCCTGATGCGGAGCGGCATCGGCGTGCCAGCCGCCTGCCGCGGGCTGCAATTCCAACCGCAAAACCGGCTGATGACCTAACCTACCTTTGCGTTCGACTTGAAACAACGCTTCAACTAGCTCCCCATTACTCCGACGACCCTGAAAAGAAATGTCGCTTTCTGGGGCGCGCGTTTGGTGACGTGAAAAATGCAATGTCGATCGCTCACGGCTCTTCAATCAATGTAGAAGAAAGAAGCCGCTCGATAATCGACGGGATCAAGGTGGCTTCGGATCTCCTGGACGCTGTATGGCAGACATTTTTTAAATTGCGAGGTGACGTCGATTGTTTGCGCCCAACGTTAAAGGACTTTCCTGAGGATGTGGACGAGTTAATAAAAGTTCGCGGCGCGTTGGATAAATTCATGACGACGCTGGACGAGATGAATTCTCATCGCGAAGAACTCGAACTATTCGCGAATTCACTAACTGATGAAAAACGTCTCAAATCAGGTATTACCGCCCACGCGGCTGATAAGATCGCAACAGTTCAACCGCGACTCCGCTCGGGGGCATCGCAACTGCTGGCTCCGGTAGGGAGAGCGGTCGCCTCGTTAAACAACTACTATCTGCGCACGTTTGCCTGGCCAGTCGATGTTCGTCGATCCCTCGGAACCATTGCATCAAGAGCCGCGCCAGTGTTCAACCTCCTTGATCAATACGGAGAGGCTGACACTATTGACAATGTAGAAGAGCAAGCCCAAAAAAAATCGCAGATACTATGTGAATTACTCAGCGCACTTAAGCTTCTGGAGCTAACCGCTAACCGCTAACCGCTAACCACTTCGCCGAAACGATCGCAGAGAACTGGAGCTCAGAGGGCGCTGAGAAATGGAATGCAGCACTGCGATTCGCCGAACGACTTGGCGATTTTGTGTCGCCGGTGCAAGCCATCGTTCTGCCCATGCTGAAACGCTCGCAAAACGAGACAGGGGAGCCATCGCACCGGGCGGGACTGCACGGTGCGACCGATGCACAGGAAGCATCAGGCGTTGAAACCATTCCACTGCGTCGCCGGTCGCGCCGCCGTACTCGTATTCAACTCCACGACGTCGAGCGGGGGCGCGCGGCGGACACGGCCGGACACTCGGAAATCCTCAAGCAGGCCACAGCTCTCCTGGGCAAGAGCCAACGATTGCCGCCAGACGCCATGCGTTACCCTGCCAAGGACTTGCTCGCGCTTGCTCGCCGGGTCGGATTCGACACCAGCACGATCGACACGATAAGGCGAAACGAAAACGACCCGCTCGACGTTGCTGGCATAATTCGCGATTCGGTCGCATCATGGTTCGGTCGCGTCACCGACTTGGAGCGTGCGAATAGAATGCTCGCCGCACTACCTGAGAGTCCCCAGGTCGCGGAGTGTGCCAGTAAGGTTGTGCAGCGAGAGAGCCTTCTGGCTCACATAGAGGCTTGCGTGGATCAGCAAGAGGCGGACTTGATCAAACAGCACCGCTACCCTAAAGCCAGACATCTGAACCGCCTGTTCGATTTAGACGGGATCGCCGTGGTAGGGGTGCCGAAGAGGCTGCCTTCCAATTCTGACCGTGGCAATCAAGGCACGGTGTTTGAGTTGTGCGTTCAACCTCATCCGGTCTCTGACGGCGATAACGCCGCGCCGTTGTTCGTTCATGTACATACGCGACAGCCGGTGACGGCCGAGGGATGCCTTGCACTAGACATCAAGGATTTCAACGCCATTCACGTTAAAAGCGAGAGTCAAAAGAACCTAGCAGGCTGTTGAATTTGGGTCCCGTGTAAACGGGGTTTGAGGGACGGGCGTTATGGATATCGTGTTCATGATCTTTGGCAGCGGATGCGATGCGCGGAATGGATGAGATGCAGGAACCCCTGTTCACGACGGTCAAGCTCGAGGACTTCGTCCCGGCAGATCACCCGTTGCGACCGATCCGGTTGCTGGTGAATGACGCGTTGAAACGGCTCAACGGGCTGTTCAGCGTCATCTACGCGGACACCGGCCGTGCCTCGATTGCGCCTGAGAAGCTGATGCGGGCGCTGCTGTTGCAGGTGTTCTACTCGGTGCGCAGCGAGCGCATGCTGATGGAGCAGATGCGCTACAACCTGCTGTTCCGCTGGTTTGTCGGGCTGGCGATTGAGGACGCGGTGTGGGACCACTCGGTGTTCTCGAAGAACCGCGACCGGCTTCTGGAGCATGAAGTCGTGGAAGCGTTCTTCACCGAAGTCATGAGCCTGGCGGACAAGCGGGGCTTGCTGTCGAGAGAGCATTTCTCGGTGGACGGCACGCTGATTCAGGCGTGGGCCAGTCACAAGAGCTTCCGCCGCAAGGACGGCCCGGACGATGGTCCGCCAGCCGGCGGTGGCCGCAACGCCGACACTGACTGGAAAGGCGAGCGACGTAGCAATGCCACGCACGAGTCGACTACTGATCCGGAGGCGCGATTGTTCAAGAAGAGCCACAAGAGCCCGGCCATCCTGTGCTACCACGGGCACATCCTGATGGAGAATCGCTCGGGGCTGGTGGTCGGCGCCGTGGTGAGTCACGCAGATGGTTTCGCCGAGCGGGCCAGCGCATTGCAATTGCTCGATTGCGTGCCAGGCGCTCATGCGAAGACAGTTGGTGCCGACAAGGCGTATGACACCCGCGACTTCGTGAACGATTGCCGCGCTCGCAACGTGACACCGCATGTCGCGCGCAACGATGAGCGTTGGGGCGGCAGCGCAATCGATGGTCGCACTTCGCGGCATACGGGCTACCGGATTAGCCAGATCATCCGCAAACGAATCGAAGAGCATTTCGGCTGGGGTAAAACGGTCGGTCGGATCCGGCAGACGGTCTATCGCGGTATCAAGCGCGTCGACCAGCACTTCAAGCTGACGATGGTTGCGAGCAATCTGACCCGCATGGCCCGAATGCCAGGGGTGGTGCCGCAAGGAGCGGCGCGATGAGCCGTCACGGCGTGAAGACTGCGCGCCAGCGGGGCTGCATGCGTGCGCATGCCCCGCGCGGATCGCGCGGCAAACCGGCAATTCAGCGGGAAATTGCACGCGCAAGTCTCCTGAACGTAGCTTCGGTCGTCATGACGGGGCGCTTTTCAACAGCCTGCTAGGGAAACGGTGGGAAAGATTCCAACGGTCTCTGGGAAGAATGGAACCGACCGTACATCGGGGCCCGGTCGATGAAAAATTGTGGCGCAGATTGAAAGAGAAGGCAATGTCAAGCTGATGGGCTTTGTCCGGATGGGTACGAGTTCCCGTACTATGGACGCGACTATGCATTTTTGACGCAACCCGGTTTGCCGAAGGCGTTCCACAGGTTCAGCAGGGTGGCGATGATTACGCCTTCGCCTTCCTGCGCCGCAAGCTCCTGCGTCGGCACTGTCACGTTGGCGAGGTAGTCACGTAAGATGTCACGATGAAGAAAAGAAAATCGCTTTATCACGGCCACCGGTTCCCGGCGGCAATCATTAGTCTCGCGGTTCGGTGGTATTTCTGGTTCCAACTTAGCCTGCGTGGTTCTGGTGCAAATAGGTAAGCGGGTTGAGAAAGTTCATATAGGTAGGAAAGCTTATCGATCAAAGAGGACCGCATTCCATACGGCGGGCGCAGCGGCCTCCTTGAGGCCGAGCTTCGCGAGATCGAACTGCCCCTTGCGAATGCGATGCGTCAACTCGATTCCTGAAATCGTGGTCGCGGCGCTCCCGAATCGCTTGAACCCAGGCATCACGGGCTCCGGTGCAAATAGGTAGCGTGGTCGAAATAATCTCTATAGATTTGGATACCTTATCGATTGAACAGGACGGCGTTCCAAACCGCGGGCGCGGTGGTATCGCTGAGCCTGAGCGCGCAGAGGTCGAACTGCGCCTTGCGAATGCGATGCATCAACTGCGCAGGCTGAGTTTGCAGCGCAGATACCAGTGCGCACAAAGAATGATGGTTGTGGTGCAAATAGCGCTCAAGCATCGGTTAGAGTGTCGCCCTGACCGATTTGAGAAGCCGCGATGAACAAGCTGAAGAGTCTGGACGGGCTATTCGCCGGCCGTCATTTTGACCGTGAGGTGATCATTCTTTGTGTGCGCTGGTATCTGCGCTACAAACTCAGCCTGCGCGATCTCGTCGAGATGATGGCTGAGCGAGGGTTGTCGCTGGCTCACACGACGATTCTGCGTTGGGTGCGCCGCTATACGCCCGAGTTCGTCAAGCGCTGGAACCATTTGCCACGTCTGCGGGACGGTCGTGGAGGGTTGACGAGACGTACCTGAAGATCCGGGGCAAATGGGTTTATCTATATCGGGCGGTGGATCGCGACGGCCAGACGGTAGACTTCATGCTCAGGTCCAAGCGCGATGTGGCCGCGGCAAAAGCCTTTTTCGGCAAGGCGGTCAAACATCAAGGCCGGCCACCGGAGACGGTCACCCTCGATGGGTATGCTGCGTCGCACCGGGCCGTGCGTGAGATGAAAATTGACGGCCTGCTTCCCGAGGACACGAAGGTGCGCTCTTCGAAGTATCTCAATAATCTGATCGAACAGGACCATCGTCACATCAAGTCAAGAACGAACGTGATGCTTGGATTCAAACGGTTCAGAAGTGCCGCGATCACGATTTCAGGCATCGAGTTGATGCATCGCATTCGCAAGGCGCAGTTCGACCTCTGCGCGCTCAGGCTCAGCGATACCACCGCGCCCGCGGTTTGGAACGCCGTCCTGTTCAATCGATAAGGTATCCAAATCTATAAGATTATTTCGACCTCGCTACCTATTTGCACCGGAGCCGACAAAGCCGACAGAACCCGGGAGAGTCATTCAGACGGCGGACCGTTACCTGCATCGGCCGGCCGTAGCTTTGCAGTACGCGCACCCGACCGGTCCTCGGGGAGCACCTGCCAGCGCCGCAGGATGCCGTCGATCTGACGCGCGTATTCGTCGCGCAGCGCTGGCGTGGCTGAATGATAGGCGCCGACTGCGGCCCAGGTATTGCCATATTTGATCATCTGACGACGCAACTGCCATGCCGCAATGTACACGTTCTTGCAGGGCGACATCAGCGCGTCCTTACCGATGCCGTAGCGCGCGAGTGCGGGCAGATGAATCGTATTGATCTGCATCAGCCCGTAGTCGACCGAGCCGTTTGCATTGACGTGCATCGCATCGGCGCGATTGTGCGACTCCTGCCACGCAATGGCGCGCAGGATGAGCGGATTGACGTGCTGGTACGCAGCGGCATCATCGAAGCAGTTGGCGCGCGCGAATGGCGTCGCTGCGAGGCCGCAAACGAACATGACGCAGTTCATCACGATACGGGAGATTGTCATGGACGAGTGACGGAAAACAGGGTAGGCAGCGTGATGCGCAACTGGTTGCGGGTTTTGGCGGATTTCAGCGGTTGTCCGCTCAAGCGAAGGGATGATGCATGGAGTACCCAGCATCGCTCGATGTGCCCTGCGAAGCAATAATCTGATTGGCGAAGTGATTGGCGGCTTTGTCGGCACTCTCACGTTGGCGAGGTAGTCACGTAAGATGTCACGATGAAGAAAAGAAAATCGCTTTATCACGGCCACCGGTTCCCGGCGGCAATCATTAGTCTCGCGGTTCGGTGGTATTTCCGGTTCCAACTTAGCCTGCGTGATATTGAAACTGCTGTTCGAGCGCGGTGTCGTTGTCGGTTACGAGACGATCCGCCGCTGGTGCGACAAATTCGGCGCGGGCTTCGCACACCGCGTCAAAGCTGCTCGCCGCAAGCCTGGCCGCACATGGCATCTGGACGAAGTCTTCGTTACGTTGCGCGGTGATCCTTATCTGCTCTGGCGGGCAGTCGACCAGCACGGCGCCGAACTCGACATCCTGCTGCAGAAACATCGCGACAAGGCCGCAGCAAAGCGCTTCTTCAATCGCGTGCTGGCCGCCTGTGCCGACGCGCCACGAAGGATTGTCACCGATCAATTGCGCAGCTATCCGGCCGCGAAGGCCGAAATTCCCGAACTGGCAAACATCAAACACGTCTTCGTCAAAGCCAGTGCCCGGGTGAACAACCGTGCCGAAAACAGCCATCAACCTACGCGTGAGCGCGAACGCCGGATGCGTGGTTTCCGCGATCCTGATCGCACACAAGCGTTCTTACTGACATGTGCACCAAATAGTGCGTGATGCGTTATACGAGATGAAGACGAAAAATGATGCTCGAAAGTTGGACGGAGCCACGCAAGCACACATGAGAAAAATGGTTGTGCAGGCGGTGCGTGGCGGGATGACGCAGACTGCGGCGGTGGCAAACATCTACGGTGTGAGCCTGCGAGCGGTGAGCAAATGGATGAAGCTCTCGCGCGAAGGCGGATGGAGAGCGCTGAGGCCAGGCAAGCGCGGCCGCCAACCAGGAAGTGGCCGGCTCAATCACACCCAGGCCGTGAGAATCCGCAAACTGATCATCGAACGGATGCCGGACCAACTGGCGTTGCCGTTCTACCTGTGGACGCGCGAATCGGTGGCGCAGTTGATCGAGCAGCAGTACGGCATCACGGTGTCGGCGACGACGGCGGGCCGATACCTCAAGGCTTGGGGCATGAGTGCCCAGAAGCCGGTGCGTCGTGCCTATGAGAGGAACGACGCAGCGATTGCGCGATGGCTGGACGAGGACTATCCCACGATTGCGAAAGAGGCGAAGCAGGAAGAGGCAACCATCCTTTGGGGTGACGAAACGGGGCTGCGAAGTGACCACCTCAGCGGAACGAGCTTCGCTCTCAAAGGGCGAACGCCGCTGGTACGCGCAACGGGACAGCGCTTTGGCTGCAACATGATCTCCGCGATATCCAATCGTGGGATGTTGAGCTTCATGGTGTTCGAGGGGACGGACGTTCAAGAATGCAACCTTCATCGAATTCATGAAGCGCCTGCTCAGGCAGGCCACGCGGAAGATCTACCTGATCGTGGACGGACATCCGGTGCAACGATCCGTGGCCGTCAGGCGCTTCGTCGCCGACAACGCCGAGCGCCTGCGCCTGATCCGGCTGCCGGGGTATTGCCCTGAACTGAACCCGGACGAACTGCTCAATCAGGACGTGAAGACCAATGCGCTTGGCAAGAGCCGGCCGACCAGCAAGGCGGAAATGATCGGCAACGTCCGTCGACACCTGCACCGTCGGCAAAAGGAGCCTCACGTGATTCGCAACCTGTTCAAAGAAAAGCATGTTAGTTACGCCGCTTAAAAATACGCACTATTTGTCGCACTGGTCAGTATCGAGCTTCGGTCCGATTCGCCAGCACTTCGCGCTCAAGCGACATCTACTGCGTGCATTACTCTATCAACTGGTTGCGGGTTTTCTGATGTGCGTAAATTTGTCTGCATGCCGCATGGGGACTGACTTTTAAGGTCCGCATGGTCAGATCGGTTAAAGTCCGGATTTGCGGATGTAACGGATGACCGGAAGTCAATACAGGTAAGCGATTCCCACGAATTTGAGTCTTGAGCAGTTTGAGCAATTTGTGTTGCCGTATCTGAGCCGGGGCCGACGTGGGCCGGCTCCAACCCTGGCGTTGCATACAATCTTCAATGACGTCCTGCCACTGCTTTACACCGGGTGCCAGTGGAAAGCGCTGCCGATCAGGATGAACGGCGGTTGTGTCGCGTTAAGGACGATGCGACGATCAGGCGGCTAAGGTGAGGAGGATTGCTTACATCACGAGAGAATAGAATTGTTCGGCTGCAGTCGAGGCGACGCCATCGTCACACATCTGCCCCTTGCGGATCATGTGTGCGATCTCAATGCCAGACAGGATGATGCGCGCACAGCGGAAATCCTTGAGCCCCATCATCGGTTTGATGATGCGTTTGATGGCACGGTGATCCTGCTCGACGACGTTGTTTAGGTATTTGTTTTGCCGGACCTTGATCGGCGTTAAACGCTCGGCATTGAGCGCTTCAAGCGCAGCCAGATTGGCGCCGCTCCTGTCCACGGTGATTGTCTCGGGCTCGCCGTTCTGTTCAATCGCCTTCTCGAAGTAGCGGCGCGCCGCAGCCTTGTCCCGATGGGCGCGCAGCAGGAAATCCACCGTGTTGCCCGCCTTGTCCACGGCACGGTACAAGTATTTCCAATGGCCTTTGACCTTGACATAGGTCTCATCGACGCGCCAGCTCTTGCCGACAGGCCGTTTGCGTTTGCGGAATGCTTTTTCAAACACCGGTAGCAGCTTGATAACCCACCGGTGCACGCTCGAATGGTCCACCCCGATACCCCGCTCGGCCATCATTTCTTCCAGATTTCGCAGGCTCAGCCCATATGCCACATACCAGCGCACGCACATCAGCATGACATCGAGCGGATAGTGCAGTCGCTTCAGA
This sequence comes from Paraburkholderia sp. JPY419, assembly GCF_050435705.1. Classification (NCBI taxonomy): domain Bacteria; kingdom Pseudomonadati; phylum Pseudomonadota; class Betaproteobacteria; order Burkholderiales; family Burkholderiaceae; genus Paraburkholderia; species Paraburkholderia sp. JPY419. The sequence goes on along the minus strand of NZ_JBNDKV010000003.1, from coordinate 580,946 downwards.
ACCTTCGCAATTCCTGGGGCAAGGGCCTTTCGTGGTGTCGGTGCCTTCTTCATCATCATCGGCTCAGTACCGGTTCGTCAGACGCGCATTCTAGCGTCCCCACACTAATGCGACACAACCTTCGTTACTGCCCACAGGCGTTCGTTTCGAACCCCTCTGAGGAGTTCCGGACGCCCGACAATCCAAGAAGCCGGTCAACCGTCGCTGGCACAAGCCGTCGACGAAGCAGGCGCAGACGGCGCCCGTGGCCGTGACGGCCAGTGGGATGTCGGCGGTCTGTAACGCAAAAAGAGGGAGCAGAAACAATGGAATTTCCGGGAAGGGACTCGTGGGAGTTTTTCGATGTCGACAGCTACCGGCGGGCCTGCGACGCCTCCACTGCCCAGCCCGCGCATGCCCCCCAGTCCCCCTCGAGTCCGCCGGCCGCTTCGCCCGATCACGTCCTCAACCAGCTGGCCGACCTGCAACTTGGCCGGGCCGGGCGGCGCAGGGTCAGCAATGCCGGAGGGACACCGGCGCCGCGCAATGCCCTCGCCGGCAGGGTGGGGTCGATGCGGCGGCTCCCAGGCCCTCTCATTGCGCGCGAGCAGTACTTACAGAGCGCGCGCTACGACGTGCCCGCATCCCTGCCAGAGAATTCTGCGCCGTACGCTGCCCGCCACAGCACGTCTGGCACCATGTATGTGGCCCACGACGAGGCTGCCCCGCGCCGCAAGGGCGGCCTCATGTCGGGCCTCAGGAAGGCCTTCGGCCTAGGGGGGCGCCGCAAGGACGCTTCTGACATCGCCTCATCCGGGCGCCACAGCATCGACATCGTCCGCCGTGACTCGACGTTTCCCATGGACGCCCCGGAGCCCATGCGTGGGCGGGTGCATTACGCGCCGCGGGATGAGGACCAGGATCGCATCCGGCGCGAGGCCGGGGCCGCCATGTACGCGGAGGAAACCACGCTTCCACCGCCTGTTCCAAGAAACAAAGACGCGTACGAGCAGGACGTTCCGCTCATCAGCCGGATGTGGGAGGGATTGACCGCCGGGAACGTTCCCCCCAAAACGAGGAGTACCAACGGGAACGCGATAGTCCATCTGAGCGCCTGGCTCAAGCAGGTCGGCAAGGCCCCGATGGAGGGCCGGCTGTTCACTGCCGACCTGAAATCCGATGCCTGGAAGTTCGTCCGGCGGGGAGGAGATTCTCACGCGACGGCGGCACTGGATCACCTTCAAGAAATGGAGTCGAATAGACTTGGCATGGTGAACATTGCCAGGCGTGAGCAGCGACGAGACAGGCAGATACCGCCAGATGATGCGGCGCTCATTGACACGGCGTTTGGAAAGCAAACCACCAGCAAATGGGCCGCACGGGCCTTCAGCGCGTGGCTCCTGCTCAATAAGCATGCCCCGTTGAGCAACCGCAAGATGCTTCTTTCCGACACCATGGATCGCCTCGTCGAGGAATACCAGGCCATTCCCCGTGCCCCGTACGCCACCGGCCATGTGCCCTCGGCCGTGAACCACCTGCGCAACTTTGTCACTCACAGCACGACGGAGATCAAGACCCGGAGTTCCCATTTTGGTATTCCGGAAGTGGACGAGCGGCTCATCGGGCGATACCGGATACAGGGCAACGCCGCGTTGCGGTCCCAGGCGCAGCAGGAGAACAAACCCGTGCGGGTCAACAGGAACGGCCGCACGAAATTCGACGATTATGCGCTCGCTACCCGCGCCTTCAGCGACTGGCTCCAGCAACAAGGACGGCCAAACATTGCCGAACGGCTTCACCTCAAGGATGGCAACCTGATGGCCGACTTGGAGCGCTTTGACGAAAAGAAGGGCTCCAAGTACAGGATGGTCCGCCTGGCGCTGGGGCACATGATCTCCATGTTCCCGCCGGAAGCCCCCGAGGTGACGATTGCCCGGATCGGGCGCGAACGCTTCGTGAATGCGCTGGGGTCGTTCGTACCGGACAGCAGCGTGGCAAACCTGGCAGTCAGGGTCGGTGCCGACGTGGACGACCTGCTCGTGTTTCTCGATGCGAGCTCCGCGACCGGCCTGACCCAGGCCGGTGAGGATCTGCTGAAGACGTTCGATGGCCACCTGCGGCAGGTTGCCGGGGCCAGCATCGGCCAGCGGCAGCAGTGGATGGCGATGGCCGCCCGGGGCATGGGGCAGACGTCCATGTCTCCAATCCTGGCGACCCCGGTCGGGTGGTCCGGGATCAGCTGGCCGGTGGGAGCGGATTCTGCTTACGAGGGCCTGAGTCCGTTCACCGCCCTGCCGGGGTCTGGCCAGGAGGCCTGTGCGGACACGCCGTCGGAGGTCGCCGGCCCCTCCCGCCCGGCACAGGAGAACGCCGACGTGGACGACTACCCGTCCCCTCAGACCGCGCCCCCGGGTGTGGCAGCCCGGCGACTGGCTCACGAACCCTGGCTGCACGACGACGATCTCCACCACTATAACCAAGTGGCGATCCAAAGGATCGCCCAGGAACTGGGGCCGGACGGCTACCAACGGCTCACCGGAACGCTCGACATCGCCGACCCGCTGCAGGTGCAGCAGTTGGACGAAGGGAGCGCGCAGAAGCGGGCAGAAGTCCTGCAACATTTCAACGCCCCCATCCTCTTCCTGCCGCTGAACCACGCCAACCGCCACTGGTCGCTGCTGGTCATCAACCGGCCAGCACAGCAGGCCTTCCACTACGACTCGAAGATTCCTCCCGGTTCAGCCCATATGGCGAACGACACGGCCCAGTTCGAGGTGGCCCGGCGGGTGGCGAACGTGCTGAACGCAGGAACGCCGATGGGCATGCCGATGGCCCTGCAGCCGGACGACAATACCTGTGGCGACCATGTCCTGGCAGGCATCGAAACGCTGGCGCGCAGGATCATGGCCAGCCCGGGGAACGTCCCGATGGATCTCAGCGACATCCAGCCGAGCCGCGAGCACATCGTCGCCTCATTGACCTGGTACGAGCAGTACTTCGCGCAGACCAGTGCCGCCCAGGCCGCGCAACTGCCTGGCCAGTCAGCGGCCAGACCGCGAAAGCGGCGCTGAGCGGCTTTGTGCAGCAGGGCAGGGCCGCAGTTGGTTGCAGACGCAACTAGGAATTTTTGACGCAAACGGCCTTGCCGAAGCTGTTCCACAGATTCACGAGGTTCGCGATGATCACGCCCTCGCGCTGCTGCGATTCGGTTTTGCGCGTCAGTAGCCGCGCGCCGATGCAACGCTTGATTCGCGAGATCTGCGCCTCGACCAGCGCGCGCTGGCCGTACCCGTATTTGTTGCGGAACGCATGGATGCCCTTGTCCTTGATGTACCAAACGAGATGGTCGTGCCAGCGCGTCGCCGGCTGATTGTGAACGACCGCATTGGCCGGTGGGGGAATCACCGGCAGCACGCCGCAGGCTGACCACGCCTCGGTCTGCGCGATACTGTAGTACGCGCCGTCGGCGATCACGCAGTCGACGTTCGCGTCGACGACTGCCAGCATCGCATTCAGGCCCGCCTCGTCGGAGACGTTGTCCTCGGTGATCGCGATCTGGTGGACATTCATCTCTGGGTCGATCGACAGATGCATCTTGCGCCACGGCGTCTGGCTCGCGTCGCGCCCGTACTTTTGCCGATGCCAGTCGCTGGCCCGGCCAAAGTTGATGCCGCTGTAATCGGTCAAGTGGTTGCGGGTTTCAGCGCAGGTGATATTCGTTTCCAGTTGAAGGAACCGATGATGCAGAAAGTGGCGGACACAGCAAGACCGACGGTGCGAAACGAAGATTTGGTATGCGAGGTGATCCGCATGGCAGAAGCAAACGCGATCACGGCGCGAAGCGCCAACGATGTACCGCAAGATCTGGGCGTGAGATCAGCTTTGGCAGTAGTGCCGAAGATTGATCAGGGTGTAGGCGAGAGTCTTGAAGGCGTAGTGCACGTCACTGATGCGTTCGAAGCGCAGCAGCAGGCGGCGGAACTTGTCCTCCCTGGCGAACACGCGCTCGATGGTCCGAAAGCGTTCCTCGAAGATGGCCTCATTGAAATGACGCTTGCGGCCACGTTTTTGTTCTGATTGCGGTTCCGGGGATTTTCCGGGATGTTGGGTGTCATCCCGCGGTTGAAGATCGCCTTGCGGTTTTCGCGACAGTCATACACGCCATCCAGACTGACGGTTGAACCTTGCAGGTCCGCGCCAATGGCGCGCGCCATGGCGGTGAGTCCGGGCAGCGCGTCGCGCAGCAGGGGCGATTCGTTGCGGTTGCCCGGCGCCGCCACGAATGGCGCGATGATGTTGCACCCGCGATCGCAGAAGGCTACGGCCTTGTCGCCCTTCAGGTGCTTGTGCCCGCTGTAGCCCAGGTTGTCGCCACCTTTCTTTGCCGGCCGTCGTCGTGCCGTCGCCATGAATGACCGAGAGGTCGAGAAGCTCGTCTTCATGCAACAGGTAGCGCGCGCGGCAAGAATCGCAACAAGTCGAAGATCCGTGCTCGGGTTGAGCACGTTTTTGCTTTCGTCAAGTGCCTGTGGGGCTTCACGAAGGTGCGCTATTGCGGTCTGGCGAAGAACGCCAATCGCGCCTTCGTCGCGCTCGCGTTGACCAACGTCTATCTCTCGCGCACGCGATTGATGGCACAGGTCCCGCCCGTAATGGGCCAACTGATTGCGGGTTTTCCGAAGGGGCCGAATTTGTCTGCGAGCCCCATCAGGGCTGGCTTGCGGGGTTGGCGAGGCCGGAGCGGTTAAAGTCAAGGCTTTGCGGATGCGAGAATGGCTGCAAACCATGGCCGACAGGCGATTCCCACGCAATTGACGGTTGAGCAGTTCGAGCAATTTATCTTGCCGCATCTGGGCCGGGGCCGGCGCGGTCCGCCACCGACGTTGCCGCTACAGAAGATGTTCAACTATGTCCTGAAGGCGCTGTACATGGGTTGCCAGTGGAAGATGCTGCCCATCGAAACGAATGCACTGGGGCTGCCTGAAATCCACCACACCCGCATCTACCGGATCATGCGGCGCTGGCAGGCCGACGGCAGCATCGACCGGGTCTTTGCGGGCTCGGTTGATCAACTGCATCAGGACCAGCGCCTGGACCTCTCGACCATCCACGGCGACGGCACGACGACGGCAGCGAAGAAAGGCGGCGACAACCTGGGCTACAGCGGGCACAAGCACCCCAAGGGCGACAAGGTGGTGGCCTTCTGCGATCGCAAATGCAACATCATCGCGCCGTTCGTGAGTGCGCCGGGCAACCGCAACGAATCGCCCCTGCTGCGTGACGCGCTGCCAAAACTTACCGCCATGGCGCGTGCCATTGGTGCGGACCTGCAGGGCTCAACCGTCAGTCTGGATGGCGTCTACGACTGCCGCGAAAACCGCCGTGCGATCTTCAACCTCGGCATGAGGCCCAACATCCCAGAGAATCTGCGCAACCGCAAACAGAACAAACGCGGCCGCAAGCGTCATTTCGATGCGGCCATCTTCGAGGAGCGCTTCAGCACCATCGAGCGCGTGTTCGCCGGGAGGATACGTTCCGCCGCCTGCTGCTGCGCTTCGAGCGCATCAGCGACGTACACTACGCGCTCAAGACGCTGGCCTATACGATGATCAACCTGCGGCACTACTGCCGCAGCTGATCGCGCCCCTCTGGGCCGCCTGCCGTCACGTCGCCGGCGCATTGCGTCGCGGCCCCGCGCGTCGATGCCATGTCGATCACCTCGCAAATCCGACTACCGCTTCGCGCCGCCCGTCTTGCCAACTCCTGCATTTCATGAAACATATGTCCTACTGATCAAATGCAACTTCAGTCCGCTTGAAACCCGCAATCAGTTGATGGCATTATTCAATGCTGGCTTCATGATGTTGCGCTTTTACACAACCCGCAGCATCTTTGCAATACCCCATCCGGACAAAGCCTCCTGAAAGAACGTCTCGCAACATGGCATGGCTGGACCGTCTCAGACCCGGTTGAGACGGATAAGGATTACTATGCATGTGCCGAGACATTGACCTACAGTACCCAACTTGACAACGCCCTTCGCAAAACGCCATGCGACTTCGCCAATCTCGCGCGAAGCAGAGCGTTGGCATGAAATTATTGATCATTTTCTTCTTACAAAGGAGCGGGTGATGCTTAGATGTTTTTCTGGATGTTTTGGTATTATTCGTGCGGGCAATGACGGGGTGTCCAATGACAGTGCCACAGAAGATCAAGCTGCGTCGAATCAGCGCACGTCCTCTGGGCATCGACCTGCCGGCGACATACGCCTTATGTCATTGCCCCAGCGCGCTGTGAGCACTCGACGCCCATCGAAGATGCCTGCTTTGATCTCCGGCGATATGATTCCAGCCCAGAATGGCCATACGTGCAAGCCGACGGCACTTGCTGCGCTGGACGCGTACTTCGCTAAGGAACATGGGGTCCGCAGCATCCCCCTCCGAAAGGGTATGGTCAGCAGAAGCGATACAAATGTTGGCAGCGAGCGACCGATAAGCGTGAGACAAATTGCAAAATCAAACGGGTCAAGACAGGGCGAGATCTTACAGGCCGACATGTTTCTGCGCGTTGCCCAGCAGATGGGGTATGAAGCAAGAGCCCTACGACCAACTGACATGAATGATTTTCGAAAGACCGTTATCGATAGCATCGCAAGCAAAAAGCCTCTGGTAACGTGCTTTGCCGTTAACCGTAAAACCGGATTCCCGAGTATGGAGTTTGATGGGGGTAATGAGCATGCGGCTTTAATCGTCGGCTACGACCAAAAAGGCGATACGGTCGATATTGCTCATTGGGAAACTCTCTTTGAGGCCGTTCCAGTGGAAGCGCTTTATGAATCAATGCAGAAAATCCCTGCAACCCGGCAGCAGGAAATCTATCTGCGCACCGGAGCCTCTGTTTCCAGTGCGACACCGAAATATTCTCCAGCGCAGGACGAAAACGCAAGCAGTGACAACAGCCTTCTATATTCAATCATCCCTGAACAAGGTAGTGGCTTCAAAAACACATTGTTTTCAGTACGTCCTGATCCGGCGCATGACAGGTGGAGCAGTACCCGCCTTATATAGACTCCGGTCTCTCGGGCGAGTGTGGGCATATCGCCGCAAAAGTGTCATTTAGGTCGCCAATGCCGCTGGCCGATGCATCTATCGTATGAATCTTTGATTGTATAGAAGGTTGGCTGGTGAAGCGACAATGGGATGAGGCCGAACTCGACGCGCACTGGACGTTGACCGCAGAGGAGCAGGCGTTGCTGCCCGGACTCGCGCTGGGAGGTGCCAGCCGAGGCTGTGCGTCACCTAGCCGAACAACTGGCAATTCCCATCAAGGCGCTCGAGAGCTTCGACTGGCAAGGACGAACGGCAAAGCGTCAGCGTCCCGATCCTGTCGTGGCTGGGTATCCGCCGTATGGCAGCCGCCGACTGGGATGCCTTGGCGTTGTGGCTGCGTGCCGAGTGGTTGTGTCGCGTTAAGGACGATGCGACGATCGGGCGCCTAAGGTGAAGAGGATTGCTTACATCACGAGAGAATAGAATTGTTCGGCTGCAGTCGAGGCGACGCCATCGTCACACATCTGCCCCTTGCGGATCATGTGTGCGATCTCGATGCCAGACAGGATGATGCGCGCACAGCGGAAATCCTTAAACCCCATCATGGGTTTGATGATGCGTTTGATGGCACGGTGATCCTGCTCGACGACGTTGTTTAGGTTAACTGATTGCGGGTTTCAAGCGGACTGAAGTTGCATTTGATCAGTAGGACATATGTTTCATGAAATGCAGGAGTTGGCAAGACGGGCGGCGCGAAGCGGTAGTCGGATTTGCGAGGTGATCGACATGGCATCGACGCGCGGGGCCGCGACGCAATGCGCCGGCGACGTGACGGCAGGCGGCCCAGAGGGGCGCGATCAGCTGCGGCAGTAGTGCCGCAGGTTGATCATCGTATAGGCCAGCGTCTTGAGCGCGTAGTGTACGTCGCTGATGCGCTCGAAGCGCAGCAGCAGGCGGCGGAACGTATCCTCCCAGGCGAACACGCGCTCGATGGTGCTGAAGCGCTCCTCGAAGATGGCCGCATCGAAATGACGCTTGCGGCCGCGTTTGTTCTGTTTGCGGTTGCGCAGATTCTCTGGGATGTTGGGCCTCATGCCGAGGTTGAAGATCGCACGGCGGTTTTCGCGGCAGTCGTAGACGCCATCCAGACTGACGGTTGAGCCCTGCAGGTCCGCACCAATGGCACGCGCCATGGCGGTAAGTTTTGGCAGCGCGTCACGCAGCAGGGGCGATTCGTTGCGGTTGCCCGGCGCACTCACGAACGGCGCGATGATGTTGCATTTGCGATCGCAGAAGGCCACCACCTTGTCGCCCTTGAGGTGCTTGTGCCCGCTGTAGCCCAGGTTGTCGCCGCCTTTCTTCGCTGCCGTCGTCGTGCCGTCGTCGTGGATGGTCGAGAGGTCCAGGCGCTGGTCCTGATGCAGTTGATCAACCGAGCCCGCAAAGACCCGGTCGATGCTGCCGTCGGCCTGCCAGCGCCGCATGATCCGGTAGATGCGGGTGTGGTGGATTTCAGGCAGCCCCAGTGCATTCGTTTCGATGGGCAGCATCTTCCACTGGCAACCCATGTACAGCGCCTTCAGGACATAGTTGAACATCTTCTGTAGCGGCAACGTCGGTGGCGGACCGCGCCGGCCCCGGCCCAGATGCGGCAAGATAAATTGCTCGAACTGCTCAACCGTCAATTGCGTGGGAATCGCCTGTCGGCCATGGTTTGCAGCCATTCTCGCATCCGCAAAGCCTTGACTTTAACCGCTCCGGCCTCGCCAACCCCGCAAGCCAGCCCTGATGGGGCTCGCAGACAAATTCGGCCCCTTCGGAAAACCCGCAATCAGTTGTACCTTCTACCGGCTGTTCGGCTGGGGGATGCGGCAGATCACTGGCTATATGGAGGACTACTGGGAGACTCGCGGGCTGGACATCCCGGTGCCCAGCGCCAGTCAGCTGGGCGAACGGTTCGCTTCACTGGAGGTGAGCGTCACGCAGCGTTGCGAACAGCTGGCCCGGCGTCTCGCGCGCGGCGGGACGATCAGTCTCATCGTCGACAGCACGGGATTGAGCTTTGGGCGGGCGAGCCAGTGGTACGAGGAAAAGTACGCCCAGAAGGCCGCGCGCACGCCGTGGCGCAAGATGCATCGGTCGATCGACGCTGACATGAACGTACACGCGATCGGCTTTGTCCGGATGGGTACGAGTTCCCGTGCCATGGACGCGACTATGCATTTTTGACGCAAACCGGTTTGCCGAAGGCATTCCACCGGTTCAGCAGGTTGGCGATGATTACGCCTTCGCCTTCCTGCGACGCAAGCTCCTGCGTCAGCAGGCGCTCGCCGATGCAGCGCTTGATGCGCGAGATCTGTGCCTCGACCAGCGAGCGCACACCGTAGCTGTATTCACCGTAGCCGTATTTCTTGTGAAATGCATAGATGCCTTTGTCCTCGATGTATCTGACGATCTGGTCATGCCGGCGGGTTCGCTGCTCGCCGTGTACGACAGTGTGAGCTGGCGGTGGGATGACGGGCGTCACGCCCGCGCCTGAAAGCGCTTCGGTACGCTCGATGCTGTAGTACGCGCCATCGGCAATCACCCGATCCATCGGCACATCAGCGGGCAGCACGGCGTCCATTCCTTCGCTGTCCGACACTTCTGTAGTGGTGATGCGGATCGCGTGTACGTTCATGTCAGCGTCGATCGACAGATGCATCTTGCGCCACGGCGTGCGCGCGGCCTTCTGGGCGTACTTTTCCTCGTACCACTGGCTCGCCCGCCCAAAGCTCAATCCCGTGCTGTCGACGATGAGACTGATCGTGTCGCCGCGCGCGAGACGTCGGGCCAGCTGTTCGCAACGCTGCGTGACGCTCACCTCCAGTGAAGCGAACCGTTCGCCCAGCTGACTGGCGCTGGGCACCGGGATGTCCAGCCCGCGAGTCTCCCAGTAGTCCTCCATATAGCAGGTGATCTGCCGCATCCCCCAGCCGAACAGCCGGTAGAAGGTAAAGATCAGCTCGATGTACGCCGTGGTGTAGGTCGGCTCACGCCCCGACACGCCCGGCGTACGGCTCTTTGCGTTGATAAGCTGCGCCTTCAGATCGCCGCCCGGCACATACGGGCTGATCATGCCGCGCTTTCTCAGGCTCTGGTTATACGCCCGCGCGTTCGTCACCCGGTACCCCGGCTTCTTGCGCTTGCGCGCTTCACCCGTCTTTAGTCTGGCTTTATATGGCATTATTCAATGCTGGCTTCATGATGTTGCGCTTTTACACAACCCGCAGCATCTTTGCAATACCCCATCCGGACAAAGCCCAGCTGCGCAGTTATCCGGCGGCGAAGGCTGATTGGCATGAATACGGCCGGTCGTGAGGAGAATCGACCGCTTACACATCATCCGTGCGACGACTCGTGCAGCCATAATGCCACATAGCCATGAACGATCCCGTTTTGCTGGCGGCGGCTTCGTTTTTCGTCGACGACGGCGCGCGGCAAACTGTCGATGACGGCGGCAAGCACGGCTTGCACTTCGAGTGTTGCGATCGCTCGTCCCACGCAAGCGTGCATGCCGGCGCCGAAGCCAAGACTGGCTGCTCCCTTGCGTCGGATGTCCAGACGATCAGGGCTGTCGAATACGAGCGGATCGCGGTTCGCGGAACCCAGCAGCAGAACAATTTGTTCGCCACGGCGAATACGCTTTCCGTGGAAGTCCAAGTCGCGCGAGGCGTAACGCACGGCGCCGTGCGCGGCCGGGTCATGCCTTAGCAGTTCCTTGACGGTCCACTCGATAGCGGTCCGGTCGCGGACACATTCGTCCCACAGCTGCCGCGTCAGTGCAACGCCCGCCACAGTATTGCAGATAGATCGTGCAGTGGTGACGAAACCGGCGACGAACAAGAACGCGAGATTGTCGATCAGTTCATTGCGGCTCAATGCGCCTTCCCGTTCGAGTGCCAGCAGAGGGCTCACTGGATGAACAGTGGCCCCCTTCTGATCGATATTGTCGATAAACCGCCGCACGAGCTCCGCGTAATCGTTAGCCTCCTTGCGCAGCCGGTCGTGCTCAGTCGCATCGATTTCGACATTGCTCATCAGCTTTGCAACCGGCACGCAAGCGTTCAGCCACATGTGTACCTGGTCCGCGGGGATGCCAATGATCTCGGAGATCGTACGCACCGAGAGCAATAACGCGACCTTTGCAATATCGCATCCTTCGGCGCTGGTGAAAGCATGCACGAGTGCTTTTGCATTGCGCTCGATAGCGGGACGCAGGGCCTCGAAGGCCGCACGAGAGAACAAAGGCGCCAGCGCTGCGCGCATCCGTGCGTGATCGTCACCACACTGCCGATGCACCGCGTCGCGCCCGATAACAAAATTATCGCCACATGGCGCATGCGTCAGAAAGTGGCCATTGGTATCACGCAACACGTCCATGCAATCGGCGTGCCGCGTGACCAGCCATACACCGTTCGGGCCCTGTGATACAGCAGAGGTGTCGCGCAGCCATGCGTATTGCGGGTAGGGATCGGCCTCGCTGAGGCCAAGAATGTCCAGCGCCGGGGCTTCTTCGGACGTTTCGTCCGGCAGCGGTCGATCGCCACGCCCCAGCGGTGCGGTCACCGGCTCCTGGAATGTCTGCTGCCGGGCGTGCATCGTATTGGTCATGATCCGATCCCCGCCAGTTCAAGCATGGTGTCGAAGGCGGTTGTCAGCAACTGTCCGGCCTCGGCGCGCGCCACGCCGGCATGGGGAACCATGCCTGCCATCGAAAAGAAACCGTGGATCATTCCTGTGTAGCAGCAGATAGAAACGAGATTCCCGGCGTCGCGCAGCTTGCATGCATAGAGAAATTGTTCGTCGATCAGCGGATCGTATTGTGCGCATACGATGAACGCGGGCACCAGGCCGGCATAGCCGCCATCGGGTTGCCGCGTGGCGTCCAGGGGAGCGAAACGCCAGTCGTCGCGATCGCGTTCATCGAGCAGATACAGTGACTGCATCTGCTCAATGGTTTCGAGCGTCAGGTAGTATCCCGTCGCGTAGGCGGTATGGGATTCCAAGTCTAGGCGGCGCGAAAGCCCCGGGTAGACCAGCAGTTGCATCGCGAGCGGCCCCCGGATTACGGGCGTTGATGGCGGTAACCGCAGCGAGCGTCGCGCCCGCGCTCTCCCCGCCCACGGCAATGCGATTCGGGTCAAGTCCAAGCAGATGCGCATTGCGAGTGAGCCAGAGCAGCGAGTCGAAGGCGTCGTCAATGGCGCATGGAAACCGGAATTCGGGCGCAAGCCGGTACGCTACCGACAGCACCGCGCATTGCGCCTCGACGGCCTGCGCCCGGCATTGCGCGTCGGCGGTCTGACGGCTGCCGAACACGAAGCCGCCCGAATGAAAATACAGCAGCAGGGGCTGCGGTTCCGTCCAGCAAGGCCGCACCGGACAATACAGCCGGGCAGCCAGCGTTGCGCCTCCCCGGACCGGCAGTTCCAGATCTTCCATATGTGCGATAGCGCAGGGCTTGGTATCGCACAGCGGCGCGAAGAATTCAAAGTAAGCGCGCGCGTCCTGCAGAGGCAGCATCGCCATGGAGGCTTTGCGCGCGCGCAGCCGCTGCAGAAGCTCGTTGAAATTCGGATGAAGTGGCATGGCGGAAGTAGGCGAAGTCAGATCAGGAAAAGCACACCGTGATCGACTGAGTCAAGTGGCTGCGGCTGACAGCAAGTGCGCAAATGCATGAAGCGATGAATCAGAGGCGAAGCGGCTAATGGAAAGCGTGGCGTCGCTTGCCCATACGCAATGGAACCAGCCAAGGGGAATCAACAGCAGGTCACCGGGCTCGATCGTGACCTCGACGAACCTTGCATCTGCGAATTTTGGAAAGTGCGTCAGATCCGGTGCACCGGCATCGACCAGGCATGGTCGATAGGTGTTGAAGGCATCCAGTGCATAGAGGTTGGACGCTTCCTGCGGCGCATACAGCCGCAAGTGCTTGCGCCCAAGCACTTGCGCAAGAAATGAATGTCCGGTGTCGCAGTGCAAGTGCGTCACGAGACCGTTACCGGCACTCCGGCCGAACCATAACTGCGCGGGGCCGAACATTTCAGGAGGCAACGGCGCGGGGTCGAAGCGGCCGTTCCACGCTGCGGGCAGCAAGCCACCGCCCGAGTATGTCAAGTCAGCACCGCTCTCTGGGCCGGCGGATGCGAGCGTGGAAAGGAAGTCGCTGACCGTTTGCACGCGTCCGCTCGCGGGATCCAGGCGCAAGGCGATATGGCCTTCGTGTTCGTGCCACTGTGCAAGGCTCCAGCCAACTTCCGGCCATTGGAAGGCAGCTTGTACCCGCAGCGGCAAGCTTGACGTGCCGCACTGCAGGATACGCCGGAGCCAGTGCGGAGCCGTACGCGCATGGACGTTTTCCACTTCGTCAATCGGGCCGACGCCCCCCGACTGCGCGCGTTCCAGCGCCGCGCGATCGGCTGCCAATGGCCGCTTCAGCAATTGCAGCCAGTAAGCTGCCACGCGTGCCTCGCCTTCAATCCGCACGCCGCCTAGTGCCGCAATTTCACGGTTGCGCGGGTCAAAACCAGTTGGATCTGCCAGCATCCTGGCCGCCACGGATGATGACATGATGATCCGCGCGGCAGGCGCAAGCACTGACGGTATTACCTCTGTGCACTCGATCTCGCGCCCGAGTGTAAACCGCCAGTTGCCGCGGTCCATGTCGGACACGCACAGGTCGACATGGAAACGCTCGTGCATCGGCCGGTAATGCTCGGCCAGACGCGCGTTCAGCAGGCGGGGAAGCGTCTCTGCCGACACGGCAGAGACGTGCACTCGCCGATCGTCGTACAACGGAGGGTTAGGGTGCATACGGTTAGGTGATCCATCAACGATGCGATCAGTATGCAATGCCTGGCTTGCCAACGGGCCGACGAGAAGAAGTCGTCGATGCAAAACCGAAGTCCGGCGAGTTGAAGCCGCGATAAGCGTCTCGTGGCCGAAAGCCCGGGGTAGCAGCGTGAAAAGTGGAGAGTATTGCCAGTCAACTGGTTGCTAGTTTCGACGGTGATTTGCACGGAGCAGACGAACAAAACTGAGGCGCAAATCGATGTCGGGCACGGCATGCTGAAGATGCGACGATATGTTTCGGTATGTGAAGGTGAAGGGCTTTGTCCGGATGGGGTATTGCAAAGATGCTGCGGGTTGTGTAAAGCGCAACATCATGAAGCCAGCATTGAATAATGCCATATAAAGCCAGACTAAAGACGGGTGAAGCGCGCAAGCGCAAGAAGCCGGGGTACCGGGTGACGAACGCGCGGGCGTATAACCAGAGCCTGAGAAAGCGCGGCATGATCAGCCCGTATGTGCCGGGCGGGGATCTGAAGGCGCAGCTTATCAACGCAAAGAGCCGTACGCCGGGCGTGTCGGGGCGTGAGCCGACCTACACCACGGCGTACATCGAGCTGATCTTTACCTTTTACCGGCTGTTCGGCTGGGGGATGCGGCAGATCACTGGCTATATGGAGGACTACTGGGAGACTCGCGGGCTGGACATCCCGGTGCCCAGCGCCAGTCAGCTGGGCGAACGGTTCGCTTCACTGGAGGTGAGCGTCACGCAGCGTTGCGAACAGCTGGCCCGGCGTCTCTCGCGCTGGAGCAAGTCGGCTGATGAAATTCTGGCCAGTCTCGAACGGTTTTGTATGCGGGTCCGGACGGCCGCGGGCGAAGCATCATGAACATCAACACCGACGCAATTGATGAAGTCGCCCTGGCACTTCTCTACCTGACCCTGCATGACCGATACCGCGCATGGAAGGGTTTCGACTGGGATGTGCTGAACCGACTCTACGAACGGGGTTTCATCGAAGAACCCGGTCAACAGGACGAAGTCTGTGATCTTTACCGAAGAAGGACTGCGCGAGTCCGAGCGGCTCTTTAATCAGCATTTCGTCATTCCAGAAAGACCGGGAAATTGATTCAACGAACTTCTAACTCACGACACTAGAGATGATTCAGGCTTGGCGGGCCCCGGTCCTACCTGGCTTGTCATCACACTCGACGACTGCGCAACCTTTCGACATTCACCCTGTGTCAAACGTTGATCTTCTACATCGCGTGAGCCATTCAGGCCGGCTTCACGCTGATATAGTCCTTCCGGTATGGCCGGTCATGGGCCAGTACGGCCCAGATCGTTCGCGCCATCTTGTTGGCCAGTGCGACGACCACGACATTCTTTGGCCGCCGCTTCTTCATCTGCCCGATCCACTCACCCGGCTCCTTTGTGTGCTCGAGGACGCTACGCGCACCGTGGATCAGCAACGTGCGCAGATACGTGTCCCCCTTCTTGCTGATCGCGTGCAGATTCACCTTGCCGCCCGAACCCGTCGGTTCTGTTGCAGTAAGGGTGTCGGGACGAGAAATGTCGATATGATAAGTATTGCTTATGACACAAGGGAGTAAAACTGCTGGGAAGCAGACGACGGGTCTTTGCCCGCACATTTCACCTGTCCTTTCCTGATCATGTGCATTACCTCTCGATGCCGCCGAGAATGACCCTCGCACGGTGGAAGTTCTTCAATCCCAGCATCGGCCGGGTCCGGCGTTTGATAGCCCGATGGTCCTGTTCGACAATGTTGTTCAGGTACTTGATCTGACGGACCTTGATCGGCGTCTCGCGATCGGCATTCACCGCATCCAGTGCGGCCAGATTGGAGCCGCTTTTGTCGATGGTCACGGTCTCTGGCGTACCATTATGGGCGATCGCCTTTTCAAAGAACCGCCGGGCAGCGACCTTGTCCCGCCTGGCCCTGAGCAGGAATTCGACCGTGTCGCCCGCCTTGTCCACTGCCCGGTAAAGATATTTCCACTCGCCTTTGATATAGCTCTCGTCCATTCGCCAGCTTTTCCCAACCGGACGCCTGTGCTTGCGGAAGCGCCTTTCGAAGAGCGGCAGCAGCTTGATGACCCAGCGGTACACCGTCGAATGATCCACCGCGATACCACGCTCGTCCATCATTTCCGCAAGATTGCGCAAACTCAGCGAATAGGCCACGTACCATCGCACGCACAGAAAAATCACTTCAAGCGGGTAGTGAAGGCGCTTCAGGACCTTGGCCAGGCCCGGCGCAAGTGTGGTTCGCGGTGTCTTCGTCTTCTTCATCGCACAGCTCAAAAATTCGCTACCCAATTTTAACGTGGGCCTTACTGCAACAGAACCCTTCAGCACCATCGAGCGCGTGTTCGCCTGGGAGGATACGTTCCGCCGCCTGCTGCTGCGCTTCGAGCGCATCAGCGACGTACACTGCGCGCTCAAGACGCTGGCCTATACGATGATCAACCTGCGGCACTACTGCCACAGCTGATCGCGCCCCTCTGGGCCGCCTGCCGTCACGTCGCCGGCGCATTGCGTCGCGGCCCCGCGCGTCGATGCCATGTCGATCACCTCGCAAATCCGACTACCGCTTCGCGCCGCCCGTCTTGCCAACTCCTGCATTTCATGAAACATATGTCATACTGATCAAATGCAACTTCAGTCCGCTTGAAACCCGCAATCAGTTGACTGTCCGATCCCGCCAATCACCAAGGACAACGTAGTGGTGGTCCTCATTCGATTCTTTAACCTGGAAAGCTGGCATGGCGCGATGCATCTGACGAAGTTCGGTCGCCGACAGCCGTCGGTGCTCGCCGCAACATCCCCCTCCCATTTGCTTAAGTGCTCCGATTTCTTCGGCCTCATTCGCGCAGTGCCCGTCATTGATCCTGTCACGCGCGAGCTTCATTCGGGTCCAACTGCGACCTCCGCTCATCCAGATCGCTGCTTCTTGGTTGGCGGGCCCATCAGGAAAAGTTTTGTAGCCGGTTTCTTTAACCACTCTGCTGGCGATCCCCATGGCTTCGAAAATATTATTTGAGACGGGAATTCGCTTGGGGGTAGGGGAACCTATCACAGCATCGAGACGGGAATCCTGGATATCTGAAAGCGACGCATACTCTTGCACGACTGAGGAGCGCGAGGAACTGGATATGTTGAGAGGCACGTTACGACTCCGATATTGAGATGAGCACTATGTGAGCACCATGCTACAAAACTGGTGTTGGCATTGGCTCTGATGGCGAAGTTGCAACAACCCGAGCGACCCCAGACGCTTAACCAGATGATACGAATGATCGCGTCACTCGGTGGACCGCTCGGTCGCAAGGGCGATGGTGAACCCGGCGCGAAGACACTGTGGATTGGCATGCAGCGTGTCATGGATGCGGTGATCACCATCCAGATCATGCGCAACGGGTACGACACTTCTGTATAACGAGATGGATCGAAGCGGCTGAGCAGACTTGGAGGAAGATTCGCGGTGCCCAGAAAATTGATCAGCTTGTGAAGGGATCTGTCGCAATAAGGCGGTCTGCTATGCTGACGGGCCTTAATGCGTGACGTGATCGATGACCGAGAAGCTGAGTCCGGGTGTGGGAAAAGTGGTTGTGTCGCGTTAATGACGATGCGACGATCAGGCGGCTAAGGTGAAGAGGATTGCTTACATCACGAGAGAATAGAATTGTTCGGCTGCAGTCGAGGCGACGCCATCGTCACACATCTGCCCCTTGCGGATCATGTGTGCGATCTCAATGCCAGACAGGATGATGCGCGCACAGCGGAAATCCTTGAGCCCCATCATCGGTTTGATGATGCGTTTGATGGCACGGTGATCCTGCTCGACGACGTTGTTTAGGTATTTGTTTTGCCGGACCTTGATCGGCGTTAAACGCTCGGCATTGAGCGCTTCAAGCGCAGCCAGATTGGCGCCGCTCCTGTCCACGGTGATTGTCTCGGGCTCGCCGTTCTGTTCAATCGCCTTCTCGAAGTAGCGGCGCGCCGCGGCCTTGTCCCGATGGGCGCGCAGCAGGAAATCCACCGTGTTGCCCGCCTTGTCCACGGCACGGTACAAGTATTTCCAATGGCCTTTGACCTTGACATAGGTCTCATCGACGCGCCAGCTCTTGCCGACAGGCCGTTTGCGTTTGCGGAATGCTTTTTCAAACACCGGTAGCAGCTTGATAACCCACCGGTGCACGCTCGAATGGTCCACCTCGATACCCCGGCTCGGCCATCATTTCTTCGAGGTTTCGTAGGCTCAGTGAGTACGCCACGTACCACCGGACGCACAGCAGGATCACGTCCAGCGGGTAGTGCAGCCGCTTCAGTACCTTGCCAATGCCAGCGGGCAGCGTCTTGCATGGCGTCTTCGTCTTTGTCATCATGCTTGTCATGCGTTGTCGTCGGCGGATTTTACTTGACTGCGTATTCCACGCCAAACCGAACGCTGATTCCACGGCAAGCCGAGCACGGATTCCGCAGCAAAGCGAGCGCCGATTCCACGGCAAACCGAGCAGGGATTCCACAACTGCCCGAGCGCGAATTCCACGCGTAACCGAGCAGTAAGCTGGAGGGACGGCGACGCGGGATAACCATGGCACTCTCGACGATTTTGTCGGGCGTGCGAATGTCGAATAAAAGGTTACCCATGCGTCAAATCAAGGAAGTGCTGCGCCTGCGCTTTGTGTGCGAGCGCAGCCAGCGCGAGATCGCGACGACGATTGGCTTGTCGAGCGCAACGGTCTGGGACTACCTGGATCGTGCCCGGCGCGCGCAACTGGACTTCGAGAAGGCGAACGCGTTGGACGAGGCGGCGCTTGAGGCGCTGCTGTTTCCGCCGCCACCGTCGTTAAGCCGTAGACGCCCGATGCCCAACTGGCCGTTGGTGCACCGTGAGCTCGGCAGGAAAGGCGTAACGCTCGACCTGCTCTGGAACGAATACAGGGCCCAGGAACCCGAAGGCTACGGCTACAGCTGGTTCTGCAAGCATTACGAGCGATGGGCGGCAGCCCTGCCGGTCACGCTGCGCCAGACACATACGCCCGGCGAGAAGCTGTTCATCGACTACTCGGGCAACAGACTGGGGATCGTTGATCCGCACACTGGCGAAATCCGCGAGGCGGAGTTGTTCGTCGCGACGCTCGGTGCGTCCAACTACACGTATGCCGAAGCCACCTGGACCCAGCAGCTCGAAGACTGGATCGGCTCGCATGTGCGCGCATTCAACTTCATCGGCGGCTGTGTCGAGATCCTGGTCCCTGACAACCTGAAGTCTGGCGTGCATAAGGCCGACTTCTACGATCCGGTTCTCAACCGGACCTATGGCGAGATGGCCGCCCATTACTCCATGGCGATCATCCCGGCCCGCAAACGGCGGCCCCGCGACAAAGCGTAGGTTTCATATTGCACCTTGTGTGGTTCGCCGAACAGCGATAAACGATGGGGCCGTGGAACTGTAGCGACCACCTTGCACCTTTACGAGTACAACGTTGCCGACGGGCTCGAAGAGGCAGCGGTGGAGATTACCGTAGCGATGTTAACGCAAGAAGCCGCTCTTCCCCCACTGGTAGATCGTGGTCGGGCAGACACCGAGGCGAGCGGAGAGCTCGTTGGCGGTGAGCATGCCGCGTTCGCGAAGGCGCGTAAAGCGACTCTTGAGCTGATAGGCATTGCGAATGACGATGACCTTCTTGTGAGTGAACGACTCTCCTTTCCAGTTCTTGTAGCCAAGTTCATTGAGGTGCTGCGCTACTTGCCGGTCCGAGCAGGTTTCGAGCAATTCGTCGACTTTTGCGACCACCTCGGCCAGAGTCTTCCGCATCAGGGCAAGGGGTTGGGTTTGTCGATCTTCAGCGTTGTCGTTCGACCGCCACGGAACCGCACGTGAATCAAGACCTGCTCGGCCTTTACGAGCGTGACGTCTTCAATGAGCAGGCCGAGGATGCGTTTGCGTTCGACATGCTCGATACGATTATCGCCCCACACCGCCGCGAAGTCTGCAGCTAAGGTCCGAATGCGCGCACGTGCTTCGTCGGTAAGCAATCCCTGATCGGACTTGCGTTGGCGATCGTGTTCCTGCTGCAGAATGTCCAGCTGCCGAAGACGGGCATTCCAGTCGGCCTCCAGCGCGTCAGCGACCATCCGGTTTGCGGGATCGACGTTCATGTAACGTCGGCGCGCGAGTTCAGCGTCGTAGCGCGCACGCTCCAGCTGCTTGATACGCATGTTGTTAGCCTGTTCGATGCGTCCGGCGATCTCATCCTCTACGGCGAGAGCGACCTCGATGGCCGCTGGTGCTACAGTCTCGAGCAGCAGCGAGCTGATTGCCGCGTCCACGGCATGGCCACGTATTGACTGACACGGCTTGCCAGCACGATGTACGACGGCTTCACGGCAGATGTAGTATGGTTCGAGCCTGCCAGCTACCGCCTGATACCGAACGCGCATGCGTTTGCCGTATAGTCCACAGACCATCCGCCCCTGTAGCAGCCCGATACCCTCTCGCGGCATCGAGCCTCGAGCAAGCTGACCAAACCCCGTGACGGCCTGCTGCAGCGTGAGCTGGTTGCGTTCGAACTCATCCCAATTGATATATCCCACGTGAGCATCGCGGATCAGTACCTGCCAATCGCTCTGGGCAACCTTCAGTTGTGTGCTCGTCAAGTCAGCCTTGCGGCCGGTTCGCGTTCGACCGTAGACGAATGCGCCCGCGTATCGTGGGTTGTGCAGGATCTGCAAGACGCGCGATGTATTGAGCTCGCCCCAATGTATCTCACCTTTACCAATACCGCGGCGGATCCGGCGGGGAAACACCCAGCCTTCGCGACGAAACCGGCGAACGACCATGCTGGCCGAACGCGTCTGCCGATAGGTCTCAAACAGCAGTTGCACGCTGGCGTGAATTTGCTGATCGGGGTCCATCACAACTGATCCGTTGGGATGGTAGACGAAGCCGATTGGCAGAGGCACTTCGAGCTCTCCACGTCGTGCTTTGTTACGCATTCCGCCCTGTAGTCTGGCGTTCAGCACATGTAGCTCGGCTTCACTCATGGTGCCCTTGAGGCCCAGGAGCAGGCGATCGTTGAAGTAGGCTGGATCATAGACGCCGTCTTCGTCAAGAATGAGCGTGTGGGTCAGCGCCGCGAGTTCGATCAGACGATGCCAATCCGCGTTGTTGCGCGCAAGTCGGGATACCTCCAGCCCGAGTACGATGCCAGCGTGACCGATGGCAACCTCCGACACCAGTTGCTGGAAGCCGTCGCGCTGCTGCGAGCTGGCGCCCGACAGACCGAGGTCGGTATCAATGACGTTAATGCGCTCGATTGGCCAGCCCAGCGCGACAGCACGGTCGCGAAGCGCGTACTGGCGCTTGGTGCTCTCGGTGTTCTCAAACACTTGACGAAGCGAGGATTGCCGCACGTATAGAAAGGCGTCGCGCCGCAGATGGTCAGCCGTGACTTTCTGATACAGGTCAGTAGACATGGACGAGCTCCGAATGAGTGCGCAGCACAAGATTGGCCAGCAGACGCACGAACTCGCTGTCCGGCTGCAGCGTATGCGCGTCGGGTCCGTGTCCGGGAGAATCGACGCTCCTGGTCGTCGGGGTTTCAACAAGCAGAGGCAGGCCGTGTAGCAGACCGTGATAACGCAGTGCCGAAACACCTACCGGGCGTTGTATGCCGTCCATTACAGACGCGCGTATCGCCTCGTACGCGGCGACTGGCGCCTGCGCTATCGCGGCCGAAGCGGCACCAGGTTCTACGGTTTTTTTTGCGCGCTATTGCGCGTTCGATGCTGCGGGGATGAACTGAGAGACCGAGCTCGGTCTCTAGCTGCTCGGCCAGGGCTCGAGCATAAATCGGTCCGCTGCCTTCCATTCGTTGCTCGACGAACGCCATTACTTCGTGGCTGAGCTTGTGCGCGCCTTTCGGGCCGCGCTGCCTTGGCACCAGGCCAGGCAATCCGTCGCGGAAGAACGCCGCCTCGGCTTGATAGAAGGTCGGCCGAGACATGCCAAACAACGCTGCTGCTTCGGCCTTCGTGGCCCCATCGACGTGGGCGTGGCGCAGCATCTCGTACTTGACTTGGATCAGATCGTTGGCGTCGAAGAAATCGCCCGACTGAAACCAGGGCGCACGCACTCGCTCGGGATGCGGATTCAGCACGCCGAGGCGCTTGAGGCGTTCGAGCTTCGGATCGGGCTTCTTCAAGGTGCTGTCCTTGTCCACTTCTATGTAATATAAAATATGCCGCCAGTGATAGGATGTGAAGGCATCTGATACACGTATGATTAAGGTGACTCACCACAATAACGAGAATTACGGCTGGATTCGTTCCGCCGAATGAAAGGGCGGCGGCGTAGTTTGCTTTACAGAAACGGCATAATTTAGTTGACATCATCCGAGCCCTCCAGCAGCAACTCATCGATCAGCGAACGCAATCGGCGCAGGTCGTCGGTGCGAAACCAGGAGCGGCCGCCTGCGGCTTGCGAGAATACGTCCGGAGCGTCAGCGTCAGTCCATGACGCCAGGATGGACACCAGTCGACCGTCGGCGTTGTAGAACATTACGCGGTCCTCGCCCCAGTTCTGTCGCCGTGTAGCCACGTGGATGCGGGTACCGCGCTGGGGATGAAACGGATGGGTGATCTCGACTGTTACGATCGTGCGATCGTCGTCATGATAGGCAGTTGCTGACTTACGATAAGGCGAAGGTCGAGCAGTCGGTACTCCTGGCACAGCGGTGGATTCTGGCGCGGCTGCCCAACCAGCGGCTGTTCAGCCTCGACGAAGCCAACCGCGCCATCGCCGCGCTGCTCGTCGACCTGAACAACAGGCCGTTCAAGAAATTGCCGGGCTGTCGCCGCAGTGCGTTTGAGGAGCTTGATCGTCCAGCACTTCGTCCGCTGCCAGAAAGGCCTTACCAGTACGCGCAGTGGAAGGTTGCCCGCGTCGGCATTGATTACCATGTCGAGCTTGACGAGCACTTTTACTCCGTCTCCTTGAAATGCCGCGACGCGTACTCGCCGCCCCTCTTTCACCTCGGCACCGGCATGCGCTCGACCTTGCGTTTCCCGGTGCGGCCGCGCAGCGGGGCATCACGCCGCTCGTGCCGTTCGGACCGGATGGCGCGCGACGATCCGTCCCGCGACCCGGCCCGCCCTGCTTCGTTCAGAAATCGGCTTTCTGATTGAGATCGCCGACGCTCATGGTGAACTGCTGTGCCGAGAAGACTGCGTTTCCGCCAGGACCTTCCGTCGGAATGGCCTTGCCATTCAGGAAAAAGGCCTCCGCGCTGGGCGACTCGAAACAGATGCCGCCCGTTTCGAGCCGCTCGATTTCCTTGGTCGCACCGGCGTTGAACGAGAGCTGCCCAGTCTGCTGGTCGTAATGCCCGACCGAATTGCCACTGCCGTTGAACAGGTTGCCGTACTGGTCCATCTTCAGGTGCAGCGCCTCGCCGCCGACCGCCGAATTCAGCTTGATATCGCGCAGCCCGTGACCTTGGCCCTGCCCGAAGTCATTGCCAGGAATGGCCTTGCTAATGCCGCCGCTGCCGTCGGCACCACCGCCCGCCCCCGTTAGGTCGCTCAGAAGGCTTTCGATGTCGTCCTTCAGTTTCTTCAGGAAATCCAGGCCATCCATGCCGCCACCCGAAAAACCTTGCGGCGACATAGTCGACGAACTACCGAAGATTGAACTCAGGCACCCAGACGTGATGTCGTTCATATGTTTGCTCCCGCTGAAAAAAGTGGATCTCGAATCGGACGCGTCGCGCGAGTGCGGCCCAATTCACCGACAGACTAGGGGGGGGCCGCACCAACCGCTGGCGCGACGCGAACCCGCGTCATACGAACCGAACCGGCTGGTCTCGGTGCGGTGCGATACCGGCACGCGACGGCGCCATGACCTGCGCGGTGCGCGGCCACAGCGACATCGCGCCGCGTCGCGCCCCGAACAGTTCGTTGCCGCGCAAGATTCGTCGGCCCATCCAGCATTTCGCGCGCACCGACTGGTGCAACCCTTGCATCGACGAGAATTCCGATGCCGCCATCGGCGCATCGACGCCCCTTTCGTCCGCCGGATCCGCTCGCGACGCTCATTACGCCTTCGGAGCAAACATCATGTCGAACCCACAAGTCGTGTCGAATATCCTGCTAACGATGTTTTCCTGGGGCGTACGGTGCGGTTCGCGAGCCGAGCTCGAGGACATGCTGCCGGCGTTGCGCGTCCTGCATCCGCACGGCCCGACCGGCGACATCTGCGAAGCGCGGATCGAGATCGGCTCGTCCAACTGGCTTGCCGCGTCGCAGGTGCTGCGTCAAATCGACGAACGCGGCGATGGCGGGCCGATTGTCTGGGCCCTTCAGAGCTGGTGCCTGTACACGCTCGGGGATATCGAATGGCAGCGCTGCGCACGCACGGTGCTCGCGAGCGGCCACCCGACTGCCATTGCAATCGTCGACCGCTTCCTCGCGCCGACCGGCAACGATGATCAGGCGGGCTATCGAAGCGCCGACGCACACGCCCGCGTGACGGAAGCGCTGAATTCGAATCGCGTGCTGACCGCCTGATGCGAATCGCCACGGCCCTGATGTTCTCAAGCCCTGTCTCCCGCTTCATCCGGCCCTGCGCATCGCGCACGGGACACTCGCCGCGCTCGCGGCATGCGCGCCGCCCCGCGTGCTGCCGGCCGATGGCGACTTGCCGGTTGTGTCGCATTAGTGTGGGGACGCTAGAATGCGCGTCTGACGAACCGGTACTGAGCCGATGATGAAGAAGAAGGCACCGACACCACGAAAGGCCCTTGCCCCAGGAATTGCGAAGGTTCTGAAGCGACTGCACTATCCGCTCGATGTCATGCTGATGTGCGTGCGCTGGTATGTGGCATATGGGCTGAGCCTGCGAAATCTGGAAGAATGAAATGAACGCGTCCCACCCCGTGACCGAGTGAGCAAAGCAAGGTGGATCCTCACGGGGCCAACGGCATCGATGTGCCCACGTGGAAAATAGGAAGTTTTCCAAGGCGACCGGAGGATCCAGTGATGAATCGTACAGCAGTTGGTGTGGACATCGCGAAAAACGTGTTCCAGTTGCATTACATCGATCAGGACACCGGCGAGATCGTGAACAAGCCGATCAAGCGGGCAAAGTTCCTCGAACACTTCGCGAACCGTGCGCCGTGCCTGATCGGGATGGAAGCGTGTGGTGGTGCGCACCACTGGGCCCGGCAACTAACGAAGATGGGCCACGAGGTGAAGCTGATGCCGGGGGAGTTTGTGAAGGCGTTCAACATCCGCAATAAGAACGATGCGGCGGACGCCCGGGCGATCTGGCTGGCAGTACAGCAGCCAGGCAAGCCGGTAGCGGTAAAAACCGAGATGCAGCAAGCGATGCTTGGGCTGCACCGGATGAGGCAGCAACTGCTCAAGTTCCGAACGATGCAGATCAATAGCCTTCGAGGATTGCTGACGGAATACGGCGAGGTAATGAGCAAGGGCCGAAGCAAACTGGACAAGGAGATACCAGTGGTACTCGAACGGCTCGCTGAACGTCTGCCTGCTGTGATCATTGACACGTTCCGCGAGCAGTGGAGCGGACTGGCGAAGCTGGACGAGCAGGTAGCGCAGATTGAGCGCCGCATGCGCGAGTGGAAGAAGGAAGACAAATCGGTAAAGGCGATCGGCGAAATTCCCGGCGTCGGACTGCTGACGGCAACGGCGGCAGTCGCGATGATGGGCGATCCGAAAGCGTTCAGTTCAGGGCGGGAATTCGCCGCATGGGTTGGGATTGTACCGAGGCAGACGGGTTGGTTCTGTTGCAGTAAGGCCCACGTTAAAATTGGGTAGCGAATTTTTGAGCTGTGCGATGAAGAAGACGAAGACACCGCGAACCACACTTGCGCCGGGCCTGGCCAAGGTCCTGAAGCGCCTTCACTACCCGCTTGAAGTGATTTTGCTGTGCGTGCGATGGTACGTGGCCTATTCGCTGAGTTTGCGCAATCTTGCGGAAATGATGGACGAGCGTGGTATCGCGGTGGATCATTCGACGGTGTACCGCTGGGTCATCAAGCTGCTGCCGCTCTTCGAAAGGCGCTTCCGCAAGCACAGGCGTCCGGTTGGGAAAAGCTGGCGAATGGACGAGAGCTATATCAAGATCAAAGGCGAGTGGAAATATCTTTACCGGGCAGTGGACAAGGCGGGCGACACGGTCGAATTCCTGCTCAGGGCCAGGCGGGACAAGGTCGCTGCCCGGCGGTTCTTTGAAAAGGCGATCGCCCATAATGGTACGCCAGAGACCGTGACCATCGACAAAAGCGGCTCCAATCTGGCCGCACTGGATGCGGTGAATGCCGATCGCGAGACGCCGATCAAGGTCCGTCGGATCAAGTACCTGAACAACATTGTCGAACAGGACCATCGGGCTATCAAACGCCGGACCCGGCCGATGCTGGGATTCAAGAACTTCCACCGTGCGAGGGTCATTCTCGGCGGCATCGAGGTAATGCACATGATCAGGAAAGGACAGGTGAAATGTGCGGGCAAAGACCCGTCGTCTGCTTCCCAGCAGTTTTACTCCCTTGTGTCATAAGCAATACTTATCATATCGACATTTCTCGTCCCGACACCCTTACTGCAACAGAACCCGAAATGGTGCTGGGGCCGAACTATATTCTGGTCTACCGGGTATTGAAGCGGGCCGGCATTATCGAAATCGTGCGGATCGTCGGCGCACGGCAGGACTATCCAAAGGGGAAGCGAAAATGATGCAACTGATTGCGGGTTTCAAGCGGACTGAAGTTGCATTTGATCAGTAGGACATATGTTTCATGAAATGCAGGAGTTGGCAAGACGGGCGGCGCGAAGCGGTAGTCGGATTTGCGAGGTGATCGACATGGCATCGACGCGCGGGGCCGCGACGCAATGCGCCGGCGACGTGACGGCAGGCGGCCCAGAGGGGCGCGATCAGCTGCGGCAGTAGTGCCGCAGGTTGATCATCGTATAGGCCAGCGTCTTGAGCGCGTAGTGTACGTCGCTGATGCGCTCGAAGCGCAGCAGCAGGCGGCGGAACGTATCCTCCCAGGCGAACACGCGCTCGATGGTGCTGAAGCGCTCCTCGAAGATGGCCGCATCGAAATGACGCTTGCGGCCGCGTTTGTTCTGTTTGCGGTTGCGCAGATTCTCTGGGATGTTGGGCCTCATGCCGAGGTTGAAGATCGCACGGCGGTTTTCGCGGCAGTCGTAGACGCCATCCAGACTGACGGTTGAGCCCTGCAGGTCCGCACCAATGGCACGCGCCATGGCGGTAAGTTTTGGCAGCGCGTCACGCAGCAGGGGCGATTCGTTGCGGTTGCCCGGCGCACTCACGAACGGCGCGATGATGTTGCATTTGCGATCGCAGAAGGCCACCACCTTGTCGCCCTTGGGGTGCTTGTGCCCGCTGTAGCCCAGGTTGTCGCCGCCTTTCTTCGCTGCCGTCGTCGTGCCGTCGCCGTGGATGGTCGAGAGGTCCAGGCGCTGGTCCTGATGCAGTTGATCAACCGAGCCCGCAAAGACCCGGTCGATGCTGCCGTCGGCCTGCCAGCGCCGCATGATCCGGTAGATGCGGGTGTGGTGGATTTCAGGCAGCCCCAGTGCATTCGTTTCGATGGGCAGCATCTTCCACTGGCAACCCATGTACAGCGCCTTCAGGACATAGTTGAACATCTTCTGTAGCGGCAACGTCGGTGGCGGACCGCGCCGGCCCCGGCCCAGATGCGGCAAGATAAATTGCTCGAACTGCTCAACCGTCAATTGCGTGGGAATCGCCTGTCGGCCATGGTTTGCAGCCATTCTCGCATCCGCAAAGCCTTGACTTTAACCGCTCCGGCCTCGCCAACCCCGCAAGCCAGCCCTGATGGGGCTCGCAGACAAATTCGGCCCCTTCGGAAAACCCGCAATCAGTTGACAGCAAAATCACTTCAAGCGGGTAGTGAAGGCGCTTCAGGACCTTGGCCAGGCCCGGCGCGAGTGTGGTTCGCGGTGTCTTCGTCTTCTTCATCGCACAGCTCAAAAATTCGCTACCCAATTTTAACGTGGGCCTTACTGCAACAGAACCCGTCGAAGCGACCCTTGCGATGAAGGAGCAGGCCCTTGAGAAGGCAACTCCGCGACGCGGCAAGCCTGGACGCTTCAAGCCGACAGACGAACTTCTCGACTTTCTGAACAATCTTTAGCGTCGAAATTATGTCGGGCGATCGCTTGAGCTCATCTGCTTTACGACCCGGTATCTGTGGGCGATCGCGGCGCTCAATCGCGTAACCCGACATAGTCCGGAAGGGAATATAGTGTCGCATCCAGTGGGGACTGGCGCGACGCAACTTTTCCGCAAGGTCCGGATGATCGTCGTGCAGTACGTCGGCGGCCTTGCGGAAGAACCGGCGCATCACGCGCCACAGGTGCGCGCCGGTAATGCCAGTGCTTTCGTCGTCGCCGTGCTCGCTCGTCCGAGTCTGCGCCAAAAACACATCTCGCCTCACGTTATAAAGCACGCGACGGCGACCCATCTGTTACAGGCTGGCGTCGACATCAGCGTGATCGCACTATGGTTGGTGCCATGAAAGCATCGACACGACGCACATTTACATGGAGTCCAATCTTGCCCACAAGGAAGAAGCGCTAGGTCACCTGCGACCTGCCGGACAGCGAACACCACGATTCCACGCAACTGACAAGGTCATAGCGTTCCTCGAAACGCTCTGATTATGTACATCGCAATGGCTGGGGCTGCCGGCTGTAGAAGGCCCTCCGGCCATTGCTTCGCCTATTTTCAGAGTGTGGGTAATCGTTAATACCCGAAGCTTCAGATATTAACGAATCCCGGCTAGGCCTCCAGTCCGACAGTGGCTATCTTCATGACGAACGCTTATTGCCGTGAAAGTCACACGACTTCTCCCTTTGACATATGCGATACCCCGACGGGCCGGAGTCGTCCATCACGTCAGAGCCCAGCGACACCATCTCCGTTTGCGGCGAAGCCTCGTCAGCGCCGGAGCGTCTCCGAAGGCGCCTCATGGAACTGCTTGCGATAGTTGTTCAGGAGCGTTGACCGATTCTGAACACCCCACTTGTTGGCCGTGGTCAATACAGTCCGCTCGCCATTGAGAGAATCGTCGAGCAGTTCCCCGCGAATCCGTTCCATCCGCAGTCGGCGAATCAGCTCGGTTGGCGAAAGGCCCAGCGAATGCCTGAAAGCGCTTTGCAACGCACGCTCAGTCACGCCGACCTCCGCTGCCACTTCACGCACCGAGAGATCGCGTCTGTCGAGGTTTTCCTGCAAATAGCGATACGCGCGCCGATAACGCGCGGGCAGGCGCGTGGCGACATCGTCCAGTTGTGGCGCCTGCCGTGCCGCGTTGCCCGCGTACGATACCAACGCTTGCGCATCGTCGCGCAGGCACTGCGCGACGCTCAGCGCGTAACGGCCGAAGTTCCGCATTGCTTCGCGGCTGCGCCCGAGCGACTGATGCGTCTTCGCAACTGCGTACAAATACTCAAGCTGCCGACGTCCAGTCGACGTCGCATGGTCGATTCGACGCAACGGTTCGAGCAGCATCTCGGCTGACTGCGGCGCGTCGGACGTGAGCGCGGCCAGTACCGCTTCGAGCCGCGTGGTACGCAGATAGCCGCCGAAACCGCGCTGCTGGGCCCATTTAAGATGCGCGAAAATGGAGTCGAGCGCTGCGCGTTCCCCACCCGCAAGCGCGCGCAACCGACGCAAATAGTCGACACGTTGCCTCAACAGCGGCGTACAGACGTCCAATGCCTCGACCTCATGAAGATCGGCCTGGTTGCTCGCCGACGCCTCCAGGCCGAGACCACCGGCTACGTCCCCAGCGCGTAGCGGGTGGGCGCCGAGGCCCGATTGCCAGTACGCGTGGTCGCTCAGCAATGCGGCGCCGCGTAGTTCGCGCTGCACGGCGAGGTCGAAACGCAAAGTGACAACAATCTCGCGCCAGTGACCAAGCAATGGTTCCCTAATAGCGGCTGCGAGTTTGTCGAGTGCATCGCTCGAATCTCGCGCGCGGCCGAACTCCTGCAACGTGCCCACGATGCCGAGCTGCGCCTCAGCCTGTTGCGCCGCGCTAACGTCCGGTTCCTCGAGGAGTCGTGCGAAGCACGTCAGCGCCGTAGCAGGCCGGTGACGGAACAGCGCCTGCCAGCCAGCGTTGCGGCACGACGCCACGCGGATCGCTTGGCGCGACGAGCGGATTGCCTTCTGCGCGTAGCGATATTGCTCTTCGGCCTCCTCGAAGGCGCCGAGAGTTATCTGCATGTCGGCATGCAGGCGCAGCAGCTCGGGCGAGTCTTCGGCACCTCGCGCTATCTCCGACCAGCGGCTCACCTGCGCGACCGCCTGTTGAATGTCCCCGTCGCGCACCTTGCTGAGAAAACCGTCCGGCAGATCCTGCACGGACGACGACGCGACCAAAGGAAAGTAAAATGTCAAAAACATTGCGCTCCTCCTCGTTGATGCGCATGCAGCTCCGGGCGTCGGCACACACGTCCACTACACACTGATCGTTGCAAGTGCCACCATCGGGGACTTCGAATAACCCGCGGTTTTCAGTGAATTCTTCCGCTTAGGTTGTAGCTGACCGCCATCAACGTCATTGCAAAACTCGCCCGAGCTTGGACGATCGTGCACGAATCGAAGAAATTCTCGAAGTGCTGACTGCCGTGCGTGCTGGCCGTATCGGTCTCGATCCGCCCGCGGGAGCAATTGCTGTCGATGAGCCGGTCGCGGTCGCGGCCGCATTCGCTGGGCGTTGTTGCATAAATCCGGGCCACTGTGCATGTGCTGACGTATACGCGCAGTATCGGCTGCCGTGCCTCTGTTAACTTAACGATTCGGGTTCCCACGTACATCCTCGATCTTTGCCGGGAAGATGCGCAGGATACTGCCAACACGCAAGCCGAGCCCAAGGGCAAGTGCCGCGTCAAGAACTGGGCGCAATGCAACGCGGGGCTCATCGCTCGAGGGGATGTAACGATGTGGATTGCCCCCGATCTTTTCGCTGCAGCACCGGAATTCGAGGTACGCACCCGGTGCCGACCGTCCGTCTATGCGGATGCGCTCGTGCAGAGGTTGCTCGAACTCAAGCAGGTCTTTCATCTGCCGCTGGGCGCACTGCAGGGCTTCGCTCAGAGTCTGCGCAAACTTGCCTTCCCAAGCCTGCCCGTGCCGAACTACACAACGTTGAGCCGTCGCGCGCAGACCCTCAAGGTAGCGCCGCCGGCGCAACGTCCCAAAGAACCCTTGCACCTCGTGCTCGACAGCACCGGACTGAAGGTCTATGGCGAAGGCGAGTGGAAGTTGCGCAAGCATGGCTGGTCCAAGCGTCGCACCTGGCGCAAGGTGCATAGGGCGATGGACGCGAACACCGGACAAATCTGCGCTGCACTGATGACTCATCAAGACGAAGGCGATGGCGAAGTGTTGCCTGATTTGCTCGACCAGATTCCCGCTGACGTGGCAATCGACACCATCGGTGGCGACGGCGCTTGCGACACGAAGGCGTGCCTTGCACGGATTGCGACGCGCGGCGCGGCATGGCGCAATGCCGCCATCGATTCGCTTGCACAAAGCAGCAGCCGTGAATGGAAGCAGGCAACCGGCTACCACCGTCGATCGCTGGCCGAGGCCCTGATGTACGGAAAAAGCGTTTTGTCGTGCAGGGTCTTGCTGGTCTGCATGACGAAGCGCGCCCCGGGCGACCGCGCGCGCATGACTGACCACAGCGACGATCAACAGCCCGGAGCGGTTCGCCATCAGGATGTGGCCGTGGTAGCACAGGGTGGCTGGACTCGTTCTCTTGAGCACACGTACGTCCGTATCCCTGCTCGACTCATGCGTATCGTTCCTGCGCCGCTTGCCTTTCCAGTCCGTGTCGGCATTGTCTCCGCCGCTTGCTGGCGGCCCATTGTCCGAACCGTCCTTTGCACGGAAGCTCCTGTGACTGGCCCATGCCTGAATCAGCGTGCCGTCCACGGAGAAATGCTCCCCGGAAAGCAGGCCACGTTGGTCGGTCAGACTCATGACTTCAGTGAAAAACGCTTCCACGACTTCATGCTCCAGCAGCCGGTCGCGGTTTCTTCGAGAACACCGAGTGGTCCCACACGGCGCTCGATCGCCAGTCCGACGAACCAGCGGAACAGCAGGTTGTAACGCATCTGCTCCATCAGCATGCGCTCGCTGCGCACCGAGTAACACTTGCAACAGCAGCGCACGCAGCAGTTTCTCGGGTGCAATCGACGCCCGGCCGCTGCCCGCATAGATCACGCTGAACAACCCGTTGAGCCGCTTCAATGCGTCATTCACCAGCAGCCGGATCGGTCGCAACGGGTGATCAGCAGGGACGAAGTCGTCCAGTTTGACCGTCGTAAGCAGCGAGTCCTGCATCTCATCAATCCCCCGCATCACACTCATCGCCCCATCTCGTGAACACGATATCCATAACGTCTTCCCTCAAACCCCCGTTTACACGGGACCTAAAATCAACAGCCTGCTAGTGTTCCGTCCCAGAAATAACTTCGCATAGCCGAGCCACTTTCTGAAGGATGGAATCGGCGGTTGCCGTCCAGACGAAGGGACGGTTGTGCTGGTTGTACTGCGCAACATAGCGCTCAATGCTGGCAATAAGCTGGCGTACATTTCTGAAGGAGCCGCGCCGGATAGCCTGCTGCGTGATCAGGCCAAACCAGCGCTCCACCTGATTGAGCCAGCTCGAATACGTCGGCGTGAAGTGCATGTGATAACGCGTGTGCTTCGCCTGCCACGCCTTGACCGTGGGATGCTTATGCGTAGCGTAGTTATCGACAATCAGATGCACGTCAAGATCCTTCGGAACCGCCTGATCAACATGCTTCAGAAAGGCCAGAAACTCCTGATGTCGATGACGCGACTTGCATTGCGCGATGACTTCGCCCGTCACCGCATTGAGCGCAGCAAACAAGGTTGTCGTGCCATGCCGGATATAGTCGTGCGTAACACCTTCGCGGTAGCCCAGACCCATCGGCAACACCGGTTGCGTTCGCTCGAGTGCCTGGCACTGGCTCTTCTCGTCGACACACCACACCAGGGCGTTGGTCGGTGGGCTCAGATACAGGCCGACAATATCGCGCACCTTCTCTACGAAGTACGGATCCGTAGAAAGCTTGAAGCTCTTCGAGCGATGAGGCTGCACGCCGAACAGCGACAGGTATCGGGCCACCGAGCTCTTCGAAATACCCGTTTGCGCGGCAGCAGAACGCACACTCCAGTGCGTTTTCCCGTCTGGCTTCTCATGCAGGACCTTCGCCAGCAACTCGGCCACCGCTTCGTCGTCATGCGCGCGCGGTCGCCCCGGGCGCGCTTCGTCATGCAGACCAGCAAGCCCCTGCGCGACAGAACGCTTTTTCCAGTGCGTGATCGCAGGGGACGTTACTTCACATTGAACCGCGATTTCCCGATTCGTATGACCGTCAGCTGCCATCAGCACAATCTTTGCCCGGCGCACCAGCGAATGAGGCAGCGACCGCGAGCGGCTCATCGACAGCAATTGCTCCCGCTCCAGTACCGAGACCACCACCTCGATTCCCTTGCGCCCCATGATCGCCTCCACTCAACATCACTTGTTCATAGAACACCACAATTCAATGCAAAGTTATTTCTGTGACGGAACACCAGGCGCTCACCGGTCGCGGTGCAATCGTGTCGACCGTCGATGCCAGTGCCGCGAACTCGATGTGCACTCGAGCTTGCTCAGCGGGGCGCCCAGTGCATCGATCTCCTCGCGGTGATGCTAATGGGCGAACGTGTCTGTTTTTGATGGCGCTGCGCTTTCTTGCTTGTACTCCCTGTACTCGTACTTAGGATTTCCAAAATGTTGCAAAGAGCTAAGGTCTTTCGGGTCGCCCGTGAACTATTCTTCAACGTCCTCGGCGATGTCAGCGACTACCCCCGGGACGTATAAACAGTATTTCTCTAAATGTTCTCATTCAATCCAGGGTCGACAACATGATGCCATCGATCGATCCTGTTTCTCTATCAAATTTATTTGAGGCACTGCATACCTTGACTAAAGTTGCGTCGGCGTGCCCCATTATTTGGGATTGCGAAGTGAGCTTCCCCTGAAATTTCGTTTTCCGGGGCTTTGTCCGGATGGGGGTATTGCAAAGATGCTGCGGGCTGTGTAAAAGATCTGTTCGCGCAGCGGCTGGCGGAAAAAATCTCCCTCCGTCACA
The DNA here is from genome assembly GCF_050435705.1 of Paraburkholderia sp. JPY419. Classification (NCBI taxonomy): domain Bacteria; kingdom Pseudomonadati; phylum Pseudomonadota; class Betaproteobacteria; order Burkholderiales; family Burkholderiaceae; genus Paraburkholderia; species Paraburkholderia sp. JPY419. The sequence continues at coordinate 546,800 of NZ_JBNDKV010000003.1, read as the reverse complement.
GGCGTCTTCGGACCCATTCGCACCTCGTCGAAAAATGCAGGATTCTCACGTTAATGTGCCAGGATCCTGCAAATCTCACAACACCAATTCGGCCTCAAAGCTCTGCCACGCAAGGCTCTCCGAATTGATCAGGCTCGACTATTTAATAAGGATAACTACTGTTACCGGTACGCGTACAGTCTACGTTCGTCAACTTCACAAAGCCCATCAGAGACAAACAGATCGTCTCGCGAATGCATCCACAATGGCTGACTTGACGAGCGCGTCAAGCGATGAATATTCTCCGAATCACTCGATACAGTAACTCCTTTGAGATTCTGAAATTCCGCGATGCTCCTGCCCGGATCTCTGAATATTTTCCCATCGTACGTGGCCTGGCGCTCCAAAATAATGTCATCGATCTTTTTCCCCGACGAAAAGCCATCTATTAATTCGTCAAGCGTAAACGACTTCGCCTTCTCCAGAGGATGCAACCCCTGATTGGCGCGAATATGCAGGTGAAGCGTGGTCGTGCTGTCTGGATAGGGAAAATGGAAATATAAATCAACCTCATCATGCTCGTCGACGCCATATTGCGCTTGCAAATGATGGAGCGCCTTATCCCTGAGACTTTTGAGTAAGGGGATGTGATTTTGATTAAGGTCTAGGATGCTGGCCAGATACTCGCCCCAATTTCTTAATTCGCCTATTCTTTGAGGCTCGCTATTCAACGCGAGATTTTCGAAGGCATCGGTGTTTTGCTCCCCCTTGACATAGGTCGTTTGTAGCTTCCTTAATATAGGCTTATCTATAGGCTTGTCAGCGCGATGATCAGACAATTCTTCTAGCAGCTGGAGGGATTCACCTTTAAGACAATTTAAGTGTGGGTGAATGAACCAACCGCACAGCATAACGGCTTCATTCTTCAATTTTTGTGCCCGTGGATTTTTAAGTGCCTGAAAAGTCGGGTCATGACTTGTATTATGCACAATTAAAAACCGTTCATCTTTTAAATATGGGTACAGATGCGGCGTCATTGTTATTTGCTTTAGGTGAGGATTTTCAGTGTTGAGACTAAGCAAGTCGTAGAGGAAGGGTGGCACGCCGTGTACCATGTCGTATTTTCTGCGGAGACTGTCTAGCCCCGTCGGAGTAAAGGAAAAAGAGGTGCCCTGTGAGCGCTGGAAGGGGAAAATATACTTCTGAGGTATAGGGTAAAAATGGCCGTTCCTACCTTGTATATGCAGTGCGTCTTTCTGCTCGACAAAAACCCTCTTTTCTCCCGTGTAAGGCGAGACATCGGACTCGACTCTTATCTTAGCATTAGGCCGAGGCGATAATCCCGAACGGGAGGAGGGGGACAACCCAGAAAGTCGGCGGTCTGCTGGTGTTGATGGCCTGCTCGCAAATTCTGCCGTGTTGTCTGGTCCAGACTCCTTCTCAACTGAGCAATACAATTCGGGATCGAAACTGCCGCCCTGACCAATGCGCTTGAGGTCCATTTCCGTTTCTCCCAGTTAGAAATTACACAATATCTCGAGGCCGCCCTTCTCGAAACGGAGGCGCGAAGTTTGTGGTTCGTGCGCGAACCGGCTCTGATGTGATGGACGGCTCAGGTGCAAATAGGGTTCTGTTGCAGTAAGGCCCACGTTAAAATTGGGTAGCGAATTTTTGAGCTGTGCGATGAAGAAGACGAAGACACCGCGAACCACACTCGCGCCGGGCCTGGCCAAGGTCCTGAAGCGCCTTCACTACCCGCTTGAAGTGATTTTGCTGTGCGTGCGATGGTACGTGGCCTATTCGCTGAGTTTGCGCAATCTTGCGGAAATGATGGACGAGCGTGGTATCGCGGTGGATCATTCGACGGTGTGCCGCTGGGTCATCAAGCTGCTGCCGCTCTTCGAAAGGCGCTTCCGCAAGCACAGGCGTCCGGTTGGGAAAAGCTGGCGAATGGACGAGAGCTATATCAAGATCAAAGGCGAGTGGAAATATCTTTACCGGGCAGTGGACAAGGCGGGCGACACGGTCGAATTCCTGCTCAGGGCCAGGCGGGACAAGGTCGCTGCCCGGCGGTTCTTTGAAAAGGCGATCGCCCATAATGGTACGCCAGAGACCGTGACCATCGACAAAAGCGGCTCCAATCTGGCCGCACTGGATGCGGTGAATGCCGATCGCGAGACGCCGATCAAGGTCCGTCAGATCAAGTACCTGAACAACATTGTCGAACAGGACCATCGGGCTATCAAACGCCGGACCCGGCCGATGCTGGGATTGAAGAACTTCCACCGTGCGAGGGTCATTCTCGGCGGCATCGAGAGGTAATGCACATGATCAGGAAAGGACAGGTGAAATGTGCGGGCAAAGGGTTTTGTCGCAATAACGCGGTCAAGTAAAATCCGCCGACGACAACGCATGACAAGCATGATGACAAAGACGAAGACGCCATGCAAGACGCTGCCCGCTGGCATTGGCAAGGTACTGAAGCGGCTGCACTACCCGCTGGACGTGATCCTGCTGTGCGTCCGGTGGTACGTGGCGTACTCACTGAGCCTACGAAACCTCGAAGAAATGATGGCCGAGCGGGGTATCGAGGTGGACCATTCGAGCGTGCACCGGTGGGTTATCAAGCTGCTGCCGGTGTTTGAAAAAGCATTCCGCAAACGCAAACGGCCTGTCGGCAAGAGCTGGCGCGTCGATGAGACCTATGTCAAGGTCAAAGGCCATTCAACTGATTGCGGGTTTCAAGCGGACTGAAGTTGCATTTGATCAGTAGGACATATGTTTCATGAAATGCAGGAGTTGGCAAGACGGGCGGCGCGAAGCGGTAGTCGGATTTGCGAGGTGATCGACATGGCATCGACGCGCGGGGCCGCGACGCAATGCGCCGGCGACGTGACGGCAGGCGGCCCAGAGGGGCGCGATCAGCTGCGGCAGTAGTGCCGCAGGTTGATCATCGTATAGGCCAGCGTCTTGAGCGCGTAGTGTACGTCGCTGATGCGCTCGAAGCGCAGCAGCAGGCGGCGGAACGTATCCTCCCAGGCGAACACGCGCTCGATGGTGCTGAAGCGCTCCTCGAAGATGGCCGCATCGAAATGACGCTTGCGGCCGCGTTTGTTCTGTTTGCGGTTGCGCAGATTCTCTGGGATGTTGGGCCTCATGCCGAGGTTGAAGATCGCACGGCGGTTTTCGCGGCAGTCGTAGACGCCATCCAGACTGACGGTTGAGCCCTGCAGGTCCGCACCAATGGCACGCGCCATGGCGGTAAGTTTTGGCAGCGCGTCACGCAGCAGGGGCGATTCGTTGCGGTTGCCCGGCGCACTCACGAACGGCGCGATGATGTTGCATTTGCGATCGCAGAAGGCCACCACCTTGTCGCCCTTGGGGTGCTTGTGCCCGCTGTAGCCCAGGTTGTCGCCGCCTTTCTTCGCTGCCGTCGTCGTGCCGTCGCCGTGGATGGTCGAGAGGTCCAGGCGCTGGTCCTGATGCAGTTGATCAACCGAGCCCGCAAAGACCCGGTCGATGCTGCCGTCGGCCTGCCAGCGCCGCATGATCCGGTAGATGCGGGTGTGGTGGATTTCAGGCAGCCCCAGTGCATTCGTTTCGATGGGCAGCATCTTCCACTGGCAACCCATGTACAGCGCCTTCAGGACATAGTTGAACATCTTCTGTAGCGGCAACGTCGGTGGCGGACCGCGCCGGCCCCGGCCCAGATGCGGCAAGATAAATTGCTCGAACTGCTCAACCGTCAATTGCGTGGGAATCGCCTGTCGGCCATGGTTTGCAGCCATTCTCGCATCCGCAAAGCCTTGACTTTAACCGCTCCGGCCTCGCCAACCCCGCAAGCCAGCCCTGATGGGGCTCGCAGACAAATTCGGCCCCTTCGGAAAACCCGCAATCAGTTGGATGACTACTGTTACCGGGTGCGGTTACAGTCTGCGTTCGTCAACTTGACGAAGCCCCCGGGAATGTTGGGCCTCATCCCGCGGTTGAAGATCGCCTTGCAGTTTTCGCGGCAGTCGTAGCCTCCATCCAGACTGATCGTTGAACCCTGCAGGTCCGCGCCTGCGATCCCCGCCAATCGCTTCGCCAATCAGATTATTGCTTCGCAGGGCACATCTAGCGATGCTAGGCACTTCATGCATCATCCGTTCCCTTCAGCGGACAACCGCTGAAAGCACCTGGAAACCCGCAACCACTTGCTAGTCTTTCCTGGCCGCGAGCCTAATCGACGTCCGTCCAATTCCTCTTCCCCATCCGACATGAAACCGACGACCCTCTTCAGGGCGATACTCGTTGCTGCGCTCATCTGCGCGGGCGTGCCCTCATGGACGCACGCCGGAGCCGTGCGCTGGCGCAATCAGACTGTGCATATCCAGGCGCAAGGTAAAAACGTGACCGACGTGCTGCGCGACTTCACGGCAAGCCAGGGCATCACCACCTCGATAGCCAGCAACGTGCAAGGCACGGTCAGCGGCGAATTCAACATGACGCCGCAGAGCTTTCTCGATACGCTCGCATCCACGTTCGGCTTGGTCTGGTTCTACGACGGCAATATCCTTTCAATCAGCAATGCCAACGATGTAACCCGTCAGGTGATCTACCTCGATCACGCTTCGCCCGCAGAGCTGGTCCGCGCGCTGCGTTCGATGCGGCTTGACGATCCGCGCTTTCCAGTGACCTATGACGCGGCGGCCGGCACCGTGCTGGTGAATGGTCCGCCACAATACGTGCATGTTGTGCAGTCGATCGCTCAGCGCGTTGACCAATCGAAAGACCGCGCTTCGGGATCGGTGGTGAGGGTGTTCAAGCTGCATCACGCGTGGGCCGACGACCACAACGTCCAGATCGACGGCCAGAACATTACTGTGGCCGGCGTGGCGAGCGTGCTGTCGAGCATCTACCATCCTCGGCGCGGCTTCGACAATGCGCCAGCTTCGGGGTCGCCAAGTATTCAGCGCGTGCAGCAGATGAGCGACTTGGGCGGCAACGCCGACGGCGGCGGCTTTCGCAGCACTGTCGGCAGTGGCGGGGGCGGCGGCCCGCCGCAAATGCTTATGCCTCCGTTGCCCTCGAACCTGAACGCGGGGGCAACCTACGGTGGTGCAGTCGGCGGCATGACGGGCAATCCGGGCGCGGCAGGCGGAGAGGCATTCTTTGGCGGCAACGGCAACGGCAACGGCAACGGCAACGGCAATAGCAACAACGGCGGCTCCGGCGGAGTCGACGCGTCGCTGCCGGTGATCCAGGCCGATCCGATCACCAACTCCGTGTTGGTGCGGGATGTTCCGCAGCGCATCGATCAGTACGACGCGCTGATCAGTCCGCTCGACGCACGCCCGAAGGTGATCGAGATCGAAGCGCACATCATCGAGATCGACGACGACTTGCTCAAGCAGATCGGGATCGACTGGCGCGCGCACAACAGCCATCTCGACCTCCAGACCGACGCGGGCGCCACCTCTCAGACCGGCTACACAGGCTCGCTGAATCCAAGCTTGGGAAAGACCGCACTGTCGGACGGCGCGGCCGTCATCAATTCAACACCGGTGGCCGGTTCCATCACGGCGGTCCTCGGCGACGCTGGCCGCTATCTGCTCGCACGCGTAAATGCTTCGGAATCCACTAGGCTTGCCAAGATCGATGCCACTCCGAAGGTCGCCACGCTCGATAATGTCGAAGCGGTGATGGACAACAAGACACGCTTCTTCGTGCGGGTATCAGGCTATACGTCGGCGGATCTTTACAGCATCTCGACTGGCGTCTCGCTGCGCGTGCTGCCCATGGTCGCGCAGGAGAACGGCGAGACTCGCATTAAGCTGAACGTGCATATCGAAGACGGCCAGATTGCCGGCGACCAGACTGTCGACACATTGCCGGTCATCACGGAGAGCGTGATAAATACGCAGGCGTTCGTCACGCAGGGCGAGAGCCTGCTGATTGCGGGCTACAGTACGGACGCAAAGTCCAATGGCACGACCAACGTACCGGGCATCTCCAAAATTCCCATTCTCGGCGCGCTATTTCGCAACGACACCAATAGCCACTCGCACATGGAGCGCATCTTTTTGCTGACGCCGCGCACGATCGAGTTCTGATGGGGCGCGTAACGCTCACAACGGCTTTGTCACATTAGAGAGAAGAGAAGGCAATGCTGGCAGGGGCGATCAGTCGCTCAAAAAGCGATAGACGGATTTTGGGTGAGTTCGGTGAAGCGATGCCACGCAGCAAATCGCAAGGCGAGTTGTTGGCGATCGTTGTGGTGCAAATAGCGCTCAAGGATCGGTTAGAGTGTCGCCCTGACCGATTTGAGAAGCCGCGATGAACAAGCTGAAGAGTCTGGACGGGCTATTCGCCGGCCGTCATTTTGACCGTGAGGTGATCATTCTTTGTGTGCGCTGGTATCTGCGCTACAAACTCAGCCTGCGCGATCTCGTCGAGATGATGGCTGAGCGAGGGTTGTCGCTGGCTCACACGACGATTCTGCGTTGGGTGCGCCGCTATACGCCCGAGTTCGTCAAGCGCTGGAACCATTTTGCCACGTCTGCGGGACGGTCGTGGAGGGTTGACGAGACGTACCTGAAGATCCGGGGCAAATGGGTTTATCTATATCGGGCGGCGGATCGGGACGGCCAGACGGTAGACTTCATGCTCAGGGCAAAGCGCGATGTGGCCGCGGCAAAAGCCTTTTTCGGCAAGGCGGTCAAACATCAAGGCCGGCCACCGGAGACGGTCACCCTGGATGGGTATGCTGCGTCGCACCGGGCCGTGCGTGAGATGAAAATTGACGGCCTGCTTCCCGAGGACACGAAGGTGCGCTCTTCGAAGTATCTCAATAAGCTGATCGAACAGGACGATCGTCACATCAACTCAAGAACGAACGTGATGCTTGGATTCAAACGGTTCAGAAGTGCCGCGATCACGATTTCAGGCATCGAGTTGATGCATCGCATTCGCAAGGCGCAGTTCGACCTCTGCGCGCTCAGGCTCAGCGATACCACCGCGCCCGCGGTTTGGAACGCTGTCCTGTTCAATCGATCAGGTATCCAAATCTATAAAGATTATTTAGACCACGCTACCTATTTGCACCGGAGCCCTCGAACTCGTGCTGCGCGGCGGGCCCGTGCTCGAACAGCGGCGGCAGGCGATGCTCGCCGCGCTCGGCAAGGAGGTCGAAAACCGCTCGCACCGCCCCGGCCACAGCGCCGATCTGGACGAACCGGACCTCGATCGCGGACCGAAACTCGGCCTGTCAACTGATTGCGGGTTTTCCGAAGGGGCCGAATTTGTCTGCGAGCCCCATCAGGGCTGGCTTGCGGGGTTGGCGAGGCCGGAGCGGTTAAAGTCAAGGCTTTGCGGATGCGAGAATGGCTGCAAACCATGGCCGACAGGCGATTCCCACGCAATTGACGGTTGAGCAGTTCGAGCAATTTATCTTGCCGCATCTGGGCCGGGGCCGGCGCGGTCCGCCACCGACGTTGCCGCTACAGAAGATGTTCAACTATGTCCTGAAGGCGCTGTACATGGGTTGCCAGTGGAAGATGCTGCCCATCGAAACGAATGCACTGGGGCTGCCTGAAATCCACCACACCCGCATCTACCGGATCATGCGGCGCTGGCAGGCCGACGGCAGCATCGACCGGGTCTTTGCGGGCTCGGTTGATCAACTGCATCAGGACCAGCGCCTGGACCTCTCGACCATCCACGGCGACGGCACGACGACGGCAGCGAAGAAAGGCGGCGACAACCTGGGCTACAGCGGGCACAAGCACCTCAAGGGCGACAAGGTGGTGGCCTTCTGCGATCGCAAATGCAACATCATCGCGCCGTTCGTGAGTGCGCCGGGCAACCGCAAGGAATCGCCCCTGCTGCGTGACGCGCTGCCAAAACTTACCGCCATGGCGCGTGCCATTGGTGCGGACCTGCAGGGCTCAACCGTCAGTCTGGATGGCGTCTACGACTGCCGCGAAAACCGCCGTGCGATCTTCAACCTCGGCATGAGGCCCAACATCCCAGAGAATCTGCGCAACCGCAAACAGAACAAACGCGGCCGCAAGCGTCATTTCGATGCGGCCATCTTCGAGGAGCGCTTCAGCACCATCGAGCGCGTGTTCGCCTGGGAGGATACGTTCCGCCGCCTGCTGCTGCGCTTCGAGCGCATCAGCGACGTACACTACGCGCTCAAGACGCTGGCCTATACGATGATCAACCTGCGGCACTACTGCCGCAGCTGATCGCGCCCCTCTGGGCCGCCTGCCGTCACGTCGCCGGCGCATTGCGTCGCGGCCCCGCGCGTCGATGCCATGTCGATCACCTCGCAAATCCGACTACCGCTTCGCGCCGGCCGTCTTGCCAACTCCTGCATTTCATGAAACATATGTCCTACTGATCAAATGCAACTTCAGTCCGCTTGAAACCCGCAATCAGTTGGCTGGATCGGGCCGAGCCGTGAGAGAAACGCCTGAGCGCGACGCGCATCGCGAAAGCCGAACCTCTAGCGTTCGAGTCTACGGGTCGGCTGGTGGCTGTTCTCGGCGCGGCTATTCACGCGCGCAACCGCCTTGCCGAAAACCTGCTTCACGTGAGCGAGCTCTGGAATCTCGGACTTTGCTGCCGGATAGCTGCGTAGCTGGTCAGTGACGATCCTGCGCGGCACCGGGTTTGATCGCAGCACCCGCTGGAAGAAGCGCTTGGCTGCGGCCTTGTCGCGTCGTTTTTGCACCAGAACGTCAGAATGCATCGTCGCGTCCATGGCACGGGAACTTGCACCCATCCGGACAAAGCCCAATTGCTTCGCCCTTCAGCCCATCACCTCGCAGTGCACATCTTGCCATGTCGGGCACTTCATGCATCATCAGCTCGTTGCGCACTCAACCACTCGATCCACTTCGGAAACCCGCAACCAGTTGTACGCGAAACCCTCGCTGAATCTGGCGAGCCCAATGCCTATGATGGACCTATAGCAGGAGCACCATCGCCATGGGAATCTGTGGTTCCAAAAGCGTGTCGAGAGAAGCATATTGCGAGACACTAGGAACATTTTCGGTTGACGAGTCTGCAAGCACATCCACCCCGGGGGGCGTCAGAGCGCGCGCCGTGTCGCCAACGTTATCCGGGCTTGCCCAAGGAGCGCTTTCCCGACCAACCTCACCTTCGCAGTGGTCTTCGGTTAAGAGAAGCATCCGCCGAGCTAATCCGAGCGATAGACGCTTCACACGCGCAGTTGCTGCGTTAGGTGCGATCTACAGCAGTTCTCCGACGTTCAGACGACTAGCCGAGAAAATTAAGGATGAAGGCGGTGTAACGCTTCAAGCGGACGATGGAGGCATCGCCATCGCCGCAACGGATGTAACCCGCCGCGCCATTCTCGTTTCACCGCAGACCCTCTCGAACTTCGGAACAGCACCGGGCCCCTCTCTTGTGAGTGCGTTGGTCTTTGAGATGAACAACCTTGCTCGGGCCAACGAATTCAATGCCATCCTCGATCGGGCCCAATACGACACATCCAGTGCGGCAATGTACGCTCAGGAACTGGAGCGGATCGAATACAGCAGCAGCGAGACTTGCGGACAGATATTTCGGGAGGCCCGTGACGCCCTTCGCGCTTTTGGCGAAGCTGGCCATCCGGAGCGTTGGTTTCTACACCACGATCCACACAACGCGTCGTTGCTGCCGCTGTATTCGACGTCCGAAGAATACTTGGCGTACCAGCAGCAAAGTGGTCATACTAAGGAGTACGAACAGATGGTTTCAGACTCACTCAACCACCTGCGGTAGGTAGTCGGGGCTCTGGGGCAAATAGGCGGTCTGTACGAGATTGTTGGGCTTTATCAAGTTGAAGAACGTAGACTGTACGCATACCTGTAACGGTAGCTATCCTTATTAAATAGCGTTACCGACTGAGGCAGTTCCAATCAACCGTACCGTGTGGCGAAGCGTTCCTGGAGTGCGGCACGTTGACTTGCCGCTTTCATTCGATGTCTGGGTAAAGCAAAGTGCTGCCGGATCGGGCCGAACCGTGAGCGAAACGGCTTTGTAAGGTTGACGCAGGAGCGGGGTAAAATGAAGCGATGAAGAAAAGAAAGACGCTTTATTGATCCGGCAATAAAATGTTGAAACTTTGAGCGCAGCACATGGTCGGAAGTAGTATGGAAAAAATCGACTCCCGAACCTTGCCGATGGCGGCACTGAATGAACGCCGTCGCCGCGCGGTGAAGATGCGCATCGAAGGTTCTGTTGCAGTAAGGCCCACGTTAAAATTGGGTAGCGAATTTTTGAACTGTGCGATGAAGAAGACGAAGACACCGCAAACCACACTCGCGCCGGGCCTGGCCAAGGTCCTGAAGCGCCTTCACTACCCGCTTGAAGTGATTTTGCTGTGCGTGCGATGGTACGTGGCCTATTCGCTGAGTTTGCGCAATCTTGCGGAAATGATGGACGAGCGTGGTATCGCGGTGGATCATTCGACGGTGTACCGCTGGGTCATCAAGCTGCTGCCGCTCTTCGAAAGGCGCTTCCGCAAGCACAGGCGTCCGGTTGGGAAAAGCTGGCGAATGGACGAGAGCTATATCAAGATCAAAGGCGAGTGGAAATATCTTTACCGGGCAGTGGACAAGGCGGGCGACACGGTCGAATTCCTGCTCAGGGCCAGGCGGGACAAGGTCGCTGCCCGGCGGTTCTTTGAAAAGGCGATCGCCCATAATGGTACGCCAGAGACCGTGACCATCGACAAAAGCGGCTCCAATCTGGCCGCACTGGATGCGGTGAATGCCGATCGCGAGACGCCGATCAAGGTCCGTCAGACAAGTACCTGAACAACATTGTCGAACAGGACCATCGGGCTATCAAACGCCGGACCCGGCCGATGCTGGGATTCAAGAACTTCCACCGTGCGAGGGTCATTCTCGGCGGCATCGAGGTAATGCACATGATCAGGAAAGGACAGGTGAAATGTGCGGGCAAAGACCCGTCGTCTGCTTCCCAGCAGTTTTACTCCCTTGTGTCATAAGCAATACTTACCATATCGACATTTCTCGTCCCGACACCCTTACTGCAACAGAACCTTGTGAAGGCGGTTCCCTTCTTCAAAGACTGCCTTGCAGGCGATCAACGCCCGGCGGGAGGTGCCGATCAGGGTCCGCCAGAAAAAGTATCTGGATAACATTGTCGAGCAGGAGCACCGCGCGATCAAGCGCCGGACCCGCCCGATGCTCGGGTTCAGGAAATTTCGTTGCGCCCGCATTCTCCTAGGTGGCATCGAAATCATGCACATGATCGTCAAGGGGCAATTGAACGACGGCGGCGTTGGTCAAACTCCCGCGCAGCAAATCTATTCACTGGCCGGATAAGGAATCCATACCATATCGGACTTGGCCGACCTCTCGCTCTTACTGCGACGGAGACAGGCTGAGTAGTTCAATCATGGTCCTGCAAGCTTGGCGCTCCGGGAGCTGTTCGAGCAGGCGATCGAAGCTCAGGCGAAGCGGATCGCGACGCTAAGGGCGGCCTGTTCTCACGTCGCCGGCGCATTGCGCTGTGGCCACACGCGCCGATACCATCTCGAGCACTTCGCCCCTCGAGCCATCACTTCGCCGTGCGCATCTTTCCATGCAGGGCCCTTCATGCATCATTGGCACCTTCAACGGATAACCGCTGAAATCCCCCGGTGGGCGCCGACAAATGGAATGGACGCCCCCACCTATCGGGTGGGACACGCGAAAGAAGGCGGACCCTCGCGGGCCGACGGCATCAAAGTGCCCAAAAGGAAAATTATTATACTGATTGCAGGTTTTGACTTGATCGGCCATGATGGAATTTTCTTCATATCGTAGGGAACGCAAATTGATTAAGGCTGACGTGAGCTGGATCATGGCGCACTGCGCCGGATCTGAGAGCTGCGGCGACACCGTTCGATCAGCTGCGACAGTAGTGCCGCAGGTTGATCATCGTGTAGGCGAGTGTCTTGAACGCGTAGTGGAGAGGGCTGAGACGTTCGAAGCGCAACAGCAGGCGGCGAAACTTATCTTGCCAGCTACTGGTTGCAGGTTGTTCTCAGGCGTAAAAACAGACGGAGATGTGAGCTGGGTAAAGGGATTCGAGCGGTTGTCGTCGAAGCGGCTAGAATCCATCGCTTTGATGACGGAGAAATGGTCCAACGCCAAGCCCGACAAGGGACTCTGGTGGAATTGAGCGAAGCGCAATTCAACGAATTTGTCTTGCCTGATTTACCACGGGGTCGTCGTGGCCCGCTGCCGCGACTGCCACTCTTCAGGATCTTCAACTACACTGAAGGCTCTGTACCTTGGATGCCAGTGGCACATGCTGCCGATAGACAGGAATCAGCAGGGTCGACGCGAAAGTCAGCCGTCGCGTCGTCGGCTGGGCGATGTCCAACCATATGTATACCGAACTGATGTTGCAGGCACTGGACATGGCGTTGCGGGCAGTCGAGGCGAACGTCGACTGCGCGATCGCCGACGGCGCGTATTACAGCGCAGACCGAGGCGTGCTCAACCTGTGGCGTGCTGCCGGTGATTCCGCCACCGGCCATGCAGCCGTTCACAATCAACCGGCGACGCGCTGGCACGACCATCTCGCTCGGTACATCAAGGACAAGGGCATCCATGCGTTGCACAACAGATAGGGGTATGGTCAGCGCGCGCTGGTCGGGTCGCAGATCCCGCGAATCAAGCGCTGCATTGGCGCGCAACTGCTGACGCACAAAATCGAATCGCAGCAGCGCGAGGGCGTGATTATCGCGAACCTGCTGAACCTGCGGAATTCGTTCGTCAGGCCCGTTTGCGTCAAAAATGTATAGTTGCATCAGCAACGAACGGGGTGTCTACCCTTAAGAACAAAGCCCTTCACGGGCAGTGCAGCATAAGGAAGGTCAAGTGAATAAGGTGATGCAGTCCTCCCGCGATGCGGTGCCGCCCCAATTAATCCTCGTCGTGGGCGTGGTATTCCGACTGGTCCATCTAGGCATCTATTGCGTTGAAGGTCCCGGCGCGATGATCCAAGAGGCGTTCGATAAGATCTGCCGCGATGACCTTGCAGTCGACATTGAGCGAGAGTGGCTTCAAGAAGGCGACTTGGTGGTCAGTCTGTGCCGCGTTGAAAAGGCTCTTGAAGTGTTAGGGAAAGCCGGCTTCAGGAGCGCGGATGCCGTCGTCACGATGCAACATTACTTTGGCATCAAGCACGCGAAGGCCCGGCATTACGTATCCTCACGAAATCTTGCGTCGCTGTACCGCGAGCAGGTAGCGGGACGGCTCTGTCAGATTGATGGAGAGGAGGCGGTAGAATGAAGTGATGAAGAAGACCAAACCGCACTATCACGGTCACTGCCTCGGCTTTGTCCGGATGGGGGTATTGCAAAGATGCTGGGGGTTGTGTGAAAGCACGACTTCATGAAGCCAGCATTGAATAATGCCATATACTGACCAGTGCGACAAATAGTGCGTATTTTTAAGCGGCGTAACTAACATGCTTTTCTTTGAACAGGTTGCGAATCACGTGAGGCTCCTTTTGCCGACGGTGCAGGTGTCGACGGACGTTGCCGATCATTTCGGTTCTGTTGCAGTAAGGGTGTCGGGACGAGAAATGTCGATATGATAAGTATTGCTTATGACACAAGGGAGTAAAACTGCTGGGAAGCAGACGACGGGTCTTTGCCCGCACATTTCACCTGTCCTTTCCTGATCATGTGCATTACCTCGATGCCGCCGAGAATGACCCTCGCACGGTGGAAGTTCTTGAATCCCAGCATCGGCCGGGTCCGGCGTTTGATAGCCCGATGGTCCTGTTCGACAATGTTGTTCAGGTACTTGTCTGACGGACCTTGATCGGCGTCTCGCGATCGGCATTCACCGCATCCAGTGCGGCCAGATTGGAGCCGCTTTTGTCGATGGTCACGGTCTCTGGCGTACCATTATGGGCGATCGCCTTTTCAAAGAACCGCCGGGCAGCGACCTTGTCCCGCCTGGCCCTGAGCAGGAATTCGACCGTGTCGCCCGCCTTGTCCACTGCCCGGTAAAGATATTTCCACTCGCCTTTGATCTTGATATAGCTCTCGTCCATTCGCCAGCTTTTCCCAACCGGACGCCTGTGCTTGCGGAAGCGCCTTTCGAAGAGCGGCAGCAGCTTGATGACCCAGCGGTACACCGTCGAATGATCCACCGCGATACCACGCTCGTCCATCATTTCCGCAAGATTGCGCAAACTCAGCGAATAGGCCACGTACCATCGCACGCACAGAAAAATCACTTCAAGCGGGTAGTGAAGGCGCTTCAGGACCTTGGCCAGGCCCGGCGCAAGTGTGGTTCGCGGTGTCTTCGTCTTCTTCATCGCACAGCTCAAAAATTCGCTACCCAATTTTAACGTGGGCCTTACTGCAACAGAACCTTCAGGAGAGAGGGTAGCCACGTTTCCTCTCGAAAGCGCGGCCCCCGAAGAACGCAGCATGCGACTTTCATCGCACTGCGCTCGCGCACAGCATTAAGCGTCGCACGGACGCCGGTCTCGAAAGCTGCACGAGCCCTTCGCAAGCATCACATTGTTGATTCGCCTCATCGCCGAGACGAAGGGCGCTGAACCGTAACGATATCGGTCTCTCACAAGCTTCCCTCCAGTGAATCTCTAACATGGACCTGCGACAACTGCACCACGCGGAAGTCTGCACCCTTTCAGGTCGAGGCAAATCTTGAACCCCTATGTGGCCGACTACAGGTCACCATTCGCTTTCTCCGCGTTCTCTTACCCGCTTCTCCGACAGTTTCCCTCGCGAGTCACCTGCTACCGGTCCGATGCCCTGAACTGACAGCGAAGAATCGGGCTTACCACGTTCCCAATCTTGCCGACGCAACTAAGATACCCATGCGCCTGTCCGTTTAGCGTCCGCTTCTCCCCCGGTAGCGCTCGCGACGACGTGCCCCGATTCAGCAGCAAGGCAACCGGCTACCTACCTTTTTGGTTTGAGCCTCCCAGCAGCTTTGGCTCGTCACTTCTTACGAGGGTTGTACAGCGATTCACTTAGGTTACGCCTGCGGAACTTGCCTTGCCCCTACACCGCACGGCTGCTGGCAGTGTCGATTCCTACCGTGTCGCCACGGTGAACCGTCTTCTGAAGGGTACGTTGTCTCCGGAGCTTCGAACCCGATCGTTACCAATCGCGCACGTCCAGATAGGCAACTGCTGGTCGTACAGCAGGTCACAGCTCAGTCGGTGTTTCGACACCGAGTGTGACAAGGCAAGAAAGAGCTTTGCCGTCTACTACGTTCGCCGATTTACGTCCGGCGGACGGCGACACGTGTCGCACGCTGAAATGAAGTATAGCGGCATCGATCTGCACTCGAACAACGCCGTAGTCGCCGTCATTGACGACCAGGACCGGGTGCTGTACTGCAAGCGGCTCACCAATGAGCTCCAACTCATAGTGTCCGCGCTGGGGCCCTATCGGGATGAACTGCAGGGAGTAGTCGTGGAATCAACGTTCAACTGGTACTGGCTTGTCGACGGACTGATGGCCGCCGGTTTTGCCGTACATCTGGCCAATACTGCAGCGATCAGGCAGTACGAGGGCCTGAAGTACTCTGGTGACGAACACGACGCCGTATTCCTTGCCCATATTTTTCGGCTTGGACTACTGCCCGAAGGCTACATTTATCCGTCGCACGAACGCGCGTTGCGCGACCTGGCACGCAAGCGCATGCAGCTTGTCCAGCAACGCACCCTGAACATCCTGAGTATCGAAAGCCTGCTCGCCAGCCAGCTCAATCTACGCATCAATGGAGAACACGTGCAGCGTCTCGACGACGACGCGGTGAGAGCACTCGCGTTGCCGCCGCACGTCGAGCGCGCGTTGATGGCCAACCTTGCCGTGCTCCATACGCTGTGCGCAGAGATTCAGGCGCTTGAGGCCATTCTCCACAAGGAAGTCAAGCTGCGCCCGCAGTTCGACATCCTCAAGAGTGCGCCGGGAATCGGCGACATCCTGGCGGCCACCATCATGCTCGAAACCGGCACCATCGCGCGCTTTGCCAGCGTCGGCCATTTCAGTTCCTATTGCCGCTGCGTGGACAGCAAGCGCATCTCCAACGGCAAGAAAAAGGGCGAAGGCAATGCAGGCAACGGTAACCGTTACCTTGCCTGGGCATTCGTCGAAGCCGCCGCTGGAGCGTTGCGCTGCTGTCCACAGGCCAGACGTTTCTATGATCGCAAAAAGTCAAAGCGCCTGCCCGTCGTGGCCATGAAGGCGCTCGCACACAAGCTCGCGCGTGCCGTTTATTACATGATGCGGGAGGGCAAACCCTTTGACCTCAACTGATGTTTCGGCTGACCTTGGCGGGGGGTGACGAGCCCGCCGGCTTTGTTGGCATCAAACCAGCAAGTTGATTGGGACACCCCCCGGCCATCCCCGATGCAGCGTAACGACTGAGACGCCCAGGCCAAGAGCCCGAGCAAGCCTGGCATGAGCATTTGGCAGTCCAGCGCCAGCGCGGCGGAAAGTCGCGTACGCTATGAAGCAAGAATCTCCTCCGCAGCGGCTGCCATCAAGAGGAGCCGGCGGTCTTGGCCGCGTGCGGCATCAAGGCTCAATCCCACGGGTAATGCGTCGCTCGGCGCTACAGGCAAGGTGATGGAGGGCATTGCGACATTGCTGGCGAGGTCGGTATTGCGTATTACCTCTGCAAACAGTCCCGGGCGCTGTGCGTCGCTAACGTGAGGAATGCTGCGTGGGACAGTGGGATAAGCTAGAAAATCGATCCCTTTGGCGTTGAGCAGCGCATTCATTTCTAGCCGCAGCGCGTTAACGTTCTGTACTGCGGCAGAATAGTCTTTTGCGGAGATCAGATTTCCGTCAAGGTGTTGATGAATGATGCTCCTCACGCACTTGTCACGGATGTTGTCGAACACAGCATTAACCCTGTTTCCCCATCCAAAAGAGAGCAGTGCGCGTGGAAAGTCGGTGAAAAATTCGTAAACTGGAATAGTAAAAGTGCCGAACTTATTCAATTCGGAAACGACTGCGTCATCGAGGTCGACGCACTGGAAGCCTGCGCGAGTTAGACGCCTGATCGCCTGCCAGCAATGCTTGCGAACATCATCATCCACGTCGTTCCACATAGAACTTGGAAGACCGATTCGGCAGCGATTATTTGTTTGTTTTGACGGAACTTGGCTATCGGAGCTCATCAAGTCATATAGAAACAAAGCGTCTTTGGCTGTCCGCGTCAGGAGGCCCGGTGAGTCCTTCGTGCGTGAAACCGGAATGATCCCGGCTGAAGACCACCGGCCACTTGTTGGTCTGAAACCCGCTATGCCGCAAAAGGCCGCGGGTATCCTCACCGAGCCACCAGTGTCGGTTCCGATCGCCATCGGGACAATACCGGCTGCCACAGCTGCTGCGCAGCCGCCGCTGCTTCCCCCGGCCAAATGGCCCGGAGCTACGGGATTGCCCACGGTTCCCCAATGGGGATTGACGGACGTGATTCCAAAGCTCAGTTCATGCATGTTGTTCTTGCCGGCGACGACGGCGCCGAGGGATTTGAGCTTTTTGACCACAAGTGCGTCGCGTGTGGCTATACAATCTTCCATGCCCGGTGTCCCGGCGGTTACAGGGAGTCCCTTGACGCAGATATTGTCTTTTGTAGAAAAAGGAATGCCGTAGAGTGGCGCGCCTCTCAGAGTGTCATTGGCTCTCGCGAAGTGCGCCTCCGCGCTGCGAGCACGTATGAAACAGTTTAGACGTGTCTGATGGGCCTCAGCGTTCAGTGCGCGATCCCGGATCTCCTCCGCTGTAACGGCTCCTGACCTTATGAGGTCGCAAAGCGATTCAAGTGTGTTTTGAAAATACATAAAATTTTGCAGGTGGGGAGGTCTGAGAGCGCGATATTAGTAGCAGTAGGCACTGCGTATTTCGTCAAGGGGGTTGCCTGGTAAAAGATCTCCCCCGGCGCTACGTATAACGGCGCATGCGCTGTTGATCGCTGTCTGCACGGCCCCTTCAATCCACCCACCGGTGAAAGAACAGCCGCATCCTGCCAAGTAGAGCCCTGTATCGCTTGCCGGATCGTTTGCCGTCTGGAATTGAAAAAACAGACGCTGCGAATAGACATCCTCACCCGGGTAGTTGAGCTTGAAGGCGCCGCACGAATGAGGATCGGTTAGCCAGTCATGGTGGAGGACGCAGCGTTCATAGTCCTCATCTGCAGGGACGAGGTGACGCGCAAGTTCCGGATGGAAGGTCGACAGGTCGTCGACGAAGCACTCGCACCGCTCCTTCTTGTCTGAAACACTCAGCAATTTGTGAGCGTCGTCCTCCCAAGTGTAGCTGAGCAAAACCACACCCCTACCACCTAGGTTGTGAGGTTCGTAGTCAAGGCAGTATACGCCTCGTGCGAAGCTGTCAGACTGGATGGTGACGGGAAGCTTCTTGTTTATCCAGAACTTGTCTCGGGTGAGCATGAAGAGCTTTGACGATCCGGTCAGATGAGTTTCTCTGACCGCTCTGGATACGTCGCGGCTGAGAAACGTTTCGTCATCTGTCAAGCAATGAACCATCTGCATCGCCCTGTTATTGCTGGTGACGATCACCCGGTCAAACGTCGCAATTTCATCTTTGTCGGTCACGAGCTTGATCTCTGCACCTTCCTTGTAGATGCGACCGACGCCGTTAAAGCGAATCCGTTCGGCGACAGTACTTCCAGAAACATTCTCGCCTGCAATGCGCTCAGCCAACGTTGAGATTCCGCACGAGATGAGGCGTTGATCGTCCATGTAACCGTTAATGACGAGGCGCAGAATCTCGGTGAATCCGGCCTGAAAGACTGGCAGAAAACCACCCGAGCCAACCCCAAGAGATCCAAACAGTTCGAAGTCGTATGGCCTTTCCCACTGAGTACCTCCAGGTGGGCAAGGACCAGTGAAAATGGTGACGATAGCTGCATAGAACGAACTATCGCGAAATAAATCCAGCCATGTTTGCCACGCGGTGCGTGCCTCCCTAAAACGCTCCGATTTCAACATAGCCGTAATTTCAGCCGGTGCGACGAGAGATATGCCGTTGATCTTGCATCCATCCTGCAACAGAGCTCTCCAGCCTTCGTGTACACGCCTGAACAAATGCGGCGGCGGATCTCCGGCCGGCCAGATATGGCGAACGCCGCGATAATGCAGTTCCGTATCAACGACTCCGGGGTCAGGGAACGCTGCCGTGGTGGGAATATCATACCGATCAAGGTAATGAAAAAGACCGGTCGCACTTGGAGGAAACCGCATCGCGCCCATTTCGGCGATGAGATGTGGGTGCTTCGAATCAAACGCCTGTGACCATAACCTGCCGCCAATACGATCGCGGGCTTCGAACACAGTAACGTCACGTATACCTGCTCGCATCAGTTCGTTGGCAGCCAGAAGGCCGCTGATGCCTGCCCCTACGATAGCAACCCGTGGACTTGCGATACTCGAGGAAAGCGTTCCGATTGCCCCTGCAGATGAGCCCCGCTCCAAAAACTGAGCATAGTCATACATTAAATCGACGGTCGGCGATGGGCCTTTTGAAGGCGCTACGCAGTTTTTCATGGATTCCTCTCCTGTAATGGCAATGCATCGAGGCGAAAGACGATGATGGCGGGAAGTGACGTGTGGATCTACCGACCAGTGGAGTGACATTAGTCCCGCTTTCACGGATTCGGCTATAACTGCGTTCGTCCATTTTCCATACGGCGCACGCATGTATCGCACCGCTGCCGCTGGGCAAGCACGCTGGATAAGCGAGTTCGCTTCTGCTATCTCGTGCCGTATCTGATCCGGCAAACATTTCGACAAGTCCCGATGGGAAAGACTGTGATTCGCGACATCGTGGCCTTCCGAAACCATGGATCAGTTCCGGATACTCAACCGCGTAGGCGCCGATTACACAGAAGGTTGCCGGTACCTGGTGCCGCGCCAGCAGATCTAGTACTTTCGGCGTCCATATCGGGTGTGGTCCGTCGTCAAAGGTAAGCCTTACGACGCTCACCGTTACGGTCACGCGCGTTTAGCACTTCCGAGATAAAATTGCGGCGATTTCACAATCGCTGAGTCTTCTCATACTCTTTGACTCATCTTCGGATGAGTCACCGTTTACCCGGGGATCAGCCCCAGTCGTAACCGCGAAATGCCACGTAGAAAATCAATATCTGGGAATTGATGTCGAGTGCCGTTCAGTAAAACTGACGGGGTCAATCATATTAATGACTTGCGTGTCAAGTTGAATTGCCGTAACTTTGCGGTACCTCAAGAAATTTGTACAATCGATTGTTTCGATATGTGACATCCACAAGGCGGATAAATAAAGATGCGTTTCAAAGGCCTCGATCTGAATCTTCTCGTCGAGTTGGACGCATTGATGGCGAAGCGTAACTTCACGCTTGCGGCACGCGATATCAATTTGAGCCAACCCGCCATGAGCGCCGCGATGTCGCGGTTACGAGATTATTTTCGCGACGACCTCTTTGTGATGATAGGGCGAGAATTCGTGCCCACATCACGAGCGATAGAGCTTCCCGGGCCGGTGTGGGAGATCCAGCTTTCCATCATCTCGCGCGACGTCTTCCAGCCGGCAAAATCGGATCGCCGGTTCAGGTCTGCCTCTCTGATTTCATGACGCTCGTCTATTTCGAGAAGAGGCATTGTCACCCATTGAAAGGCCGTTGGAAAGCGGTACAGCACTACGCACAAGGCGCGGCCTTGCGTTGTTGCGAAACCTTCGCCAACCCCGCGTGAAGCGAAGCGCCGCGACGCATCCGGTATTTCGTTCACCTGGTTGCGGAACTGATCCGCACCAGTCACCCATCGGGTTCAAGGCGAGTGCCGGTCTTCTGGCCTCGCCCCTGGCTCACGCGTGCAGCCCCAGAAAACCGTCGGTACCTGGCCAATGTCCAGGGGTTGAGACAACAATGTGGTTACCCGTTTGGGTACCAGGCTTGCTCGGGCTCATGGCCTGGGCGTCTCAGTCGTTACGCTGCATCGGGGATGGCCGGGGGTGTGTCCCAATCAACTTGCTGGTTTGATGCCAACAAAGCCGGCGGGCTCGTCACCCCCCCGCCAAGGTCAGCCGAAACATCAGTTGAGGTCAAAGGGTTTGCCCTCCCGCATCATGTAATAAACGGCACGCGCGAGCTTGTGTGCGAGCGCCTTCATGGCCACGACGGGCAGGCGCTTTGACTTTTTTGCGATCATAGAAACGTCTGGCCTGTGGACAGCAGCGCAGCGCTCCAGCGGCGGCTTCGACGAATGCCCAGGCAAGGTAACGGTTACCGTTGCCTGCATTGCCTTCGCCCTTTTTCTTGCCGTTGGAGATGCGCTTGCTGTCCACGCAGCGGCAATAGGAACTGAAATGGCCGACGCTGGCAAAGCGTGCGATGGTGCCGGTTTCAAGCATGATGGTGGCCGCCAGGATGTTGCTGATGCCGGGGGTGCTCTTGAGGATATCGAACTGCGGGCGCAGCTTGACTTCCTTGTGGAGAATGATCTCAAGCGCCTCAATCTCTGCGCACAGCGTATGAAGCACGGCAAGGTTGGCCATCAGCGCGCGCTCGACGTGCGGCGGCAACGCGAGTGCTCGCGCCGCTGTGTCGTCGAGACGCTGCACGTGTTCTCCATTGATGCGTAGATTGAGCTGCCTGGCGAGCAGGCTTTCGATACTCAGGATGTTCAGGGTGCGTTGCTGGACAAGCTGCATGCGCTTGCGTGCCAGGTCGCGCAGCGCGCGTTCATGCGACGGATAGATGTAGCCTTCGGGCAGGAGTCCAAGCCGAAAAATATGGGCAAGGAATACGGCGTCGTGTTCGTCACCAGAGTACTTCAGGCCCTCGCACTGCCTGATCGCTGCAGTATTGGCCAGATGTACGGCAAAACCGGCGGCCATCGGTCCGTCGACAAGCCAGTACCAGTTGAACGTTGATTCCACGACTACTCCCTGCAGTTCATCCCGATAGGGCTCCAGCGCGGACACTATGAGTTGGAGCTCATTGGTGAGTCGCTTGCAGTACAGCACCCGGTCATGGTCTGCGCTATGCACCAAAAAAACTGATCCTCAGAGCATCTGGCTTCAGGAGTTGATGGCTCGACGCGGGCATAACTGCGCAGCGGTCGCACTGGCCAACAGGAATGCGCGGATCATCCAGGCACTGCTCAGCAGCGATGCGACTTATATGACGAGAGGCGCGGCAACATAACCACCGAAAAACTGTTTGTAAGGAGACGCTACCCCCACACACAGGTTTGCGAAGCTTCTCAAAGCGATGACGAAATAGGTTGAACCAAGCATCCTGAAGCCTGTCTTTCGTGCCGGCTGCCACTCTTGGCGAGCCGCGATTTTGCTAAGGACGGGGTGCGCGGATCTCATCGAGGCTGCGGGCGTGCTTCGGCAACCGCCCATCTGGCAAGCCGGATACATGCATGCAGACCGTTTCGACATCACGAAAAAGAAGCTTGCAAAAGGCGTCGGTTCCATACAAGCACGAAAAGTACGGATATCCCGAGTTCGTCAAGCGCTCGAACCGTTTCGCCTCGCCTGCGGAACGGTCGTGGCTTTCATGCTCTTGGGCGGAGAAAAAACTGATGAAGGTCTCAATCAGCATGAGGTGTTCGCTGTCTGCGTGATCAGGGAGCCATGCAGGGAGCCATGCATTTTTCTCTATCCCTGTGAGGTTGTCGTAAGCGTGTGGGCATCAACTCACGCCTCAGTTGCATTTGCGCGCTGAGGCCCGGTGTGCTCTTCAAAACTAGATAGGGCTGAACGAATCGATTCATACCACTTTGGAATTTGCGAGATTTGCGTGCCGAAGTGCAGGCAGTTCTCGCGCGCTCTTCTCGCCATCCCCTCGTAATCACTATAGCTGGTCGCAAGCCGACGCATCATCTCTGCGGCTTTGGCCTCGATGTCCGGTTCCTCAAGGACAATTCCATTCAGCCCATTTACGACTTGCCTTTTCAGACCAAAAGCGGACGACACTACGACTGGTCTACCCCGGAACAGAGCCTCCGTCGTCGTCAGCCCGAAACCCTCTTCGCGAGACAATTGAAATATGCCATGAGCATTCTGTTGAAGTCGACCGACAATCTCTGCATTTGCGTCGTTGTCTTTCATCGAGATGCAGGCCAGATACAAATGTTGCTGTACTTCCGTTGGCAACTGGTCACGTAGTGCCAGGCACTTCTCGAAATACGTCCGTCCTTCCGGATCGTCAGCGACATCCAGAGGGTCTGGACCTGCTATCACGAGGCGTATCGTATTTTCCTCGTCGGATGCCGCACGCACAAAACGGATAAAAGCGGTGATGATCCGGTCGATGCCTTTGAGGCTATCCCATCTGGATACGTGCAGAAAATACCGCGAACCGAGGATTTCCTGAAGCGATGGGATAGGTCCCGATTTGCGGCCATTAAACGAAACTGAATTTCCCAGCTTCTGGTCTGCCGGCCCTTCATAGTTGCGATTCTTGGCGGAGAATGGACTGATCGATGGCTGGATGATATCGATGGGTTGAGGTGTATCGAAGACGTATTCGCTGTCGCTCAGGACAATACGCTGGAATGGACGGAGGTATTCCCCGAGAAGTGCCCATATCCTGTCGACCGTCGGGGTGCGTTCTGGGTAGCCGATGTGGCATCGCCAGATGGCTGGGTGCGGATGAGAATCTAGGAATTGCGAAGCAGCACAAAGTGGCTGTGGGTCATGGATGACCAGGAGGTCATTAGGTCCGATGATTACTTCCAGTTCCGCTGCACCCTGCCTCGAAACATCGAGATAGTGCGGCAACAGGTTATCGAGACCGGCTACGGCGGTATTATGAAGAGAATTGTGAACGCCTTTGGTGAACTGGAAAAACTGCTCCTGGTTCGGTTTAAAGATGAGCCAGCGAACATCGAAACCAAGTTCCTGCAGGAGGCATATATGGTGTGGAAGCATTTCGGCGACCCCACCGCCAAACGCGGTGGAATTGACTTGCCAGATGCAACGATCGCCGATCCTGTCGCGCATTGTGCCCGACGAACGCAACAGTTCATTGACAAGTCCCTCATAGTCTGCCTGCTGTGCAACGTAGTGCTCAAGGACAGAGCCGCGTATCAACACCTCATCAAACAGTGGTGTGCGGTATTCCGTTGATATTTTCATCTTGTCGTCCTTTCGGCCCGGAAAGCGGAGGCCGGCGTCAGATTTGAAAGGTCATCTCGCGAAAATCCTCAATCCAGCCCTTGATGTCGGGGTGGCCGCTGGCATTAGGTCCGACGCCTACGCAGTCGCAACCAGCAGTGGTTGCCGCTTCAATTCCGGCTCTGGAGTCCTCAAAAACCAAGCACCGTTCCGGGGCAATCTGCAACGTCCGCAACAGCACTTGATAGGGTTCCGGATTCGGCTTACCCTGCCTCACGTCCTCAGCGGCAATCATGATTCTTGGGCGGGAGATTCCGGCCGCCTTGAGGCGGGCAAGAGCCGAGACCCGTGACGAAGAGGTGACGACAGATCGCCTCGCAGCGGTGAGCGAGCTATAGAACTCGGCGGCGCCTAAGATTGGTCGGAGCAGATCCATCACCTGGACCTCATAGTCTGCGATGCGGGCCGCTTCTCGTTCCGGCGAGAGGCCGGGAGAGATTGACGCAACTAGTTCTATATCTCGGCGCGCGGCAGACATCCGCAACACACACTCCGGAGAGAGCCGTTCCTCCCCTGCCCATCGACGGAGAGCGTTTTCAACTACAGCCGCTGAATCCACAAGGACACCGTCCAGGTCGAAGGCAACGTGATCGTAATCGTTGAGATCGATTTCGTTCATGGCAATATGGGTAGGAATCGAAACAATAGAAAAAGTTGGTGATTGCAATTTTTGTCGCGTCTTTCCTAGACTTTGCCCTCTAGTATCACGCCCAGTAATGCTTGTTCGACAGACATGCCTTTTCGGTCGTGCGGAATGCCTCCATGCAGTATTCGACCATCGAAGCATCGGTGAACGGTGTCGTCATATCTTCGGCCCTGCAATAGTCTGCGAGTGCCAGATCCAGTGCTGGTTCTAACGCCTCGAAAAAGGCCTCATTCATAGAAGCATTGCTCATGTATGTTGCCGGGTATCCGACATAGATGCCATGCTGCAGACACTTTTGTGCGAACGCTTTTCCATGTTTTTCAGACGGCAGAACGATATCGAACATGCTGTCGCTTCCCAGAACGCGACCAGGTATTTTGCTACGCTCGAATGCGGTCTGGAATAACCTCTTGAGTGCGGAACCACTTTCGGCGAGACGGGCCACAATGCCCGCTTCTTCAAATATTTCCTGTGTCAGGTTGCCGGCCACGAAGGCCCGGTTCTCGCGCAGATAGGTATGGCCAAGATATGCGGTGTCGGCCCCCGTCATGGCCTCGTCGGTGCCGACAACTGCGGAAAGGCCGATGCCTTGCGCGATCCCCTTGGCCAAGGTAATGAGGTCGGCTTTTACACCGTGTTTTTGGCAGTAGCCACCCGAAGCATAACGGAGCCCGCACAGGACTTCATCGACGATCAGCAGTGCTCCATGCAGCTTTGCCAGTCTGGAGATTTCATGAAGCAATGCCGCGGGAAAGATCGAAGGTTCAGGTGTGAAGAAAATGCCCGCGACTCGCCCCCTGTTCATGACCAGTTGCTGCTCAAGGAGATCGAGGTCATATCGGAAATCCTGGATGTGTTGGTCCCTAGCGGGTGGACTGTCCGACCAAGGGGGCTGCTGAAAGAGGTCGTGCCATCCATGGAAGCCAGCCGTCAGGAGGACCGGCCGGCCAGTTCGATACCGGGCGATCCGAACTGCCGCTTCCGTTGCACAGGACCCCGTCCTCAGAAAAAACACTCTCGGCGTGTCAGGGAACATCTTCGAGATTTTTCCGACCAGCCTCAGGCGTTGCAGACTCACCGGCGATGGAAGAATGTCCGTTTCCTGCTCCATTGCCCGTGCGAGCCTTGCGTTGAATACTATGTCATTGCTGCCGAGAGGCGAAGCCCCGCTGCAGGATGTCATATCCAGATACATCTTGCCGTTGATATCTTCCGCCACCGCGCCATTGGCGGAGCGGAAAATGATTGACGATCGGGTTTCGCGTTCCCATTCGGCCAGATGTCCGGTCACTTCAGGATTAAGCATCTTGAGTTCCCCTTTACTCGAGTGAAAGGGCCATTCGTCTCGCGTTGGCCATGATCGTGTGTGTCGGATTGCTGTTTCCCGCGAAATTCATCACGGAGCCATCCATGACGTGGATGTTCGTGAACCCATGAACACTGCCAAGGCGGTCCACAACTGAAGTGGTGGGATCGTGTCCGGCGCGCATCGTGCCGTGCAGGTGGGAACTGCCTTTTGAGTATGCAAGCGGCTCGCGCTTGACGCGTAGCGCTCCAATGTGTCGCAGAATGTCATCCGCGCGATCAGCGAGAAAGCCAATTCGTGCACGGTCATTTGCCGAGCTTTTGTATTCGAAACGAATGTAAGGGACCCCGTATCGGTCAATGGCCTTGTCAAGCACCACGCTATTGTGCGACCACGGTTCTTCACCCGCCATATAGTGAAGGCGCATAAGACCGACGTTTTCCTCCGGCGTGGGTAAATTCGCTTCATAGATGAGACCGCCGAATTTGAGTGGTACGTCACAGTGCTCGTAGAACTCGTCGGTATAGACGGTCGCATGGGGGCCCCAGTGAGAAGCCAGAGCACTGGAGCCGTGATCCGGTCGCTCCATGTACCCGACAGAGTAGCCGCTAATCTTGAATGAGAGGCCTCGCCCGACGAGGCCGGATTCGTTGCCTATCCCCTTGGGGGCATGCTCACTCTTTGACCGGAGCATCAGTGCCGCCGTCTGTATCGCGTTTGCGCAGACGATGACCCTTTCGACTGAAATCCGGATCCGCTCAGATGATAGTGGCACGTAGCACTCAAGAGCTTCAGCTTGACCGTCGTTCCGAAGCTCGATCCGGTTGACGAAGCAGCCATACAGAACCGAGATCGATCCAGGCAGGGCAGAGTCATCCAGAATGCTTCGTGCGAGCACAGATGCTTTGGCATCCGTAGGACATACCAGTTCATCGCAAGCTGAACACAGGTTGCACCCCATGCAAGTCCATGGTGGCCGGATTGCCAGAGGGATATGGCGCGGTTTTATACCGAGTTCATGCATTGCAGTGGATAACATTACCCCACGAGGGCTGACTGGATATGTCGGAAATCCATTCGCCCCAGTGATCTCCAACAGGTGCTCGATCTCCGAGTAGTGGGGTTCGAGATCCCGGAGTGCGACGGGCCAATCAATCTCCAGGTCGGTCGTCAGATATTGAGAGGCCGAAAGATCTGCCTGTCGGTATCTGAGCGTGATAGCGTTGTAGAACTGCATTCCGCCGCCCACGCAACACGCCGTCCAAGGGTTGCCGTCGGCGGGTCGGCCGGACGAAGTGAGTGCCTTGCTGTAGGCCGCCTGATGCGGCCCGTACAAGGCGCCGGGGGAAACTAGGCCTCCATATTCCAGGACTGCCACGCGATATCCTTTCTCTGCAAGTGTTCGGGCGACGATCGATCCGGAGGGCCCGGAGCCGACGATAACCGCGTCGAACTTTGTGTAGTCGCAAGAGGTCGCTGCAATGTGTCTGATTTCTGTCACGAGCAACACTCTTCTTTTGAATGCGGGTTGGCGAACCAGCAGGAGGTGTCCGCGACGACGGCCAGGAGCTGCTTCGTACGGGCGACATAGCGCGGTACCGCGATGCCTGCGAGGTCGGTGGCCGGGTGGCGATAGCTGACGAACAGGCCATCGTAGTTGCGCCAGACCCAAAGGCACACCTCATCCGGATCGGTGCAGCGACTACGAAGCGCGATGGCTCGCCAAGTGTTCCAGTTGCGCGCGCCGGGGGTACGGCGAAGATCCATATACGAAATCATGAAGGGATCACGAAGGGGCTGGCCAAGGAGTTCCGCTACCCGAGGAAGGGGTATTCGGGCCAGTTCCTTGACTCCGTCGAGGCCTGCGACTGCCGAACGGACCGTCTCGGCAAAGGAGCTGGTTGCGCTCAGAGAGAAGGCGACCGGGCCCATACCGACGAACCATCCGATGGAGGATCTCCAGGGACCTGTTTGCGTGTGGACCGGGACCATCGTGCGAAATTCACCCGAGCCGGTGATTTCGTGGCCGACCTTCGCAAGGCAGCTAAGCAGTCCGGAGAATGTGGCACCGCCTGCTGCGCGACAGACCTGATCAAAGGTGCGCGCGGAGGACGCGTCGAGAAGCTCGGCGTGTCCTCCCGGCTGCGCGGTGGTGGAGTTGCCACTCTGAGCGCTAACAGGTTCAGGGAAAACTGGCAGGTGGCCGCCAACCTTGGTGACGAACTGTTGCCAGCTGATGACGGATTCGTGGTCGACGGTCAGTGCATCGGCTGCATTCCGTTCAGTCTCCGCAAAATCAAGGTAGCTGGCCGTGGGGGGTAGGGGAGGAGCGGGTTTGCTGTCGGAGGTGGCGAGTGCTGCAGCGTACAGGGTGTGGATCTCATGTGGGATCCCGAGAATGGAGTATCCGTCGATCAGGGTGTGGTCGGCGACGACGCAGACGGTGGTCGCGTCAGCGTTGCAGATGGTGGCGCAGATATATCCGGGCCAGCCGAGTGGGCCAATTTCGCGGTCGAACAGATCTTCGATATACCGCGCCAGCTTTCGGCTGTCGCGGAAGTTCGTCGCCTCACTGGGGTAGATAGTCACGGTGCCGGGCGGCAGCGTCACGCGGAGTAGACGACTGTCGGGTGTGGAGTGAGCGGAAAACATCAGCTGACTGCGGAGCGTTTCGTGGCGATCTGTCCAGTTGCGCAATGCCGCAGCGAAGGCATCTGCATCAAGTCCAGCGGGCAGATCGAAAGCACACCCCAACCAGGACGGCGGCAGGGGGCCTTCACCTGCTGTGTCAAGTGCGTACCTGATCAAGGCCTCCTGAGCATGGGATGGTCGCCGCGAGTCGGCCATCCATGGTGCTTCCGGCATGTGCGGGGCGCTGGCTCGCCAGACGATGAGATGGCCCGGGGACAAACTGAGTGAAGGTATATCAGTGAACATGATGATATGTCTTGCGTTACCTGCGAGGAGGAGCTTCGGCTACGAAAGTCGGCTCGGCATGTCCCTCCTGGAGCTGGGGTGTCCGCACTGCTCGCAGAGGAGACGTCAAAATCCACCCAGAGGACATCGCTATTAGAGCACCGCTGAACAGGAGCGTTGCCCGGGAACCCAGCAACGTTCCACAGGAGCCGCCCAGCAGGGCACCGAAGGGAGCGAGGCCCCATACTATGGTGCGAATGCTTGCGTTCACACGCCCATGCAACTCAGGTGGTGCTAGCATGAAGCGGATGGGCACCTGATGGACGTTGTACATCTGTTGACCGGTCCACAACAGGAACTGCGATAACCCGATTGCCAGCGGCGCCGGACACATGGGTGCGAGCGCCGCGCCGACGGCGCTGGTGCAGAGGGCCGCAACCAGCACTCGGCCGAGTCCCAGTGCCCGCGCAGTCAGACGAGCGAGCAACGCGCCGACGGCGGATCCCACGGCCGCGATGCCCATGACGGTGCCAATCGCGGTGGCCGTCAGTCTCAAGTCCTTGGTCAGGTACGGGAGAAAGACAGCCGAGTAGGCGCTGTAGAAAAAGATAAGCGTGCCCGTCGCAAAGGTAATTGCGCGCAGCCGGGACGTACGCAGCACAAACAGTGCGCCCTTTGTAGCTTCCGACAGGATACGACTGATGATGCTCCCGTCGACCGCGACGCCTCGGCGGTCCGCGCCGAACAACGTGCTCCTCACCGGCCTCATTGATACCCAAGGGAGCAGCATCGTCACAAGGACGAACGACGCGACATCGGCGAGTATCGCGATCGGAGCGGAGAGGGTAGAGATCAGCCAGCCCGCAAGTGGCAGGCCGAGTATCAGTGCCACCGACTGTCCCAGCTCTAGTCTGCTTTGAGCCTGTACCAGTTGCGGGAGCCGCACAACGGTTGGTACGCAAGCAAGAAAGGCCACATCCGCGATCACCGTGGCCGTGCCTGCCACGGTGGCGACCATATACAGATGACGCGTGCTTACGTGGCCGGCCACGGAGGCGGCCAGCGGTACGGAGGCCAAGGTGAGTGCTATCGTCGTGTTCGCCGTCATTAGCAGCATCCGATGCGAGAACCGGTCGGTGAGGACCCCGGCGAGCAGCCCTAGTAGCAGGTAGGGCGCTCGTCCGCAGGCGAGCAATATCCCAGTCTCGAACGGGCTTGCGTTGTGAAGTTCGATCGCAGTCAGCGGAAGAGCAAGAAACGTCACTTGTGAGCCGAGAAGGGAGACCGTCTGGCCAGCGAGAAGCAGATAAAAGCTACAGGGCAGGCGGTGCCGGGGCTGATTGTGCGCCTCTATCATCTCGCGCTTCCTGAACGCGGCATCGACAGGTCGTAGCCCAGGTGTATCAGCTCTTTACCGGCGACCCGCTCGAACTCGGCAATTTCTTCGGGCGTGAGGTCGTGCAAATACCGTCCATTACGCCCGGTGTGCAGCGGCTTGCTTGCGGCCAGTGCGGCGGGATGCCCCCAAGGTCTGTTGAACAGCGAGTGTTCGTGCGCCGCGTGGTTCAGGACCGCCTCGTCCCACGGCAGGTGAAGGTAGTCGAGCATTCGTTTGATGGTTTCGCGGGGGCGCGTGACCAGATCCTCGTACCGCGCCTCCAGATAGCGGCCGCCAGGCGCAGCCTGGCGGGGCCGGGTGACGACATCCAACCAGCCGTGCGCGGCCTGCGCGACAGTCCGGTAGCCCCAGTCGGGGACTGTCTTCAAGTGGGACGCGGCCAGATCGCGGCCGTCGCGAATGATGTGAATGAAATGGGCCCGAGGCCAGATTGCTGCGTAAGTGCCGACGTCCAGTATCCTGCGCTGAAGCTTGATGCCCCATCGTCGGGCTCCCATCTGTTTGCGTCGGAATTCGCCAATGGAGTCGATGAGCCGACAACGGTCTTCCAGAGCCGACAGATTGGTTCCACGTTTGGTCATCAAGTCCACCACCAAGTTCCGCAAATCGTCGCGCTCCAGACCGAAACGTTCGCATTGCAAAACGAAATGTGCGCCGTCGTACCAGTCAGGGTCAACGGTTTCCTTCGTCGCACCGGCGAGCCGTGAGTCGTGGACGTCGATCATGTCGCACACAGCGAGGATGTGCGGACCGAGGTCGACCGGTTCGGTGAAGTCAAGTTCTGGGCCAACGACCAAATCGCGGTGCGAGTCGAGAAGAACGCTGAGTAGAGTGGTGCCGGAACGATTCTCGCCGCCGAGCAGGACAGGATTAGAGGGCAGGGTGACAGGAGGGCAATCGGACGCACACCGAATGGCGAAACCGGACATGACATCTCCTCTGCAGGGGTGGACGTTATTGAATAGATTCGGCACGCGAACACGCTGAGGCTTCACACGAAACACAGAGGCGCATGCCGCTGTAAACAATTAACATTCGGTTTGCTGCGTAGATTCTCGAATCCGATTTCATCGGAAGTACTCCGACGGTAGGAGAATTCATCCCTACCGCCCTGCTCCAGCCAAACTACCGCTGAAGCATTTACATTTACGCCGACCGGCGGCGTAACCACGCCAGCGCAACTACTTTGACAAACCCGGACAAAGTGCCTGATCCTCTAGCAGGCTGTTGAATTTGGGTCCCGTGTAAACGGGGTTTGAGGGACGGGCGTTATGGATATCGTGTTCATGATCTTTGGCAGCGGATGCGATGCGCGGAATGGATGAGATGCAGGAACCCCTGTTCACGACGGTCAAGCTCGAGGACTTCGTCCCGGCAGATCACCCGTTGCGACCGATCCGGTTGCTGGTGAATGACGCGTTGAAACGGCTCAACGGGCTGTTCAGCGTCATCTACGCGGACACCGGCCGTGCCTCGATTGCGCCTGAGAAGCTGATGCGGGCGCTGCTGTTGCAGGTGTTCTACTCGGTGCGCAGCGAGCGCATGCTGATGGAGCAGATGCGCTACAACCTGCTGTTCCGCTGGTTTGTCGGGCTGGCGATTGAGGACGCGGTGTGGGACCACTCGGTGTTCTCGAAGAACCGCGACCGGCTTCTGGAGCATGAAGTCGTGGAAGCGTTCTTCACCGAAGTCATGAGCCTGGCGGACAAGCGGGGCTTGCTGTCGAGAGAGCATTTCTCGGTGGACGGCACGCTGATTCAGGCGTGGGCCAGTCACAAGAGCTTCCGCCGCAAGGACGGCCCGGACGATGGTCCGCCAGCCGGCGGTGGCCGCAACGCCGACACTGACTGGAAAGGCGAGCGACGTAGCAATGCCACGCACGAGTCGACTACTGATCCGGAGGCGCGATTGTTCAAGAAGAGCCACAAGAGCCCGGCCATCCTGTGCTACCACGGGCACATCCTGATGGAGAATCGCTCGGGGCTGGTGGTCGGCGCCGTGGTGAGTCACGCAGATGGTTTCGCCGAGCGGGCCAGCGCATTGCAATTGCTCGATTGCGTGCCAGGCGCTCATGCGAAGACAGTTGGTGCCGACAAGGCGTATGACACCCGCGACTTCGTGAACGATTGCCGCGCTCGCAACGTGACACCGCATGTCGCGCGCAACGATGAGCGTTGGGGCGGCAGCGCAATCGATGGTCGCACTTCGCGGCATACAGGCTACCGGATTAGCCAGATCATCCGCAAACGAATCGAAGAGCATTTCGGCTGGGGTAAAACGGTCGGTCGGATCCGGCAGACGGTCTATCGCGGTATCAAGCGCGTCGACCAGCACTTCAAGCTGACGATGGTTGCGAGCAATCTGACCCGCATGGCCCGAATGCCAGGGGTGGTGCCGCAAGGAGCGGCGCGATGAGCCGTCACGGCGTGAAGACTGCGCGCCAGCGGGGCTGCATGCGTGCGCATGCCCCGCGCGGATCGCGCGGCAAACCGGTAATTCAGCGGGAAATTGCACGCGCAAGTCTCCTGAACGTAGCTTCGGTCGTCATGACGGGGCGCTTTTCAACAGCCTGCTAGGGAAGGTCCTTCCAACTAGTTTTCAGAGCGCTGAACTTTTGTCACTTGCGGCATATCAGTCGTAAGAGTTTGTTGGCGGGGTGGTCGCCCGGCTTTCGAAGCATGACGACCTCCGTTTGCCGAGACCGACGGGCTTTTCACGTTTCGCGTAAAGCCTTGCGCGCCATCCAACGGTTGGCCAGTGCAAACAGTGTCGTGATCTGCGCGGTGCTCTTCATCAACCCTCGATACCGGGCCTTCGTCTATCCAAACTGCTGCTGGTTCCTTCTTCGTCTGGTGCGTGTCCGGGCCCCGTGTATCAGAGCCGTTCTTTGTCGAACTGGGTGCCGAAATCAAGATCGCATCGACCGCCGACCCTGCCTTCAGCATCAAGTCTGGCTCACTCAGGATCTCATTGACCAGCGTGAGCATCTACGCGGGCAAGCCGTGTGTTGCAAGGAGGTGACGGAACCGGAGAATCGCACTCTTGCCAGCCAAACGCGCCATACCCTTATCTAATCCCGAAAACCCACTGTGCGCACACAAGCAAGATCGAGGCAGCAGATTCTATGGATTGCGACCATCATGCCACCGATCGCCCATCACATTGATATAAAATGTTTTTTTGATGTCCGCGTGATTCTCTAATGCCACCCAGTTTTTGAGGTTTTGAACCGGACCGGATTTGGTGGGCTCTGATGTGATGGACGACTCCCGCTACCCAGCGAGGGGTTTATGCCAAAGTGGAGAAGTCGTGACTTCCACGGCAAAGGAACGTTCATCATGAACATAGCGAAGGTTGGATTGGACCTTGCCAAGAACGTGCTGCAGGTTCACGCAGTGGATTCTCAAGGGCACATTGTTGTGCGCAAACAGCTCAGACGCACGGATGTACTCCGGTATTTCGCAACGCTTGAACCGTGCGTGATTGGCATGGAAGCGTGTGGCTCGTCGCACTACTGGGGCCACGAGCTCGCGAAGCTAGGACACACCGTTCGACTGGTCGCACCGCAGTTCGTCGGCCTTACGTAAAGAGCAACAAGACCGATGCTGCTGACGCGGAAGCCATCTGCGAGGCGATACAACGACCAAACATGCGCTTTGTACCGGTTAAGACACAGGCGCAACAGACCATACTGTCGCTGCATCGCGCACGCGCTGGGCTGGTCAAGTCGCGCACAGCGCTGGCCAACCAGATCCGGGGGCTTCTAGGGGAGTTTGGTATCGTGCTGCCACAGGGTATCCGGCTGCTCGGGCAACGGGCCATGGAGGCCCTTTCCAGCCGCGATCGTGAATATTGCGAGCCGTACCGGACGTTAATCCAGATGCTCGTTGAGCACCTGCGGGAGCTCGGCAACAAGGTGGCCGAACTGGAAGGTCGGATCCGCGCAATCCATCGGACCGATGCACCCGGCCAACTTCTCGAAACAATACCCGGAATTGGGGCGCTCACCGCATCGGCCCTGGCGGCGTCGATCGGCGACGCCCGAGCCTTTCGCAACGGCCGCGAACTTGCTGCCTGGCTGGGTCTGGTGCCGCGCCAGCATTCCTCGGGCGGCACGCCGCGTCTGCTGGGCATCAGCAAGCGCGGCGATACGGCATTACGAACACTTCTGATTCGCGGCGCCCGTGCAGTTATCCGCATGGCCGCCGCGAAGACCGAGATGACTGATTCATGGCTAATGAAGCTGTGTCGACGCCGGCACAAAAACATCGCTGCCGTGGCGCTCGCGGCAAAGAATGCACGCATAGCGTGGGCCATGCTGATACAAGGCCAAACCTGTCAGGCCAACCATGTTCCCGTGCGATCCAGCGGGACGGATTGACAGATACAACCTTTAACATCACACCAACGTTCACTTTCCACGGGTTGCCTGAGCAGACTTCAATTCGATGACAGAACGGTCGGACCGTGGGGGGCAAACCCGCTTTGCACCAAGGGCGATCAAGCCCGTGGCTCTGATGGGGTACCTACTCGCGGATATTCATCGTGGGCCTGCAGCGAGCTGCTGCGAACCGAGCCCGGATACATGGCTGCAACCTCGACCTGATGCCAGAGAACCCGGACTGCTTGACAACAGGGAGTCGTCCATACATGGTGCAAATAGCGCGGAGGTGATCTGATCGACATGATGACGGAACGGGGTCTCGGCCACATGAACGAAATCGCGATATGGATCAAACCAAAACAGAAAGTTTCACCTTGGCAATGTCGCGCCGCACGGTCCTGCACAGTTTCGGCGGTTTTGTCGCATTAGCGCGGTCAAGTAAAATCCGTCGACCACAACGTATGACCAGCATGATGGCAAAGACGAAGACGCCGAGCAAGACGTTGCCCGCCGGCATTGGCAAGGTATTGAAGCGGCTGCACTACCCGCCGGATGTGATCCTGCTGTGCGTCCGGTGGTACGTGGCGTACTCATTGAGCCTCCGTAACCTCGAAGAAATGATGGCCGAGCGGGGTACCGAGGTGGACCATTCGAGCGTGCACCGGTGGGTGATCAAACTGTTGCCGGTGTTTGAAAAAGCATTGCGCAAACACAAACGGCCTGTGGGCAGGAGCTGGCGCGTCGATGAGACCTACGTCAAGGTCAAAGGCCAATGGAAATATCTATATCGCGCGGTCGACAAGCAGGGCAGCACGGTTGATTTCCTGCTGCGCGCCCGTCGTGACAAGCCTGCAGCGCGCTGTTACTTTGAAAAGGCCATTGACTGGAACGGCGAGCCCGAGACGATTACCGTGGATAAGAGCGGCGCGAATCTGGCCGCGCTTGAAGGCATCAACGCAGACCGCGAAACACCGATCAGGACCCGGCAGAACAAATACCTGAACAACATTGTCGAGCAGGACCATCGACCGATCAAACGTATAATCAAACCGATGATGGGCTTCAAGGATTTTCGGTGTGCGCGCATCATTCTCTCTGGTATTGAGGTGATGCATATGATTCGCAAGGGGCAGATGAAAGTCGACGATGACCGAACGGTAGCAGCACAATTCTACTTGCTGGTGACATAAGCAATCCTACGCATATGCGAGCATGCTCTGCCTGTCATCCTTATCGCGACAGAACCGTTAAAAACCTTAGAAACTGGGCGATATTAGAAACTCGTTTGGATATCGAAAAAACAATTTATATCCATTCGATTCGCGATTGGTGGTATGTTCGTAACAAATTTCATGCGGCCCGTAGTGTTTGATTTTTGGCTGTGCGCGCACAAGGTCTTTCTTGACCGGTAGTTTGGCTGGGGTGAGGCGGCAGGGATGCATCTGCGGGCGGCAATCGTGATCTGAAGCGGCGCGCTCAGCTTATTCTCGCAGATGGCGTGGACTTGACGTGCATGCGAACGCTTGCCTCTTTGGCGGGTATGGGGGAAATCGCGACATCAGCAACAAGGGGGGTCTATGTTCGTGAGTCGCCGGGAACTCGTCAACACACTAGCCTTTCGATAGTGTTCGCGAACCCGCATTTCAGTGGTCGGCATTGACTTCGATGCTTATCGTGACTGGTGTCGTCGTAACGGCGGCGCGCTTGGCCAGATGCCCCCCCGGTCTTGGCTGGGAGATTGAGATGTCGCATTGTATTCCTTTGGCGCGCCCGGATCATGGGGCGAATAAGCGCTCAACCTTATCAAAAGTGTCTAGTGTTATTGTCGGTAGTGGTACGCTAGCCATTAAGTGTGCTCAGCTAGCCAAAGAAAAGGGGCATGTGATCCGCGGGCTCTGTCAGGTTGACGCAGGAGCGGGGTAGAATAAAGCGATGAAGAAAAGAAAGTCGCTTTATCACGGTCACCGCTTCCCTGCCATCGTCATCAGCTGCGCGGTTCGCTGGTATTTCCTGTTCAGCCTAAGCCTGCGCGATATCGAGGAGTTGTTGCTCGAGCGTGGTGTCGTCGTCACGTACGAAACAATCCGTTGCTGGTGCGACAAGTTCGGAGCTCGCTCACGTGAAGCACGTTTTCGTCAAGGCGGTTGCGCGTGTGAATAACCGCGCCGAGAATAGCCACCAGCCGACCCGCAGACGCGAACGCCAGATGCTCGGCTTTCGCGACGCGCGTCGCACTCAGGCGTTTCTCTCACGGTTCGGCCCGATCCGGCAGCACTTTGCTTTACCCAGACATCGAATGAAAGCGGCAAGTCACCGTGCCGCACTCCAGGAACGCTTCGCCACATGGTATGGTTGGACTGGAACTGCCTAAATCGGTAAGGCTATTTTAATAAGGATAACTACCGGTGCCGTTACCGGTACGCGTACAGTCTACGTTCGTTAACTTGACAAAGCTAGGAACTGGGACTGTTTAATGGTTACCGGGTTCGTCGTACCGCTGCGCCGAAAGCGCGCCCAGCATGATAGGTCCCATAAACCTTGACATGAAGCAGACAGGAAAGCCGTGTGCGGGAAAACCGCATGCACGGTTTGACGTGGCGGGAGTTGGAAACGTGACTATGGCAGCCGAACTGAGGACCACCGCGAAAGCGGTGGAGAGACCACCGGAGCCTACCGTGTGCGCGCCAGTTCTCGAGCCTACCTTCGGGGGCCTCGTTTCCGAGAGGAAACGAGGCTACCCTCTCGAACAGGATCATCGGGCGATCAAGCGCCGAACTCGACCGATGCTTGGGTTCAAAAGGTTTCGTTGTGCCCGCATCCTGTTGGGCGGCATCGAAGTCAATGAAATGAACGCCTCCCGCCCGCGAGCGGTGGGGATGATGAAGGCGGACCATTCAGGCCTGATGACATCAGAGTCCCCGGATGGAAGAGTATGTAGGTTTTGACAGGCAACCGGAGCATCCGACATGAAGCTTACGCCAGTAGGGATCGATATCGCCAAAAGCGTGTTTCAGGTGCACTACGTTGATGAGGAGACCGGCGAGATCGTGAACAAGCCGATCAAACGGGCGAAGTTTCTTGAGCACTTCGCGAACCGTACACCGTGCCTGATTGGGATGGAGGCGTGTGGCGGTTCGCAACACTGGGCACGGCAACTCACGAAGCTGGGACACATGGTGAAACTGATGCCGGCCGAATTCGTCAAGGCGTTCAACATCCGCAACAAGAGCGATGCAGCGGACGCTCGGGCGATCTGGCTGGCCGTGCAGCAACTAGGCAAGGCGGTGGCAGTGAAAACCGAACCGCAGCAGGCGGTGCTGGCGCTGCACCGGATGTGCCAACAACTGGTGAAGTTCCGTACGATGCAGATCAACAGCTTGCGCGGACTGTTGACGGAATATGGCGAAGTGATGGGCAAAGGTCGGGCAGCGCTGGAAGGCGATACCTGCGGTACTGGCCAGAATCTTGGATCATCTGCCGGCAGTGCTGGTCGATACGTTGCGCGAGCAGTGGAACGGTTTGACGAAGCTCGATGAGCAAATCCTCGTGATCGAGCGGCGGCTACGCCAGTGGATGTTAGAGGACAAGGCGGTCAAATCGATCATCGAAATTCCGGGCGTCGGTGTGCTGACTGCAACAGCTGCAGTGGCCACGATGGGAGATGTGAAGTCGTTCAGATCCGGACGCGAGTTTGCGGCCTGGATCGGTCTTGTGCCAAAGCAAACCGGTTCAGGAGGCAAGGTGACGATGCTCGGCATCAGCAGGCGCGGAGACACCTATCTGCGCACGCTCCTCATTCACGGCGCGCGCAGCGTGCTCAATCATGCCAAAGAGCCTGGCCCATGGGTCGAGGAGATCAGCAAGCGGCGGCCGCGAAACGTAGTAACTGTGGCGCTAGCCAACAAGATGGCGCGCACGATCGGGGCAGTCCTGGCCCACGACCGGCCTTACCAGAAGGGATACGTGAACGCGAAGCCAGCCTGAACGGTTAGCGGCACCTCGAGAATAGACGTCTACACAGCATGACACGATCGAAAGGTTGCGTTGGTACTCGCATGTGATGACACGACAGGTGGGACCTGAACTCGCTAAACCTGAATGTGCATAAGAGCTGCAAGCTCGTGAAGTCAATGAGGTGGGAGTCAGCGAATTTCATAGAGGCCCGCAGCGTCGGTATCGGCTGCAGTAAGGCCGCATATACAGCCGCAACCGATTCTGTATGTCAAAGCACACGAGATTCCTCCGCAAACGGGAGGCGTTCATAGTGTGCTACGAATGCAAGCGCAGCGGTTGCGTGAGCAATGCTTTGTTGAAGATGAGGGCGGGCCCCTCGAAGTCGGCTTGCAGGAGTTGGCTTCAAATCACCTCAAGCTGCGCGGGTAAAGAGTCCGCGTGGTGAGCGTTGAGGAAAAGGCAGAGAGAAATTCTGTCAGATGAGTGCTGGTGAGACGAACGCGAGTGAACCACTGATGACGTGTCGAAACCCCATGATGACGCCAAAACCGGGGGGTATGGATGCCCCGGGACAAGGACAGACGGAGCCTGTTGACGGGCTGTCTGGCGTCCGGCATGAAGGTGGCGTGACGCCAGCGCAGGCTTCAATGAGGAACGTAGGAACCTGTCGTCGCGATGCGAAGGGAGAAGCTCAAGCAGGCAGCCCCTGCAAGAGCCTGAGTACCGATGCGCGGCACAGGGGCGGAGTCGTCCGTAGTAGGGAGGAAGGCCCTGTAATGGGGCTGGACCGAAGGGGCGACGTTGCCCGGCAAGACGAGGCAGACAACCGGCAACGGGAGGATCTGTCTCGGCATGCCAAACCGTTTGATATTTCCAAGCGTGAAGTGTGGGAGGCCTACAAGAAGGTCAAGGCCAACCGGGGCGCTGCTGGAGTCGATCGGCAGACGATCGAGGAGTTCGATTCGAGGTTGGCTGACAACCTTTATAAACTCTGGAATCGACTGGCCTCGGGAAGTTATCAACCTCCACCGGTTAGACGTGTGGAGATTCCGAAGGCAGGTGGCGGTTTGCGACCGTTGGGGATACCGACCGTCGCGGACCGGGTGGCTCAGATGGTGGTCAAACAGCGTCTTGAGCCACAACTGGAACCGCGCTTCCATCCCGACTCTTACGGCTACCGGCCGGGCCGGTCGGCACATCAGGCAGTGGCCATGGCGCGCGTGCGTTGCTGGCAATACGACTGGGTGCTTGATCTCGACATCAAGGGGTTCTTCGATTCCATCGATCACGCCTTGCTGATGAAGGCGATACGGCATCACACGAAGTGCAGGGTGACGCTTCTGTACATTGAGCGGTGGCTTCGGGCTCCGGTCAGTCTGGCAGACGGCACTACGCAGCCGCGGGAATTCGAGCACCTGGCAAACCCGTTGCAATCCAAACGGCTTGCCTGCACTGACGGAGATCTCGCGGCTCATGTCGACGATCTCCGACCGGTCAAAGGGCGACGGGCCTGCAGCTCCCGGTCCCTGCGCAGGATCTCGTTTTCCATAGACAGCTCGCCCACGCGTCGCACGGCGTCATTGAGCCGCGCTTGCAGCGGATCGCTGCTCCGTGCCTTCAGGCCTGCCTCCATGCCGGCCAGTGCCAGCTCACGCCATTGCTCGAGTTCGGCGATCGTCACACCGACTTCACGGGATACGGCGTCAACGGGTTCGCCACGTAGCAACCGAACGACGACGCTACGTTTGCGGCCGGTCGACCAGCGCTTGATTTCGGCGGCGCCAGAGGCGCTTCCAGTCGCGCTACGCGCTCCTTCCAGCGCCTCTGGCGCAACCGCTTTCGTATCAGCTGTCTTCAACGTCAACCACTCCAGTTTGGATCACAGTTTTACCCCAAATCTGTGTCCAAAAAAACCGGAGGCGCCGCAGTCACAACAAGTCGCATTTACGCGGCTTGATCAGCGTAGCCTTAACCGAAACCAAGAGAGGAATCTTCCGTGGCATCAAAAAAGATATTAATTCTGCTCATAGCTGCTTGGCTGGACGTTTATAACGGCCCCGTCAGCGCGCAGACGCTTAACACCCAGTTCTTGGGTTGGATCGGCAAAAGCCAGCACGGCTACTCCTTGGACGGATCGGACTGGCACTATTGTTTCGGTGGCTCTGGAGGAAGCTGTGGAACCGTGGCGTTAACGACAGGCCATTCGTCATGCCACACCACCAGCTTTAACATCGATGCGCAGTGGGGAATGCCGATAAAAATCGGCGAAATGGCGATCGATGTCGGGATCAATAAGTCATGGACTGCATGCAATATTCGTAGCGAAACGGTCACTTGTGGCCCTAACCCGGGCTGGAAGGGCCGCGCAGTCATCAACTTCAGCGAACGATGGGGGAAAGTCCACGTGATCGGAGCGGATAACTACCTCACCTTGCAGTCAAGCTGCCCAGCGGGATGGCGTTCCGATTGGATGGGAGGGGAGAGTTGGCGTTGCACATACGTCGGTGGCGCATATGATCGTGAAGGATATTTGCCAGAGTGGCGTGGCAGTAGCTGCAACTATCAGCGCATTTAGTTACTCAGATCGCGATTCGCCTCGTTCATTGGCTTGAGACAGCGGAGTGTCTTTGGTATCGCCACGATACCGCCAAGAGCGAGGCGTGCACTGTGTCAGACGGCTGACGTTCCTTATCTACAAAGAAAGCTTATGTCCTTCAATATAAATTTATCTTCACGGCGTCGAGTCCATCTAGCCATCGTTGGATGCTTGCTGATGGTGGTGGCAGGGTACCTCTTATTTCTCGCCGCGCCCACGGTAAGTTCGGAGCAAGCGAAGCGCGCATACAAGCCCACAGACTTGAGGTCTTCCGAAGCCACCGGGACAAGCAGCAAAGAGGGAATTGCGTGGGCCGATGGCATTAATGCCGGCGGGAGTTTGGCCACCGATGACAAGCCCTCCGGAGCGGCATCCAATGATACACCTGTACAAATTGACGCGAGCCTTCGTGCGATCTTTCAGAAGATCGTGAATCGCGGCAACATGTCTCAGAATGAGCTGGATGAGTTTCGGGCTCGGCTGCAGATTGCTTTGGAAAATGCCCCCGAGGTCGCAAAGCTTGTGACTCAGTTCTATCACGACATGCCTGCCGAACAGGGCATGGAGCGAGACATTCTTCGATCCATCCTAGTTGATTCTGCAATTGGCAGAGACATAGTCTTGCAAGAAGCAAATGCCATTTGGGAGGGCAAAAACGAATCCAAATATGCCGAGATGTATGAGACTTACTTCAACATGCCAAGTCAAACGCCTCAAGAGGTCTTCAGTAAGGCGCTGAGCGATTTGAGGAGCGATGCCACGACCGATGAGAGGACCGCTGTCGCGCGACTGAATCTCATCGGCACTCTTGAGGAATCAGGCATTCCCGATGCCGCGAACTTAAGAAGTGAGGCCGTGCAGACATTGAACCAGATAGCGGACGGCCACGATAGTGAGTTGATACGTGCACTCGCTGTACAAAAACTCTTTCGGCTGAATTCCCCGGGGGAAGCTGCGAATATCGCTATCGGCCAGTTATCCAAAGGTGCCTATCCGGACTTGGTTCGTGAAACGCTGAATTCCGTCAGCAGCGGTGATGTCGAGCTTACGCCGAACTTGCGGACAGCTTTGACCATGGCTGTTAAACGTCCGTAGACGGCGTCTGTCAAACGAAGAAAAGTTGGTACGAAATTGCACAAATGTTGAGACTTCCCCGGTTCGACGACCGACTCCGACGAAGTGAGCCTTGCGTGGCGCCGGTTTCCCGTCGGCGCGAGTCAAGCAAGTTGTCGCCTCGGTCATGCGGCCAATGGCTCTATATCAGTCGAGTGCGTATGTGTTTTAACGATGCAGTCGCGCTCGGGATTCAGTGTTACTGCGCCGACAGGCGTCCAGTTCCGGGTGGCGCCGGACCAGCGCCGCGGATTTCGTTCGCGGGCCTGTAGATACGGCTTTGTCAAGTTAACGAACGTAGACTGTACGCGTACCGGTAACGGTACCGGTAGTTATCCTTATTAAAATAGCCTTACCGATTTAGGCAGTTCCAGTCCAACCATACCATGTGGCGAAGCGTTCCGGCTCCGGTGCAAATAGGTAGCGTGGTCTAAATAATCTTTATAGATTTGGATACCTTATCGATTGAACAGGACAGCGTTCCAAACCGCGGGCGCGGTGGTATCGCTGAGCCTGAGCGCGCAGAGGTCG
Organism: Paraburkholderia sp. JPY419; assembly: GCF_050435705.1. Classification (NCBI taxonomy): domain Bacteria; kingdom Pseudomonadati; phylum Pseudomonadota; class Betaproteobacteria; order Burkholderiales; family Burkholderiaceae; genus Paraburkholderia; species Paraburkholderia sp. JPY419. Next base: position 503,777 of record NZ_JBNDKV010000003.1, on the reverse strand, counting down.
AACTGCGCCTTGCGAATGCGATGCATCAACTCGATGCCTGAAATCGTGATCGCGGCACTTCTGAACCGTTTGAATCCAAGCATCACGTTCGTTCTTGAGTTGATGTGACGATCGTCCTGTTCGATCAGCTTATTGAGATACTTCGAAGAGCGCACCTTCGTGTCCTCGGGAAGCAGGCCGTCAATTTTCATCTCACGCACGGCCCGGTGCGACGCAGCATACCCATCCAGGGTGACCGTCTCCGGTGGCCGGCCTTGATGTTTGACCGCCTTGCCGAAAAAGGCTTTTGCCGCGGCCACATCGCGCTTGGACCTGAGCATGAAGTCTACCGTCTGGCCGTCCCGATTGACCGCCCGATATAGATAAACCCATTTGCCCCGGATCTTCAGGTACGTCTCGTCAACCCTCCACGACCGTCCCGCAGACGTGGCAAAATGATTCCAGCGCTTGACGAACTCGGGCGTATAGCGGCCCACCCAACGCAGAATCGTCGTGTGAGCCAGCGACAACCCTCGCTCAGCCATCATCTCGACGAGATCGCGCAGGCTGAGTTTGTAGCGCAGATACCAGCGCACACAAAGAATGATCACCTCACGGTCAAAATGACGGCCGGCGAATAGCCCGTCCAGACTCTTCAGCTTGTTCATCGCGGCTCCTCAAATCGGTCAGGGCGACACTCTAGCCGATCCTTGAGCGCTATTTGCACCACAACCCCGCTCGACCACCCAGCGACGCGGCAGGAGGACAAAGCCTTTTTTAGTCGAGCCTGATCAATTCGGAGAGCCTTGCGTGGCAGAGCTTTGAGGCCGAATTGGTGTTGTGAGATTTGCAGGATCCTGGCACATTAACGTGAGAATCCTGCATTTTTCGACGAGGTGCGAATGGGTCCGAAGACGCCTGTGACGGAGGGAGATTTTTTCCGCCAGCCGCTGCGCGAACAGATCAACCTGAAGCATCCGTTGATACGTTTGGCCGACCTGATCAACTGGGAGCGACTGGGCGCATCAATGAGCGAAAGCTTTGTATCGCGCAAGGGACGACCGGCGACATCGCCGAGGCTGATCGCCGGGTTGCTGTATTTGCAGCACGCGTTCGACCTGTCCGACGAAGAGGTCGTCTGGCAATGGGTAGAGAACCCGTACTGGCAGGTGTTCACCGGCGAGACCTACTTGCAGACCGAACCTCCGATCGACCCATCGAGCCTGACGCGTTGGCGCAAGCGAATGGGCGAAGCCGGCGTTGAAGAGTTGCTGGCCGAAACGATCGAAGCAGCAAAACGCGCTGGCGTGATCAAGGCTTCGAGCGTCAAGCGCGTGATTGTTGATACGACCGTCATGGAGAAGGCGATCGCCCACCCAACCGATTCGCGCCTGCTCGAACGGTGTCGCGAACATCTGGTGAAAGCCGCGGCACGGCACGGTCTGAAACTGAGGCAGAACTACAACCGCGAGGCGCCGCATCTGGCGCTGCAGATTGGCCGCTACGCTCACGCGAAACAGTACAAACGCATGAGGAAAGCGCTGCGCACGCTGCGCTCGCGCGTTGGACGGGTGATGCGCGATGTGGAGCGGCAGGTCAACCAGGTGGCCGACCTAGGCTGCGCTGAATTAACGGAACTGATCGCCCGCACGAGACGCATTCTGGCGCAGAAGCCGAAGGACAAGAACAAGCTTTATGCGCTGCATGCACCGGAAGTCGAGTGCCTGGCCAAGGGCAAGGCGCGCAAGCCGTACGAGTTCGGGGTGAAAGTTTCGATCGCGACGACCCACAAGGAAGGACTGGTGGTTGGCATGCGCTCGATGCCAGGCAATCCGTACGACGGGCACACCCTGGCTGAAGCGCTGGAGCAGGCGGCAATCCTGTGCGACGCCACGCCGGAGGTCGCCATCGTCGACCGTGGCTACAAGGGTGTCGCCGTCGATGGTGTGAAGATCTACCACCCGGGCTTGCGGCGGGGCATTACACGCGGACTACGCGCGATGATCAGACGGCGCAGCGCAATCGAGCCAGCAATCGGTCACATGAAGACAGACGGAAAACTCGATCGCAACTGGCTCAAGGGTGCGCTCGGCGACGCGATGCACGCGGTGATGTGCGGCGCAGGACACAATCTACGGATGATCCTCAGGAAGCTGCGGCTTCTTTGCGCCTTCATTCTGACCGCCTTGTTCAACCACCGACTTGCTCGGCTTCAATCCCCGTAACTACGGTGCTCGGCAAAACGAATTGTTCAGGACGGACTTTTTAGCCTCCGGCAGCTTGACAACCTGCAGTTCAATGCCTTCATCACGCGCGGCCTGCGCCGCATCCTCCCCTGTATAGCCTTGGTCAGCGAATGCCACCTTCACTGTCTGACCCGTTACCTGCTGAACCTGGCGGGCAAGCTCGGCAACCTGCGCTCGCTCCTGCTCGTTGGCCGGCGTAATGTGCACAGCCAGCAGCTTGCCCAGCGTATCGACCGCCATGTGTACCTTGCTGCCACGCTTGCGCTTATAGCCATCGTAGCCCGCACGCGGGCCGCTTTCGCACGTGGACTGCAACGTGCGTCCATCCAGGATAACCGCGCTGGGTTGCCCCCGGCGCTCCTGGGCGATACGCAGCACCGAACGCAAATCGCTAACCATCGCCTCGAAACAACCCGCGTTCAGCCACCGTTGTGTTTGCTGATAGACCCGTTCCCACGGCGGGAAGTTGGTCGGCAGCATACGCCACGAGGCACCGGCTCGCGCCATCCAGCGCAGCGCGTTGAACATTTCGCGAAGTTCGTATCGGCGTTGCGGTGCCTCTTCGTTCATCAAGGTCAAGTAAGGAGCGGCGAAGCTCCATTCTTCGTCCGTCACATCAGTCGGGTATGGCTTGCGTGGTGTCATCACACCAGGATACCAGGTCCAACTGAAAGTTCATAACACCCTCTTCTATGGGGAATCAGAAGTCAAGCCCCGCTCAAGTTAAATATTCTGTTATGCGAAGTAAATCTCCTTTCCCGTTGTCTACGGCCAGTTTGCGTGGTCGCCTGCTACGACCAGACGCAAACTGGCCGTAGACAACCTGTGAGTCTCAGGTTGTGACGCTGACGACCGACATCATTTGCAGCCTGGCATGTCGATGTCATTCAGGTCAGGGTGTCTGATGCCCGGCCAGTACCGGGTTCGACCTTCTATCCGTGCCAGCCTGGCAGGCCGGTCACCTCATGCCGCATGCGCGAAGCGCTGGCGCCACCCTGTTACCGACGCGCCCCATCTAAAAACACGGCTACCCGCGATGGGTAACCCGAGGGTGTTCCGGGCGCGTTGACCTTTACATGCTGTCGCTACATCCGATGTCATTAATCATTCAGGCCGTCACTGTGTTGACGTTTCCCGACTTGAGTATTGTGCCCTCGGGGATTTCGCCGTGCTCGAGAAAGCGCCACAGGGCGATCGCCAGTCGGCGTGCGAGCGGCACGATACCGATGCGCCGCAGCCGCTTGCCGGCACCGGCAAAGCGCTCGTTGAACCAGTGGCTGAGCTGACTGCCGGGCTGCAGGCGCAGCCAGCTCCACGCGAGTTCGACCATCAGCCAGCGGCATCGCCGGTTGCCCGCCTTGCTGATGCCGAGTTCAACGTCGCTCGTACCACTGGCGTATGGCGTCGGCGTCAGGCCCAGGCAACGGGCAACGGGCAACGGGCAACGGGCAAGTTCCCGGCGGTTGTGAAACTGTCGCCAGCCAAACAGTTCCCTGACCAGGGTCCATGCGCTGCCGGTACCGATGCCCGCGAGCTGCGCCAGCAACGCCATGCCGGGGTGCGCGCCACTGCGCACCTGCCGCTCCTGTTGCACTTCGAGCGAGCGGATCTGCTGGCGCACGAGCGCGAGGCGCTCACATTCACGGTCGATCTCGGCGCGCAGACCGGGCGCGAGCAGATCGCGCTGCCGGTTCCACCAGTGCGTCCAGATGCGGCCACCAACATACCTGACCCGAAGGTTATGCAATACAAGCAGGGAGCTGATCCGGTTGGTGTGCGCGGTACGTTCCTGTCGCAGGCGTTCGAGTTCGCGGTGCAACCGCCGGTCATCTTCCTGCTTGGTAGTTGGGATACGTGCCATCGCCCATACGCGCCGCTCGCCACTGTGATAGCGGATGAGCATGGACAGCAGCTTGTCGCTGTCGAGCCGGTCCGTCTTGGCACGACGCGCACGGCGGTTCACCTCGATGCTGGCCGAATCCACCACGAGATTGGCAATGCCCTGTCCAGTCAGCCAGCGGTGCAGCCAGAAGCCATCGCGGCCAGCTTCATAACAGCTGTAGACGGGTGCGTTGGCGCCGAGATGGCAACGCGCCCTCGCGTTGGCGATGGCGGTGAGAACTGCGGTGGTATCACCAGCGGCGACCGTACAGCGGCTGGGTGCGCGCTGGCCATCACCCAGTGAGAGCTTCCAGCTCTTCTCGCCCAGTTCAAAAGACATGTACAGACGGCCACCTGCCGTCGTATTCTGCCCACGGAGGGCTGTGTCAGACGCGTCCATTTGCGTGCTCCTTCGGAGAAAACGAGTGTGCAAATCCCGTTTTACTCCAGTCGGGCTTACTGCCGCTGCCCTCCCTCATAGCATCTAGTGTGTCCACTTTGGCGCCATCGGTCTAGACGGTGCTCGAGCAACGCTTACGGGTGAGTGCCTCTGCACCATCAATAAATTTATTGTTTTTCGTCGTTATTGACATCATTTTCGGGTGCGTCAGCAGGCTGTCGCCAGCACTCTAGTTCAGCGGCAATGCGCTCGCGACTATTGCCCCAAAGTAGTTCACGCACGTTGTCGGGCCATGCTTCGACGTCGCACCCGTGATGATGCAGCAGCGCAAGCGCGAGCCGCTCCATTCCGAATGCGATGCAGGCCGAGTGCGCGACGGCGCCATTCGCGCAACGCAGTTTCCATATCCGACCGAAGTGGTCCCTGTGATAGTTGAACGATAGGCAGGCGGTTTTGCGGTGCCGATCCGTTACCGGGATCAGCAGTTCGAATTTCAACTGCTGCGCGCGCTGACTGTCCGCGACGATCTTGCCGCCGCGGCCGAAAAATGGGTCGTTCGCGACGTCGAGTTCAGAGGGCAGGCGTAACATTCCTGTAAGTGCATGGCCGCGTTCGATCCATGTCGCACGAAAAGCCTGAACATCTTCTGGCGAGCCAATCCGCACGTACTCGCGCATTCTGAACATTTGCATGCGCGTCGGATCCAGGGAAGGCTCGTGACGGAAGCAGTACGACAGCACGTCAATTGTGAGCCCATTTTCTGGTAGCGGGCCGCGTCGCGCGATGACCGGGTAGACCGGATAGCACGCAGCGGGTGTGAGCACAGCGCGCGTTGGCTTTTGCTGGGCCAGCCAGGCGTCGCTTCGCTCGTCGCCGGGATCGGATACCACGTCGTCGAGCGCCCGCAGCAGGCGCCGGTGGTCGCGCTCGTCGCCGCAGAACGCGTGAATCGTGCCGGCGAGGTGCGGAAAGTTGTTCAGGTATTCGCTGTCTTCGAAGTCCTTGCGTGGCACCGCTGGCGGGAAGCGCAGAACTTCCGGATGCTGGTCCGCAGCCATGCACGATATCAGCCAGGTCAGGCGTTCGACGATGCCTTCGTAGATATGGTTGTGCCCATACAGGCCGTTTTCGCCGGTGTCGACGAGCAGGCCGGCTGCGATCAACCGGTCGCGCAACGGCCGTTGCGCATCGGATATGGGGGCATCACCGTGTGCATAGTTAGGGAGGGAAGATGTGACACGTACGCTCATTTCATGCCTCTTCTATTAATAGTGACGGGCGCTGCGCAAGTAGCAGACTAGCCGTGTTCTGGTCTATCCGGTCGTTGTTAATCATTAGGGGGGCAGAGTAAAGGTCGCGCAGATGCCGGCCGATGCTATAGCGGCCGCCATTCCGGTACCCGCTGATCCCGCAGATCATCATCGCCTCGTGCGCGACCTTCAGTGCGGCCGACGAGATGCTGGTTTTCAGGCTATTCATATCCGCCATGAAGCGGAGTTGAACGGTCAGCGGCAATTCTGTTGCGCATTTGCCGTACTCGGCCGCATGCACAGTCTGCGCTGCGGCAAATGCCGTACTCAAGCGTGCTTTCATCGTCTGCAACTGCTCGGTCGCACGAACAAGCCGCACTCTGGCAAGCAACATGCCATCCGGCAACGCGCGCGATTGAGCGCGACAGTACGCGTTTGCGCGCCGCAGCGCATCCGCCGCGATGCCGGTCCATACGGCTGCCCACAGCGCATGCGACACCGGCTGCATTGTACGGTTGGCGATGTCGCTGAACGGCGGGATCAGAATCTGCGCATCATCCACGTTCGCGACGAGACGAAATCCCGAGCTACAGGTACCTCGCATACCAAGCGCGTCCCAGTTGCCTTGCGGTTCTAGTGCGAGCTGGGTGCGCAACGCCACAATCAGCACCTGATCGGAGGGCGGCGCGTCATTCGCACGGCGCGCAGTAATGAGAATGGCGTCAGCGTAAGCGCCATACGAGATAGTGGGCGCGTCCTTCTCGATGCGGAACCGCTGGCCGTCACGCTGTACTGCGCACATGCTGGCGCGCAGACTTCCGCTGGTAGTTGCCTCGGAGGTCGCAGATCCGAGCAGCAACTGCTCACGGGCCATCCGCTCGACGAAAGCCAGCTGCCAAGGCTGTCCGCAGCAATGCGAGATCACGCACGCCGCCTGGGTCAAATGCATTGCGTAGATCATCGCAGTGGACGCGCAGCCTTGCGCGATGATTTCGCAGAGCGACGCGACGTCGGTCAGCGTTAGACCGGCGCCGCCGAAACTGGCCGGGACCAATGCGGGCAGGAGATGCTCTTTTCGCAGTGCGTCGATAGCTTCGGCCGGGAAGCGCGCATCGCGATCGACTGCGTACGCATGCTTGGCGGCTACCCGAGCGACCCGCAGTGCCGCCTCGTTCGCAAGCTGCGCGCTCATGACGTCACCTTTTGTTTCTGGAGTCGTAAGATCGCATCGGCCATCGAATTGATACTCGAGAAAAACTGTCGGCCGAGCATCTCATCCGGAATCGCGATTTCAAAGGTTTCCTCGATAGCCAGCATCAGATGGACGGTCGCTATGGATTCGAGTCCGGCGGCGTACAAGTCGGTTTCATCGTCAAGCGTGTCAGGCGATCCGCGCAAGTGAACCGATTCGCAAACAATGCGACGAAGAATTTCTTTCATTTGGATACCTTATTATGCGAAGAAAAGAGGCGGGCGAAACGCATGGAACGGGCTACGGCTCGACAGTCGGCGTGGGCGGCTTCTTCATTTGCGGCGGGTAGGGCGCGTCCGATGAGGTATCTGGCAGGCTGCAGAACCGTTCGAGCAACCACCGCTGCGCATCGCTCATGGCGGCCTCGCGCGCGGCGCGCATAAACAGCGAGTGATCGACTATTGGCAACATCGCGACCCGTACGTGCGGAAATCGCCTCAGGCCACGTAGATTCGCGCCGAACTGCAGCTTTAATTCGTCGATACCGTGATCGAACTCACCGTATAACAACCGCACTTCGGCACCTTTTTCGTGGAGAAGTTCGAGGAGTCGGCGAGCATTGTTCGGAGAGAACGACCAACCGATGATCGCGTCCATCAAATCGGCGACGCGACGCTCCAAACGGCGTGTCGCCCACGTCACGAGTCCACGTACCATGCCAGCGAGCGATGCCTTGTCGGTCCATACGCGCTTCCATTTGTCTGTGCTAAGCGCGGCTCGCCGCAGCGTCCGGTTCGACGCGATAGCGCTGCTGTTTCGCACCTGCTCCTCGTTTTGCCACACGAACTGCTGAAGATTCACGCCGAACGCGCCGACGATTTGCGGGTGTGCCGCGCACGCATGCAGACCAACGAAAGCACCGCTACAGATACCGAATGTAACGACTGCCGTGTAGCCCTGTCCGAGCAGCCAGTTCGCGCCGGCGATCACATCGGCGCATGCCTCTTGCGAATGGAGCGACTCGGCTGTAATAGTGCATTCTTCGGGGGCGCTGTCGCCGAGACCGGCCAGATCCATTCGCAGCGACGCGATGCCTATCGCGGCGAGACGGCGGGCGAATAGCACGAAGCAGCGGCCGTCGCCGATGTTGTGGTTTGCGGCCGTGTTTGGGAACAGCACCGCAGGGGCATTCTCGAGTGCGTCGCGCGGGCGGCAGTACACGCCGAAGCATGCGCCGACAGAAACCGGCTGCTCCATGAAATTGGGTCCGGCCAATGTGGGAGCGACCGGTATGGCGCGGGACGCGGACTGATTCAGTGTGCGCAGAGAAGCGGGCGAAGCATCGATATTGCCATCTCCGTCGACGTCGTCTGCGAGCCATGCCGATACTGTCGCGAATGCACGAGCCGGAAGCTTGCTGAAGCGTGCCTCGACGAGAAAGTGATCAAGTTCATCGAACGGCGCACGCTCGACGGCCGCGCCATATGCTTCATATCGCGCGCTCAATGCGTTCCCGCTGTTGCGGTCGTTCGCCTCAAGCAAGAGCACGCGTCGCGCGGGTGCTGTCGTGTCGTTGCGCAGATCGATCCCCCCGATCCTGTCGATGTCGTCGCCATGAAGCCCGAAGCCAAAGGCGCCGACCGTGTGCATGCTCTCTGGCGCCGTGCACATGCTCATATGGGCGCGCGCGCTGAGCCAGCGGTGATGATGCGCATGCAGTTCACGCAGATATTTTTTTCCGGACAGCACCGGGGCGAGCAGCACGAGTCCATCAATGCCCGACAACCGCTCCGCGGCAAGCGCGGCGAGCATCGCACCGAGCCTGAACCCGCATAGCGAGACGCGTTGTACGCCGGATACAGTGCGCAGGTATGCTAACGCATTGGCGATGCTGCCGATCCATGCGTCGACGCGGTCCGGATCCTCCTCAACATGTAGCGAATTGCCGGTTCCCGGATAATCGAAACGCAGCGTGGGCATTTTCTGCACAGCCAGTCGTTCGGCCAATTGCAACCATGCACGATGCGTGCATAGTTCGTCGTAGCCGAAAGCATTGCACAACACGACACCGTGCTGTCCTGGTGCGGGATGCAGCCACCCAGCACAGTCACCGAAGACGACAGCTTGCATAAGAGGCCAGTTCAAAAAAAACCATGTATGGGATGTTTAATTTCGGAGTGCGGTGTTAACTCGGCTTTCCGAAAGACGGAAACCGAGAAGATGCACGCACCGATCGCAACGAATCGCGGGCATTGATAGAGCCCGATACTGCGCAAGGCCTGCGCGTCGAAACAACGAACTTAGCGTCCAACTTTTCGTGTGCCAAACCTCTCAGCGCTCAAGGCGCTTCGCTTCGGTGTTATCCCCCAAGACGGGATGGAAACATCCACCCCACCGCACGGGATGGAGCTCAGGCGAGACCGCGTTTGAAGGAGCACATTCTCGTAGACGCCAACAAAGTGCTTGTCAATGTCATACGGACTTTGATCGCCATTTAAGAACCACTCACACGTCGACAGCTGCGACTGACGAACGACCACCGGCGTATGACCCATGCTCCGCTAGACGGCGAGGTAGATTAGAGTCGGTAGGTAAGCTAACGAATTTTCGGTCCGCAATAATTCGCGAAAAATAAAAAATAAAATATCGTATCTGAAAATGTTTTCGAATAGTCTCGGAAGAAAAATCGTGCCGCCGGAACCACAGAAAAAAACAGGTGGCGCTACCAATTGTCATTCTCTGTACGCGATTACCAAGCGTTGATCTCAGGAAGTTTCGCAGAAAATTTCAAAGAAATGCATCGGAAATGCTGACGACGATCGATTTGGGCGGATGGGCGGTGTAAACCGTCCTTCAGGTTGGATGATGCGGGTTAGCGCGCCCATTGTCATCAAGCGGATCACGGCTCCGATGGTAAAGGGTACTCCGAAAGCGATATTTGAGCGGACAGCGCCAGTTGCGTTCAGGCGGTTCATGCAAATTTGCGTTCATGGAATGGATAGTGGGTGGCTGTACTGTGCATTGCCGGACGCACTATGCGGCATTTCCGTGTCGACTACAAAATCGATTGTTTGGATAACACTGATCCACGTAACGGATGCAAGCGAGAAATATGCGCAATGATGGTTTTGCCAAATCGGCTTTCCGACATTAGCTTCAGCAATGTCACGTTGCTGACGGGGCCAGGGGGCATCCCGCGATGCAAAGTTCCAGATCGCTTTTATCACGGCCATCGCTTTCCCATGATCGTCATCAGTTGTGCCGTGCGCTGATGCTATCAGTTTCAGTGGAGGCTGCGCGACATCGACGAGCGGTTGTTCGGCCGCGGCGTTGTCGTTAGAGCGTGTTAGGAACTTTGAAGTACTGGCACGGCGTGGACAAGCATGAGCATTGCGAAGACGACGAAATGAAGCCCAGCGAGAGTTTCGGGAAGCCGTTCATAGTCACGTGCGAGACGCCGGAAACGGTTGAGCCAGCCAAAGCTGCGCTCGACCACCCACCGGCGGGGGAGCAGAACGAAACCCTTTTTCGTTTCTTCGAGTTTGATCACCTGAAGGTCAATGCCCTCGTCGAATGCAGCCTGCGCTGGCTCCTTGCCCGTGTATCCCTGATCGGCAAATGCCACCTTGACCGTTCGTCCCGTTACCTGCTGGACCTGCCGCGCAAGCTCCGCTACCTGTGCGCGCTCCTGTTCATTGGCGGGGGTCACGTGCACCGCCAGCAACTGTCCCAACGTGTCTACTGCAATATGTACCTTGCTACCGCGCTGCCGCTTATAACCGTCATAGCCCGCACGCGGGCCGCTCTCGCAGGTCGACTGTATCGTGCGGCCATCGAGGATGACCGCGCTGGGCTGTCCCCGACGGCCCTGTGCCACGCGTATCACCGAGCGCAGGTCGCTCACCATGCTCTCAAAGCAGCCAGCCTGCAGCCAGCGTTGAGTCTGCTGATACACCAGCTCCCACGGCGGGAAATCATTGGGCAGCATCCTCCACGGCGCGCCGGCACGAGCCATCCAGCGCAATGCATCAAACATGTCGCGCAGTTCGTATTTGCGCTGGGGCGCGTCAACGTCCATCAGCGTCAGATACGGCGCCGCGAAACTCCATTCCTCATCCGACACATCTGTCGGATACCCTTTGCGGTCGGTTCTTTTCATCCCGCCAGGATACCAGGTCTCAATCGAAGTTCCTAACACGCTCTTCTATGGGGAGCTGAAAGTCAAGCCCTGTTGAAGAGATAAAAATCTGTTATCCGAAGTAAACCTCTTCCTCGTCGTCCGGTCTCTACGGCCAGCCTGCGCGGTCACCATTGATGACCAGGCGCAGGCTGGCCGTAGAGACCATTCCGTAAAGCACGGGACCGACGCTTCTCACGTACACGTTACCGTAGCCTGGCGTGTCAATGTCATTCAGGTCAGGGTGTGTGTTGACCGGCCAATGCCGGGTCGACCTTCTATCCGTGCCGACCTGGCAGGCCGGTCACCTCATGGCGCATGCGCGAAGCGCTGGCACTACCCTGTTACCGACGCGCCCCATCTAGGGAAACGGCCACCCGCAGCGGGTAGCCCGAGCGTGTTTCGGGCGCGTTGACCTTTACATGCTGTCGCTACATCCGATGTCGTTAATGATTATTCAGCCCCTCACGGTGTTGGCTTGAGTATCGCACCAGCGGGAATCTCGCCGTGTTCGAGACAGCGCCACAGCGCTTTCGCCAGACGGCGTGCGAGCGCGACGATACCAATTCGCCGCAGCCGCTTGCCGGCGCCGGCAAAGCGCTGGTTGAACCAGTGGCTGAGCTGGCTGCCGGGCTGCAGGCGCAGCCAGCTCCAGGCGAGCTCTACCATCAGCCAGCGGCATCGCCGGTTGCCCGCCTTGCTGATACCGAGTTCGACCTCGCTGGTCCCGCTGGCGTATGGGGTGGGCGTGAGGCCCAGACAGCCGGCCACTTGGCGGCGGTTGCGAAACTGCCGCCAGCCGAACAGTTCCCTGACGAGGGTGCACGCGCTGCCCGCACCGATGCCCGCGAGCTGTGCGAGCAGCGCCATGCCGGGATGTGCGCCGCTACGCACCTGCCGGTCCTGCTGCACTTCGAGCTGGCGGATCTGCTGACGGACCAGCGCGAGCCGCTCATATTCGCGGTCAATCTCGGCGCGCAGACCGGGCGCGAGCAGCTCGCGTTGACGGGTCCACCAGTGTGTCCAGATACGACCGCCGACATACCTGATCCGAAGGTTGTGCAGTACCAGCAGGGAATGGATCCGGTTGGTGTGCGCGGTTTGCTCTTTCCGCAGGCGTTCGAGCTCGCGGTGCAGGCGCCGGTCGTCCTCCTGCTCGGGCGTGGGAATCTGTGCTACTGCCCACACCCGCCGCTCGCCCGCGTAATAGCGCATGAGCATCGACAGCAGCTTGTCGCTGTCAAGCCGGTCCGTCTTGGCGCGGCGCGCACGGCGGTTCACCTCGATACTGGCAGAATCCACCACGAGATTGACGATGCCCTGTTCGCTCAGCCAGCGGTGCAGCCAGAAGCCGTCGCGGCCGGCTTCATAACAGCTGTAGACGGGTGCGTCGGCGCCCAGATGGCAACGCGCTCTGGCGTTAGCGATCGCGGTTAGGACTACCGTGGTATCGCCTGCGGCGACCGTGTAACGGCTGGGCGCGCGCCGGCCATCACCAAGTGAGAGCTTCCAGCTCCTCTCGCCCAGTTCAAAAGCCATGTACAGGCGGCCACCTGCCGTCGTATTCTGCCCACCGAGGGCTGTGTCAGGCGCATCCATTTGCGTGCTCCTTCGAAGAAAACGAGTGTGCAACTCCGTTTTACTCCGGTGGGCTTACTGCCGCTGCCCTCCCACATAGCATCTAGTCACGAGACAATTCGACGCTGGGGCGAATCGAGTGCCAAGGCCTTGCGGGGTTCTGTCGCGATAAGGAAGACAGCCGAGCATGTTCCAACAAATATTGGATTGCTTATAGCATCAGCGAATAGAAGGAGCGGCTGCCGTTCGGTCATCGCCGTCGTTTTTCATTTTCCCCTTGCGAATCATATGCATCACCTCGATACCAGAGAGAATTACGCGTGCACACCGAAAATCCTTGAAGCACATCATCGATCTGATGATACGTTCGATCGGTCGATGGTTCTGCTCCACGACGTTGTTCCGGTGTTTGTTCTTCCGGCTTCTGATCGGGATTTCCCGTTCTGCGTTGATGGCTTCAAGTGCGGCCAGCTTCGCGCCGCTCTTATCTACGGTGAACGTCCCGGGGCTCGCCGTTCCGGTCAATGGCCGTCTGAAAGTAACGGCGCGCCGCAGCTTTGTCACGACGAGCGCGCAGAAGAAAATCAACTGTGTTGTTTTGCTTGTCGACGGCGCGATACAGACATTTCCATTGTCCTTTGACCTTGACGGAGGTTCGTCCATCCACCAGCTCCTGCCCACCGGTCGCTTGTGCTGACGAAGCGCCTTCTCAAAGAGCGGCACCCAGCGTCACCAAAGGCGGCGATCCTCGTGCGCTGCTGCACATGTCTCTCGTCACTGCCCCTCGCAGAGAAAAGGGCTTTCTTCGAGCCCTTCTGCCGGCTGCAGGGCATCGTGTCTCAGGAGGACACATGCATGGCGCTTCGTGAGGCACGATGAGCGGATTTTTGGGCATTGCCAAGTCGGTTGCGTGGATCCCTGCCGTTCTTCTAGCGTTGCTGCGCGAGCACCGCTTATAACGCTGCTATCCGCTTATGCACGTTCCCGGAAAACAATCAGAGAGGCCTTGTCGACGACTTGCACACCCCAGAGGCGCGGCCGGGCACCGTTCCAGTTCGCGACTTGATGCCGCGATGGCGTTCTCGATCCTGCCGTTCAAGTATTTTAATGCGGCCGACCGTTTCAGACTGCTCTACGTCTCGCGCCTGCGCCGGCAGATTCCTTCTGGTTGCAGTGCGACGATTTCTCGTGAACTATAGGAGAACACGATGGATCGTATCAGCGGGCATACCTTTTTCAAGCGGTTTTTTCAGCGAGACAGCACTGTTATCGATCTAGGCGCGAACAGCGGTACGTTTTGCCGGCTGATGTCGGAGAAATGCGAATGCATCTGTTACGAGGTCGAGCCGAATCCCGACCGTTTTGCGCGGCTCGGCGGCATGGTGCGCGTGAAGCCCTCGAATCTCGCGATTGCCGATCGTGCAGGGACGATGAGCTTCTTCGTGGCGACGAATCGGGAGGCATCGTCGTTCGTTCGCACCAGCGAGAACAATCACGAGACCAGGTGGCCGCTGTGCGGCTCGACGTGTTCACGCAGCAGTAGGGAATCCCGCAAATCGATTTGGTGAAGGTCGACATCCAAGGCGCCGAGGTGCCGCTGCTTGATTGACTGCCGGACGCGTTTCTCCCTAACATTGGCCAGATCGCGATCGAATTCCAAGATTTTTGCGGCCGGTGGAGAAGAGGGATGTCGTCCGGCTTGAGCAGCGGCTTGACTCGCAGCGATTCCGGTTGATCAATTTCTCGAAGGAATCGCACGGGCACGAAGATCATCTGTTCCTCAACCGGAGGAGGTGTCCGCTCGGCTACGTCGAGTATGCGACCACGAAGTATGTGACGAAGTACCTGTTGGGCGTGGGCCGCATCATCGACCGCTGGAGGCGCGGTGGCAGTAAGCACCAGTGATTTGCACAGCTCTGATTTGATGGACGACTTCCGCAGTTCGGGGCCCGGCATATTCCAAAGTGGAGAATTGTCAAAGCGAGATCCGAATGTCGGGGTGCGGGCCATTTACCAGATGTCGGGGGTGAGGTTGGTTTTGTTAGGCTGGGGTAGGTGTTGAGGGCGGTTTTGGCTCGCTTATTTGTCTCTCTGAGGGAGGTTTTTAGCACCGAGCCTGCCCGCGCTCCGGTGTGTCCCCGTCAACACTGCGTTCACGTCATCCTGCGTGAATTCCCGTGCTTCCTGGTGCCCGGAAGCCGACTCCTTGGCGTGTACCGCACTACCCTGATTGGTGCGTGACGGCGAGCTCGACGCCCGTCGGTCATCGCGTTGCGCCTGCAAGGCTTGGGCGACCTGCAGCGCGTGACCGAGCCGCTTATGCTCGACGACGACGCCCTGGTCGATCTGAGCGAGCCGGTCAGAGGGAACATAGAGCAGGGACGTGCCGTGCGCCCGGATTTCAATGCGTCCGGCCGGAGCGCGCTGGCAGCAACTAGACACGCTCGGCTCGGCACGGGGCCGCGAGGGACGCTGTCCGTCGGACACCCCCCGGCCGTCGACGAAATGGTCAAGGACGCCATCAAGGTGTTCAACAGCACCTGACACAAGACGGTTGAAGGGGCGCTTTTTTGTCATCCGCTGAAGCGGCTGGATGAGTTGCTCGCAGGTTTTTTAACGCATCAAAAGCAAGAGCTTGACGTGGGCGTCGTCGGGGATGACGCGATCTCGCGCGCCGCCGACTAGGCAAGAAAGGTGATCCGGCTGCATGAGCGACCGTGTTATGCTCATTCGGAATGCTTGGCGCATGAAACGCAGCGCGACTGGGAATTTGCTCAGGCAGCCGCGCGACAAGCGGCGACTCAGCTGCGGCCCGCTTCGCAGGCTGGTCCGGCTGGGCAGTTGGAGTGAGCAGCCACAGGCGTTCGTGAAGTAGATCCGGCCACGGCTGGGTAGAAATTATTGGGCGCTCCATTAGTGCGGTGGCACGTTAACTCCCTTCTAGCGGTCCTGTCCGCTCGATAAGATACCCATCCTGAATGAAACTGCTCAACCCCCTTACCTATTTGCATCAGAGCCGTCGAGAGAAACTTCAGGAACGCCACGGACATTTAATTTCTGAAGCGCAGTGTCTGATTCAACTGCGTGGATATCGCCGGGTGTGCCCCTTAATGCACGTCAACTAGAAAGAGAACTCCCAATTCTCAGTGATACACCTCGGTGACCCTCAAGCACTATTCGCAGCTTACCCAGTTCGTCGAGGTGACCGATAACCGAATCGGCGAGCATGTCGATGACGGGTCCTGGCGCGGTGCAGCGTAGGGTAATAGTCTCATCGACGCTGCTTGCACCAAAGTTCAGAGCTGTAATCTGAATCTCTTTCCCAGCGGGAAGTTCGTGAATCATTACTAGGAGGCCTGGCGCGACAACGTCGGGAATCCCTATTTGCCTACTTAAGGCAAGGCCGTACGAGTCTCGCACAGCGAGGAGACGCTTGAGTTGTGAGGCGAAAGAGGTGGGGTCGGTGAGCTGCTCCGGCAACGTACCGTACAAGGCCACTGCGCGCGGCATGCCTTCTTTGGATGCATATGCATGTGTGTTTTCGCCTGTTAGATCATAGGCACCGCGTTGTACCCAGCGCGTGTCTCCGTCAGTCGTTCGCTCCTCGACGGCTTCAATGGGTAAGGGTAGTGCACCCACAAGGTCCCACCCCGATATCGCAAAAATGCCGGGCTGAAAAGCATTGAACATCGCAAGAAGAAGATGAATTTGTCGGATATTGTCCCTGTCCCTAGGCGTTATGGCGTCCAAGTCCCGAATATTGAGTGCCGCAGTGATGACGCTGACTGTCGTGCAAGACACACCGTTTGACACAAAAGGAACATTGTAGCGCGCATGCTCGCCGCACAAGCGCTCGTACATCTTCTCCCGGATATGCTCTCGAAGGGAGTTGCCGTTCCATGTCTGCCCTTGGAACGTGAAGGTTGCGTTAGCGTGTAGCGACCAGAAATGTACGAGCTCCAGCGTCAGTTCATCGTGGTTTTGAAGCGCGTGAATGAGAGACGCCGGGTCGATGCCGTACTGATGGGCCTTGCGTAGCATCAGCCGCAAGAACTCTGTGTCTCCCGTCAGAAGTGCATGCTGATACGCAGGACGTGTGACAAAGTCGTAAGACAGGTCCGCGCCATTTTTGGACATCGCCGCCATGTCGTCGAGGGTGAGATTAAGTTCCTGAAAGCTGAACCCACCGGCCTTACGAATCGCCCCGGCAAGAAGCTGGTTGGCCGCGACCGCGAGTGGATGGCTCTGCGACCACGCATTGCCGTGTGGTCTTCGCTCGATGCCGAGAAAGCCGTTGGCATCCAGGCGAAGTCCGCGTGCGCCGAGGTCATCTATGGAGTGCAGAGCATCACCGATACTGATTTGTTGGGCTGCAAATGTTGGGTCGAGCCAGTTCAGTGACGGTTGACCTTCCTTAAAGTAGTGAAGGTATACCCACCGGCGCATAATGCCGTCTACGCTGAGTACAGGAGCGGTTGCACTCCAGTCTGTTTCCTTGACGCCCGGCGCAAAAAACATTACCCGCTGAAGTTGGCCAACGATGTAGCGCCTACGTTTTAGGGTGTCGACGACGTCAGCCGGCAGATTGATGGAATCTTTGCCTTCAGGTACGTCTGGTAAAAGGTTCCAGTCGCTAGGCATGATCTCGATCATGTGGTAGAGGCCGGGATAGTCCCCGTAATTCATCTCAGCGAGCCGGAAGTCGGGGCCTTTGCCAGTATGCAAAGGAATAATATCGTCAATGACAACAGCGTTGTGCGCTGCCGCCATGCGACTCATCGCTATGAAGTCTTCTTTACTGCCGAATCTGGAATCGATCTCTAGGCCGATGCGATCAAAGTTGCCGTCCACCGAACGGGTAAAGCGCTTACCATTAAGACCACCTGCGACTTTGGTTGGACCCGGGTGCATGGCCCTAATGCCCAACGAGGACAGCGAACGCCACAGTGTCTCGTTTCCCAATGCCTGGAGTACCGATTGTCCCGGCGCGGCTATAACCGCGCCCGGGTACGCGGTGAACCAGACAGACGACTTTGCGCAGACCTCACGCGGGCGTGCCTCGGCATAGGGGTGAAGCCAAAGCTTGGCTTGCCCCGCATAACTGCGTGCCCGTGCCCGAACCTGGTGGAGCATTGATTGACTCACGAGCCACTGGATATGCTCTGAATCCGGTAAATTCATGTCAGAGCTCCTGGAGATATTTCTTGAGGCGATATCAGGGCTTGGGTGCGTTCAACCAGCGCCTCGGATCCTCTGAGGCCAATGAGTCTTCACTTGAGTACGCGTGCACGTCACCGCCCGTGCCGGGTCCCGCCTGATCGTCATAGCCGACGATGGCCTTTACTTCGAGAAACGCCTCCAGACCCCACTCGCCATATTCACGGCCGTTGCCGGATTGCTTATATCCGCCGAACGGCGATCCCGCGTCCCACGCCGGATAGTTCAAATACACGCTGCCCGCGCGCAGCCGGAGCGCCACACGCTGGGCGCGCGCCCGATCTGCGGATTGAACGTATGCAGCAAGTCCGAACGGTGTATCGTTGGCAATCGCGATCGCGTCTTCCTCGTCGCGGTACGGCATGATGGCGAGCACTGGGCCAAAAATCTCTTCTCGTGCGATCGTCATCGACTGGTCGACGTTTGCGAAGACCGTGGGCCGCGCGTAGTAACCGCGCGACAGGTCGTCGGGACGTCCCGGCCCGCCGGCTGCGAGCAGTGCGCCTTCCTCGATGCCCTTTTTAATCAGCCGTTGCACGCGTGTGTATTGCACGTCGCTCACCAGAGGGCCCATCGTGGTGTGGTCGTCGTTCGCGGGACCCACACAGTGAGAGGCCGCCGCATGCTGTGCAATGCGCACGGCCTCGTCGTGCAGCGCTGCGGGCACCAGCATACGTGTCGGCGCGTTGCACGACTGGCCGCTGTTGCCAAAGCACTCGTAGACACCCGAAGTGACGGCAGCTTCCAGGTCCACATCGTCGAGAAGAATGTTTGCGGACTTACCGCCGAGTTCCTGGTGCACACGCTTGACGGTCGGCGCCGCGAGCTTCGCGATTTCCACGCCCGCTCGTGTCGACCCGGTGAACGACACCATGTCGACATCTGGATGACTGCAGAGCGCCGCGCCCACCGTCGGGCCGTCGCCGTTCACGAGATTGAACACACCCGGCGGCACGCCTGCTGCATCGAGAATCTCGGCGAACAGCACGGCGTTCAGCGGCGAGATCTCGCTTGGCTTGAGCACCATCGTGCAGCCGGCGGCAATCGCGGGGGCGACCTTGCAGACAATCTGGTTGATCGGCCAGTTCCACGGCGTGATGAGCGCGGCCACGCCGACGGGCTCATAATTGACAAGGGTCGTGCCCTTCTTGCGCTGCCAGGCGAAGCGTTCGCAGGTACGTAGGAGTTCTTCGAGGTGACGTCTGCCGAGCGCGGCCTGCCATGTTTGCGAAAGCGTTTTCGGCGCGCCGATCTCGCGCGAAATGACATCGGCCATCTCGTCGTAACGCGCCGCATAAGCGTCGAGTATGCGGCGAATCAGTGCGACGCGCTCAGTCAGCGGCGTCACCGAAAACGACGCGAATGCGCGCTTTGCAGCGGTCACAGCGCGCTCTACGTCGTCGGCATTGCCGAGCGCGATCTGCGCGAACGCCTCTTCCGTGCACGGATCGACAACGGCGAGGCGCGCGTCGCCCGACGGCGCGACCCAGACGCCGTCGATGTAAAACTTTTGTGCATTCGACATCCGCTTCCTACTCAGAGAGTGTTTCAAGAAGAACTGCCTGGATTGTTAATCCCGAGCCAAACCCGTTAGCTTCGACGGCAACCTCTCCAGCGCAAGCTGGAGAGCTGGGCGTACTGACGCATGGTTCCCCGCCTGTCGTCGTCTGCGCATAAGCTTTAAAAGACACGTCGACATTTACAAGAAGCAGCTGACGACTGGATGCCACCTAGTTTGCAGGTGAAAATCTCCAATGTTCCGAACAGTCTCTTGAAACGTTCTCCACCGCATGCCAAAATATTCCGAAGGAGGCGTGTAACAATCAAACCAAACAGCGCCCCCGCGTCGCCTAGTGCAATATAGCGAAAACATTTCTTTGTGCCTTTGATCGCCATCAATGCATGACTGTCTTCTAATGAATACATCGTCGGCGCTTGTCCTCCCGCTGCGGGCTCCGGTGCAAATAGGCGGTCGTACGAGATTGTTGTTAGATAGAGGGTAACTCATGACGCAGACAGGACGCCCTTTCAAGCTGCGGGTGCAGCGACCTCTTTGAGGCCGCGCTTCGCGAGATTGAACTGGCCTTGGCGGATTTGGCTTCCAGAGCCTTCAAGTGCTTCCGCATCGTCTCCAGATCGTGACGCAACTAGATACTAAGGACGCCTTGGGGCGAGACGGACAGGGTATGCCATTTGAGGACTTCGTTGGCGATACGAATCTGACCGTAGGCGGGTAATTCGAGGGCCAATTCGACAACGGCAGCATCGACATGCGGATCTACGCGGTTCGTGAGCAGGGGCCGATGGCGAGAATCTGCTGCAGCGGCGCTTCACTGCCCCGATCGTACAGTTCCTTAAATCGGTAGAGGCCGCGCTAGTAAAGCTTTGGCGAGTCCAGATTCCACCTGGCTTGTCATTTCGCTCGATTGCTGCGCAACTTTTCTACGTGCCAGCAAAAAAGACTTCAGTCGCTGACGGGCTTGCCGCAAATCCTCCTTGAGTGCAGTCCACACCCGCGCCAGATCCGAGAAGGCTTCGTCTTCAACACCAGGCAAATACACGGCAGTCAGGTCGCCTGCGCGAGCCGGGTTTTCTGGGAATCAGCGATGGCGCAAAGACCATGCTCTCAAAGCCGCGCTGCGTCAGTTGCCGATGCAGCCAGTAGCAGCCTGGATCCGCCTCGTGCACTCACCCGTGAAGCTTTCGACTGCAGCCGCTTGCACAGCCGATCAATCTTAGTTTGAATTGCGCCGATCTCGGTGTTCGTCAACGTAGTTGTCATGTCACTTCACGCGCACTGCTTTAATTCGACCGGCGGCATCCGCTCCGGATTGAGCCAGACTTCATCCTTCAATTCCCAATTGCGAGTCGAGCGGGACCAACGCTGCGGATTGCGCGCCTTGGCCTGAGCGTACAAGACTTCCCGTTGTGCCAGCACCGCAGTGGCGACGCCGCTATGACGCTGCGCCGGCGTGACGAATTTCAGGCCGCTGTGTTTATGCTCGTGGTTGTACCAACGCACGAACTGCTGCGTCCAGGCGCGCGCCTCGTCAAGGCTCGCGAACGCTTTACGCGGATAGTCGGGCCTGTACTTGCATGTGCGGAACAGCGCCTCGGCGTACGGGTTGTCGTTGCTCACACGCGGTCGGCTGAACGAAGCCACCACGCCCAGGTTTTCCAGCGTGGCTAGCATCGTCGCACCCTTCATCGCACTGCCATTGTCCGAGTGCAGCACCAGCGGACGTCCCGCCAAGCCCTCGGCCAAACTCGTGCGCCGCATCAGCAACGACGCAAGTTCTGCAGATTCCGCTTCCTGGACTTCGTGACCGACGATCTTGCGGCTAAACACATCGAGCACCATGTACCAGTAGTAGAACTTGCCCTTGATCGCCGCCGGTAACCAGGTGATGTCCCACGACCACAGCTGATTCGGTGCTGTCGCACAATGGCTGGTGGGCATACGTGACGAAGGCTGCCGTGCCCGACCTCGGCGGTGCTGCTGCGAGGCACTTCGCAGCACACGGTAAAAGCTCGATTCCGACGCGAGGTACACGCCGCGCTCGGCCAGGCTCGGCACGAGCTGGCTGGGCGGCAAGCTGGCGAACTCAGCGCTATTGGCCACCTCCAGAATCTGTTGCCGTTCGGCCTCGCTCAGCCTGTTGCGCGGCGCCGGCCGCTCGGTCGTGGTCCGACCATCAGCGCGCACCGCCTCGCCATCACGGACCCAGCGCTGGAACGTGCGCAGGCTCAGGCCCAGCTCCTTGCAAGCCTTCTCCAACCGGCTGCCCGACTGCACCGCCTCGCGAATCAACGATATACACATCAGGCGATCCGGGACGTTGATCAATCGTCCTCTTTGTCCCCCCAGACCGCCTGGGCTTTTTTTCTGAGAATCAGCAGCGCCGCCGCTTCCGCCAGAGCCTTCTCCTTGCGCTGCAATTCCTTCTCGAGCTGCTTGATGCGCTGCTTGTCCTCTTTGGACTGGTGACGCTGCTCGCGCGCCTGCTCGGCAGCATTCGCGTTGGCGGCCTGGCAGGCAGCCCGCCACGCAGCGATCTGCTCGGGGTATAGACCTTTGCGACGACAATACTCGGCCAGCTCCGCTGCGTTGAGCGGGGCGGCTTCCAGCACTACGGCAAACTTGTCTTCCGAAGACCATCCTTCGGGGTTCTTCCCGTCGCCCGGCACTGCCAGCCCTTGTCCTTTCGCCTGTCGGCGCCACGTGTACAACGTCTGTTCGGTAATCCCCGTTTCTCGTGCTAGCGCCGACACCGGCGCATTCTCCGGCGGCATCATGCGACGCACGAGGGCTTCTTTTCTTTCTTCTGGGTAGGCTTTCATTCATCCCGATTCTACCGCCCCCGGACCATGTCTAAGAATCAAACAACATGACATCTATTCTGACGCCGGGGGAATACAAGCGCCTAAAGGATAAAGTGAGTCGGGCACGGGAGCTGATGGTCGAGGGTGTGTGGAAACCGTTCTACGGCTATGCAGGGGAAGTTGCCGGACAGGTCGGCCGTAGTTGGTGGCTTTGCGACAGTCTAAGGTTGTAAGTATCAAGAAGGCCCCGCAGGCCCTCAGCTTCCAGCCATTCGCATCGCCCTCATCGTTTTCGCAACGCCGAGTATCTTCATGACTCGCTTCAGGTTGTAAGCCAACACCTGAAGGCTCATCTCGGTGTTCACTCGTGCGAGGGTTCTGGTCTGGAAGTGCGTGGCACCCATCCAATGTTTGAGCGTACCGAACACATGCTCAACGGTGCTGCGCCGGATCGTCATTGCGTCTGGATTCCGGTCGAGCCGTCGCTGCATGGCTTCCAGTATCTGTTCGTGTTCCCAGCGTCGAATGCGTCGGTAGTCGCTTGGAGAACATCGCTCCTTGAGATGGCAACGCGGGCATGCGCTGGGCCAGTACACCTTCAGATTCATGCCATGTTCGACAGTCGTGAACCGATGAATGGCGCGCTCGCCGGCCGGGCAACGATAGACATCGTCTTTAGCGATGTAGATGAAGTCGCGCTTGGTAAAAAGGCCTTTCTTTCGGGATGCAGACGTCAACGGCTTCGGTACATATGCCTTGATACCCGAGAGTTCGCAGGTACGAATATCCGGGCCACTGAAGTAGCCCCGATCGGCTAGCACCCTGAGTCCGGATTTGCCCATCGCGTCTCTTGCTGCGAGCGCGATCTTGCTGAGCTGCCCGTGATCTCCTCCGACATTGGTCACCTCGTGTTCAACGATCAGGTGATGTTTCGTGTCTACGGCGGCCTGTACGTTGTAGCCGACTGTTCCGGCCTTTTTGCCGCTGCTGGTCATCGAACGCGAGTCGGGATCTGTCAGTGACAGCTGTCTGTCCGGTTGCGTCTTCAGTTGCTTCCGGATCTGCTCGAGTTCGCGCATCCGTTGCCGCAGCAAAGCGACCTTCTCATACAGGCGTACGGTCTTCACATCGAAACCGGTTGGACTGACGCGATCCGCGGTCTCAATCGCGTCGAGGTACCGCTGGATACTCTCCTCGATCTGCTGCTGACGCTTGTCGATCTTGCCAGCGGTGTAGTTCCGGTCGCGGCTGTTTACGGCTTTGAACTTGCTGCCGTCGATGGCCACCATGTCGCTGGAAAGAAGCTTCAGGCCGCGGCACAGTTCGACGAAGCGCCGGCACACGTTGCGAATGGCGGCACCATTGTCGCGGCGGAAGTCGGCGATCGTTTTGAAGTCCGGTGCCAGGCGTCCCGTCAGCCACATCATCTCGAGATTTCGCTGGCATTCCCGTTCAAGACGCCTGCTGGAAGGCAAGCGATTCAGATACCCGTAGATGTAGACCTTGAGCATCACTGCAGGATGATAAGACGGCCGACCGGTAAGAGCGGGCGAAGCCCCATCGAAGCCGAGTTCCGCAAGATCGAGTTCGTCGACGAACACGTCTATGATCCTCACCGGATTGTCCTGCCCGATGTAGTCATCGATGCATTCGGGAAGCAGTGCGACCTGCTTGCGGTCATCGCCTTCAACGAATCGCTTCATGAGTCACCCCCGATCTCAATGCGTTGATTTAGTTTAGGCGATGAGTGCGTTTTCACACACCCTCGGTCAAGATCAGACATCAGCAGCCGGGTCTGTTTGCTCACTGGATTCTGGCGCAAAACGGTGGGCAATAGGAGCCGGATGAATCGAGAGATTCACGTCCGGTTCTGCGAGGGCCTGCGGGTGCGATTCCCGTGGGCTACTCACCTAAAGTCATACTGCGTTATCCCGCTGTCCGATTTTGCGCGGCCCCCTCTGCCAGACGATCTCAGACAGAGCGACTCGGCCGGCCGCTAGAGTCATGACGTTTGTCTGCGCAAATTGATTACAAAGCGAACGATTTGTCGGAAAAGTAACGTCCAGACAGCCGGCTGATATTCGCACGTAGAGGCATCCCGTCTACGGCTTTCACATGCAGTCCTCGAGATGGTGCGTAGAAACCTTTCCGCGGCTCATGCTGGCACGCCGCATGCCTCTTCTGGAATTGGATCTGGACAGATTCGTCGCTGCTTTGCAGCCACTGATCCAACCTTTGTTCTGCTCCGATGTGCTCAACGCCATCGGTAATGCGGTTGCAGGAAGGCTTTCCTGCCTTTGTTTACGCAGATCAAAAAAGGGGAGAGGTGCCAACGCTGTTTTCCAACCCAAATATCATCGTTGGAAGGCCCACCACGCCATGAAGCACTGTCGGAAATCGCGCTCG
Organism: Paraburkholderia sp. JPY419; assembly: GCF_050435705.1. NCBI lineage: Bacteria > Pseudomonadati > Pseudomonadota > Betaproteobacteria > Burkholderiales > Burkholderiaceae > Paraburkholderia > Paraburkholderia sp. JPY419. The sequence goes on along the minus strand of NZ_JBNDKV010000003.1, from coordinate 479,128 downwards.
CAGCCACGGCGACCCTGTCTCGAAAGTGGATGGTTTTTTGGTCGCGATCATGATTCGTATTCGCAAATTGTTTTAGGGTGATTCGGAATGTATCGTAAAGATATGCACCCGGCGGCCATATTTATATCATTTGACGCCGTCGCCGTGTCAGGCATCACAGTTGAAGCGTCAAAAATGGCGAAAAATCTTGCGCGCCATCAGATTAAATCTTATCTTGACCTCGGCTACGATATAAAGATAGATAAAGGAAAATTCGGCAAACCTTACGATAAGGAACATGAGATTTACAGCGATATATTCGATTTGGTTCGTATTGAAGATATCGACTCTATTCCCCACTACAATGTCGATTTCTTGACGCATTCGCACAATGTTCTGATGGGTCGAGTTCCGCCGGTTTCTTCCAGAGAGCAGGAAGAACTCCTGCTTGCAATCAACGAATCTTCTCTGCGACTAGCACATCGAATCGTTCAGCTATGGGATAAGCTAAGTATCAGTTATGTGATTGTTGAGAATGGTACGCTTCCGGAAAATATTATATATACCAAAGCGCTTTATACGGCGATCAAAATTTACGGCGAATGTCATTGCCTAGGAAATTTCGTCATCTGGCGCGACCACGATCTAATGTGGAGCAGTGAAAAAAACGTGATGAAATACGGCGCAGCGCCTTATCCTCATGCCATCAAGCCCGTTAGATCCAAGCATATAACATACATTACACTCAATAATCACCTGAAAAAAAAGCTGGAAGAGTGGTGTGATTACGGTGTGGAAGTAATGGTTAAAAAAAATACCTACGATTTCACCGAGCATGGTAGATATGATAGTATCAGAGAAAATTTCTTTATCCGCGATAGCGACATTGTGATCGCCCGCACCACTCGCATTATTCCGCAAAAGCGTTTGGATCGGGATATTTATTTGCTTAATCGGCTAAATCAACTTTTCAGTCAAAATGATATCGATCGAAAAGTTTTTTTGTTTGTGGCGGGCGATCCTGATGAAAGCCGCCCTTACTATCAAGAGCTGAATACACTAGCCAAAAAGTTAAGCGTTGAGTCATTTATAAAGTTTGTCGGCCCACTTTCGCACAAATCCATGCTTTCAGTGGGCGATGCGACTACAATAGAGGATTTATATTACTCCTGCGATCTCGTTTCTTTTCTTACTTCGTGGGATTACGACAGCTATGGAAATCCAGTTGGCGAGGCGATCAGCAACAGACGCTGCTACATTACTACCAGCTACGAATATTATTGGGAGGTTTATGGTCAGTACGGCTTTGAAGCTCCCGTTTTGAAGATATCGGAAGAGAATGATTGCTTGCCTGATGAAGCATTTGTTAAAGACTTGTATCTGCTCATCAATAATAGAAAATTGATGAATGACATTGCTCGGAGGAATTTTTTTATTGGCAAGCGGCTGCTTTCTGATAATTCAGCCAATATCCTGGACTTGACTTGCCATGAAGAAAGAATGCGCGATACAGTTGTTGTATCAGTTGTGGTGCCAGTTTACAACGAAACCGATCGTATCCGAGAGGTGTTGCTCTCCCTATTCAACCAAAAAACGCATGACGGCCTGATTACTCATGATGGCTATGAGCTGATTTTTGTGGATAATAATTCCACGGACGACTCCGTTGACAAAATTAACACTTTCAAATTTCAAAACCCATCCCTGGATATTTTTCTTATTCACGAGTCCATTCAAGGCGTCTCGTCTGCAAGAAAACGCGGCATGGATTACGCGTCTGTGCGTTCAAAAGCCCGTGACAGCCGCCTAGGGGCTCAGAAAAAACACTACATTGTTTCCGCCGATGCTGACTGCATCGTAGACCCTTACTGGCTGCATGCGCTGATTGAAAAGATGGTAGAGGAGAACGGGGATATTGGCACCTGCAACTACTACTACAACGAAGAAGCATTCCGCAATCGTCCCAACCTTTTCCGGGAAATCCAAAAAACCCTGCGCTGCCGGGAGGTGTCGTTTTCGCTCTTCGGCGGTTTTCCCGACGGCAAGGGTTTTGCCGTTGAGCGGACTCTGTACGACAAAGTGGGAGGGTATCGAAATTTTCTATCAGCTGAGCAACGGCCGTTTTGTAGAACACCTCTCGGACGACTGGGACTTTGGAATCCGGGTAATCGCCGAGGGCGGCAAGCCAGTTTACGCCCGGGATTCCCGTGTGGAAATTAACAGTCGTCGCGTCGATACAATGCTAGACGAAGTAATCAGCGGTACTGCCTATGGGCAGGACGGCATCATCATCATGAAAGATGTACGTCCGGGGGAGGAAAAGCAATGGTCAACGCTGTACGATACTACTCCCGCACAGTCGCAGCAGGTCTGGTGCTACTCCATTAAAGACTACGTTCCCAAAAACATTGTGTTGCCGGCGCTGCTCAATCCACAGATTTTGCTGGATGATATCACCGTGCGTCATTTTTTTACCGGGCCAGTGGCTGACTGTCTGTATCAGCGTATCCATGAAATTATGCGCGATTCAAGAATCATCGACTTCAAACCGATCCACGCCTACAAAACCCCAGCCTATCGTCTCTATTTCGAGTTCCGTGATGAAATTTTCAGTGCCATGCGCCGCGCCATTGGTGACGATATCGGTTTCCCGCCGCCGTTGCCGGAGTGTTTTGATGTGGTCAAACCCGAGGATTTCGAGCGCTTTGTCTACTATTTTTGTGAAGACCGTGAGTCCGGCGAAGCGCACAACTACTTCGCTAACGGCGGGGTATTCTGATGAATAACGAAATTCTGAACTCGCTAAATGCTATCGATACGAATTATCCTGTGCCGCGAGTGCATGATTTTCTCTCCCGTCCAGAGAACACCGCATTTCTGGAGTATGTCTTTAAAGATCCGTTCGGTTGCCACGTTTTCCCTGGCGATATCTGTAGTTATCCACTCGGCGCTTTCTTTGATGACATGGAGCGTGATATCAAACAGGCAAAACAGATTCATCTTTGGGCATATATTCCAACTTGCCGCTACCGCTGCCATTTCTGTCAGTACCCGACGATCACTCTGAATCCACAGGCCATTTCGTCACAGGCAGTGTTCCGGGATTTGGTGGCTTACAACATCAAAGAGGCCACTATGTGGCTTCAGAACGTTCCGTGTCTCGCACATGCAGAAGTCGGCGAATTCAACATCTTCGGTGGCACGCCATCGCTGCTTCCTGAGCCTGAGCTGCGGCGCCTGATGGATTTTTATCAAGGCCATTTGAACTTTTCTGTTGCTACCATGCGCTTTGAAGGCGAGCCGGGTACGCTGACCAAGCAATACCTCCAACTGTTAAAAGAGTTGGGCTTTACCAAAATCAGTTTTGGTGCCCAAGCCCTCGACGACCGTATTATCTCGGCGTGCGGGCGTATGCATTCCGCCGAACAGTGCTTGGATGCAATTTTTAACGCGCGCGAAATCGGCTTCGACTGGATCAGCGTCGACCTTATCTACGGCATGCTCGGCCAGAGCGTTGACGATGTGAAATACGACATCGAGAAAATTCTCGAACTGGATCTCTCCCACGTGGTCTGCACCAAGCTACACATGGAAACGCTTCTGAAAAAACGTACTGGTGTTTCCGGGGAGCGAGAAAGTCTGTGGCAAAAAAAAGGGGAGCTTATTAACCTTCGTAAGATGAACTTCCCGGGGCTGGGTAAGCAATATCAGATGCGCGAGTTAATCGAGAAGCACCTTTCGTCCGGATATCTCGAACATCCGACTACATACTTTCACCGGAACCATCAGCATCCGGAGAAGTGGAAAGGGCTAGTGACCGACCTCGATAAGCAGTACCCGGAAGTGGCGATCGGTCTCGGGGGCAGCTCGAAATGTGCCCGGGCCGAGGCCATCAACATCACCAGCTACAGAAAATACAAGGAAGCTCTGGATGAAAACTATCTGCCCATTGAGGAAAGCCGGGGAGTCTCACCATATCAGCGCGAAGTGAACGCTTTTAAAATGGCCCTCTCCACACTGGTTCCGGTGAGTGACAACGTGTTCAGACAGCGTTTTGAAGGCAAAAGCTTCTTCGACAACCCTATTATTCGCCCCACGCTCAGAACGCTGGTTGATAAAGCGCTGGTAACAATCGATAGGGATGTTGTAACCCTTACCCCCAACGGAGTTACGCTGGTCGAAGCCGTGATTAACACCCAATTCGTAACCTCGGAAGTCTAAGGAGAGGCTGTAGCGTACGCCGTCGAGAACCTGTTCACGCAGAGAAGGATTACGTCAAGCGGGTAATGCAGGCGCTTGAGCACCTTTGCCACTGCGGGATTCGGGTTCTGCTTCATCGGTCAGATCGTTCGTCTTCGGGGCTTCAGCATAGCAGGTCCCTTATTGCGGCAAAGCCATGCTGGCTCGTCTCTAGCGGGAAAATGTGAACTGCAACATATTCTTGGTGGAATCGAGACCATGCATATGATGTGCAAAGCTCAGGTGAACGATGGAGATAGGGCACTCTCTCTCCCGTCCAGCAACTCTACTTGCTCTTTGCATAAATATTCCTATTTTGTTCGTCTACACATGGCGCGAGAAGATGGTGACCAAGGCGTCAAGCCGAGGTTGTGTTAGCGACTCCTCGCAGAGATGAAGCGATTTTGTTGCGGTAACGACAAATATTGTCCGGTTTGTCTGTTTTGTCTGTTGGCGCTATCGGTGAATGGCTTCAAGGGCCGTTGAAGGTCTCTGGTTTTCTACTGGCACTGGCTTATTGGTATGGATTTCGCGTACAAGCAAAGGACTTAAAGTACTTTTTCAGAAATATGTTACTTGCGTGAAAATCAAACGGTAAAGTCGCCTTCACGCGGAGTGCTCAATGAAACCTATCGGCACGGCCCGGCGGAATTTATCGAAACCACCGCCATGTCCAGTTCGACGCCAAGCAATCACCGGGCTAATCACGATCCCGCAATCGCTAGTGATGTGTGTCGGAGTCGTAGTCGTGATCGCAGTAAAAATGACCTCGGGCTAGGGCAATATTAATGTTCACCGGGGACGTCGCCAACCCGTACGCCATGCGCCTGTCCTTGATAACCATGACGAAAATCTGGCGATTTCTGTGTCACCGTCTCGTTTTTGCGAAAAAGCACGAGGCTCAACCACTCAGGAGATTACCGTGTCATCTATCAACTGGAAAAATGGTGCAACTCATCACCCTTGATCCTGGCGATACCGCGACGTGCCAGACCCTCACCGGCGGTCAACTCTACGGGCTCATCTTTTACAACGCAGCGGCAAATGACGCTGGCGCGAACATCTCCGTCGTATGGAGCCAGTCGCAACCTCCCGTAACCGTAAGCGTGCCAGGCACGACGGCAAATCAGGGCCTTGCTTCAGTGCTGTTCGTAAATGGCTCTGACACCACTACCGTGTCGGCTGCGATGCTCGAGGGTCAATTGGGCGCACGGGTCGAGGCCTATATCGCCAGCGTCTCAATGCCCGAGGACACGACCGGCATCACTAACAAGCCTCTGCCGGCAGATGGCAAGAACCATTTTTTCGAGAAGTTCAGCCGTTACTACACGGTTCCGGCCTCGCATTGGTATCAGGCGCAGATTCATAGCAATATCAACCAGTTCATTTCGATTCAGTTCGCCGAGGAGTCTGCCGTGGTGAACGTCGTGAATTCGGAGGCAGATCCGGCTCCGCGAATCTTGGCGGTGGGCCGCGCCAAGAACCAGTACAATACGAACGTCAGTCAATATCAGACAATCTCGTGGTCTCTCCAGGGCAACGGGCAGCAGCTGGTCTTCGTCAATGCTGATAGCGTGCAGGACTCGCAAGGCACAAGTATCTCTCTCCAATCGCTGAGTGCTCAATACGCCTGATCCTAAGCATGCGGACTGCGTGAACGCTGGAATACGCAGTCCGAAGTCATGGGGTTGTGCTATCACTGAGCGCAACGGATTTCCACTTATTTGAAATCCCAAGGTACTGTCGCAACATGGAAGCTGACCCGCGAGAGCGCGAAATATAGAAGATTACTTATGCAACGAGCGAGTAGAGTTGCTGGATGGGGCCATATGCATTGGTCTCGATTCCCCAGAATGATGCGCGCGGCGAAAATTCTCGAGTCCCGCCATTGGACGGATTCGACGCTTGATGGCCCGGCGATCTTGTTCGGCAATGTTATTCAGGTACTTCTTCCACGGACTCTGATCGACACATCCGCTTGGCGTTGATCGCTTGTAAGGCAGCCAGATTTGATCCGTTCTTATCGATCGTCGACCGGCCGGCCCTCAGCGGGTGCGGGTAGATAGTCGAGCCTGATCAATTCGGAGAGCCTTGCGTGGCAGAGCTTTGAGGCCGAATTGGTGTTGTGAGATTTGCAGGATCCTGGCACATTAACGTGAGAATCCTGCATTTTTCGACGAGGTGCGAATGGGTCCGAAGACGCCTGTGACGGAGGGAGATTTTTTCCGCCAGCCGCTGCGCGAACAGATCAACCTGAAGCATCCGTTGATACGTTTGGCCGACCTGATCAACTGGGAGCGACTGGGCGCATCAATGAGCGAAAGCTTTGTATCGCGCAAGGGACGACCGGCGACATCGCCGAGGCTGATCGCCGGGTTGCTGTATTTGCAGCACGCGTTCGACCTGTCCGACGAAGAGGTCGTCTGGCAATGGGTAGAGAACCCGTACTGGCAGGTGTTCACCGGCGAGACCTACTTGCAGACCGAACCTCCGATCGACCCATCGAGCCTGACGCGTTGGCGCAAGCGAATGGGCGAAGCCGGCGTTGAAGAGTTGCTGGCCGAAACGATCGAAGCAGCAAAACGCGCTGGCGTGATCAAGGCTTCGAGCGTCAAGCGCGTGATTGTTGATACGACCGTCATGGAGAAGGCGATCGCCCACCCAACCGATTCGCGCCTGCTCGAACGGTGTCGCGAACATCTGGTGAAAGCCGCGGCACGGCACGGTCTGAAACTGAGGCAGAACTACAACCGCGAGGCGCCGCATCTGGCGCTGCAGATTGGCCGCTACGCTCACGCGAAACAGTACAAACGCATGAGGAAAGCGCTGCGCACGCTGCGCTCGCGCGTTGGACGGGTGATGCGCGATGTGGAGCGGCAGGTCAACCAGGTGGCCGACCTAGGCTGCGCTGAATTAACGGAACTGATCGCCCGCACGAGACGCATTCTGGCGCAGAAGCCGAAGGACAAGAACAAGCTTTATGCGCTGCATGCACCGGAAGTCGAGTGCCTGGCCAAGGGCAAGGCGCGCAAGCCGTACGAGTTCGGGGTGAAAGTTTCGATCGCGACGACCCACAAGGAAGGACTGGTGGTTGGCATGCGCTCGATGCCAGGCAATCCGTACGACGGGCACACCCTGGCTGAAGCGCTGGAGCAGGCGGCAATCCTGTGCGACGCCACGCCGGAGGTCGCCATCGTCGACCGTGGCTACAAGGGTGTCGCCGTCGATGGTGTGAAGATCTACCACCCGGGCTTGCGGCGGGGCATTACACGCGGACTACGCGCGATGATCAGACGGCGCAGCGCAATCGAGCCAGCAATCGGTCACATGAAGACAGACGGAAAACTCGATCGCAACTGGCTCAAGGGTGCGCTCGGCGACGCGATGCACGCGGTGATGTGCGGCGCAGGACACAATCTACGGATGATCCTCAGGAAGCTGCGGCTTCTTTGCGCCTTCATTCTGACCGCCTTGTTCAACCACCGACTTGCTCGGCTTCAATCCCCGTAAGAGGGCATCGTGACGAAGCCGATGGATTTAACCGGTGGTGCAACACAACGAGCGCTGCATGAGCGGTGGGAGTGTTGCAACTGAAAGGGCGGCAATGCTGTTCCGCTTACCGGAGGACTGGCGCATCTCGGCAAGGACATCGAGAATAGCACGCGCCTCGCAATTGAAGAAATAAACAAAGCCGGCTTAGAGATCAATGGGCAGAAAGTAACGCTCGTGATCGATCCGCAAGACGACGCGGCGGACCCGCGTCAGGGTACGCAGCTCGCGCAGAAGCTGGTCGACGACGGTGTCGTAGCAGTTGTCGGTCACCAAAACTCAGGAGTATCGATCCCGGCCTCGAAGATCTACAACGATGCCGGTGTCGCCATGATCTCGCCGTCGGCAACCAACCCGGTATTAACCTTGCAGGGCTATAAGGTGACGTATCGCCTCGTTGGGACAGATGCCCAGCAAGGTCCTGCTCTCGCTCGTTATGCCGCATCGCATCTGAAGGTGAAGACCGTTGCAGTCGTCGACGACGCGACTGCGTGCGGACATGGGTTGGCAGATCAGTTTGAGAAGACGGCAAAGAGTTTGGGCATTACAGTCGTGGCGCGCGATGTTAGGACCGACAAAGCTACGGACTTCCGGGCGATTTTGACAAAGATCAAGGGAGAAAGACCCGATATCATTATGTACGGCGGGATGGATGCGACAGCCGGCCCGCTCGCCAAGCAATCGCGACAACTCGCCCTGCAGTCGAAACTTTTATTCGGCGACGGCGCTTGCACGACCGATCTCAACAAGCTGGCTGGTGACGCTACGGACTCTGTCGCGTGTTTGGAGGCCAAGATCGCCCTCTAGAAGATGCCGGACGGTGCGGTGTTCACGCAGAAATATCAAGTCAGGTTTGGTCAACCTGGTCAGATCTACGCACCATACTCATCCGACGCTGTGTACATTCTGGTAGATGCGATGAAGCGTGCAAACTCGACTAAGCGAGCCGCAATCCTGGCCACCATACAGCACACAAAATACTTGGGCGTCTCCGGCCTCGTTCAGTTGGACGAACACGGAGATCTTTCGAACGCAGCAGCACCGGGCGGTTCGAAGCCTGCTCCTGCAAGCCGGCTTCGGGAGGCCTACTCCCATCTTCAGTACAGCATCGCAAGCTTTCGCTTGTGTTCGTGACACACTCTCGTCCATGCGCCAGCTGTTGCCTACCGGGCGCTGGCGCCGACGAAAGGCCTTCTCGAGCACCGGCAGCAGCTTGATCACCCAGCGATGCACCGTGGAATGATCCACCTCGATGCCGCGCTCGGCCATCATCTCTTCCAGATCCCGCAAGCTCAACGAGTACGCCACGTACCAGCACGCACAGCAGAATCACGTCCACCGGATGGTGCAGGCGCTTGAGGACATTGGCAATGCCGCCTGGCAGGCTCGTGCGCGGCGTCTTCGCTGGCTTATTCATCCGCTGACTTGCGGTTTCCAAAACCGGCCATTCTACTTCCCGTTATCGCGACAGAACCTCACCGGTCGCCTCGCTTGCGCTCAGCGGACACTGATCATACCCACTGCATTCACTGGCGGCATAAAAATTGCCTCAAGGTAAGCCGACGACGTAACCTATACATAGTCAAGGCCAAACATCCATGCAAAAAATTGTCACCATCTTTCTGCTTCTAATTTCCTACTGCACGTTGCTATCGGCTGCTGACAACCAGGGGAACGGAACCATACACCCCCCCTTTGCTCTTACCCCCTCAGACTTTCGGCGGGCTCTCGCAGTTGATTATCAATACTCGAATAAAATTGTCAATTTCGTCGATACCCCCCCTTTCTGGCTTTCGCCCGAGACCCTTGCCTACCGACGGACGACACATGGTGAGCGCCAGTTCATTAAATTCAATATCAAAACTGGGAAGAAGCAACCGGCTTTCGATCATAGCCGCCTTGCCGAAGCATTAAATAAGGCGGCTTCCTCGAATTTCCGAGGCAATTGGCTGCCCTTTGACCGCTTCGAAATCGGACAAGACGGCAACCAGTTGCTGTTCTCCATTGATTCCGTTCAGTGGAGTTGTGATCTTTCAAGCTACATCTGCACTAGGATCTCTCAGGGCGAAATCTTGTCATTTCATAACGACTTCACGCCAACGGCTGAAAGCGATAGTCGAATCACAAGCGATTCACCGGACGGCAAGTGGAAAGCATATATCAAAAACTACAACGTCTTTCTAATGAGTAAGGACGGGTCAGTAAATGTGCCGTTAAGTTGGGACGGGACAGAAGCGAACAATTACGTCTTCTCATCCCTAAAGTGGTCCCCTGACTCCAATCACCTCGCAGGTTACCGTGTCGCCCTCGGCCAACCGCGTCAAATCATGCTTGTCAATTCCTCAGCAACAAACCATCAATCCAGGTATGAGCCAATAGCGTATACCAAAGCGGGGGATATTCTTCCGCGACCGCAACCGGTACTATTCGACATAGTCAACAAGCGCATGATCAATATCGACAATGCTTTGTTCCCGAATCCTTTTGACCTTTCCCAAATTAATTGGTGGAAGGATGGGAGAGGCTTTACATTTGAGTACAACCAACGCGGCCATCAGCTCTACCGAGTAATCGAGGTGGAGGCAGCCACCGGCCGTACGCGCTCTTTGATCGATGAGGTCAGCTCCACGTTCGTCGATTATACAGATTTAAGAAATAACCAAATAAATGCCGGAAAACACTTTCGTTACAATGTTAATGATGGAGAGGAAATTATCTGGGCATCCGAGCGCGATGGATTTGAACATCTGTACCTCTTTAATGGCCGTACCGGTGTTTTAGAAAACCAAATCACCAAAGGTGACTGGATTGTCCGCGCGGTGGACCACATCGATCCAGTCAGAAGGGAAATTTGGTTTGAAGCAAGCGGAATGAATTTCGGCGAGGACCCTTATTTCGTTCATGCCTACCGAATTGGCTTCGACGGAAAGGGGCTGACATCGCTTACGCCAGAACCGGCCAATCATCACATCGAGTTTTCTCCTGACGGTAGATTCTACGTCGATCTCTGGTCGCGTATCGACCTTCCCCCACGCATGGCACTTTTCCGGTCTAGAGACAACGCTAAACTGATGCAGATCGAGAGCACCGACATCTCCCAACTCGAATCTAATGGATGGAGAGCACCAGTCAATTTTGTTGCCAAAGGGCGCGATGGTAAGACCGATATTTGGGGAATCATTCATCTACCAGATAGATTCGATCCACATCTGAAGTATCCTGTGGTGGAGGATATATATGCCGGCCCGCAAGGCTCTCACGTCCCAAAGTCATTCACAACCACAACAGAGCCCCTTACCCAGTTGGGTTTTATCGTTGTGCAAATCGACGGAATGGGCACTAACAACCGTTCACGCCTTTTCCATGACGTCGCGTGGAAGAATCTGAAAGATGCAGGCCTTCCCGATCGCATTCTGTGGCATAAGGCGGCTGCCTCTCTATATCCCTGGTACGACATCTCGAATTTGGGAATCTTCGGTACATCAGCTGGCGGCCAGAACGCCATTGATGCACTGCTATTCCATTCGGACTTCTATAAGGTTGCGGTAGCCAACAGTGGTTGCTATGACAACCGTATGGACAAGATATGGTGGAACGAACAGTGGATGGGCTGGCCCGTCGGCATTGAATACTCACAGTCCTCCGCCATCGACAATGCCGACAATCTGCACGGCAAACTTATGCTTGTTGTGGGCGAAATGGACCACAATGTCGATCCGGCCTCCACCTTTGCGCTCGCCGACAGTCTCATTAAGGCGGGAAAGGAATTCGAAATGGTCTATGTGCCTGGTGCTGATCATGGAGCCCCCGGTATCTTCACCGAGCGTAAACTCCTGGATTTCTTCGTTCGCAATGTTTTCGGGCAAGATCCGCCTAATTGGAATGCCACATAGAGGTTGGAATGCCACATAGAGGTGGCCTCATTCGTTCGGACAGGATCCGCGAGTTTTTAAGTGGAATCGCTGAGGCAATCAAGCTGCCGATTTTATCGCTGGCAGCGTGGCGAAGTATGCTTCATCCGGTGTCTGATCGGCCAGCCTGGAATGAGGCCGATTCTGGTTACACCAGCTCAGATAGTTGCCGATTGAGCGGCGGGCGTGGCTGACCGAGTCCGAGGCTTTCAGATAGACCTCTTCGTATTTGACGCTTCGCCACACGCGCTCGACGAACACGTTGTCTCGCCAGGCACCTTTGCCGTCCATGGACAAGCTGATGCCCCGGCTAAGCACGGCCTCGGTGAACCCTGTCGCGGTGAACTGGCTGCCCTGGTCTGTATTGACGATCTCCGGTTGCCCGTACTTCGCGAACGCTTCTTCCAACGCCTCGACAGCGTGTATCGCCTCCATCGTGATCGCTACGCGGCGGGCCAGTACCTTCCGGCTGGCCCAGTCCACCACGGCGGTCAGATACACGAAGCCGCGCGCCATCGGGAGTGGAGTAAGAGACCGGGCGTAGTCGAGCTATCTCCCGGCCTCTCCTCCCCGAACCGGACTTGCACCTTTCAGCGCATCCGGCTCTCCGCTCAAGTGTTGCTCATAGCAAAGGCGACATCGGTATAGCGCGACTCGATAGTACTGCGTGTCTCATCGCGCAGGATGTACGGATTTTCCGACGGTGAACGCCACCTGAATTGGCCCTTCCGGCTGGTGACGAGACGCCGAAGCGCCACCGCCCCATACCAACCTCGACTATTCTGGCCTTGTAGCACCCATGTCGTAGCTTGTCCCGGTTCCGGTGCCCGGATGTAGTCGCGCATCAGCGACCGGAACCCACGCCGATACCTGCGCGCGAGCCAGTATCCGAATTTCCAGAAGACCGTCCGATCAAGCTTTCTGAACATGGTGGCCGTGAAGTCCGTGTATTGATAGAAGGCGGCCCAGCCGGCAATCTGCCGATTCAGGCTTTCCATCAGGTCCATCCTGTTCATGCCGTAGTTGCCCGACAGTTGCTTGACTAACCGCTCGGCGAAACCCCGGTACTTCTCCCACGGGATCGTCGTCACCGGCCGCATGCGGCCACGTGGTCCCCGTTTGCGAATGATGCGATGACCGAGGAAGACGAAGCCGTCGTTCACATGCGTGATATGGGTCTTCTCCATATTCAGCGTGAGCTTCAGTTCGCCTTCAAGGAACCTGCGACACGCTTCACGTACTGCCTCGGCATGTTCGCGCGTGCCCTTGACCACAATCACAAAGTCATCCGCGTACCGACAGTAGGCCACTGCTGGTTTCCACTGCCGGTTTTCTCGCACAGTAATGGGACGCTGTTTGAGAATAGCGAAGTGCCACGCCCACCGATCCTTCCGCACCTTCTTGCTCAGGTAGTTCCTCTCCATCCACGCATCGAATTCGTGCAACATGATGTTGGATAACAGGGGTGAGATGACACCGCCCTGAGGAACCCCTTCGCTTGCGGCGCGGAACAGATCGCGATCAACGCAGCCTGCCTTGATGAATTTCCAGAGCAGGGCAAGGAAGCGCTGGTCGGCGATCCGCTTGCGGATTCCTTTCAGAAGCAAACGATGGTGAACGGTGTCGAAGTAGCTGGCGAGGTCGCCCTCAATAACCCAGCGTCCGGCGACACTTGGCTCACCACTGTCCTGCAACTGAAGCTTCACCGTGCGAATTGCGTGATGTACGCTACGGGCAGGTCTGAAGCCATATGAAGCCGGATGGAAATCACTCTCCCATATCGGCTCCATCGCCATCAGCATGGCCCTTTGCACGATTCGATCCCGTAGACAAGGGATGCCGAGTGGTCTGAGCTTGCCGTTCGCCTTCGGTATGTACACGCGCCGCGCAGGCAGCGGACTATACGAGCCCGCCAACAGTTCGTCGCGTATCGTCGCCAGTTCATGCTGGAGATTCGCTTCCATCATGCGCTTGTCAACGCCGTCCACTCCCGGTGTGCGGGCTCCGCCGGATGCCAGCGTGATGCGAGCCGCTTCGCTCAGCCAATCCCTGTCAGCAGTCAGTCTCAGGAGTCGATCGAACTTGCGCTCCTTGTTCTCCGTCGACCATGCCGCCAGTTTGCTTTGCATTTCACTGATTATCAAAGGTCTTCACCTCACTGTGGTCAGTTAATCAACCAAGCAAACCACTTCAACTGCCTCCCTTCGCCATGTGACCGGCTTTCCCGGCCTCGGACTACTACGGAGGCTCCGCCAGCTCGCACATCATCGGGGGCACACTCCCTTAACATCTGTGCAAGCCTTCCCCAGTTCACATGCTGGACTCAACGCATGGGGGAGGTTGCCTGTCGCAGTCTTTATCCTTGCTTGCCGCAAGTCGTCGCGAACACCACGGTCTAGCTGCGCGCTCCCCGTGGTTCCATACTGACCCGCTACATATCCAGTCAGCATTCGTGTCACCGGGCCATACGTGTGACCGGCGACAGTTCGCGTCCTGCCCGTAAAGCGGTGTGGGCAGGGGTGACACTTCAACCCTCAGATGCGGTTTAACAGGTTCGTGTTCCTCAACCGTCCCATGCTCAGCCTGGAGGCTCATCTTGGCGTAACCGCTTCGCCGCAAGCCCCGTTTCCCACGGACTACGTCACCTTGCCAGTGTCGGCAAGTCACCGCCGCTTCGGCTCACTTCCTCTCGCAGCAGAGGAAGGGCATGCCCGGTACTACAATGTCTACTCCTCCGGGTACTGCATTCCAAACATGCTCAAGCAGTTTCACCCCCATACGGGCGGGCTACGCTGGCTGAGCGTACTATAGCTCGTATCGAGCGCCCAGACCTGATTGGCCCGGTCGATTTTCCGTTTGCGAAGCAGGTACGGCCAGATCCTGTGGGCTGGATGCTTGCGGCTCGTGTTTGGCTTCCGATACAACGCTTCGACGCCCATGCGCTTCATCAAGGTGCTGACGTGTCTGCGCCCGACCTTGATGCCTTCGCGACGCAGCAGCCGTGCCAGCATTCGCGCCCCCGCAAATGGATGCTCGAGGTGAAGCTCGTCAATCCGACGCATCAACTTCAGATCCGCTTCGCTGACCCTGCGCGATTGGTAATAGACGCTGGACCGGCTGATGCCTACCAGCCGCGCCTGCTGTGTCACCGGCAGGGCGTGATCGCGATCGATCATCGCTTTACGCCCAGCAGTCCCGCCTTGCTGAGCGCGCTTTCTAAAAAATCGTTCTCCAGCGTCAACTGCCCGATCTTCGCGTGCAGTACCTTCACGTCGACTGGCGGTGCCGCTGGCGCCGAGTTGCCCGCGTCGAACACATCGGCAACCCGCTCCTGCAGTTGCTTCTTCCAGTCCGTAATCTGGTTCGGATGGACATCAAACTGCTGGGCCAGCTCTGCCAGCGTCTTGTCGCCCTTGAGCGCTGCCAGGGCCAACTTTGCCTTGACCGCTGGCGAGTGGGTCCGTCGATTTCGTTTCGTCATCTTCTGGTTCCTTGTTGCCGGCCATTATGGCCGACTCACGCCCCAGCTTTTCCACGCAACGAACTGTCCGAATTCCCGGAGCCACCTCTCGTAATCGTCGACACGACGGTCATGCAAAAGGCGATCGCCCATCCAACCGATTCGCGCCTGCTCGAGCGGTGTCGCGAACATCTGGTGAAGGCCGCGGCGCGACACGGGTTGAAGCTGCGGCAGAACTACAACCGCGAGGCGCCGCACGTGGCACTTCAGATTGGCCGCTACGCCCATGCGAAGCAGTTCAAGCGCATGAAGAAGGCGCTGCGCACGTTGCGCTCGCGCGTTGGGCGGGTGATGCGTGATGTGGAGCGTCAGCTCGATTCAGTTTCCGACACCGGGCGCAGCGCGCTAACGGAGTTGATCGGCCGCACCAGGCGGTTCCTGTCACAGAAGCAAAAGGACCGGAACAAGCTTTACGCCTTGCATGCGCCGGAAGTCGAATGTCTGGCCAAAGGCAAGGCCCGCACGCCGTACGAATTCGGCGTCAAGGTGTCGATCACGACGACCCACAAGGAAGGGCTAGTGATCGGGGCGCGCTCGATGCCGGGCAATCCGTACGACGGCCATACGTTGGCCGAGGCGCTGGAGCAGGCGGCGATCCTGAGTGACGTGAAGCCGGAAGTGGCCGTTGTCGATCGCGGCTACAAGGGTGTCATCGTTGATGGTGGAGCAGCCCCCTGAATCTCCGGACACAGTCTCCCACTTACAATAGCGGGTAGGCATAAGACTGTGGTGCGACACGAAGCATGAGGCCTCCGGCGGAGGCGCAGTGCATGCTCGTTTCATCATTGTTCACTCGCGGTAGCACTTGCGATAGAGAACCCGCTGTACGACCAGCGGTAGCCTAGGAAGGCATTGGGGGCCGGCGACGGCTCACGGTGAAGCCCTTCTGAAATGCGTAGTCCGAATGCGTGTGCGGTCGTGAGACAGCACATGGAGGCTCCGAGCAGCAATGGGGCCAAGACTCGTGGCTGACCGGCACGGATAACGAATGTGAACCGTTGATAAACGTCGTCATATGCAAGGTGCCAAAGCTGCTGATAGGCATTAACCAAATGGTACGTGGACGGTTGCTCCGTTCACAGTTCGGAGCACGTCGTCAGCAAGGTCCACCGGCGAAAAGACGGATCCTAACCCGGTCGTGTGATGGAACGGGAACGTGGTAAGCCCGTACAGTTGCCCACGAGGCAGACAAACCGCAAGGCGAGTTGTTGACTGTGCGGGTATGAGAAGACGGAAAAAGCGAATGCCGGGCTGTAACGGTTCGGATAGGGGCTGCAACATTACCTCACGCGAAAGCGAGCAGACTTCCGTTCGGTGTTCCAGCGCGAAGCTGTCGAAAGACTCCACAGAGGGAAGCATGAGAGAGCACCGTTCGCGGTGTCTGCACCCTCCGCTACAGCGGGAGAACCTCGGCAAGGCAACGCGCAGACGTCAGATTCTGGGCGGCGGTCACACATCCGTGTGGCTTTGGGAATGCTTGAGCCGTATGCAGGGAAACTTGCACGGGAGACTGCAGCGGCGACGCTGCAGCCTTACCCGATTACATGACTAACAACAAGCACGAAGTGATGGAAGTGTTGACGGGGCCGGAGCGCCGGCGGCGCTGGTCGGTGGACGAGAAGCTGGCGATGGTGCGGGAGAGCTTCGAGCCTGGCAAAACTGTTTCGATGGTGGCCCGCCAGCACGGCGTGAATCCGAACCAGCTGTTTCATTGGCGCAAGCTCTATCAAGACGGTAGCCTCTCGGCGGTCAGCGCTGGCGAAGAAGTCGTGCCGGCTTCGGAGTTGGCCGACGCGCTCAAGCAAATCAGGGAATTGCAACGGCTACTGGGCAAGAAGACCGTCGAAGTCGAAATCCTTCGCGAAGCCGTGGAGTATGGCCGGGCAAAAAAATGGATTGCGCGCTCGCCATCGTTGCCGGGGGACGACCAGTGAAGCAGGTTTGCGACGTTCTCGGTGTGGCGCGCTCAAACGTGGCGGCAAAGCTTGCTCGACCCGCTGATTGGCGGGACGGGCGGACGGCTCGACAAACCGACGACGCTGAACTGGTGGAGGAAATCCGGCGCGTAATCGCTGACTTGCCGAGCTGGGGTTACCGCCGCGTGTGGGGCACAATGCGCAGCGAGCGGGAGCGCCAGTGCGCGGCTTCTGTCAATGCCAAGCGGGTCTATCGCGTGATGCGCGAACATGGCTTGCTGCTTGAGCGCAGGCCCAAGCCGCCGCGCCCACAGCGTCGGCATGATGGCAAGGTCGCCGTGCCCAGAAGCAACCAACGCTGGTGCTCCGTAAGCGGCTCAGCTGGGCCGTTCGTCCATTCGCGGTGCGCGTAAAGCATGATGGTGAACTGGAGCTGCCGGTCAGGTAGAGGGCTTTGGCGAACTGGCTGGCGTGTGCAGCTTGTCGGCCACACGCCAAGGCAGGAGCTCGTCGATGCGATTGATTTTGTGACCGGCGATATGGGTTAGCACATAGTCGAGGTAGGCACGCGGATCGATGTCATTCAGTGTGCAAGTGCCAATCAATGCGTACATCGCGGCTGCGCGTTCGCCGCCGCTGTCTGAGCCGGCGAATAAAAAATTTTTCCGACCCAGGCTTACACAACGCAGCGCGTTCTCCGCGATGTTGTTGTCGATCTCGAGCGTACCGTCTTCGCAATACAACGTCAGTGCGCTCCACTGGTTCAGCGTATAGTTGATCGCCTTGGCCGTATCGGACTTCGACGACAGCGTTTCGAGCTTTGCCCTGAGCCACGCTTCGTAGATCTGAAGCAGAGGTCTGGCATTCTCCTGCCGTATTCGCAGCCGTTCGGCGGCGGGCTTGCCGCGAATGGAGGCCTCAATGTCATAGAGCCCGCCAATATATTCGAGTGCCTTTTGTGTTGTGTCAGATGGCGTGCGCACATGGATGTCGTAGAACTTTCTCCTCGCGTGGGCATGGCATGCCGCCTCGCGTATCAAGCCATCGCGGAACAATTCGTCGAAGCCCGCGTAAGCGTCCGCTTGCAGAATCCCTTTGAAGCTGGCGAGATGGGTTTGAGGATGGATGCCTTGCCGGTTCGGCGAGTACGCGAACCAGACTGAAGCAGGTTGCGCCGAGCCGGAGCGATGATCGTCGCGCACGTAGACCCATAGCCGGCCGGTGCGGGTCTTCCTGTTGCCCGGTGAGAGCACCGGGATCGGCGTGTCATCCGCGTGCAGCTTGGTGGCGGACACGGTATAGCGGCGCAGCGCCTCTGTTAGCGGTGCGCACAGTGCCTCGCACTGGCCGACCCATCGGCCCATGCTGGCCCGGTCAAGCGTCACGCCGTCGCGCGCCGCGATCGCCGATTGCCGGTACAACGGCTGGTGGTCTGCATACTTCGAGACGAGGATGTCTGCCAGCAAGCTCGGATGGGCGATGCTGCGCTCGATCGGCAGGCCGGGCATCGGTGGCTGGGTGATAGTACTGCAGGAGGGGCAAACCAGTTTGCGCCGGATCGTGCGAATGACCTTGAACGCAGCTGCGACCCGGGCGAGTTGTTCGGACACGTCCTCGCCGAGCACCTGCATTGGTTGACCGCAGTCCGGGCAACTCGATTCGGGCCCGAGTACATGATCCTCGCGCGGCAGATGCGCGGGAAGCGCTTGCCTGGAAGCCGCTTCGTCCGTCGTCGCATTTGAGGTGGACGCATTTGCACTTCGGGCCTGCGCACGCTGCACATCCACAACGCCGCGCCCAGCCGCCAGATCCTCAAGTTGAGTCTCGAGCGTCTCGATTTGCCGCTGCAGCTGCTCGGACTTGCGACCGAACTGCATGCGCCTGAGCTTGTCGATCTGGGCCTTGAGCTGCTCAATCTCGACATCGCGTTCAGCAAGCAGGCTACGGGCCTCAACCAGCAAGGCCTTCGGGAGCTCGACATCGTCAGGAAGATCGGCGCCGTTCGACATGCGCCGTAGTTTACGAGTCCGCCGCGCGGTTTACAACATCGATAGTGCGGCAGTGCGACGGGGCTGTCGCCAGTCGATGCCCTCAAGCAGCATCGACAGTTGCGCGGCGCTCAGATGGACCTTGCCACCGTCGGCCTTGGGCCATATAAACCGGCCTCGTTCAAGCCGCTTCGCGAGAAGCCAGATTCCGTCCTCCGTGGCCCAGAGAATTTTTATCAGATCGCCGCGACGGCCCCGGAAGATGTAGACGTTGCCGCCCAGAGGATTCTCCTCAAGCGCTGTTTGCACCTTCGCTGCCAACCCCTGGAACCCGCATCGCATATCGGTGACGCCAGCAGCGATCCAGATGCGCGTGCCTGCCGGTAGGGAGATCATGAGCGCAGACTGCCCAGCACGATCCGCAACATATCGGCATCAACCAGGCCGTCCACTTTAACCACCGCACGACCGATCCGGATCTCGATCGTGCCGACCGGTGAGACAGGCTTCGCGCCCAGCGCTTGCGCTTCTACCGGAGCTGATGCAATGACCTCTGTTGGCGTGTCGCTGAGCAATACGACCGGAATGAGCCCGGCAGATCGAGCTTGCTGATCGTCCAGATATCGCCGCCGCCAGGTGAACAGCATGTTCGCGTTGATGCCATTCTCCCGGGCCAGCTTTGAGACTGATACGCCAGGCTCGCAAGCTGCCGCTGCCAGTCGCTCACGAAGCTCCCGGGGGTAATTCGGGCGCCCCGTTCGTGTACCTGGCTTCTTCTCTGCAGACTGTGTCAAAGTGGTGCCCATCAGATCGGAAATGATGGACATCACTTTGATGTCGACCTCAGCCACCGTCTATAACGGCCGGCACGAGCCGCTTACGGTGCTCCGATGGTTTCGAGTTTCGTTGCGACAACGGCGAGCCGCTGCGCGTGACCTTTGCGCTCGACTGCTGTGACCGCGAGGCCATGAGCTGGGCGGCAACGACCGGTGGCCATAGTGGCGACGTTGTACGTGACGTCATGCTGGCGGCCATTGAGCATCGCTTCGGCAACGTTTCGAAAGCGCCAGAGCAAATTGAATGGCTCAGCGATAACGGCTCGGGTTACATCGCCGAGAAGACCCGGACCTTCGCCTCGGGCATTGGACTCAAACCGCTCACGACGCCTGTGTGCAGTCCGCAGAGCAACGGCATGGCCGAGAGCTTCGTGAAGACGATGAAGCGCGACTACGTGGCCTTCATGCCCAAGCCAGATGCAGCGCCGCTGCTCGCAATCTGGCCGTCGCGTTCGAGCATTACAACGAGAAACACCCGCATAGCGCGCTGAAATATCGCTCGCCACGCGAGTTCCGACGTAGGACCGATTCATCAACCTCAGTGTGAGGCGGTGTCCGGAAGTACGGGGGCAAATCCAGATGGCGTGAAGATCTACCATCCGGGATTACGGCGCGGAATCACACGTGGACTACGCGAGATGATCCGAAGGCGAAGTGCGATCGAGCCAGCCATCGGCCACATGAAGGCAGACGGGAAGCTCGACCGGAACTGGCTTAAAGGCGCGCTCGGCGACGCAATACGCGCAGTGCTGTGCGGCGCCGGCCATAACCTGCGGATGATCCTCAGGAAGCTGAGGCTTTTTTACGCCGCTGTTCTGACCGCCTTGCTCAACCGCTCAATCGCTGTCGACTGCCAGCCGTGAGGGCAAGCGTCGTCCAAAGCGAATTATTCAGACCCGACGAAGTAGACGAACGCTTCCTGCAGGCACTCGCACAACGTCGCGGCGTCCTCGCCCGCGGTGAAGCGCACGAGGCTTGCACGGCTGTATCCGAGCGTCGCGATGAGCGCCAGTAGCGGCGCGCGGCCACGACAGATGACCGTGAAGTTAGCATGCATCTGCTTGCCCGGCGGCGTCTCGAATCGCACTACCGGCTCGGGCTCTGCACGCTTGTACGGTGGCAGGAACGTCTTGAGCTGGCTGATACCGCCTTCATAGCCGGCTTCCTGCAACTCCCGCAGCAGGACCGTTGCCGGAATCCAGTGCGGTCGTGCAGCGGCCACGCGCGCGGGGAATAGTGCTTGAACGGGGCGAGCTTGGTCGGGTGTGGCTCACGTTGCCTGTAACGGCCCTCCTGCTCGTCGCGCAGATAGCGGCGCACCGTGTTGCGCGACAGGCCCGTTTGCCGCGCAATCTCGCGTACCGCCGTTCCCCGTCTTGCCAATACCTTGATTTCCACTGCTTGCTGAGTCAGCATCGGCGGCAAAAAGCCGCCATCCTCTCCCAAGCGGGTCAGTTTACATCGGCGCTAACAGATCGTCGACCGTACGTCGGCGACCGCCTTTGGGCGATGGTTCGAACACGGGAATCAACGGTTCCAGCGCCGCCCACAATTCATTGCTGATTTTTCGTCTTGCCATGTCGCCAGGATATTGCGTCCATGGCTTCATGTCCAGGTTGTGTTAGCGACTCTTAACGTTACAGTGCCTCCGACAGGGGTTTAGAGATATGGGTATTGGGCGCTTTTAATATGCGACTCAATGCACTACCAAGAAGCATGCGATTCAATTTATCTGTCATTAGGGTGATGTGATTGCCTGGTACTGGATTTGTAAAGAGATGCGACGATGGGATAATTTTATCCCAGCCATGTGTTTGAGTAGAGGTGTGATCGCCTTGACCGCGCTTCTCGAGTGCATAAAATTGGTGGATTGTTGAATGCAACGGCGGTGGAGTATAAATCTTTACCATGTCGACGTAATTGTGGATGCGCTTGTAGTGATCGACGGCGACCTTGGTGGGGATCGTTTTTGGTAGAATTTCTAGTTTCTGCGCAAGCTCAATTAGCTCTTCAATGTTTAATTTTCCAATTTTTTCCTGCATTTTATTTATGCGTTCTTTTAGTATGGTATTTCCGCAATCGGAAATCGACATAACGAATCGTTGCTCGATAGTCAAATGGTCATTTCTGAAAGTGCTCGGGGCGGGTGTGTCAATAAGCCCAACAAAATCGATCTCCATTCCCATGTCCGAAAGTTGTTTTGCGATAGCATAAGAGAGAATGCCGCCCGTACAGTAGCCGCAAATTCGATAGGGTCCGTTTGATTGGGTGCCAATTATGATATTTGCCATTTTCTCAGAAAGACCTTCAATCAAACTGGATGAGGCGTCAAAACTTGGTGGCCATGGAAGTGCATATGTCGGGCAATCAATTTTTATGCTCTGGGAAAGGGCGAATGCGTAAGAATGATCTCCGAAGCCATCCGGTACGAAGAATATCGGAGGCTCTAATCCGGATGATCGAATCGTGATTGCACTGATATTTGAGGTAAATGACGGATAAGTGTCGATGTGTAAAGCTAGTTTCGCCAGGGTAGAGTGTTGAAATATGTCATTCAAGGTACATATCATGCCGCGCTTCGCTGCATGGTTACTCATTTGAACAGCGAGCAGGGAGTGTCCGCCAAGAGCAAAGAACGAATCGTGTCGACTGACTGTGTGGACGCCGAGCAGTTCACGCCAGATGTCGGCCAGTGCGATCTCGAGTGCGCCGACGGGGGCTTCGTACGCGGCATGGGCGAGTGAGTCGGCATCCGGAGCGGGCAGTGCCCGGCGATCGAGTTTGCCGTTGGGAGTGAGAGGCAACGCGTGCAGCCGCACGAAAGCGCTAGGGACCATGTAATCGGGCAGGCGGCTGGCGAGCCAGTCGCGCAGTTCACCTGGCGATGTTTCGTTGCCTGTGACATAGGCCACCAGACGTTTGTCGGTGTCGCCGAGTGCGACTACGACGGCTTCGCGTATGGCGGGGTGCTCTGCGAGACAGGTTTCGATTTCGCCGGGCTCGATGCGGAAGCCGCGAATTTTAACCTGGTGGTCGTTGCGACCGAGGAACACAAGATTGCCGTCGGGCAGGTAGCGGGCCAGATCACCGGTGCGATACATGCGGGCATCGGAGTGATGGGAGAAGGGATCGGGGAGGAAGCGTTCGGCGGTCAGTTCGGGGCGGTTCAGATAGCCACGAGCCACGCCTGCGCCGCCGATATACAGTTCACCCACTGCGCCTAGCGGCACCGGTTGACCGTGGCTGTCTAGCAGGTAGAGCCGAGTGTTCGAGATCGGCCGGCCGATAGACGGATCCAACCCCGGTACCATCCGATGTGTAGCAGACCAGATAGTCGTCTCGGTTGGTCCGTACATGTTCCAGAGGACTTGCACATGATCGAACATGCGTGCAGCGAGTGATGCAGGCAGTGCGTCCCCGCCGCAAAGCAACGTGAAAGATGCGTTGGGCCAGCGGTGATTCAACAGCGCGCTCCAGTGTGCCGGCGTGGCTTGAATGAACGTGACGGCCTCCTGTTCGATTAGTGCGACAAGGCGCTCGGGATCAATTGCGACATCCCGTGAAGCAAGCATCAGCTGCGCGCCGGACAGCAATGGCAAATACAGCTCTAGCGCTGCGATATCGAACGATACCGAGGTGAGATTGAGCACAGTGTCATCGGCAGCGATGCCGGGTTCCGACGCCATCGCGCTGTATAGGTTGACCAGTGATACGTGTTCGACCATCACCCCCTTTGGGGCACCAGTGGAGCCGGAAGTGTAGATCACGTAAGCGAGATGGCGTGAGGTAAGGCCCGGTATCTGAGGATTGGTCTCGGGTTGTCCAGGAGCGTCGTTGGGGTCGATCAGGGTGTAACTGGCCAACGCCTGGCCCAGTACCTCCTTGCCGGCCTGATCGGCCAGGACGATGGCGGGCTGGGCATCGGAGAGAATGTGAGCGAGTCGCTCTCCCGGATAGGCGGGATCGAGCGGCACATAGGCGCCGCCGGCCTTGAGAATGGCCAGCAGACCGACGATCATGGCGGCAGAGCGCTCCACGCAGATGGCCACCCGGGAATCGGGCGCGACGCCCAGCGCGACGAGTTGATGGGCAAGCCGGTTGGCGCGCGCATTGAGTTGTGCATAGCTGAGCTGCTCGCCTTCGTGAACGATGGCCACGGCTTCGGGCGTTCGCTTGGTTTGCTCTTCGAACAACTGGTGGATGCACGCCTGATCGGGATAGGGCGCCTCGGTTGCGTTCCAGGTCTGCAGCAGCAGCTCCCGCTCCGCTTTGGGCACCACCTCCAATTGACGCACCGGCTGACCAGGAGTCTGCTCCAGCGCATCGGCCAGACTGCGGAGCGCCTGCTCCATATACCCACATACCGGCTGCGAATCAATGGGCGATTGCACCTGCGCCGTCACCCCCAGCGCCTGTCCGTAATCCTCCACCGATAGCACGAATGGATAGTTGGTCCTCTCGTGGGAGCTAAGCATTTCGATACCCGACAAGGTGTCGTTCGCCTCGGTCTCGCCGAACGGTATCGAGTTATGCCGGTAATTCAGCAGCGCACTGAACAGCGGCGTGCCTGCCGGTACGCCACTGCATCGCTGAGCCAGTGCGAGCGATGCATGTTCGTGCTCCAGCAGTTCCGCCAGCCTTGCATGCGTATGACGCACGCGCTCGGCCACACTGACCTCATCCATATCCAACCGAAGCGGCAGCGTGTTGATGAACAGCCCCATCGCCCGGTCTGCTCCTTCGCCTGCTTGCATCCGCCCGAACAAGACCGTGCCGAATACGACCTGTTCCTGGCCACTGGTACGCGCAAGCACTTGCGCCCACGCGACATGACACAAGCTGGCGAGACTCACGCCCAGGCGTTGGGCCTGTGCACGCAGCCTCAGGTTCAAATTGGAGGATAGCATTCGCCGGGTCTCGCCTACCTGAGAGCCATCACGGTGTACCTCGACCAGCCCGAACGGCAGCGTTGGCTCAGTGACGTCCGCGAGCATTGCCCGGAAGAAGCGTTCGTGTTCATCTGTCGCGGTTCCCAGTCGGGCTTGTGCGATAAGATTACGGAACGGTTCGGGCGATGGCAGCGTTGCACCTCGATCTTCCATGAATGCCCGCACCTCTGCCTGCATCACCTCTAGCGTCGAATGGTCGCTAATCAGATGATGTAGCAGGGTGAGTAGGATCCAGCGTCCTTGTTCATCTTGCGCGACTACAAGGCGCAGCAGCGGCGCCTGGCTTAGATCGATCCGGTACTGGTGGGGATCGAAACGCTCAGCCAGTTGGACGGTAACGGGACCGTCTGCCGGCGAGAGTTTCAGTTCAGTTACTGGCAGCGAAGCTTGCCGCCAGACCACCTGGGCGGGATTCGACAGGCCTTCCCAGACGAATGCGGTACGCAGAATGTCGTGTCGATTGACAACGTGCTGGACCGCGGCCAAATAGCGGTCCAGCGTATCACGTTCCGTGAAAGCCATTTGAACGAGCAGCAGATAGGGGTCACCGTCAGTGGCCAGCAGGTGGTGAAACAGGATGCCGTCCTGTAAGGGGGAAAGGGCATAGATGTCCTGTATCTTAGAGGTCCCTCCCGGTACATTCGCCACGATACGATCGATTTCGTCCTGAGTGAGATCGATTAGAGGCAGCAGGTCGGGCGTGATGGTCTGGCAATCCAGCGCAATCTGATTAGGCGGCACCGGCACTTCGCGATGCTGGCCCAGGACGCGAGCCAGTGCGCACAGCACCGGGGTCTGGAACAGGTCGCGTACAGCCAGACTCAGGTCCAGACGGCGCAGCCGTTCGATCATTTGAACAGCGAGCAGGGAGTGTCCGCCAAGAGCAAAGAACGAATCGTGTCGACTGACTGTGTGGACGCCGAGCAGTTCACGCCAGATGTCGGCCAGTGCGATCTCGAGTGCGCCGACGGGGGCTTCGTACGCGGCATGGGCGAGTGAGTCGGCATCCGGAGCGGGCAGTGCCCGGCGATCGAGTTTGCCGTTGGGAGTGAGAGGCAACGCGTGCAGCCGCACGAAAGCGCTAGGGACCATGTAATCGGGCAGGCGGCTGGCGAGCCAGTCGCGCAGTTCACCTGGCGATGTTTCGTTGCCTGTGACATAGGCCACCAGACGTTTGTCGGTGTCGCCGAGTGCGACTACGACGGCTTCGCGTATGGCGGGGTGCTCTGCGAGACAGGTTTCGATTTCGCCGGGCTCGATGCGGAAGCCGCGAATTTTAACCTGGTGGTCGTTGCGACCGAGGAACACAAGATTGCCGTCGGGCAGGTAGCGGGCCAGATCACCGGTGCGATACATGCGGGCATCGGAGTGATGGGAGAAGGGATCGGGGAGGAAGCGTTCGGCGGTCAGTTCGGGGCGGTTCAGATAGCCACGAGCCACGCCTGCGCCGCCGATATACAGTTCACCCACTGCGCCTAGCGGCACCGGTTGACCGTGGCTGTCTAGCAGGTAGAGCCGAGTGTTCGAGATCGGCCGGCCAATCGGCAGACGATTGCCGGAATTCGTTGCTGACACTTCATACGTGGTAGAAAAGGTCGTGCTCTCGGTGGGACCATAGCAGTGGATGAGTTTTTCCGGTCCCCCATGCTTTATCAATGCCCGAAAAATCTCAGGTTTTTCCTGTTCTCCCCCACAGAGCAGGAATCGCAGTCGAGCAAAGGTTGGTCCAATTTCGGGAACAAATTGGTTGAATAAAGCGGTTGTGATGAACAGCGCGGTGACTTTGCCACTGCTAATGATTTCAGCCAGGCCTCGAGCATCAAGGACATGATTGCGATCGACAATAATCACTGCGCCACCGTTGAGCAGTGGTCCCCATACTTCAAAAGTACTGGCATCGAAGGCGGGATTTGCCATAAAGGCGACCCTATCATCTAGTCCAATCTTGGCATAGCTGTTGTTCATGACCAGTCGGGCGACCGCTCTATGAGTCACGAGCACCCCCTTGGGGGTACCGGTCGAGCCCGATGTATACATTACATAGGCAGTTTCGAGGGCTGCTGCTCTTAGAGCGGGACTTGGCTGAGCGGCACCCGAATCGGTTGGCGGCAATACTGCGACTGGGAGGGGTACCTCGGGAACATCCGTGATCAGCAGGCGAGCTGAACAATCGTCAAGGATCCAGGCGTGTCGTTCAGCGGGGCCTTGCGGATCGAGTGGTACGTAGGCGGCGCCAGCTTTCAGGATGGCCAGTTGAGCCACGATCAGATCGATCGAACGCTCCAGTAGGGTGGCAACAAAATCGCCTGCTGCCACACCGGACACGATCAGACGGTGTGCCAGACGATTAGCTTTCTCATTCAACTCCGCATACTTCAACTGCTGGTTTTCCTGGACCAATGCGATTGCTTCGGGCGTTCGCTTGGTTTGCTCTTCGAACAACTGGTGGATGCACGCCTGATCGGGATAGGGCGCCTCGGTTGCGTTCCAGGTCTGCAGCAGCAGCTCCCGCTCCGCTTTGGGCACCACCTCCAATTGACGCACCGGCTGACCAGGAGTCTGCTCCAGCGCATCGGCCAGACTGCGGAGCGCCTGCTCCATATACCCACATACCGGCTGCGAATCAATGGGCGATTGCACCTGCGCCGTCACCCCCAGCGCCTGTCCGTAATCCTCCACCGATAGCACGAATGGATAGTTGGTCCTCTCGTGGGAGCTAAGCATTTCGATACCCGACAAGGTGTCGTTCGCCTCGGTCTCGCCGAACGGTATCGAGTTATGCCGGTAATTCAGCAGCGCACTGAACAGCGGCGTGCCTGCCGGTACGCCACTGCATCGCTGAGCCAGTGCGAGCGATGCATGTTCGTGCTCCAGCAGTTCCGCCAGCCTTGCATGCGTATGACGCACGCGCTCGGCCACACTGACCTCATCCATATCCAACCGAAGCGGCAGCGTGTTGATGAACAGCCCCATCGCCCGGTCTGCTCCTTCGCCTGCTTGCATCCGCCCGAACAAGACCGTGCCGAATACGACCTGTTCCTGGCCACTGGTACGCGCAAGCACTTGCGCCCACGCGACATGACACAAGCTGGCGAGACTCACGCCCAGGCGTTGGGCCTGTGCACGCAGCCTCAGGTTCAAATTGGAGGATAGCATTCGCCGGGTCTCGCCTACCTGAGAGCCATCACGGTGTACCTCGACCAGCCCGAACGGCAGCGTTGGCTCAGTGACGTCCGCGAGCATTGCCCGGAAGAAGCGTTCGTGTTCATCTGTCGCGGTTCCCAGTCGGGCTTGTGCGATAAGATTACGGAACGGTTCGGGCGATGGCAGCGTTGCACCTCGATCTTCCATGAATGCCCGCACCTCTGCCTGCATCACCTCTAGCGTCGAATGGTCGCTAATCAGATGATGTAGCAGGGTGAGTAGGATCCAGCGTCCTTGTTCATCTTGCGCGACTACAAGGCGCAGCAGCGGCGCCTGGCTTAGATCGATCCGGTACTGGTGGGGATCGAAACGCTCAGCCAGTTGGGCGGTAACGGGACCGTCTGCCGGCGAGAGTTTCAGTTCAGTTACTGGCAGCGAAGCTTGCCGCCAGACCACCTGGGCGGGATTCGACAGGCCTTCCCAGACGAATGCGGTACGCAGAATGTCGTGTCGATTGACAACGTGCTGGACCGCGGCCAAATAGCGGTCCAGCGTATCACGTTCCGTGAAAGCCATTTGAACGAGCAGCAGATAGGGGTCACCGTCAGTGGCCAGCAGGTGGTGAAACAGGATGCCGTCCTGTAAGGGGGAAAGGGCATAGATGTCCTGTATCTTAGAGGTCCCTCCCGGTACATTCGCCACGATACGATCGATTTCGTCCTGAGTGAGATCGATTAGAGGCAGCAGGTCGGGCGTGATGGTCTGGCAATCCAGCGCAATCTGATTAGGCGGCACCGGCACTTCGCGATGCTGGCCCAGGACGCGAGCCAGTGCGCACAGCACCGGGGTCTGGAACAGGTCGCGTACAGCCAGACTCAGGTCCAGACGGCGCAGCCGTTCGATCATTTGAACAGCGAGCAGGGAGTGTCCGCCAAGAGCAAAGAACGAATCGTGTCGACTGACTGTGTGGACGCCGAGCAGTTCACGCCAGATGTCGGCCAGTGCGATCTCGAGTGCGCCGACGGGGGCTTCGTACGCGGCATGGGCGAGTGAGTCGGCATCCGGAGCGGGCAGTGCCCGGCGATCGAGTTTGCCGTTGGGAGTGAGAGGCAACGCGTGCAGCCGCACGAAAGCGCTAGGGACCATGTAATCGGGCAGGCGGCTGGCGAGCCAGTCGCGCAGTTCACCTGGCGATGTTTCGTTGCCTGTGACATAGGCCACCAGACGTTTGTCGGTGTCGCCGAGTGCGACTACGACGGCTTCGCGTATGGCGGGGTGCTCTGCGAGACAGGTTTCGATTTCGCCGGGCTCGATGCGGAAGCCGCGAATTTTAACCTGGTGGTCGTTGCGACCGAGGAACACAAGATTGCCGTCGGGCAGGTAGCGGGCCAGATCACCGGTGCGATACATGCGGGCATCGGAGTGATGGGAGAAGGGATCGGGGAGGAAGCGTTCGGCGGTCAGTTCGGGGCGGTTCAGATAGCCACGAGCCACGCCTGCGCCGCCGATATACAGTTCACCCACTGCGCCTAGCGGCACCGGTTGACCGTGGCTGTCTAGCAGGTAGAGCCGAGTGTTCGAGATCGGCCGGCCAATCGGGATTGGTTCGCTATGTTCGGCAGATTTTTTTATTTCGTATACAACGCAGCCGACCGTCGTCTCGGTCGGTCCATAGTGGTTGAAAATCCGTGTTTCTGGAGCATAGGTTTGCCATATTTCAATTTGCGCATGCCGTAAGGTTTCTCCCCCCACGACCAGAGTACAAATGCGCCCTGCCATCGCTTCGACGGGTAGTATCCCTCGAAGTGCCTCTAAATGGGAGGGCGTAAGTTTGACCGGTGATAAATTGTTACCGTCAACAATGGCTTGACGCCAGTCGAGCTTGGAATTGCCCTCAGAAGAGAGATATAACCGGCGCCCACAAATTAGCGCAGGATACAAGGCCGTGAGGCCCAAGTCAAAGCTGATAGAAGAGGAAAGCACAGTGCCGTGACCGTCAGCAACACCAAATCGTTCAGCCGCATATGATGCGTAATTAACGATCGAGCAATGTTCAATGCACACCCCCTTTGGGGCACCAGTGGAGCCGGAAGTGTAGATCACATAAGCGAGATGGCGTGAGGTAAGGCCCGGTATCTGAGGATTGGTCTCGGGTTGTCCAGGAGCGTCGTTGGGGTCGATCAGGGTGTAACTGGCCAACGCCTGGCCCAGTACCTCCTTGCCGGCCTGATCGGCCAGGACGATGGCGGGCTGGGCATCGGAGAGAATGTGAGCGAGTCGCTCTCCCGGATAGGCGGGATCGAGCGGCACATAGGCGCCGCCGGCCTTGAGAATGGCCAGCAGACCGACGATCATGGCGGCAGAGCGCTCCACGCAGATGGCCACCCGGGAATCGGGCGCGACGCCCAGCGCGACGAGTTGATGGGCAAGCCGGTTGGCGCGCGCATTGAGTTGTGCATAGCTGAGTTGCTCGCCTTCGTGAACGATGGCCACGGCTTCGGGCGTTCGCTTGGTTTGCTCTTCGAACAACTGGTGGATGCACCGATCCAGTTGATATTCCGTCTCAGTTCGATTCCAAGTTTTCAACAACAAATTCCGCTCATCAGATTCAAGTAGATCGATACGACCAATCGATTGAGTGGGATCGTCGACAACTGCACCTAACACCTTCAAGAAGCGTCTCTGATGAGCAATCAATTCAGCTTCCGAATAAATATCGGGGTTCGCATCGAAATCGATTCTCACCTCTCCGCTGCTGGACGGCGAATAAATCGAGACCATCAGGTCGTTGACCGTAGCATTGCCAAGATTATGGGTCGTCGACGAGCAAGAGCCGAACGACAAGCCATAATCGAAGGGCATTAGGTTTACGGTAGGGCCAAAAAGTGGCTGTGTGTGAAGCCGGTCGAGATCTCGCCCCAGCACTTCGCTACGATAACGTTGATGCCGAAGGCCGCGTTGAATTTGCTCAGCAGCCTGCACCATTAATTCCATCGCACTGTTCGTATGGTGAACGGATAGTCGAATGGGCAGGACATTTGCCGTCATACTGGGAGTTAAGCGATCCTCGCCCAAGCGGGCTGCGACAGTAAAACCCAGCGGTATTTCCTCGGCGCCAGTAAATCGGTAGAGATAGACGGCAACAGCTACCGTTATTTGATTTGCCAGACGACTATGGTCACTAAAAAGTTCCCGTAACGATTGAGATGAAATATAAGCAGTCTGGCGAAGGCGATGCCGTAAAGCGGGAGCATACCGATTCGCTAACGTAACGGTGGCTGGCCAGTCCGAGCAACGTCTCATCCAGTATTTCTTGTCGCGCTCAAAGGCAAATGAGCCACGATATCGTGCATCGCTTCCTAACAAGTGTGATATAGGAGAAAAATAGGATTTGTCTGCTTTCCTCCCTCTAATGCGCATACTGTAGAAATGAGCAACGCGACGCGCAACGAGTACGCCACTATGACCATCCATCACACTATGGTGGTAACGTTGATACCAAATAAAGCAATCAGCAGCAACCTTAAGTAAGGCATAGTAAAATAGGGGCCCCTTTTTCATATCGAATGGAGTTTCGAAATTAACCTCCATCCATCTGGCAGCCTCTCTCGTGGGAGCTGCTTTTGAACTGAAATCGACAGTTGGCAACGACCAATCGAGGGATGGGACAACGAACGCTCGGATCGACCCGTTCACCTCAATAAGTTGGCAACGTAAAGTTTCCGTTTCCTGGACCACTGCGCGTAAAGATTCCTCGAACACCGCGGGATCAATGCATCCGTGTATTTCGGTGTATTGTCCAATGTTGTAGACAGGGTTGCATGGGTTAATTTGTTCGGCAAGCCAGATCTCCGTCTGTGCTGAGGATGCCGCGAACAGTTGAGGACCGATGTCCTGACACGTGATGAGATTGCGCTCGCCGTCGTCAATCCACTCATTATCAGGATTTGTGAGCTGATCATTAATATTAATCCGGTAATTCATGTTCTCCTCGCGATTCCAGGGGAGTCTGAAACTGCGGGACATGGCGCCCATTGTCGGAAGCGACGAATCCCCGTTTGCGAAGTACGATACGATGCCGAGAACCACATTCGGGGCATTCACCCCGGTTGAATGCGCGGTAGATCGTCTACAAGACCGACTGCACGTCTTAGATAGATCAGTTGGCGCGGGATCGCTATAGCGTGGTGCGTTCGGTCAGGCGCCACCATAGTCCAAAAAAGGTCGGGCTTATCGGCTGGCCAGCGTCTATTTGCAAATCCACCAACTTCCAATATGGATATCGAGATAAGGACAGCCCCAGAGGACCCCAGCGCTCGCACTGCACGACCACGGCCTCGCGCCTGCGCCGTGATCTTGTAGGCCCACGAGCGATGCATTCCAAACGACGCGGTAACAGCGTGCGTGGTCGACCTGTGCCCTTGGGGTCGGGTTCAAGAGCCTGTGCACAAACAGTATCACTTACAAAGGTGATAGCGATTAGCAAGCCACCAAACAAAATTTTTTAGATTTCGAACATATTGAACTCCTTCAAGTCGACGGTAAGGTACCTTCGTACGGTACCAATTAAAGGAGTGACTTTAACCTTAATAACCGATACCAATTCCCAGTCGAATGAGCTTGGATCAACCATGCTGAGCAATGTTCGCGCCATGTGTAAAACTAGCAACAAACTGAAAAATAGCCGACAAGCAGCCTTGATGGCTGTCCTGTTTGTCCAATTCCAGACCACGTATGTCGAAGTTGTCAGATTTTGTCGCGATAAGGGCAACGGTCATAGTAAAGCGCGATATCATAGGATTGCTTATTTCACCAGCGAGTAAAATTTCTCAGCGGCAGATGGTTGAGTGCCGCGAATGCATTTCATCTGCCCTTGACGATCATATGCATGACTTCGATGCCACCCAGAATGATGCGGGCACAGCGAAAATCTTTGAATCCCAGCGTTGGACGGGTGCGACGCTTGATGGCACGGTGGTCCTGTGAGGAGCTTGACCGCAGTCTGCGCCACACGGTCACTCACCGTGGGCACGCCCAACTCGCGAATACCGCCCGTTGCCTTTGGAATCTCAACTTGCTTGACCGGTGGCGGGAAGTACGACCCCGACGACATCCGGTTCCACTGAGCAGTCGGCGATCTCGCTAGTCAATTACAAGGAGGGCAAGAAAAACCTCCTCGAAATCGTGAAATTGTAGTAAGAGGTAGAGTGGAGGGTGCGATCAAACGGCGTTGTCACGTTGTCACGTTGTCGCGGGGCGCTGTCACGTTGCTGAGATGGTCGGGTAAAATCTCGTGATGAAGAATGCGAAATCGCTTTACCACGGTCATCGCTTCCCGGCCGCGGTCATCAGTCGCGCGGTGCGCTGCCTTCAGATTTCAGCTCAGCCTGCGTGATATCGAAGCGCTGCTGTTCGAGCGCGGGGTTATCGTCAGCTACGAAACGGTCCGACGCTGATGCGATAAGTGGTCCTGTCGCAGTATGAGCGAAAGGTCGGGCAAGACTGATATGGTATGGATTCCTTATCCAGCCAGCGAATAGAACTGCAGTGCGGGAGTTTGACCAACGCTGCAATCGTTCAATTGCTCCTTGACGATCATGTGCATGACTTCGATGCCACCTAGGAGAATGCGGGCGCAACGAAATTTCTGGAACCTGAGCATCGGGCGGGTCCGGCGCTTGATCGCGCGGTGGTCCTGTTCGACGATGTTATTCAGATACTTCGACTGACGGATCCTGATCGGCGTCTCGCGCCCGGCGTGGATAGCCTCAAGCGCAGCGAGATTCGCCCCACTCTTGTCGATCGTCACCACCTCGGGTTCGCCGTTCCACTCGATCGACTTTTCTAAGTAGCGCTTCGCGACAGCCTTGTCACGGTGGGCGCGCAGCAGGAAATCGAGCGTGTCTCCCGCTTTGTCCACGGCCCGGTAGAAGTACTTCCACTGTCCCTTGACCTTGATGTACGTCTCATATTGGCATTTTTAATGGCGCCCCTGCATTTGCTGACATCCAATCTTCAGTCAATGACAATCACGGAATCGTAACGTTATGGTGTTGGAATGGCGGAGGCGGGCATTTCGTCCTAGTCAATGGTTACGATGTTCAATGAATGGGGCTCAGTGGATCGAAATATTTATTCCTTGGCCTGGCAAGGGCGAAGAATAGATGACTTATGATGAGTATGTCGGAGGTGCGGGCCCTTGCAACGGCGTGAAGGCGCCGCGCCTCGCAACGAATCGAAGGACGGTCGAGCATGAAGTCAGTGTGTGTCTTTTGCGGCTCCGCGATTGGGGCCAAACCGTTGTATGAACAGGCTGCGCGCGCGGTCGGGCGCGCCCTCGTCGAGGCCGATCTCGCGCTCGTATTCGGCGGCGGCAAAGTGGGGCTGATGGGCGTGATCGCCGATACCGTGATGGCCGAAGGCGGCCGCGCGATCGGCGTGATTCCCGAGCTGCTCGTCAGCAAGGAAGTGGGTCATAACGGCCTGACCGAGCTGCACGTGGTGCCCGACATGCATCATCGCAAGAAGATGATGGCCGAACTATCCGATGCGTTCGTCGCGATGCCGGGCGGCGCGGGCACGCTCGAGGAGCTGTTCGAGGTCTTCACGTGGGCGCAGCTCGGCTATCACGGCAAGACGGTCGCGCTGCTGAACACCGGCGGCTTCTACGAGCCGCTGATCGGCCTGCTCCAGCACACGGTCGACGAAGGCTTCCTGCGCAAGACCTATCTCGACATGCTGCAGATCGAGGCCGATCCGCTCGCGTTGATCGGCAAGCTGCAACGTTACGCGCCGCCCGCTCACGACAAATGGGCACACTACCGGCCATAGTCTTGCGATAAAGTAAATTAGGGGTTCTGTCGGAGTAAGAGCGAAAGGTCGGGCAAGACCGATATGGTATGGATTCCTTATCCAGCCAGCGAATAGAACTGCTGTGCGGGAGTTTGACCAACGCTGCAATCGTTCAATTGCTCCTTGACGATCATGTGCATGACTTCGATGCCACCTAGGAGAACGCGGGCGCAACGAAATTTCTGGAATCTGAGCATCGGGCGGGTCCGGCGCTTGATCGCGCGGTGATCCTGCTCGACGATGTTATTCAGATACTTCGACTGACGGATCCTGATCGGCGTCTAGCGCCCGGCGTGGATAGCCTCAAGCGCAGCGAGATTCGCCCCACTTTTGTTGATCGTCACCACCTCGGGTTCGCCGTTCCACTCGATCTACTTTTCTAAGTAGCGCTTCGCGGCAGCCTTGTCACGGTGGGCGCGCAGCAGGAAATCGAGCGTGTCTCCCGCTTTGTCCACGGCCCGGTAGAAGTACTTCCACTGTCCCTTGACCTTGATAGTAAGCGTTCGATCTGTACCGTCGCCACGTTCCGCGTAGAAGATACAATATTGGCCGCAACGGGCACGAGTGACCGACAGTGTCCACAAACTGCGGAGAATGGACACAGTGTTGCAAGTTGCCTGCGAATACGATCGAACGTCCCCTCCACTGTTCGAATAGGCAACTTCTTACCACTTGTACCGACGAAGAATGAATTGCACGGCACCGCAGCGATAACCCGCAATCGTCGATCAGCGTAACGTTCGAGGACGCGCGTTACAGTAGGATGCAGTGGAATGAGGCGTGACTTGTGGAACTTCGTCTCGCGCACGATCAGCGTTCCGTCGTCAAGGTTGACGTCGCTCCTGGACAGATTAATGGCTTCCGAGATACGCAGACCGGTTGCCGCGATCAAACCGAACAACGCTTCATAGGTGAGCGGTCTAATCGACCCGGCGGGCAATAACGCCGCCGACGCTGCGACTAGTTCATTGAGTTCCCGCTCCGTGTAGATATGTGGTGCCAGACGACGATGAGCTTGCCCGCAAAGGTCGCGTCGCGGAACGATGGCCTCGGGAGAGAACTGCTTCAGATACTTTGCGAACGGCCGGATCACCTCAATTCGGGGCGCCCAGGTAATGGCCCTTTCGCTCTTTGTTGAATGTGCTCAGGCAAGAGCAAGTTCTTCGGTAATCGGGCCAGGCTGGGGCATGGCATCTGCGAAGCGCGCGAAGTCCATCAGGATCGAGCCAGAGATCTTAAGGTCGAAACCGAGGGAACGTCTCTGTGCCAGATACGTCTTCGCCTGCGAGATCATCGTATCAGCTGGTTTTGCGGAATTCTTCATGACGTTCTCCCCAGCCAGGGAAGCGCCACGGCATCAAGGCTTCGACGATCGATCTTTGTATAGATCGCTGTCGTATCGATGCTTCGATGGCGAAGTATGTCCGCAACTTCCTTCAAGGGGTTCCAAGCCGGAACCCCAGAAATTTCCGTCGCTCCAATTCGAGCCCGGCTATGAGCGCGTCCAGGTCGATTTTGTTGCACCATCCAGATGGACCCCGAAGGTTGGATATCGGTCTTGAAGGGTTTATGAGCAAACGAAGCTGGCGGGATGAGCGTGGAATACCTAGCCAAGCCAAACCTGGCAAGGATTTACGGTAACTCAAGCTTTCTCCCCCGGAATACTCCGCGCTCTTGGCGCGGGGCCGTTTATTGCGCGTGTGATGTTGCGACGACCGTCGCACCGGATGAACGCTGCGGCGCATTTTTCACGTAGCGGTCGAACCAGCGCTCCATTTCGTACACGAGTTGCTCATTCGATTCGAGCGCCGAGTACCAGTGAGGCTCGTGCGGCAGCATCACCAGCCGTGTCGTACCGCCGTTGCCGCGCAGTGCCTCGTATAGCAGCGTCGCCTGGAGCGGCGTGGTACCGGGATTCGCATCATCCATGCCGTGCACGATCAGCAGCGGAGTTTTCAACCGGTCGGCATAGAAAAACGGCGACACCTTGAGATAAACGTCCTGCGCCTGCCACACCGAGCGCCGCTCGCTCTGGAAGCCGAACGGCGTGAGCGCCTTGTTGTAGGCGCCGCTCGTTGCCACACCGGCACGAAACATGTCGGAGTGCGCCAGCAGATTGGCCGTCATCAGCGCGCCGTGGCTATGACCCGTCACGCCGATGCGGTCCGGGTCGACGACCCCGAGCCGTACCGCCTTATCGACTGCGGCCATGGCGTCGGCGACGAGCTGCTCGTTGTAGGTGTCGTAGGCATGCTTTGGGTCGCCGATGACTGGAAAGGAGACGTTATCGATAATCGCGTAGCCGGCGAGCAGCATCAGCTGGTAATTCTTCAGGTGCGTGAACGTCTGCTCGGAGCTGCCCACCTGGCCGGCCGTCGCTGCATCGGCGTAGTCGCGCGGATAGGCGGACAGGATCGCGGGAACACGCGTGCCTTCCTGATAACCCGGTGGCATGTACAGCGTGAAGGACAGGTCGAGCCCGTCGGCGCGCTTGTACTTGACGAGGCGCTTCTTGATTTGACGCACCACTGGCGTCGGATCGACGAAATGGGTGAGGGCGGTGGAGCTCGAGGCATAGCGCGCTTCGCCCGGTGGCGCGTCGACCGGGACGCCGAGCGTACGCTCGAACAGGTTTGGCGGATCCATCGCCGACTGGTGCCAGGTCAGGAACGACCCAGTTCCATGACCGGTGAACCCAAGGAAGAACTCAAGGGCAGTCTTGTCGCTGCGGAACAGGCGCTCGGTCTTGAGCGTCGCGAGGTCGAGCCGGTCGAGGAACGGACGGTTACCGGTAGGCGACGCGCCTTGTCCGTTGAGAAAGATCGCGTCGTCATGGACGCGGATCACGGGAAAACCGTTCGGCTGAATCCGCATGACCGGTGTACCGGGATTCGCATATTGCTCGTTGCTCGATAGATCCCACAGCACGCGCTGCGTGACGTGCGGAGCATCAACGTCGACGATGAAGGTGCGCCACCAGTGACGGTTGTTGTCGTACTCGGAGAGCAGCGCGATGTCCGGCTGCGAGGTCCATCCGAAGCCTGCGTAGCGTTGGCGCAAACGTGTCAGTTCGTGCGGCGCTCCGTCGAACGGCGCCCTCAGCATCATGACCTTGTCGCGCTCGGGCACATCGACGTTCCAGTCGCCGCCGTCGAGCGACTCGGCCCACACCAGCGTAGCCGGTTCGGTCGGCCGCCACGAGAACTCGCGCGGCCCGAGCGGCACGCCGGAGACCGGTACGCGGTCGGCGAGCGAACGCGACACGATCAGGTGTGTGGCGATCTGCGTGCGGTTCGCAATGTCCCACACCGTGTAATCGTGCGGGAAGCGCCCGAAAGTCGTCACGTACGAATACGGCCGCCGGATCGTGGACACCAGCACGTGCCGCCCATCCGGCGCCGGCCTGATGCCGTCGAGCAACGCAGGAGCACCGAGCGGCGTGACGGCGAGTGTGCGTGCGTCGACCCTCGCGAGTTGCGAGGTGCCGTAATAGTCGAACAGCGCTTCGTCGTGGACGCTCCCCAGCGTGTCGCGTGCTTCGTACGTGCTACTCTGGCCGCGCCGGCCGTCGGATTCCTGGATGCCCGGGCCGACCGATTCGTCGATGGCGACAGGCGGCGGGCCCTGGTGCGCGGGAATCATTTTCACGAGCAGCGAGGTCTGGTCGGGCATCCACATCAGATCGCCGCCGAACATCGGATTCAACTGCACACCTGGAATACGGCGCACTGCGCCTGTTTCGCCGTCGCCGATCCACAGATCGACCGAATATGCGGTCACGTTTTCGAATGCGAAGCGCTTACCGTCGGCGTTCCAGCTTGGACCCGTTGCGCAGACGCCGGGCGGTAGTGCTATGTGCCGCATGGCGCCAGTCGCGAACAGCATCAGTTCGAAACCGGTAGCACACGGCGGGATGCCATAGCCACCTGGCGTGTCGTGCCGGCTGCGGTTGGCGGGCTCAACACGCACGCCAGCAAGCCGCAGGAACGGCGTTGCAACTCGTGCGATAGACGGATATTCCTGCGAGCTGACGAGCAGTGCCCGATCGGCGCTTGGGCTGATGACCGGTATCGGTGGCGGCGCCGCGAGCATCACATCGAGAATTGCTTTCGATGGCTGATTGTAAGTTGAGGTGTTGGACTGGGCCGTGGCTGCCTTCGACGTTGGTGTTGTCGTGTCGGGCTGCTGGGCGAATGCAGTTTGAGCCGCAATCGATACAACGAATGTGGCAACGGCGAGATGGGATGTCATGGAGCGAGAGGCCATCGTACACGTGGCGCGTTTTGCAGAAATCGAGTTTTGGGCGATGTAACAACGCCCAGCATTACATACTTACATACCGGCGGCTTTGTTCGACATCAAGATTACATAGTTGCGCCAGCAACGAACTGCGCGCCTACCCTGCCGAACAATGCTAGCCTACTTCAGGTTTTCACGCGGAAGCCCCGCTCGGTTACCTACCAACGGTTCCAGGCCGGAACCGCCGAGACTTCCATCACTCCAGTTCGAACCCGGCTATGAGCGCGTCCAGGTCAATTTTGTTGCCGCTTTGAAAAGTGTAGTGTCCGTTCAGCAGGATATGCCGCCAGGCCGCCGGCGATATCTGCGGGAGCCGCGCCAGCGCCCTGGTGTTGCCGCTGGCCTCCCATTTCGTCAGTAGACGGGACAGAATCGCCGAGTTGTAAAAGATGATCACGTTGGCAATCAACCGGGCGCACTGGTTGCTAATCTCGATTTCGGTGTCGGTGCGACCGGTCAGTTCTTTCTTGCCACCGACCTGGGCGATGGTCGAACGGAGCTGATGGTAGGACTCGAGGCGGTTTTGCGAGCGATGCACGTTTCGCTCGAGCTGCGGGTCGCGCAGGTAGCGCAACGTGTAGATGCTGCGGATGAGCTTGTCGAACTCGAAGATCGCGCGACGTGTTGGATTTTCCGGCGAGTACGTGCATAGTTTGCGGATCAGCGAGCCCTGCGTGATCTCCTTGAGGCCCAGCGTGGCGACGATCTGATCGATATTGGTCTTCTCGCTGGTGATGAGCTGCCGGTCGATCTGGCCGACTGGCTGAATCAGACACTTCCCGTACAACGCCGGGTCGCCGATGCAATACAGTTCCAGCAACTGGTCATCGAGGTTTGTGAAGCGCGGTTCGAAGCGTAACCCGAACCAGTACAGGATGGCGAAATTGGCCTTGTTGATGCTATGCATGTCGCCGGTGATCGCAGTTGGCACGATATCCGACGTGTTGCGGTACCAGATGTCAAATACATGATGCGCCTCGTATTCGTGCGCGCCGATCAGGTAGCCGTTCAGCGGGACGTGATTGCACAGCAGCGTGTAGGCGACGACGCCTTTGCCGCGTCCGAAATATTTGCGCGAGTAACGCGCCTTTACGGTCGGTCGCTCGACGCCGAATTTCTGCCCGTCGACAGCACCATACAGCACATCGAGATCGAACGAGTAGTGAGGGAAGATCGATAGCGCGGCGATGGCATTGCTGATGCAGTCATTGGCCGCATGCAGCGTCGCCTGACGCAGATACTGCTGGTAGGTGCTATCCAGAACGTGGTACGGAATGTCGCTGGTGCGTGCCATGACCTGATTGCCATGGTTCATGGCCTGAGCGATGATAACCGCCATCAGGCTGTCTGGGGCCGCAACCTTCTTCACGTAGCGCGGCTGCAATGGCTTCATCGCCGACAGGAACTGGCACTGACCATTGACGAAGCGGAACACGTCGGCGACATCGCAGAACGGAAGCTGCTCGTAGAAGGCCTGTTCATGCACCTTCTGCTTCTCGGTTTTCGGTTTGCGCCAGATCAGCTTCTGCGTATCCTTGTCGTATTCCAGGTGCGTCAGCCTGCCCTGTTTCAGCTCGCGGTTGAAGGCCAGCCATTGTGTATGCAACTCGGCCGCGAGCGCTTCGAGTTGGGCATCGATTGGCTGCTGCAGGAACGGGATATCCATCTGTGCCAGCGCGTCGGCCTTCTCGTTCATCGAAACAAGCTCGTCGGAGAAGTGGCGATGTTGCAGGCTGTCGTCGAGATAGATCTCACCTGACTGGAAGCGCTTCCGGATCTGGCGGTATAACCAGAATTCGTAGCGATCGGCGTGCAAGCCGGTCGGCTGACCATCGACGCCGAAGATCAACAGGTACGGTCGCAAGCGCTTCGGCAGTGTGGCCGCGGGACATTCGGCGAGCGGTCGTTGTGACAGGCGCTGCTGTTTGGCGAACACCCCCTTGACCCAGGCCAGTGCCGCAAGCCACGGGTTGTCCGGGGCGGTGCCGACGAGGTCGAACTCGACGTACAGGGGACGCAGATGACGTCGAATACGTTTGGCCAGGTCGTCCACTGCCAGCCAGTGCAGTGCCAGTTGACTCAGCGGCTTGACAGCCATGCGTTGCGCCGTGTTTTGTAGCACATCCTTTGCCATGATTTTGTAGGCACGCTGACGCACCTCGCCGAACGGCGTGGGATCGGCTACGCTGTTATCCACATAGAGCGACAACAGGCGGCCGATCTGCGGCGTTTCTCGATGGCGTTTCACCTGCTCGGCGATGAGGGACTGTTTCGCGCCGGCGCCGCTCTCTTCCTCGAGCTGCTTCATGTGGAAGGCCATCGCATCGACCAGATTGTCGGTGAGCTGCCGGAAGCGCACCCAGGCGTAACACAGCAGGTAGAGCTGCGTCTGGTCCGCCTTCAGGTTGCGCAGGTCGTGGACGGTATAGAAGTTCGCCAGGCTGGCGTAATACAGCACATTCTGCTGCGAGATGCCCAGCCGGGGCAGCAACGTCTTGGCGATTTCGTGAAACGGCTGCAGCGTGGCGCGCTTCTCGCGTTCGCGGACCATCTGACGCCAGCCGAAATCCTTGGCGTCCTGTTTCAGTGCCGCCAGTTGCGACAGGGTATCATCGCGCACTAGGAGCTGGTCCAGCACGGCTTTGGTCGATTCGTCCAATACACCAGCGAGCAGCTCGCCCAGCCGCCGACGCTCGACGGACAGGGCTTCGCTGACCAGCTCTTGCAAGGTCGTGTAGCCGGGCCGGATCATCTTGTGCTCGTTGAGCCACACGATGAGCTCGGCGGCGACGAATCCCGGCGTCACGTCGCGACGTACAATCTGCGCGGCTTGCTGCACGAGTTGTGGCAGGAGAGCCGCCGCCCACGGCCGATAGCCGTATAGTTCAGCGATCTGTTCGCGCTGGGCGTAGTACTCGTGCCGGGTAATCGGCTTGGGTTCGAACGATTCGTCGTGAAAATAGCGGCTCAGCACGAAATCGTACTCGTCTTCGACCTCGTCCCAATCGAAACCGAAGAAGGCGTGCTTGGCCTTGAAGTAGCCGATCTGCAAGATGCAATAGACTTGCGCGGGTATCGAGGGGCGGCTGCTGGCGAGCGCCAGTTCGGATTCGGTCAACGCCAGGTATTCCAGCCGCTGTGCATCGTCGAAATCAGGCAGGCCATACACGGCCTCCTGTTCGGCATCGGAAAAGACGCTGAGCAGCTTGTTCTTGTTGATCATCGACTATCCTCTCCACACGACGCTAGAGTCTTCGATTTTGTGGGATCACGATCCATGAGATACGACAGAAATATTGAGCTTCTGCATTCTACAGAGATAAACCTTATTATCTCTGTATGATCATTTTTGTACTAAACTCAATACCATGAAAACGCGCCTCATG
Source organism: Paraburkholderia sp. JPY419 (assembly GCF_050435705.1). NCBI lineage: Bacteria > Pseudomonadati > Pseudomonadota > Betaproteobacteria > Burkholderiales > Burkholderiaceae > Paraburkholderia > Paraburkholderia sp. JPY419. The sequence goes on along the minus strand of NZ_JBNDKV010000003.1, from coordinate 436,560 downwards.
ATCCCGTCCGCCGCCGACGTCCCGGCCGATTTTCCTGACGCCGACGCCCTGGCAGCGCTGCGTGCCTGGTACGAGGGCGCATCCTCGCGCGAGGCTGCCCACCGGTACCTGCGAGATCGGCTCAGCCACGGCCAGTCAGCCCGCAGCGTCATCGGCCAGATCCGCCGGCAACTGGCACTATATGCCCGCAGCCGGCAGCGGACAGATCTGGCCGCGCTGTTCGAATGCCCGGCCCACAAGCGCAGGCATCATGGCCGAACCACCGCGCAGGCTGTCGAGCTACTGCGCACTATGCCCGCTCCAGCCCCGCAGATCGGGGACGACATTGCGCACTGGCTGCCGGATCGCGCTGCCCGCACCTTGCACGCGGCCGGCATCCGGACCCTGGCCGATCTCACGGTACGGATTCCGCGTCGCCGGCAGTGGTGGACCGTCATTCCGGGTCTCGGCCCGGCCAGTGCGAGAAGGATCGAAGCCTTCTTCGCCGCGCACCCGGCGCTCATCGAGCGGGCCCGCGCCCTGATCAACGCGGATCGGCAGTCAGTCGTGACGCCCTGGGAGCAACTACGGCTACCGCACGAGGTCGACGGCTCCGCTGGCGCCTTCCGCGCGCCGGTGTCGAGCTGCATCCTGGGCGTCGACAAGGATTACGACGCCATCCAGGCATGGCTTGCGTTGCATGAATCCCCGGCCACGCAACGCGCCTACCGCAAGGAAGCCGAACGCCTGATCCTGTGGGCCATCGTCGCTCGCGGCAAGGCGTTGTCTTCCCTGACCACGAAGGATGCAACCGATTACAGGACGTTTCTGCGTCGACCCACACCGCGCGAACGCTGGGTCGGACCACCGCGGCCGCGCACGTCACCCGACTGGCGCCCGTTCGTCGATAACCTTTCGGCCCGTTCGATTGCCCACGCGCTTGCCGTGCTCAACGCCATGTTCCGCTGGCTGGTGGAGCAGCGCTATGTTGTGGCCAACCCCTTTGCCGGCATCAAGGTGCGCGGGAGCAAGCGCGCCATGGCCCTGGAAACCGCGCACGCCTTCACCGAAGGAGAATGGCTGCTCACGCGCACCATCGCCAACGGACTCGAGTGGTCGTACGGCTGGCAGGCTGCCGCCGCGCAGCGACTGCGCTTCATGCTGGATTTCGGTTACTCGACGGGACTTCGGATCAGCGAACTGGTCAGTGCTACCCTGCGCAACATCGAAGTCGACGCCGTCGGCGATCACTGGCTGCACGTGATCGGCAAAGGCGGCAAGCCAGCCAGGGTGACGTTGACGCCGTTGGCGCGCGCAGCGCTGGACCGCTATTTGATGGAACGGAGACTACCTGTCAGCCGGACTCACTGGAACCCCGCAACGCCCCTGATCGGTAGACTGGACGATGGCGATGCCGGCATCAAGCCCCTGCGGCTGTGGGAAGTCATGCGCAGGTTTTTCCGGCTTGCCGCGCAGATTATTGAAATCGACCATCCGACGCTGGCTGAGAAACTCCGTCAGGCGACGCCGCACTGGATGCGGCATACCCACGCAACTCACGCGATCGCGAAGGGCGTCGAACTGAGCGCCGTGCGAGACAACCTCCGTCACGCTTCGATTTCGACCACGTCCATCTACTTGCACACCGACGATGTCAAGCGGGCACGGCAGTTCGGGGAGGCATTCACGATCTGAATGTTTTATGCCGCTACCGAATAAGTGACGGCAATTTCATCGCACAGGACTTCAGAATGAACATGCTGAAACGTCGCCTCGCCGCGACCGACGACAAGCTGCAGGAGATCAAGACAGCCCGCAAGGCAGCCGCCAAGGCACAGCGCCAGCAGGTCAAGCAAACGCGCGCGGATCGCGAGCGAAAGATCGTGCTAGCCGGCGAGGCGTTGCTGCGCCGTGTCGAGCGCGGCGAGTGGGATGTTGCGGATTTCCGCGCGATGATGGACGAGTTCCTGTTCCGTCCGGCAGATCGCGCGCTGTTCGATCTCGACGACGAGTAGCCATTGATGTTCGACGCCGATGAGCAGCTGGAGCGGCGAATTTCTATCCTCACGACGAAGGAATCCTGATGCTGCCCATGCTACGCATGAACCGGAGTTTTGTTGAGGCCCTGCTGGCCGAGCGGGCGCCTTGCTTTGCCATGGGGCTCGTGGCCGAGGGCCAAACGCGCTATGCATGCCTGACACTGCGTCCCGTCGACGATATTCCACAAGACCTCACTCGCGGAGGCTTCAACTTCGGGCATTCGGTACGCGGTACCGACGACTTCGAGGTCGTGCATTTCGGCTTTGAGTTTTACGGCTATCGAATCTTCAACGCCCTGATCAATCCAGGCAATGCGATCGCCAGGACGATCCTGTCGCACATGATCGAGACAAAGGCGTTTTTCTTCTTTGCCGTCAATCCGTCGGGTGGTGTGACGGCATTCAAGGCTGATATCGGCGAGTGCAGCCTGGACGGTATCGTGTCCAATATCGAGCGCATCATGCGCTCGACCAGGACCGATGCCCAGTACGATGCGGCGCTGACGGCCTTCAGCGACAATCCGGATCCGGTCGGGCCAATGCTACATTGGGTCTGCCGAGACTGTCAGGATGGCCTCGATCTGTTCAACAATCTCATCGAATTGCGGCCCGCGTGATGGGCCGTCCGATGTCCCTGCACGGCGATGAAATCCAGCGCCAGACAGATGCGGCAGGCTTTTGGCGCGCGTCACGCCCCAAGGCAACAAGCCGATTGACGCTCTCAATGTCGTGATGACGGAATTTTCTGGGATTCCGGCGTAGAACCCCTGCCCGGTGCGGCCAGCCTGAGCTTCGAGGAGCGCCTGTCACTGTTGGTCAGCCGGGAAGCCAGCTGGCGTGATGATCGCCGTCGTACCCGACTGCTCAAGCAGGCGCGCCTCAAGTATCCGCAAGCCGCCATTGAAGATCTCGACACGCGCGCTGGCCGTGGCGTCGATCCGCGCTCACTCACGAGTCTCGCGCTCGGTGACTGGGTCGAAGCCGGCTACAGCCTGCTTATAAGCGGCCCAACCGAGTACGCGACATAATGCACACCTCACCACGTCACTGAAGTTCAAGGGGAATTTGCTGCGGGTCTTCTGGTAGCGGGCGCCGCGACGCACCGAACGAACCCCTCTGTACCTCAGAGCGCTGCAGATCGGCAGCCTTGATGACCCAGGGAGCGCCCTTGCAGGCCTGTGAGGCGTCGAGCGTACCGGAGCTTATCAATCGCAATACTGTCATCTTGCTCACGCTCAATAAGTTGGCGGCTTGCTCCAGTGTCAGTTCGCCCCGTTCATCGCGCTCGCCGATCTTGTAGACAGGTATGTGATGATCCCCGCGGAAAGAGCGCACACGCATCTCTGTCCAGCTCTGATTCTTACCTGTCCGATGTCCCAGCCGATTCAATAGCGAGGCAATGCCGGCGTCGTTGAGCTGACGTGCCAGTTCGGTAATGAGGACCTTGACTTCGACATTTGTTGTCCACCGATGCCGCCCAGAACGGTTCTTCACCACACTCAGCTCGGTGTGATCGCCTCCCTGCCAATGAATAATCAGTTCGATTCTGGCATCGGTTACCTTTGCCACAATTTCCTTGATTACGGTGCGCAAAATGCGCTTGCGGACTTCATTGCCAGCCTCCGGGTGATTCCAGGCGCGGGGCAGGTCGGCGCCAAGCGCCAATAATGTGCTTCGTTGTTGCAGAGTCAAGCCACGGTCATCGTGAGCCGCCAGCGCATCTATTTCGGCCTGCCGCTGGGAGATCTGAGCCAGACGCTCGTTCCAGCGCCGTTCGAGTTCGGCGGCTACAAGCCTGTTATCGGGATCTACGGCGTCGAACTGCCGTTGCGCTCTTGCAGCTTCGAAACGCGCCTGTTCAAGTGCCAATTCGAGCTGCCGTCGCCGGGATTGATCATCCTTTGCACGCTGTTCGATAGCGCGCAATGAAGCTTCCACGCCGATAGGCTTGAGGGTCTCGAGGACCTCGGCAGCTATGGCCTGATCGACGCGCAGCGCACCGAAAGAAATACATCTTTGCGGCGTGCCGTGATTGATAAAAGCACCCCTGCAGTGATAACGCGCCGTATTGCCCCGACGCCCGGTATAGCCAACATGCAACTTGCGGCCGCAGTGGGCGCAGCGTAAGAGTCCGGCCAACAAGGCCTCACCTCGGCGCAGTGCGCCTTTGGCCATGCCGCCGCGCATGTTGGTGTTGTCGGCAATCACGCGCTGGTTGTGCTCGAAGGTATCCCAGTCAATATAGCCTTCATGATGTCCGCGGATCAAGACCTCCCAGTGCTCGAGCTGACGGCGGTGCCCGCGAACCACAATCTTGCGACCAGCCTCGATGCGCACACGAGTCTCACTGCGCCCGAAGACATACGCACCGGCGTAAACAGGATTATTAAGAATATGCAGCACGGTGCTATAGGTCGGCAGCTTCCACTGCACGCGGCGGCGCCCCTCGTCATATTTGGCACACGGCAGTTCAAAGCGCTCCTCGCGCAGCCACAGCAGTACCTGGCGTGCGCTGCCAGTCTGCGCGAATCGCGAGAATACGGCCGATATTGCCTCCCGAATGCGCAGATCCGGGTCAAGCTCAATCCGGTTGTCTTCACTGCGTATGAAACCGATGGCCACGGTCGTATGCAGTTCACCACGAGCCGCCTTGAGCTTGATCGCTTCGATCGAACGCTGTCGCAGAAGTGACAATTCCATCTCTGACATCGTACCCTTCATGCCCAGGAGCATCCGATCATTGATACCGCGAGGGTCATAAACACCGTCTTCATCAACGATGACACATCCAACCAACGCGCAGAATTCCAGCAGCGTGTGCCAGTCTCGCCCGTTACGTGCCAGGCGGGAGGCTTCAATGCAGAGTACGGCGCCAGCCTGTCCACTGCAAATCGCAGCCAGTAAGCGTTCGAAGCCCGGACGGGCCACTCCACCGGCGGAAACTCCAAGGTCGTCGTCAATCACGACTACCTCCGACCAGCCAAGTAACCGTGCGCGATCTGCAAGACCATACTGACGTCGGCGACTCTCCGTGTTGTTACGGAGCTGGTCAGTCGTTGATTGCCGCACATAGACGTAAGCGCCGCGCGACAGGTGTTCAGGGCTAATCTTGCTCATCGCTGTTCTCCGGGCTTCGTGTTGCATCGGCGTTGTCGACCACTTCCCATAACAGTTGGCTTGGCAGCGCGACGAGTTGATCGTGAACCTGCTCCAGGCGTGCCCGGGGCAGCGGCGGTTGAACGCTGTCGAACAGATCCGTTTGGGCGGGTTGCCGCGTGCGCAGCGGAAGAGACTTCATCGGCGCCTCCGATTGGCTGGATACCTGCCGAAAAAGATAGAACAACGTCGAGCTCCTGACGCAGCGCCAGCAGCGCCGCCATCGGTAGGCGAGCCGGTAAGTGGGTAGGCACGTCGCCCGCCGACGGCAGTGTCATCCACCGCGGAAGATAAGCGCGGGTGCCGTCGGGTTGATGAACGATGAGAAAGTCTTCCGCGCCTAGCGTCGAGCGCCCCAGCACCTCGACCTCACAGCCGGCACGCGGATGGAACGGATAGTAGATGCGAACCAGCTCAGGGAGCTGTTCGCGGGCAGTATGTCTTTGCTTCGACTGGCGCTGCGAAATCGTGGCTCGCTTGCGCCTTCGCCCAATACGCTTGCCGGCGCGGGCATTCAGCCTTGTATCTGCGCGTGCCGCGACTTGGCGAGGAGCTTCGCGTTCTGCACGGCAACGGCGGCTTCACAAAATGGTTGCTGCAGGTTGCCCGCGTCGACGTGCTTCTATTGGACGATTGGGGAATGGCGCCCCTCGATACGATGGTTCGAAACGATCTGCTCGAGATGATCGATGACCGCTCGGCGGGAAAGGCGACCATCGTCACCAGCCAGTTACCGATTGAGCACTGGCATGGATGGATCGGCGACGAGACCATCGCCGACGCAATGCTCGACCGCCTCATGCAGCGTCATCATCGGATCACGCTTACCGGTGAATCCCTCAGAAAGGCATCCCCAAAACCCAACGTCCTGGAGCCCGAACTCGACCAGAACTAACAAGGAAATCTACAATCGACACCGCGCAACGCCCAACCCCGCCGAATCGGTCACGTTCCCGAAATCGGTGGTCACCTTCGCCGAAATACGCAGCGTCATCGCTGCATCCCGGAACGACAGCCGGGCTGTCCGGTTTGTCATCTAGATGACGTCGGCCGTAGGAATTCGTTCAACTGATTGCGTGGTTGTGCAATCATTTTGATCGTCGGCGCTCTCTTTTTGCGGGCATGCATCTTGTATGCAAATCGACCTAGCAGGCTCTTGAAATAACCTCCCTCCGTCGTCATCGGGGCGGAGGCGATAAATGTTGAAACAGGGGAACGGACAACACCGAGACCGAAACGCTCCGTGGAGCAGATGGCTACGCCAAAGCGATGTTCACAATCGCAACGCTGGATGACTTCGAGGCTACGAGCCACCCCTTGCGGCCGATTCGTATCTGGCGGAACGATGCGCTCAAGCGCATGGGCCGGCTGTTCGCACGCTTGTACGCGAAAGATGCGAGGTGCGGTTGCCGAGCAGCGCCCCGGACAAACTGATTCGTGCGCCGCTGTTGCAGGTGTGGTATTCGGTTCAGCGAACGCACGCAGAGGCAGGCAAGACGGTCGGTATCAATTCGACACGGACCAAACCGCCGCGGAAGTTCTCTGGAAAGGGATTGCTCGCGCGAGTGAGGTGTATCTCAGCAGACCACTAGGAGTTGCAGGCCCATTCTTTACCGCGTATGAAATGCACTCTCTCAGTATTCGTATTGGACTTTCTTGAACCAGAGCCAAAGGAGATACAAAGCATGTACGGGAAACAAGGGAGTGGCGAGGCCACCGGACATCACGGGGAGCTTCTCCAGGGAATTTTTGAAGACGATACTGGTTTGCTACGGCATGGTTTAGTCTCCATGCCTTACCGGACTCTGAAGTCAAGGGCGGAGTTCCTGCCGAACGAGAAAAAGCGAGAAGTAGACGCTTTTCCAAGCCGTTGCGAAAAAGCCAAACGCGCCGCAGAAATCACGCTTGAGCGGTTCTCGGCTGCGAGGGTGGGGGGGGTACTTAGGGTTACGAGCAATATCCCTGTTGCGCGTGGCATGGGGTCATCCACAGCTGACGTTGTGGCCAGCATCTTGGCAGTTCTTGAATCTCTTGATATTAACCTGCCGCCTAGCGATGTTATGCAAATTGCAGTAAGCGCTGAGGCGGCATGTGATTCAACACTATTCTCGCAACAGGCAGTACTTTTTGCGCAACGAGATGGCATTGTGCTTGAAGCGTTCAGGAGGCTGCTTCCTCCGATTGACTTTATTAGTGTAACTGCGGACACCGAACAGACTGTCAACACTCTTGATATGGAATTGCCTCAGTACAACTTAGAAGAGGTCGAGAAATTTCGGCCGATTCGAGCTCTATTGCGTAAAGGGATTGATACATCCGATATCAAATTGCTTGGCCGCGTCGCGACAGCAAGTACCTGGATTAATCAACGTTTTTTACGAAAGCCACGCCTACACGATATTGACGAAATTGGCAAAAGATATGGTGCAGTCGGGCTGCAAATAGCACACAGCGGAACGGTTATTGGCATGATGTTCGATCCGTCGAGTGAAAAAACTGCGGAGAACATGTATTTGGCTAATCGTGAATTAGTGTGTTCAGGATTTGAAGCTATTGTTATCGAACAGTGATAAAAACTTTGGGAATAAGAGAATTATGAATCGAAATTTCATGCGAAACCTCGAGGATTTCGAAAATCCACGGATCGTCAGGCTGGATGCTAATCTTTATGGGGCAAGCTTCTTTCTGATGAAGCTGCTTCCGGCGCGGTTCATACTCGAACAAGCTGTGTCGGAGGGGCTGCTCAAACCGGGTGCCACCATCTGCGAGTCTTCTTCTGGTACATTTGGTCTAGCGTTAGCCATGTTATCCGTTCAATATGACTATAAGCTCATATTGGTAAGCGATTGGGCAATCGACCATCATCTTAAAAGCCGCCTTGTAGAGCTTGGCGCACACGTAGAAATTGTGAACGATCCGGCACCACAAGGGGGACTACAACAGGCTAGGCTAAATAGGTTGGCCAAATATCTGAAGGAAATCCCGGGCAGTTTTTGGCCGTCTCAATATTCTAATATTGGCAATCCACTCGCCTACGGTAAGTTCGCGGAGCTGCTGATCCGAAAACTTGGGAAGGTCGACTGCCTAGTGGGGCCGGTTGGTTCCGGTGGGTCGATGTCAGGCACTACTGGATTTTTAAGAGTGCTATTCCCTGAGTTACACGCTATTGGCGTGGATATGCCATATTCTGTTTTGTTCGGTCAGCCCTGCGGGGATTTGGGGGATCTTAGTGGTCTCGGGGGGGAAATTGTGCCTTCCAACGTGGATCATCGTCAGTTTGACGAGGTTCACTGGATGACGCCTGCAGAAGTGTTTCATGCAACTCATCAACTACATCGAGAACATGGGCTATTTATGGGGCCGACCAGTGGCGCAGCCTATAGAGTGGCAGATTGGTGGTCTAGGAAGAACCCCGGCAAAAACGTTGTGGCGATTTTTCCAGATGAGGGACACCGCTATGTCAAGACTATTTATAACTATGAAGACGACTGGCTTTCGTCTTTGTCCATTACGTCCGCTTATGTGCGGGAGGCACCGGTAACCGTGAAGGCACCCACGGAGATGTTGACAGGTTGGTCGTGTTATGCGTGGGGGAGACGAACACTTGATGAGGTTCTTTCTCGTGTCATTGAAGAAGAGAGGCTGGACCTTGTCTCTCGACAGCAAAAATTGGAAGTCTCGCACTCAGTCGCCAGTACCTCAGAAAAATCCTTTTGCACCGCACCGACCTCCCACATCGTGGCAGGCGATGCCAGGCTGTTAGCGTTGTCGTGTTTCGACAGTGCTACCGTCGCGCATCTCGGATTGGATGCCGATCAATGTCAATTTGTCGACCCGTTGTATGTGGTGTTTTCCGAACTGCGCCAAAGCCAAAATTCGGAATTCGAGCATTCTTTTTCAGTCGTAGTGCATGATGAGGTTGTAGGTTTTTTTGTCCTTCGAGAAAAGGCCGCGGTGCCAGAGTGGGCGAAGCCGGACGCTATGACGATGCACAGCCTCCGGGTGGGCCGATCATACCAGGGCAAAGGATACGGTAAAGCTGCAACAGAACTAGCTATTGGGTGGATCGTGTCCAATCGCCCACATGTCGGGCGTTTAATGCTTGCCGTCAATGTGCGGAATGCGGTAGCTAAAAGCATGTACCTGGGCTCTGGCTTCAGAGATACGGGATTAACCTACTGCGGCCCGATTGGTATTCAGAATATTCTTGAATTTGACATTACACCAGAAAAGTGATGGCCTTCAATCGGCTTCTGACTGCGCGTTTCTTGTTTCGGCCGAGACAGTGTCTAGATACTATGGAGGGGCCGCGGAAGTTAGGAGCTAAAGTCGGAAGTGGTGTACGGGGGATCTGAGGCGGGGAATTGAAGGCGGTGGAGGTTTCAGCTGAGAATCTGATTGTCGAAGTCGGAAACCAGCAAACAACAAACCATCCACCATGAGCAAGGATACGGAAAAAGCAGTCGTCGGTCTATCGGGCGCCGGCCTCGGGCTGGACGAATTGGTCCGCCAAGGAGCGCGGCAGGTGATTCAGCAAGCGATTGAAGCGGAGTTGGCTGAGTTGATGGAGCGCTTCGCGAACGTCAAGACATTGCACGGGCAACGCGCCGTAGTACGCAACGGCTACTTGCCAGAACGCGAGGTGTTGACGGCCGCCGGCCCGATTGCGGTGAAGGTGCCAAAGGTACGCGATCGATCAGGATCGGGCGTGAAGTTCAATTCAACGATTGTGCCGCCGTACGTAAGGAAGTCGCCCCGTGTAAGCGCAGCGCTTGCCGTGGCTGTATCTGAAGGGCATCTCGACTAGCGACATGGGCGAAGCCCTGAGCGTGTTGCTTGGCGATGACGCCAAGGGCTTGTCGGCCAACGTGGTGAGTGACGTCGGCGGAGTGCCAGGATATGCCGACTTCCTCGAAGCGATCGCCGATCCGACGCACGAAGAGCACGACCACTTCCTTGAGTGGTGCGGCGGCAGCTTCGATCCCGCCGCCTTCGATCTTGTGCTCGCGAATCAGCAACTCTCGGAAGTCAAGTTCTGATCGTCAAGACGGCCTCGGATTGACGCTTACAAAAGATCAGCGCTCTGAAAGCGTGTTATGCAGACCTTCCTTAGATAGTCGAGCCTGATCAATTCGGAGAGCCTTGCGTGGCAGAGCTTTGAGGCCGAATTGGTGTTGTGAGATTTGCAGGATCCTGGCACATTAACGTGAGAATCCTGCATTTTTCGACGAGGTGCGAATGGGTCCGAAGACGCCTGTGACGGAGGGAGATTTTTTCCGCCAGCCGCTGCGCGAACAGATCAACCTGAAGCATCCGTTGATACGTTTGGCCGACCTGATCAACTGGGAGCGACTGGGCGCATCAATGAGCGAAAGCTTTGTATCGCGCAAGGGACGACCGGCGACATCGCCGAGGCTGATCGCCGGGTTGCTGTATTTGCAGCACGCGTTCGACCTGTCCGACGAAGAGGTCGTCTGGCAATGGGTAGAGAACCCGTACTGGCAGGTGTTCACCGGCGAGACCTACTTGCAGACCGAACCTCCGATCGACCCATCGAGCCTGACGCGTTGGCGCAAGCGAATGGGCGAAGCCGGCGTTGAAGAGTTGCTGGCCGAAACGATCGAAGCAGCAAAACGCGCTGGCGTGATCAAGGCTTCGAGCGTCAAGCGCGTGATTGTTGATACGACCGTCATGGAGAAGGCGATCGCCCACCCAACCGATTCGCGCCTGCTCGAACGGTGTCGCGAACATCTGGTGAAAGCCGCGGCACGGCACGGTCTGAAACTGAGGCAGAACTACAACCGCGAGGCGCCGCATCTGGCGCTGCAGATTGGCCGCTACGCTCACGCGAAACAGTACAAACGCATGAGGAAAGCGCTGCGCACGCTGCGCTCGCGCGTTGGACGGGTGATGCGCGATGTGGAGCGGCAGGTCAACCAGGTGGCCGACCTAGCAGGCTGTTGAATTTGGGTCCCGTGTAAACGGGGTTTGAGGGACGGGCGTTATGGATATCGTGTTCATGATCTTTGGCAGCGGATGCGATGCGCGGAATGGATGAGATGCAGGAACCCCTGTTCACGACGGTCAAGCTCGAGGACTTCGTCCCGGCAGATCACCCGTTGCGACCGATCCGGTTGCTGGTGAATGACGCGTTGAAACGGCTCAACGGGCTGTTCAGCGTCATCTACGCGGACACCGGCCGTGCCTCGATTGCGCCTGAGAAGCTGATGCGGGCGCTGCTGTTGCAGGTGTTCTACTCGGTGCGCAGCGAGCGCATGCTGATGGAGCAGATGCGCTACAACCTGCTGTTCCGCTGGTTTGTCGGGCTGGCGATTGAGGACGCGGTGTGGGACCACTCGGTGTTCTCGAAGAACCGCGACCGGCTTCTGGAGCATGAAGTCGTGGAAGCGTTCTTCACCGAAGTCATGAGCCTGGCGGACAAGCGGGGCTTGCTGTCGAGAGAGCATTTCTCGGTGGACGGCACGCTGATTCAGGCGTGGGCCAGTCACAAGAGCTTCCGCCGCAAGGACGGCCCGGACGATGGTCCGCCAGCCGGCGGTGGCCGCAACGCCGACACTGACTGGAAAGGCGAGCGACGTAGCAATGCCACGCACGAGTCGACTACTGATCCGGAGGCGCGATTGTTCAAGAAGAGCCACAAGAGCCCGGCCATCCTGTGCTACCACGGGCACATCCTGATGGAGAATCGCTCGGGGCTGGTGGTCGGCGCCGTGGTGAGTCACGCAGATGGTTTCGCCGAGCGGGCCAGCGCATTGCAATTGCTCGATTGCGTGCCAGGCGCTCATGCGAAGACAGTTGGTGCCGACAAGGCGTATGACACCCGCGACTTCGTGAACGATTGCCGCGCTCGCAACGTGACACCGCATGTCGCGCGCAACGATGAGCGTTGGGGCGGCAGCGCAATCGATGGTCGCACTTCGCGGCATACAGGCTACCGGATTAGCCAGATCATCCGCAAACGAATCGAAGAGCATTTCGGCTGGGGTAAAACGGTCGGTCGGATCCGGCAGACGGTCTATCGCGGTATCAAGCGCGTCGACCAGCACTTCAAGCTGACGATGGTTGCGAGCAATCTGACCCGCATGGCCCGAATGCCAGGGGTGGTGCCGCAAGGAGCGGCGCGATGAGCCGTCACGGCGTGAAGACTGCGCGCCAGCGGGGCTGCATGCGTGCGCATGCCCCGCGCGGATCGCGCGGCAAACCGGTAATTCAGCGGGAAATTGCACGCGCAAGTCTCCTGAACGTAGCTTCGGTCGTCATGACGGGGCGCTTTTCAACAGCCTGCTAGGCTGCGCTGAATTAACGGAACTGATCGCCCGCACGAGACGCATTCTGGCGCAGAAGCCGAAGGACAAGAACAAGCTTTATGCGCTGCATGCACCGGAAGTCGAGTGCCTGGCCAAGGGCAAGGCGCGCAAGCCGTACGAGTTCGGGGTGAAAGTTTCGATCGCGACGACCCACAAGGAAGGACTGGTGGTTGGCATGCGCTCGATGCCAGGCAATCCGTACGACGGGCACACCCTGGCTGAAGCGCTGGAGCAGGCGGCAATCCTGTGCGACGCCACGCCGGAGGTCGCCATCGTCGACCGTGGCTACAAGGGTGTCGCCGTCGATGGTGTGAAGATCTACCACCCGGGCTTGCGGCGGGGCATTACACGCGGACTACGCGCGATGATCAGACGGCGCAGCGCAATCGAGCCAGCAATCGGTCACATGAAGACAGACGGAAAACTCGATCGCAACTGGCTCAAGGGTGCGCTCGGCGACGCGATGCACGCGGTGATGTGCGGCGCAGGACACAATCTACGGATGATCCTCAGGAAGCTGCGGCTTCTTTGCGCCTTCATTCTGACCGCCTTGTTCAACCACCGACTTGCTCGGCTTCAATCCCCGTAACTACGGTGCTCGGCAAAACGAATTGTTCAGGACGGACTAGATAGTCGAGCCTGATCAATTCGGAGAGCCTTGCGTGGCAGAGCTTTGAGGCCGAATTGGTGTTGTGAGATTTGCAGGATCCTGGCACATTAACGTGAGAATCCTGCATTTTTCGACGAGGTGCGAATGGGTCCGAAGACGCCTGTGACGGAGGGAGATTTTTTCCGCCAGCCGCTGCGCGAACAGATCAACCTGAAGCATCCGTTGATACGTTTGGCCGACCTGATCAACTGGGAGCGACTGGGCGCATCAATGAGCGAAAGCTTTGTATCGCGCAAGGGACGACCGGCGACATCGCCGAGGCTGATCGCCGGGTTGCTGTATTTGCAGCACGCGTTCGACCTGTCCGACGAAGAGGTCGTCTGGCAATGGGTAGAGAACCCGTACTGGCAGGTGTTCACCGGCGAGACCTACTTGCAGACCGAACCTCCGATCGACCCATCGAGCCTGACGCGTTGGCGCAAGCGAATGGGCGAAGCCGGCGTTGAAGAGTTGCTGGCCGAAACGATCGAAGCAGCAAAACGCGCTGGCGTGATCAAGGCTTCGAGCGTCAAGCGCGTGATTGTTGATACGACCGTCATGGAGAAGGCGATCGCCCACCCAACCGATTCGCGCCTGCTCGAACGGTGTCGCGAACATCTGGTGAAAGCCGCGGCACGGCACGGTCTGAAACTGAGGCAGAACTACAACCGCGAGGCGCCGCATCTGGCGCTGCAGATTGGCCGCTACGCTCACGCGAAACAGTACAAACGCATGAGGAAAGCGCTGCGCACGCTGCGCTCGCGCGTTGGACGGGTGATGCGCGATGTGGAGCGGCAGGTCAACCAGGTGGCCGACCTAGGCTGCGCTGAATTAACGGAACTGATCGCCCGCACGAGACGCATTCTGGCGCAGAAGCCGAAGGACAAGAACAAGCTTTATGCGCTGCATGCACCGGAAGTCGAGTGCCTGGCCAAGGGCAAGGCGCGCAAGCCGTACGAGTTCGGGGTGAAAGTTTCGATCGCGACGACCCACAAGGAAGGACTGGTGGTTGGCATGCGCTCGATGCCAGGCAATCCGTACGACGGGCACACCCTGGCTGAAGCGCTGGAGCAGGCGGCAATCCTGTGCGACGCCACGCCGGAGGTCGCCATCGTCGACCGTGGCTACAAGGGTGTCGCCGTCGATGGTGTGAAGATCTACCACCCGGGCTTGCGGCGGGGCATTACACGCGGACTACGCGCGATGATCAGACGGCGCAGCGCAATCGAGCCAGCAATCGGTCACATGAAGACAGACGGAAAACTCGATCGCAACTGGCTCAAGGGTGCGCTCGGCGACGCGATGCACGCGGTGATGTGCGGCGCAGGACACAATCTACGGATGATCCTCAGGAAGCTGCGGCTTCTTTGCGCCTTCATTCTGACCGCCTTGTTCAACCACCGACTTGCTCGGCTTCAATCCCCGTAACTACGGTGCTCGGCAAAACGAATTGTTCGGGACGGACTAGATAACGACTTTAGTTGACGCCGGAGCCTTTACTATTAGTAACAACTTTAGTTGAAATGCAAACCGGCCGTTGCGCCTTACGCGGTGGGCCTCTGAGATAGATTTTGCATCGCACCGCAGTGTTAACAACTTTAGTTGTGCAAGCGATGAGCGTGATCCACAGTCTGTCGCTGCACAGTTCGCTGCAGCATCTGTCGCGCTCCTTCGGGGCCACCTATCAATCGCGCAAAACCAAAGCAGGCTAAGATCGCCCTGACCATATTCGACGGTTGGGGGGATCATGGCTACGTTCAAAGAACTGAAAGCGCAAATGGCCGCGTTGGAGGAGCCAGGGCCAAGTTTGCCGCCTACGGGTTTACCGAGCGTGATATCTTCGGACGTCGGCGGGGCACACGTGCGACGTCCGGCGGGGGCGTCGTGCCTCTCAAATATCGTGATCCAAAGACGGGCGCGACCTGGTCGGGCAGGGGGCGTGCGCCCAACTGGATCAAGGACGTGAAGAACCGCGACAGGTACCTGATTCGCGACTGACGTCGGGCGAAATTTCTACTGCTTTTCTCGTAGCACGTCGACAGGGTTCGCGCTGCAGCCTACGGTGCTGTCTGCCTGAAGAATGTGCGCACGCAATGCCGGCGAGGTACGCTCGATTACGCCGTTATCGAAGGTCGTTCAGGTAGGTTTAAGATATATGGGGTGGCGGTCCATCAGCTCACTTACGCACCTGCCTCGCGAACGAATCCGCCGCCATCAGCAAATCCGGGAGGCGAAGATTTCCGCGGTCGCTGGACTGTCCCGGAGCATGCGCGATCGACCGAAAGTGGCCTTCCGGACTGAACCCAGTATGTTCAGGCCCTGACCGGCGGACCCCGCCATCGCAAGTCATGATTCAAGGGAAGTCTACCGTACATGCGAGTCGATCGAACGGTGCCTGGACCACGCCGTAGACGGTAATACCCGGATCACTCGTTTCCATCCTGTACAGGCGGCGAAGCATGGGATATCCATTCGGGACGTCAAATATTCCTTCGACTGCCCCAGCGGCAGGTGCAGCATCGATAACTATGTGCGTCTTTTGGATGTCAATCGAGTGCGTCTTTAGCACGTCGACTACGAACCGCGCGCCAAATTCCTCGACAATCTCATTATCGATCTCAGGCGAAAGATAGGTTATGTCATACATGAACGGCGCGTCATCTGTCCAGATCGTTTTCCGAATGCAAAGCATGACGTGATCGGGAGGGGCGAGCGTGTTCATTGTCGGATCAGATATCTTCTCTCGCGTAACCGAAACCGCCTGGATGCTCGTGTCCTGCAACGAAGGCTGCATCACGTCAAGCTGACGCAGCAATCTCTGTTGTCGCTTGACATACGTTCCCTTTCCGGGGACCGCGGTCAGTTCTCCGGCCGCTTGAAGATCACGCAAGGCGCGCTTTACGGTGATTGAACTGACGCCGAATTCCTCGCTCAACATGACAGTCGAAGGAATGGGGAGGCCCAACGAGTATGCACCCGCCGCAATGCGTCGGCGAAGCTCCTCCCGCACTGACTCATGCAGTGATTGCGACGGTTGTATTTTGATCAAGTTTTTCCCTTTCGTGGCGCGGCTGCAGAAACTATCCACTATATCTCGCAGAGTTATGGATGCCTAGTATTCCAGGCATCCGTTTTGTATCCCGACGGGGTTGCCATCATCACCCATCTGACTTGAGCACTACCATTGGATGGCTCTCTGGAAAAGCAAGCTTGGACGCTGATGATATACCTGTTATATTAGGCATATCATTGCGGTGTATCTACCGTGCCCTTGAGGAAGAAATGGAACGACGACCGCTACTTGGGATCATTCAACTCGACTGTAACGATACGACATCGTATTCGTCCGACGAAATTCTGGCAATGGGAGTACGCATGCCGTTCTGGATCGGGGACCCGTCGTTCTGGGGGTCTGTTTCGGAACGTAATAGCAGCAGGGGCAGATCCTGCGTCAAACAAGCTTCCTACCCCTGAAGCCGTGGATGGCAAGCGGGACAGCTGGACGGGAAGTGCAACTGATCATTGGGAATTGCGGCTATATGTGGGCGTCGCGGCAAAGCCTCTACGGAAACACTGCTACGGCGTCGATCACCAGTGCACTTGAATTCCTCGACCTCGCATTGAAGATGACGAACCGTCCCATTGGCATCATCACTTGGGACGCGAAGGCCTTGGTGCCACTTCTGCGCGATTGCTCCGGAGCAGAGCGATTTCGCTTCCTGACGGTTGGCGACTTGCTGGAATGGGAGAAGGCGTCGGCCTATCGTGAGCTGGTCGGCTGGTCCAAAGAACAGATGGCGCAAGAACTTGCTGCTCGATTGCGAGAAGCGTTTGGCGTGAATGGAGTCTTCAACGATGTCGGCGTGCTGGTTATCGAGTGCACATTGGTGCCGGACTTTCGGCCTAGAATCCGAGAGATAACGACTCTTCCGATTCTAGATCTTCTCACTTTTGCCCGAACCGCACTGCGGTAGTGCTTCGCATTGAAAGGATGCCCAGATAGCAGGGAGGAAAAGATATCGAAGGTATCGCGAAATACTGCTTTCGCAGTTCGTGTTGATAGACATAATTTGGCGCATCGCTAGCAGAGAATGTAACGGCTAAGTTGTAATGTCCGCTTTTAGCCAAGTTCAAATGTCCGCTTTTTGAGTCGATCGTAAGCTGATCAACCGCTGGGATTCCAGTGTTTGGGAGCTTTGGATGTCGGCAACAGAACGGATAACGATGACGATGCGTGAGCTGGACAGACTCAAGGTCATTCAGGATGTGGTGGACGGCAGGCTCAAACCGTTGCGTGCGGCGCAGAGACTTGGTTTGACGACGCGGCAGATTCGTCGGCTGGTTGGCCGATTGCGTGAACACGGGCCCCAAGGTCTCGTGTCGCGGCGACGCGCGAAGCCCAGCAACAACCGGCTGGATCGCGTAACTGCAGAGCGGGCGCTGTCGATTGTCCGTGAGCGCTATGCCGATTTCGGGCCCACACTGGCGTGCGAGAAGCTGTGGGAATGCCACGGCATCCGCCTGGCGAAGGAAACGGTCCGGCAATTGATGATGGATGCCCAGCTGTGGGTGCCGCGCCGTCAACGTCCGCCGAAGATCTATCAGCCACGTGCTCGTCGCGCCTGTCTGGGCGAACTGATCCAGATCGATGGTTGCGATCATCGCTGGTTCGAGGACCGCGCACCGGCCTGCACGTTGCTGGTGTACGTGGACGATGCGACGAGCCGGCTGATGGAACTGCACTTCACCCAGACGGAATCGACCTTCAGCTACTTTGAGGCCACTCGCGCGTACATCGAGCGCTATGGCAAGCCTGGTGCGTTCTACAGCGACAAGGCCAGCGTATTCCGCAGCACCAGTGCCGAGCGGACCGAGCGCAGCGTGACGCCGTTCGGGCGCGCGATGTACGAGTTGAACATCGACACGTTCTGCGCGAATTCGAGCCAGGCCAAGGGGCGTGTGGAGCGCGCCCATCTGACGCTGCAGGACCGCCTGGTAAAGGAACTGCGGTTGCGCGGCATCAGTACGCTGGACGAAGCCAACGCATGGGTGCCCTCCTTCATGGCGGCCTACAACGCGCGCTTTGCCAGGTCGCCGAAGAGCGATTTCGACGCACACCGGCCACTGCGAGCCGAAGAGAGCCTTGATCTGGTCCTCACCTGGCGCGAGCCGCGAAAGGTCAAGAAGTCGCTGACGGTGCAGTACGACCGGGTGATGTACCTGCTGGACGATACGCCGGAGAACCGCAAGCTGATTGATCGATATATCGAGGTCTGGGAGTATCCGGACGGGCGCATCGAGCTGCGGGCGGATGGCCGGGTAGTGCCGTACCGCGAGTACGACCGGCTGACCGAGGTTGACCAGGGCGCCGTCGTCGAACACAAACGGTTGAGTCACATACTTCAGGTCTCACAGGTCATTCAGGCTCAACGCGATCACAGCCGGATCGGCAAGGCGCCCTCGCGCACGCACCGCGGTGACTCGACCAGGACCAACCGGAATACGCCACAGCCAGGCAAGAAGAAGCAGCGCGAGGTTACGCAGACCGACGTCGAGCACGTGGTGATGGAACTCGCGCAACTCAGAACGTCGCCAACGCAACCCGGCAAACCTGGCCGGAGGTCTGCAAGGGACAGTGGAACAGGCGTAAGCGCCCTGCCAATTCAAACGCCATCCATCGACACTGCGTGAGCTGAAACCCTAAGAAACAGATTTCCAACCCCTAAAAGCGGACATTTGAACTTGGCCAGTAAGCGGACATTTCAGAATGGCTTTGACAGAGAAAGCGATGGACCAACGATTTACTGACGAGTGCACCAAATAGTGCGTTATGCGTTATATGGGCATAAAGACGAAAACTGATGCCCGCAAATTGGACGGCGCCACGCAGGCGCACCTGAGAAAAATGGTGGTGCAGGCCGTGCGTGACGGCATGACGCAGATTGCGGCGGCGAAAACCTACGGGGTGAGCCTGCGAGCAGTGAGCAAATGGATGAAGCTGGCGCGCGACGGCGGCCTGCGGGCGCTGCGACCTGGCAAGCGAGGCCGCCTGCCGGGAAGTGGTCGGTTGTTGAATCACCGACAGGCTGTGAGAATCCGCAGGTTGATCATCGAGCGGCTGCCGGATCAACTGGCGCTGCCGTTTTACCTGTGGACGCGCGAGTCGGTGGCGCGACTGATCGAGCGGGAGTATGGCATCACGGTGTCGGCGTGGACGGCCGGCCGATACCTGAAGGCATGGGGCATGAGTGCCCAGAGGCCTGTGCGGCGAGCGTACGAGCGCAACGATGCGGTGATCGAACGCTGGCTGAACGAAGACTATCCGCAGATCGCGAAAGAGGCGAAGCGTGAGAAAGCAACGATCTACTGGGGTGACGAAATGGGCTTGCGTAGTGATCACATCAGCGGCACGAGCTTCGCGCTTAAGGGCCAAACGCCGGTGGTGCGCGCGACAGGACAACGCTTCGGCTGCAACATGGTCTCGGCCATTACGAACCGCGGGGAGTTGAGCTTCATGGTCTTTGAGGGAACCTTCAGGAACGCGACGTTCATCGAATTCATGAAACGCATGCTCAGGCAGGTCACGCGCAAGATCTACCTGATCGTCGATGGACACCCAGTGCACCGATCCGTTGCCGTCAGGCAGTTCGTCGCCGATAACGCCGAACGTCTGCGCCTGATCCGGCTGCCGGGGTATTGTCCCGAGCTGAACCCGGACGAACTCCTGAATCAGGATGTGAAAACCAATGCCCAAGGCAAGAGCCGACCGACCAGCAAGGCGGAAATGATCGGCACCGTTCGCCGGCATCTGCATCGTCGACAGAAGGAGCCGCACGTGATCCGCAACCTGTTCAAGGAAAAGCATGTCCGCTACGCCGCCTGATCAAGTGCGCACTATTTGGTGCACTCGTCAGTAACGCTTATATCGAAGAAGAATGTATTGGAGATAGTAGTGAAGAAGTTATTTTTTGCATTCGCACTTTCATCGATAGCGATCGGAGTACACGCCAAGGATTGGTCTGCGATCCGGTTTGGCGTGGATCCGACCTATCCGCCGTTCGAATCCGGGGACACCAGTGGAAAGCTGACCGGTTTTGAAATCGACATTGGAAATGAAATCTGCGCCCGCTTACAGGCGAAATGCGTTTGGGTAGAAAACGATTTCGATGGAATGATCCCGGGGCTCAAGGCCCGCAAATTTGACGCAATCTTGTCCGGGATGTCGATTACCCCTCAGCGGGCGAACCAGATCGCGTTTACCGACAAGCTGTGGAGTTCCTCTTTGCGTCTTGTCGCGAGGAAAGGTTCAAACGTTCTGCCGACAGCTGCCTCTCTGAAAGGCAAGACCGTAGGAGTCCAGCAGGGGACGGTCGGAGAAACATACGCCAAGCAGCATTGGGCGCCGAACGGCGTCACGGTTGTACCGTATCAGAATCAGGATCAAGTCTACGCGGACTTGACCGTTGGCCGGCTCGACGCCTTGCTGATCGGCGACGTGCAGGCACAAATTGGCTTCTTGCAGACGCCGCGGGGTGCGGGCTTCGCATTTATGGGCGACAAAATTGTCGATCCGGCGAGCGACAAGGGTGCTGCCATCGGAATGCGCAAAGAGGACACGGAACTAAGGGAGAAAGTTAATAAGGCGATTTCGGACATGCGAAAGGACGGGACATATGACCGGATCGACAAGAAGTATTTTACGTTCGACGTATACGGAAGCTGATTGAATTCGGCCGCAGCGATATCCGGAACCTACCGCGTCTTCTTTAGTGTTGATCGCACGGGTATCGCGACCGCCGCGCTGAAGGTGTTGTTGCCGGAAATTCAGGCGAAACTTGAACGCTACTGGAAGCCCAGCAGCGTGTGCACGCCTCCGCAATATTCCTAAAGTCGCATCACACGCCCTGTTACTGCAGCAGCTTGAATTGACTCCCCTAGAATTCGGTGCGCAGTTTCCGGCTTTCGGATAGACGAGGCGGGCACATTAACTAAGACTTTGCGGCAGTGATGTGCCGCCTCGAGACGTTTTCACAGTGAGCTGCCGCTTCGCTTGCGGTTCCCGTGTGAAGAGAGTGGGGCATCAGTCTGAAGCCAGCCACGGCTGAGGTTGAGGAACGGTAAAACGAGGGCCGAAAAGTGGTCTGACGGCAACTCCATCGTTGATACAATTATCAGGATCTCGACGCACGTAGCAGGTTGACGAGCTCACGCATCGAGTTGCAAGCTTCCATGCTCATGATGCGCTCGAAGATGTCTTCTCCGCTGCGCTCCATTGGAGTTCCGCAAACATTCTGCAAAAATTTTCGCTTCACATCCAAGTCGTTGAAAGGTCTGCGCCAATGGCCCAGTGGCCAGTCGACCGACGTCTCGAACGAGCGACCGTCCGATGACAGCAGCGTAACAGAGGACTTGTGCTGATCGATGCTCCAGAACGCGTCTTCTGCAACCGGATCCACCTCAACGAAAACTTTTTGCATCAACTCAGCGACCCTGCTGTCCCCCATCACAGAAGGGGAGAACCATCCCCGTCCGACTTCGACGGACAGGAGTGCCATTGCCGACACATATTGTATCGATAACTGTGCATCAATGTCAGACAACGGCGCTCGATCGGAAAACCATTCGGGGATTCTGGAAAACGTCCGGATCGAAACCTTGTCTATAGAGTCGTAGTGGACACGTCTGGTTGCCATGAGGTTGGAAATGGCCTCAATGGTTGTATGGAGAAAAGCGCAGCAGGGAAATCCCTTGAATGATGATTCTCTCGTACGCCAGGTGTGGCCAAGATCAGCTGACAGGAGCATCGCATTGAAACTGTCAGATCCGATTACTTGCGCGAAACCTCTATCCCGGTCGCTCAGCATGGCGAAGGGGCCGATGATATCCTGGCGCGCGCAGATCGCCGCATCGATTCCTCCAAGTGCCATCTGGCCATAGTTCGCCTTGAGCGCGTGGGCTGGACGTCCATACTGAACGTACCATAGCGGCAGACAGGTATTGGCGGCGGCATGGCCGAGTGCTGAGCGGAACTGGTCTTCCGATCCTCCCGAGACGACCATAGCTGCCGCTCCGGCGGCTACACCATGCCACGCGTGGTATACCGCGAAACGCTGATATGCTTCTGGGCTGGCTTGAGTTGCGTCATGAAGCCTGAGACCTGCTTCGTACCCAGCAACGACGCCCGCAAGGAACTGCCTGGGCGTGGCATTGAGGTGCTCACTCATTGCCAGCGCGGCCGGTATGACGGTGGCGCTGGGGTGGCCGACAGCGACATCCTCGTAGTCGAGAACGTCCGACAGCCAAGCGTTTACCTTACCGGACAACGACGGTGCCAGGCGCAACGACGTGCCTACAACGCTGCAGCCATCCGTTTGTTCTCGTGTTCCGTAGGCAGCCAGGATCTTTTGACCGAGAACTGTATCGGTTCCAGCAATGATGCAGCCGACCGTGTCGAGCGTTAGCAATTTCGCCTTGTGCACGACATCGTCCGGGATGTCCTCGTAGCGCAGGTCCGTCAGAAAGCGCGCCAGTATGCCCGCGTGCGAGTGAGCCGGATCTTCAGGGAACAAGATGTGGCCTCGCGGTTGTGCCATCCACGATTGATCGATCACGTTATTGCTCCTTTTCTCACTTGTCATTTTCTATCGACGCTTCGTCGAATTCACCATCCTGCAGTCCTTTCGCTATCAGTTGAGCACCAAACTCTGGATGCTCCTTGTAACCATGTGACGTTGCAATCATGACGACGCGTGATTGAGGTCCGATCTTTCCCTGAGCCAATAACTTTCGCAGTCCAGACAGGGCGGCAGCACTCGAAAGCTCAACGTACAGCCCTTCCTTGCCCAGGAGAAGCTGGTCATCGCGGGCTTCATCATCGGTCACCGACACGCCAGAGGCGTCCGTCAGCTCGAGGGCGACCAAAGACTGGACGGTGACGGTGTTCCCGCCGATCGACGCCATCGCTGTGTCGCCGGAGTAACTGCTACATACCATGCCGTGTCCTTCCCTGGCATGACCGATACGCGGGAACGGTTCGACAGCATGCACCCTCGGTCTTGTACTGATCAGGCCGCTGTCCCGCAAATCCTGATAGGCCTTCGCGATGCCCCACAGGAGGTCACCGCGGGCGGTGGGTACGATTATGTCGGTAGGCGGAAGTTCCAGAAATTGTAGGTATAGCTCGAATGCAATTGCCCTGTATCCATCCACGCCAAACGGGTTGCTCCCGACAGGCGGCATAAGGTAGTTGGTGGCCGGATACCAGTCGCCGCGCTTCGCATGTCGTGCAATGAGCACCCAGCGATCGTCCGAACTTTCCATTGCAATGATCCGGGCGCCATGCATCTCGATTGCTCTACGCCAGTTCGGGCTCATGTCTGGCGTCGTCACGACGATACAATCGATGCCCGCACGCGCTGCATAGGCCGCCATTGAAACGCCGGCATTTCCGCTCGAGGCAACCGCGATCGTCGTGGCACCAATGTCAAGTGCACGTTGAGCGACCATCGCGCCCATTCGGTCCTTGTGGGAACCAGTGGGATTCGCGAACTCATTCTTGGTATATAGCGATTCAATTGCCAGCGAGGCAGCGAGCCGTGGCAGACTCGACAATGACGTGTTCCCTTCACCAAGGCAAGAGGCGCATTCATACGCCAGCCACTCTGCCATATTGTCCCAATGAAGCACTGCTGGAAAATCGGCGTAATGAGGCGCGACGCTCGCCGGCGTGCCACGCTGCAGGCAAGAAGGACAGCCTTCGAAATAGTCGTCGAGCGGGTGAAGCTTTCCACACCGGACGCATTTCATAGCGTATACGTTTGGGTTAAGTTTGCTCAGCACGAGGTTCTCCCACGTGGCAGCGAGGTGGCATCCTGAAGAAGGCCAAACAGACAGTCACCACGGGTCGCCAGTGTCAGGTGACGCTTGCAGACCACCAGTCCGGAAGAGGCAAACAAAACCTCCCGAGGTTGGCGATGTGGGTCATCTACAGAGTGGAGCAGTCCGGCAAGTTGTCCGGCCTTAACCTCGTCGCCAAGCTCAACCCGCGGTTCGAAGAGGCCGCTGCTGTCCGCGTAGACGTAGAGGTCCATGCTCTCGCAACTCATCATCCTGACAGGCTCGGGATCTGGCGCTTCACATGACGCCAGAATACCAATGTGCTTGAGAAGCCTCAGTGCACCATGTTCGGCAAGATCGGAACCGGCGCGGCGCAGGGCTGCGCCTCCTCCAAGCTCGGCAGTGATGACGGGTATGCCCAAATCCCCCGCAGCTGCGGGCAGCGTGGTATTCCCGCCCCCGCCCGTCCCGTCGGTGACCTCTGCCAGAGGCACTCCGAAGACGCGGAGTAATTCGAGGAGTCTTTCATTTTCCGCGGATGTCTTCGCGCCGCGAACAAGGGCGCATGGAAGATAGTCTAGAGAGCGACCGCCCGAGTGCAGGTCGACCACAAGATCGGCCATCGGGAGAATGACATGGGTAATGTAGTGGGCGATCATCTCCGTCGCGCTACCATGTGCACGCCCGGGGTAAAGCCGGTTGAGGTTGCCTTCATCGATTGGCGAGACTCTGCGACCAGCCTGTACCGCTGGGAAATTCAGCGATGGTAAAATGATAACCCGACCTGACACGTCGCTCTCACGCAGCCCCCTCGCCAGTCGCATCAATCCAATCTGGCCTTCGTATTCATCGCCATGGGTGCCGGCGATGAGCACGGCGGTCGGGCCGACCCCATTTCTGACGCATATGGCGGGAACCGGGATCCATCCATAAGCCGAGGTGTCGGTTGAGATGGGAAGTCGGAGAAAATCGACTTGTTTGCCGTCTTTCGCATAATCGATCGTAGACCAGATTCGTGTCGAGTCTGACATTTTTAAACTATCCTAAAAGCAATGGTTTAGCGAATCACCGGAAGGGCTTCGGGTGACAGCGTGCTCAGAAACTCAATGCCAGATTCGGTGACGAACACGACTTCCTCGAACTGGAACACCGCGCCGTCACGTTCGAGTTTCGGCTCGATATGAAGCACCATTCCTGGTTCGATGATCTTCGTGTCTGCTGCAGAGAGAGAAGGGGGTTCGGTGACATCCATCCCGCCACCATGTCCGATCCGCGACACCGCGCTGTACACCGTGCCGAGATTGGCATCGCGCCACATCTGGTCGAATAGTTTGTAGACGTCGGAACAGGTCATTCCGGGCCCGATCTGTCCTGCGAGATCAAGTGTCAGGGATCGCACGGCCCCATATGTACGGATTTCCCAGTCGGCGGGCTCACCGGCGCGCGCGATCCGGTTGCAATCGGCAGGATAGCCGCCATACGTCGCCCGGAAGTCGGTCCAGACGTAGTGTCCCTCCTCGAGCCTCCTTTCCTTTGCCGTTCGTGCGTAAGCGAAATCGCCCCTCGAGAACAGCATTGCTATCGGTTCTGCGCTTTCCGCACCGTTGAGGTAGGTCTGCGCTTGGATGAGGTAATAGAGCTCATATTCCGTCATGCCAATATACGCATTTTTGATCGTCTGACGGAACGCGGTGTCGACGATTTCGTAGGCCACCCGATTCATTTCCGCCTCGAATCTGGACTTGATCAGTCGAACGTTCCAGATTGCATCTGCCGCACTTTTGACACGGCCTTGCGCATCAAGAGAACTGAGCTCTTCAATCAACCCTAGGCACCCCCGACCGAACATGTCCTGCCCATAGTCCACTGCGATATGACGAGAGCTGGTATGGGTCTTCCCTTTGATCCAGTCCGCGACAGCGGTGACGGACTCGTCCAGGTAACCGCTGTAGTACACCGGCTCAAAGATGCGGGGCCTGAGTTCGACCGTGCGGGCCTCACCGAGACTGCCAAAGAGCGCGAAGTCCGCGAGGGAGATCGCGGCAAAAATGGGGCGTGCCTTGTGATCCCACGAAAGTTCCTGGTAGTCGGTAAAGTAGTCGACGTTCTTCTTGTCCGTAAGAACGATCACGTCTATCTTCGCCTTTACCATCTCGCGCCGGATGTTCGCGAGCCGTTGATGCATTTCGGCTTCCGGGACCGCCGGTGCGGGCGATCGGAAGACTTGCGGGACTTCGAGTTGCAGTGCTTTCATTGTTTAATCTCCATACCTTGAGACGGAAAATTAACATAGCAGGCGAGACGGTCGAACGGCGCCTGGACGACGCCATAGATCGTGACTCCTGTGTCACTCGTCGTCATCTTGTAAACACGACGAAGCATCGGATAACCGATCGGGACCGAGAAGATTTCGCCGACTGTTGCTGAAGCCGGGGCAGCTTCAGCAACAATTCGCGTATTGACAATCTGAATCCCGCGACTTCTCAGGGCATCCACAATAAAGTTTTTGCCAAACTCCTCCAGGATGTCGTCCTCGACATGCGATGAAAGATAGCTGGCGTCATATAGGAAAGGGATGTCCCCGTCGAAGATCACTTTTCTTACGCAAAGCATCACCTGATCGGGCGGTTCGATAGCCGCCATCGATGGATCGCAGATCTTTTCCCTCGTTACTGAAATCAGCCTTATGTCTGCGCTGTGCAGCGAGGACATGCGCAGATCAAGCTGCCGCAAGATTCGTTGCGGCGCTTTCACGTAAGTGCCTTTACCCGGGATCGCAGCGAGCGCGCCCGCGGCCTGTAAGTCCCGAATCGCACGCTTGATGGTGATGGGGCTAACACCGAACTCCGCGCTCAGCGCTGCCGCCGATGGGATCGGCAATTTGCGGGCGTATGTTCCGTTCCTGATACGTCTGAGGATTTCCTCGCGCACACTCTCGTACAAGGACAAAGAAGTCTCCAGTCTTGGTCTGTTCGTTCCACCCGGGTAAATACGGGCATCACTTGGAATTTGGCGTATTGACGTGCCTAGTATGCCAAGTATACTTTGCGCACTAACAAAAGGAAAGGAGACGTTATGAGGATCTCGGTATTGAGCAAGCGGGTGGCGCTTCTTTTGGCAGCAGCCGTGACAGTGGTCAGCACCGGTGTTACGGTTGCAAGAGCGGAATCCACCGATGATAAGGTTCTTCACGATGGAAAAATCACGATTGGCATCCACAACCAGGTTCCCTGGGGATACCGCAACGCCGATGGCACCGTTGCTGGAGTCGGCCCCGACATGATCCGGGCGGTGCTTGGGCCGCTTGGCGTGAAGAAAGTTGACTTCGTAATCGTGGACTTTGATGCGCTTATTCCCAGCCTGCTCTCGCGGCGTATTGACGCCGTCGCGTCAGGATTGGCAATCACCCCCCCACGTTGCAAGCAGGTGATTTTTAGCAATCCTGATTTGGCAATCGGTGATGCCATTCTCGTGAAGAAAGGTAACCCGCTCAATATTCACAGCTACGCCGATGTCGCGAAAAATCCGGCGATCCGCATGGCGGGCGGGCGCGGAAGCTCGGCTGTCGAACATGCCATCTCCGCAGGCATTCCAAAAGACCGGATACTTTTGCTGAAGGACGTCGAGTCTTCCGTCGGCGCATTGTTGGCAGAGCGGATTGACGCGGATACGGAGTCCAGCTCCACTGTAATCAATGTACTCAAGGATCCTAACGTCGGCGCCAAGCTTGAACGGGCTGTCCCCTTTACTGGCCTCGTTGTCAATGGGCAGCAGGTAGCGAATTACGCGGCAATCGCGTTCCGGCCAGAAGATGCAAAGCTGCGGGATACCTATAACGAAAGTCTCGCCAAAATAAAGGCTGACGGGACGGTCAAAAAGATATTTGCTAAATACGGTTTCAGCGATACCGAGATCGCTCCGAGCGATATGTCTGCAAAAAAGATCTGTGGCGACGATTTTCGATAAACCAGTGACCCGGATTTTTTCAAGGAGGGAAAATGAATTTTCCCAATGTCATGCTGGGGATCTATAAAGGGTTTGGGGTCACTGCGACCGTTACCATCCTTGGTCTCCTATATGCGATTCCGTTTGCCATTTTTGGAGGAATCCTTCAGAATTTTTCGAGCGGCTTTACTCGCAAGGCCATCACCTTTGGCATCGAATTCTGGAGGAGTTCGCCGGTTATTGTGCTCCTCTATGCTTTCTACTACACGCTACCGGCATTTGGTCTCTACTTGTCCGGCGTGACGGTAGGCGCACTCGTCCTCGGGTTGAACTCGGGCGCGTACAGTAGCCAATCTGTCCGCGCCGCATTGCAGTCGCTTCCGCGTGGGCAATGCGAAGCGGGTCTCGCTTTGGGCTTGAACCGGGCGGAAACACTGTTTCTCATCGAGTTGCCGCAGGCGATAAGGGCGATGATCCCGGCCTTTATCAATGATTTGATTCAGTTGATCAAGGGAACTGCATTGGTATCACTTATTACGTTGGCGGATATGACGTTTCGCGCAAAGGAAATCGCGCAGTTGAGCTACGATCCTTTGTTGATCTACTCGAGCCTTCTGCTTGCTTATCTTCTGCTCTGTTATCCAGTGACCATCTTCGGGCGCTACCTTGAGAAGTCGCACGGAAGTCGGCGGGGGAGAACATGAACTTCGATCTTGCTTTCGCATTGCGAATCATACCGCAAGTACTCGACGGCATCGGCAATACTCTCCTTGTAGCCATCCTTAGTTTCATTGGTGCGCTTACACTTGGTTTTGTCTGGGAAATGTTGCGCCGCTCAAGCAGTGTAGTCCGCCCGGTCGTCCAGTTTATCGTCGATGCAATCCGGTCTACGCCTGCACTCGTTCAGATTTACTTTCTCTTTTTTGTTCTGCCCTACTATGGTGTGACGCTACCCGCATTGTTCGTCGGGGTTTTTGGTCTGAGTTTTTATTATTCGGGATATATGGCTGAAGTGTTTAAGGCCGGCATAGACGCTGTTCCCGTTGGACAGTCAGAAGGGGCAAAAAGTCTCGGACTCAACTGGTTGGATACGATCGCTTTCGTAATTGCGCCGCAGATGTTGCGAAATGTCGCGGCTCCATTGGGAGCCTATTCAATCGCGATCCTGAAGTCGACGCCCTACCTGTCAGTGATCGCAGTGCCCGAGATGCTCGGCAGCGCAATGGACGTCGCTTCAGATACCTATCGTTACGCCGAACCAATGCTGGTTGCGGGGATTCTCTTTCTCGCGCTGGCGCTCGTCGCCGTCGCCCTGGTTGCGCGCGTAGAGCGACTTCTCGGGGTTACCGTCGCGCAGCGGTAAGCAGGTCAGAAAAGTAAATCGTATATAAGTTGTTGTGGAGGACGACATGGCATCCCAATTGACGCGCCCACTCGCTATCGCGAGTGTCGGCGCACAAGCATCTCCAATTGCTGTCCAAATGGAGAAAGTTTCAAAATGGTATGGAAACTTTCAGGTTTTACGTGAAGTCAGTCTGGGTGTGCAATTTGGCGAAAAAATCGTTGTTTGTGGTCCCTCCGGGTCCGGCAAATCAACCTTGATCCGATGCATCAACCAGTTGGAGACCCACCAGGAGGGTCGAATCATTGTCAACGGCGTGGAGATGCACGCGCGCATGAAAGGACTGGCCGCGTTGCGTCGCGACGTCGGCATGGTGTTTCAGCAGTTCAATCTGTTCCCGCACATGAACGTACTGGACAACTGCACATTGGCCTTGCGGAGAACTCGAAAGGTATACCGGGAAGAAGCAGAATCTGTTGCTATGGAAAACCTGCAGCGTGTACGGATTCCGGATCAGGCAAAGAAATTTCCGGCGCAATTGTCGGGCGGGCAGCAGCAGCGCGTCGCGATCGCGCGCGCACTCTGCATGAAGCCAAAAATCATGCTATTCGACGAACCCACGTCCGCGCTTGACCCGGAAATGATCAAGGAGGTATTGGACGTCATGACAGGACTTGCCACCGACGGCATGACGATGATCTGTGTGACACATGAAATGGCCTTTGCGCGCGAGGTCGCGGACCGGGTAGTGTTTATGGACGCAGGGGAAATCATCGAGTGTGCGGGACCTGAAATATTTTTCAGGAGTCCGACTCATCTGCGCGCAAAGCAGTTCCTTAGCCAGTTGTTGCATAAATAGCACGACACACTCTCTAGGCGAGATAGCGCCCGAATTTCATGTCAGCAACGACGAAGTGATGAATAGTCGAAATCAGGCAATGGCGCTTGTCAGGCAATCTGGATGCGTGAATCGATAGGACCGGTCGAGGAGTGATTTCAAGCCGCGTTAACGAAACCTCAGGTAAGGGAGCGAAGACGTCGAGGCAGTAGCGCGTAAATAACTTGCATCGTGAAGGTGCTTGGGAGCTAGTTCGCAGTACAAATAAAACAACGCTTTCTTAGCTTTTGGAGACATTAGATGAAGATGAAACTGCTTGCTGCCTCGATTCTCGCCGCGATTGGAGCTTCCGCATATGCGCGGGGCTCGGTTACGTTGTACGGTCTGTTCGATGAGGGATTCGATTTCACAAACAATGCGTCGGGAAGCAAGGCCTACGAACTTCAGAGCGGCTATGTTCAGGGTAGCCGTTGGGGTCTGAAAGGTAGCGAAGATCTCAGTGGTCAAGTGAGCGCAGTGTTTCAGATTGAGAACGGCTTCAACGTCAACAATGGAAAGCTTGGCCAGGGCGGCCTGATGTTTGGGCGTCAAGCGTATGTCGGCCTATCGAGTTCGACTTATGGCAAGCTTACGTTCGGTCGCCAGTATGACTCTATTGTCGACTACTTCTCGCTGACGACAGCAAATGGAAACTGGGCAGGTTACCTGTTCTCGCACCCGTACGATAACGATAACACAGACGGTACCTTCCGGGTCAATAATACGGCGAAATATACCAGTCCGAATTTCGGCGGCTTCCAATTCGGTGGCACTTACAGTTTCTCAAATGACACCAATTTTGCCAACAATCGCCAGTATAGTTTTGGGGCACAGTATGCGACCGGAAGCGTCCTGATCGCGGCATCCTATCTGCAGGCAAATAATCCATCCTCAACCGCGACCGGAGCGATCAACAACGGCGGCGATGAAAATTTTGTGGGTGACCGGCTGCGCGTCTTTGGCGCAGGTATTAACTACTATATCGGAAGCGCCACTTTCGGCTTTGCCTACTCAAATGTGGATGTAAAGAATCCGGTGAATTCCGGGTATGTGGGTGCAATCACGCCTGTTAGCGGCCCTGCATCTGACCTCCGCTTCCAGAACTTCGAAATCAATGGCAAGTACCAGTTTACCCCAGCATTCTATGTTGGCGCGATGTACACCTATACACATTCGAAGATGATCACTGCGGCGGCCAGTTACCATCCGAACTATCAAACAGTCGGGCTCATGGGCGACTACAACATCTCAAAACGAACCGACGTTTATCTCCAGGGGGCTTACCAGCATGTAGGAGGCGATAAAACGGGTTCAGTGCTGGACTTCGCGTATGTACCCGGTGCTTTTGGTGTTTCCTCGGGCAATAGCCAGCTCGTTCTGCGACTCGGTCTGCGTCATAAATTCTGATCAATTCGGATGATGCGAAATCGATCAATCCGACGGTCTTGAAGACCTACGTCAGGTGGCAAACTCGCCTTCAGTGTAAGGGCGAGAAAACGGCTGGCCGTCGGAAAACGGGTGTTATCGAGCCAGCGCGTGACGAGGTCGGGACTGTGCCAGTTCAAGTCCACTCTTGAGGCGCTTCCTCTCCACTTGGCAACGTGAGTCCGGAGGTCGGCAATGGCAGAGCCGTCTTGTAGCGCACCTGTTTAAGCGCAAAGCTGGAGCGGATGTTTGAGACGCCGGGTATCTTCGTCAACCATTGCACAATAAAGTGCTCAAGGCTCTGCATGTCGGGCACTACAACCCGTAGCAGATAGTCGGCATCGCCTGTCATCAGATAGCACTCCATCACTTCGGGTCGATCCGCGACCTCCCTTTCAAAAACGCGTAGCGCGTCTTCCACCTGTTGCTCCAGGCTGACCTGAATGAACACATTGATACGCAACCCGAGTGCTCCAGCGTCGAGAAGGGTGACGTGCTGCCGGAACAGGCCGAGCTTTTCAAGTGCTCGTACGCGATTGAAGCAGGGCGTGGGTGACAGGTTAACTGCGCGCGCGAGCTCAGCGTTCGTGATGCGTGCGTTGTCCTGCAACTGGCGCAGGATTGCGATATCCGTGCGGTCCAGGCGGCGGTTCGGGAGCTTTGTTTCGGACGTCATAGTATGGGAATCTCATGCAAGGGCTCGAATCCAGAATTTATACCCTATCTGAACTGAAAACGACCAGCAAAAGAGACGCACATTTTGCGAAGAGATAGCTAAGCTCTTCTGACACGATCGAACTGCCCGATTCAACCCGCACGAGTATCAAATCTCAATGTATAGTCCGGAGTTGCCATGACCGATTTATCGAGCGGTGTTCAGCCCGCTCTTACCCTCAATCAACCCCGCATCGACGACGATCCGCAGGAGACTGCCGAGTGGATCGCTGCACTCGATGGCGTGGTGCGGCATGTCGGGCTCGAGCGCGCCCAGTATCTTTTCGACCGCCTGGCCGCGCACGCGTTGTCGGGTGGCATTGCAACAGCGCGTGCGAATGTCACGCCTTATACGAATACCATCCCGCTCGGCCAGCAGCCGCCGTTTCCAGGTGACGTCGATACCGAAGAGCGACTCGCCGCTGCAGTGCGCTGGAATGCGCTTGCGATGGTGGTGCGAGCGAATCGGGCTTACGGCGAACTTGGCGGGCATATTGCGAGCTACGCATCGGCGGCGGATCTCTTCGAAGTCGGCTTCAACCATTTCTTTCGCGGTGCGAACGATGTGCATGGCGGTGACCTCGTCTATTTCCAGCCCCATTCGTCGCCGGGCGTGTATGCGCGCGCATACCTGGAAGGTTTCCTGAGTGAGCAGCATCTGGAGCACTACCGTCGCGAGATCGCGGGTCCGGGCCTGTGTTCGTATCCGCATCCGTGGCTGATGCCTGACTTCTGGCAGTTTCCAACGGGATCGATGGGCATCGGCCCAATTTACTCGATCTACCAGGCGCGTTTCATGCGGTACCTGCAGAACCGTGGTTTGCTCAAGACAGAGGGCAGAAAGGTATGGGGCTTTTTCGGCGATGGCGAGATGGACGAGCCCGAATCGATCGGTGCGTTGTCGCTCGCCGCACGCGAGGGGCTCGACAACCTCGTTTTCGTGATCAAC
Organism: Paraburkholderia sp. JPY419; assembly: GCF_050435705.1. Taxonomy (NCBI): domain Bacteria; kingdom Pseudomonadati; phylum Pseudomonadota; class Betaproteobacteria; order Burkholderiales; family Burkholderiaceae; genus Paraburkholderia; species Paraburkholderia sp. JPY419. The sequence continues at coordinate 403,321 of NZ_JBNDKV010000003.1, read as the reverse complement.
TGTAATCTGCAGCGGCTCGATGGTCCGGTGCGAAGTAACGGTCGAATCATCGACGAACTTGAGGCGCAATTCACTGGCGCTGGCTGGAACGTCATCAAGGTGGTTTGGGGTTCTGACTGGGACGCCCTTTTTGCGCGCGATCGCACCGGGGCGTTGTTGCGTGCGTTTGCGCATACCGTCGATGGACAGTTTCAGACCTTCTCGGCCAATGACGGCGCCTACAACCGCGAGCGCTTCTTTGGACAGAACGAGGAACTGGCTGCGCTTGCCGCGCATCTGAGCAACGATGACATCGACCGTCTGCGCCGGGGCGGACATGACGTACGGAAGCTGTATGCGGCGTACGACAAGGCACCAAAGCATGGTGGTCAACCCACTGTCATTCTCGCGAAGACAATGAAGGGCTTCGGCATGGGCTCGATCGGCCAGGGCAGGATGACCACGCATCAGCAGAAGAAGCTCGACGTCGAACAACTGAAGGCGTTTCGCGATCGATTCCGCTTGCCCCTTTCCGACGAGGACGTCGAGCAGCTGCGATTCTATAGACCCGCGGACAACAGTCCGGAAATGCGGTACCTGCATGCCCGGCGCGAAGCGCTCGGCGGCTATCTGCCCCGCAGAAGGACAGCCGCGTCGCAGACGCTGCCTGTCCCTGGATTGTCGGCCTGGGGGCAATTCGCGCTGGAAGCCAGCGGCAAGGAAATGTCTACCACAATGGCGTTCGTGCGGATGCTCGGCAGCCTTCTGAAAGACGCGTCGCTCGGCCCTCGCGTTGTTCCTGTGGTCGCCGATGAGGCACGCACGTTCGGTATGGCGAATCTGTTCCGGCAGGTCGGGATCTATTCGCCGCTCGGGCAACTGTACGAGCCCGAAGACATGGGCTCGATGCTGTACTACCGGGAGGATACGGGCGGACAGATACTGGAAGAGGGCATTTCGGAGGCGGGCGCTGTTTCCTCCTGGGTAGCCGCGGCGACGTCATACAGCGTGCATGATCTGCCCATGCTGCCGTTATACATCTACTACTCGATGTTCGGTTTCCAGCGCATTGGTGATCTGATCTGGGCTGCGGCCGACCAGCGTGCGCGTGGCTTCCTGATCGGTGCGACGGCGGGCAAGACGACGCTCGGTGGCGAAGGTTTGCAGCATCAGGACGGTACGAGCCATCTGGCCGCCTCGACGGTACCTAACTGTCGCGCCTATGATCCGGCATTCGCGTACGAGGTGGCCTTGATCATAGATGAAGGCATGCGCGAAATGATCGAACGTCAGCACGATGTGTTCTATTACCTGACGGTCACGAACGAGAACTATGCACAGCCTTCGCTTCCGGATGCACCGATCGAAAGCGTTCGTGAAGGGGTGCTTAAGGGCATGTATCCGCTTGACGCGACATCCGTCGATCGCGCAGAGGTCCAGCTGCTCGGTTCGGGGGCGATTCTGGGCGAAGTGCAGGCCGCCGCGCACCTGCTGAAGGAAGACTGGAACATCGAAGCTTCTGTGTGGAGCGTCACAAGCTTTACCGAACTGCACCGGGACGGTGTCGCAGCCGAGCGCACCGATCGTTTGTTCGACGAGGATCGCGCTCCCGGTCCGTACGTGACGTCTGCGTTGTCTCCCACTCGAGGGCCTGTAGTCGCAGCAACAGACTATGTACGTGCTGTGCCGGAACTCATTCGTGCGTATGTACCGCGGCGCTATGTGACGCTCGGCACCGATGGCTTTGGACGCAGTGACACCCGTGCAGCCTTGCGAGCTTTCTTCGAAGTCGACCGGCATTCGATCGCAATTGCTGCGCTGAAAGCGCTTGCGGACGACGGTGCAGTAGCGGTCGAGATCGTCAGACGGGCTGTTGATTGCTATGGCAAGCATGACGGGAACCGCGCGGCACCGTGGCAACGGTGATCCGCTCAATGTGGAACTGAAAATGAAGATTGCGGGTTCAGAGATGCAACAGGTTGCAAAAGCCGGCGCTTCGAGCGCTTCGCGCAGGGACGACCATGCATCGGGAGCACAGATCGTCTTGTCCGTCTTGCGTAGCGAGGGCGTGGACACGGTTTGGGGATATCCAGGCGGTGCCGTCCTGCCGCTTTACGACGCGCTCCAGGAAGCCATCGATATCACCCATTTGCTGGTTCGCCATGAACAGGCTGCCGTGCACGCGGCGGATGGTTTCGCGCGCGCAACGGGAAAGGTCGGGGTAGCGTTGGTGACATCGGGCCCGGGCGTGACGAACGCGGTGACGGACATTGCGACCGCCTATTTCGACTCCATCCCGGTGGTGGTGATCTCCGGCAACGTGCCGACACAGTCCATCGGAACCGATGCCTTCCAGGAGTGTGACGCTGTCGGAATTACCAGGTCGATCGTCAAGCATAACTTTCTGGTTCTGGATGTCTCGCAACTGGCGAAGACGCTGAAAAGCGCGTTTCATATCGCCCGCACCGGACGCCCCGGACCTGTACTGGTGGATATTCCCAAAGACGTGCTTCAGGCGAAGACGCCATTGAGCATACCTGAACGCGTCACGCTGCGATCCTACCGTCCGCGCACGGATCCTCATGCTGGACAGGTGCGTCGGGCGGCCAAGCGCTTGCGCGCTCAGAAAGGCCATGCATTCTTGTTGGCGGCGGAGCGGTCGCATCAGCTGCAGGCGAGGAGGTTGTGGAGCTCGCGCGGCGACTCGATGCACCGGTGACGAACACGTTGATGGCGCTTGGCGCCTTTCCCGGTTCAGACAGACGAAGAGGTGGCCTCGCCTGTTCGGACAGGGACCCGAGATTTTTAAGTGGAACCGCCGGGGCGTTCATGCTGCCGATTTGATCGCAGGCAGCGTCGCGAAGTATGCCTCATCCGGCGTGCGGTCTTCCAGACTCGAATGAGGTCGTCTCTGGTTGTACAAGCCGTCAACACAACGCCCATATCACCGAGTCAAGGAAAGTCCTCTATCGTTGGCACCCGTGGTACGGGCACACGGTATGGATTTTCACCACGATAGAAAGGAAGAACGGCGAGTCAGTACTCCGCTGTGCGCGAGAGCCGTTCGACACGGCGGGGTTACTGGAGGTGCCGCATTGGATGTTCGATCCCATTGCCTGCTGCCGCATTACTTCTGCAACGTCTCCCGCCGTCAGCTGTGAAGCATTGAGAGAACTGAAGCACCTGCTGGCGCAGGCTCCTGCTGCCGGGCAGCGCGGTATGTTACAAGCCGAGCACCATCCTTTGCTCCGTACAGGAGGCTGATGCGACCCCAGACCAGCCCGCAACCGCGCGGTCAACTCGACCTGTTTCATCCTTTTCCGAAGACGCCACAATGGACGCACCTGCCGCAGGAGGTCCGGCAGGAGACGGTGCGTTTGCTGGCGCAACTGCTGCGACAACACCGTCGCGGCCGGTTCGCCATCGTACACGAGCCGGAGGTGCGCGATGAGTGACAAGATTCGGCCACAGCATCTGACGCGCAAGGCCATGCTGTACGTGCGCCAGTCGTCGGCCTATCAGGTCAGCCACAATCTGGAGAGCCAGAAGTTGCAGTATGCGATGCAGGATCGTCTGCACCAGTTGGGCTGGAACGAGATCGAAGTGATCGACGAGGATCTGGGGCGCTCTGCGGCCGGAACACAAACGCGCACGGGCTTCGACCGAATGGTGGCAGAGGTCTGTCTTGGGCACGTCGGCGCAGTTGCCGCTCGCGAGGTTTCGCGATTTGCGCGCAACAGTCGCGAGTGGCAGCAGCTGGTTGAGGTGTGCCGCATCGTCGACACCGTGCTCGTTGATCAGGAGACCGTGTACGCGCCACGGCAGAGCAACGATCGTTTGCTGCTCGGCTTGAAGGGTAGCCTGAACGAATATGAGCTGGATCTGCTGCGTCACCGTTCGCTCGAAGCTCGGCGGGAGAAGGCCAAACGTGGCGAACTCGTCGTCGCGGCGCCGGTGGGCTACTGCAAGACTGAAGACCAGCGCCTGGAGAAGGATCCGGATTTGCGCGTGCAGGACGCCATTCGCTCGGTGTTCCGCCAGTTCGGTGCGATTGGATCGGTGCGTCAGACGTTGTTATGGTTCCTGGAGCACGGCCTGCAGTTGCCGGCATGCACTCCGCGCGGCGAAATCCAATGGAAACGGCCGCGCTACGGGACGGTGTACCGGATTCTGACCAACCCGATCTACGGTGGCGCGTATGCGTACGGCAAGACCGAATGCAAGATCAATTACGAAGGCGGGGAACAGCGCAAACATGATCGCCGGAAACCTCGGGATGAGTGGCTTGCGCTCATTCCCAATGCTCACGACGGGTACGTTCCGTGGGACGAATTCGAGCGGATCCAGCGCGCGATCAATGGCAACCTGCGTCTGGCCGGACACGCCGGCGCCCCAAAGAACGGCGAGGCCCTTCTGGCGGGACTGTTGCGCTGTCGGCGCTGCGCAAGCAAGCTGACGTTACACTATACGGGTAACAGGCACGACGCCTTGCGCTATAGCTGTCAACGCGGCTGGCTGGACAAGGGACAACCGCGGTGCATTGCGTTCGGTGGCACGCGCGCGGACGCGGCCATCGCCGAGGCGGTCCTGCAGGTCGTTCAACCAGCGGCAATTGAGGCGGCAATGGTGGCGCGCGAAGAAGAGACCCTGAAGCAGGATGAAGTGCTGGCCGCGCTGCAGCGGGATCTGCAAGCGGCACGCTATACCGCCCAACGCGCGCAGAAACAATACGACGCTGGCTAAAAGTGCCCAACGCCCATAAATGGAAAAATTTCTGCCAAAAACCGCGCCAGGCGGGGCGCTGGACGCGTGCGCGCATGTTGCTAAGCGGCCGGCCGTCGTGTGAAGATCCGCTCGATCTGATGCGCGCGCTGTACTTCATCGTCATCGAGATAGATAGAAGTCGTCGAAATTGATGCGTGGCGCAGGTTATCGCGCACGGTCGTAAGCGATGCACCGTTGGCCAATGCGTTTGTCGCATGCGTGTGCCGCATCCAGTGCGGCGTGGCGCGTCGCAGCTTGTCTGCGAGCGGCGGATGGTCGGCCTCGATGGTATCGGCCGCTCTATCGAAGAACCGGCGCAGCATCTGCCTCAGGCGCGGCGTAGTGATGCCGCCGGGCTCATCGAGGTGGCCAAGTAGTGGTGTATCGGGCGCCCATCGGTCGGGCGTGACAGGCAAACCACGTTGCGCCAGATACTGGTCCAGCGCAAAACTCGCGAGCGATGGGAGCACCACCTTTCCTGGTTTTGCTCCCTTGCCGGTGAGGTGAAGCCAGCGCTCACCGCGAGCGCCGGTTTCAATGCCGTTGAGTGTAACGCCGACAAGTTCAGCTGCCCGCAGGCCTGTCGCATAGCCGAAGTCAAGCACGAAACGCAGGCGCTGCGCGGCCGGTACCGCCCAGCCATACGACCACTCGAGCCCATCGGCGATCGTGCGGACCAGTTCCCATTAGCTGGCCGTGAAGGCCCGGGAACTGTCCAGTTTGCCTTTGCGGCGCGCACCTCGCACCTTGAGACCGGCAAATGGATTGGCGAGCACGTAACGCTGGTCGATCAGCCAGCGGAACATTGCACGCAGAATCGAGAGTGCGTAGGCGATGGAATCAGGTGAGAGCGTGCCCGTGAACGGCCGCCACTCGAGCGAGGACCGCGGTCGCGCGGGTGCGACCCAGCGGGCGCGTGGCGCGGGATGACGCAGGAAGGTGCGATAGGTAGTCGCATCTTCGCTGGTCAGCGACGACAACGCCTTGCCGCGCTCGGCAATGGCCCACAGCAGCAGCCGTTCTGCCTCGCGGCGATAGGCGCGCTGGGTGTCGTTGGCTTCGTGCCGTTCGAGCCATGCGTTGATGGCCTGCCAGTCGTTATCGGCCTCAAGCGCACACATGGATTTCGGCGCACGAAAAACGCCGTGCGAGCCATCGACTTCGCGCGGTACGCGGATGTTTTCCCAGGACGCGACAGGCTCGGGGGCCGCGACCACGACCAGTGCACGCGCCCGCTCAGTGAGTGCCGGATAAGCGGCAAAGAATGCTTCGATACGGCGCGCGCTGCGCTCACCAAGTCCGGGAACCGCAAGCCACCAGCGCCGCCGGCGGGGAATGCGCACGGTCAGATCCGCTAGCGTACGGATGCCATGCTGATGCAGGACAGCTGCGACCCGCACCGGCAGCCAGATGTCGACCGGGTCGGTGACCTGGGGTTGCGGGGCCTGCAGCGATGGCAGCATATCCAGCGCCAGGGTGGCCGCCTTGCGATAATACTCACGCTCATTCGCGGGGCACTGGAAAAGCCTTGCAAGATCCTCGCGGTGACGGTTGAGGGCGAATTCGACGATCTGTCGGCGAACGCGGCCGATCACGCCGCGCGCTGACTTTCCATCTCTGAGCGCATCAGGGTGATAGCGCTCGACCGCTTCGCGCGAGCCCATGCCTGCGTACCATGCGCGCAGCATGGATACAGACGGCGTATCGGGAAACGACAGGGGCGGATCGATGTTCGGCATCCTGCGATTACAGATTCGGCAGCGTGAAGGTGAGACGGCCATGTGTGACGGATTTTTCAAAACCTGAGTTTTGTCCTAAAATAGCGGTCTATCGCTAATAAGCCTTAGCGATAGGGATGCGTAGCGCTGTCCTCGCAATTGCCCGCGGCAGCCTCCTTACTTTGTTGAACAGGAGCCAGCAGGGAACTTGCGCTTTCCCGAACACTATTGCAAAGTGCCCGTTATTGCAGAGCACTAGGGGAAACCGATTTGAACGTCGAGGGCTGCGCAAGTCACGCCCTCGCGGACGTGGCTCATCACGAGAAATCAAAATAGTATTCCCGACACACTTATCAAACAACGCATCGGATGCACCAGAAATGGGGTCCCCGTGATTTGCATGCCGTTTACCGGCTTAGCGCCATCCAGGCGCGACAAGGGTTTCCGGTCTGTCGCCATATAAAAGGTTCGGTAAATCAAGGACTTGCTGTTTGCTCTATGGGAAGGGCGCAATGCCGTTGATCCCAATTGTCATAGTGTTGGCGTAGCCTCAGCGGTCCCTCTTCCGGCTGCGGAGCGGACGGCAATGGAATACTGGCGGCAGGCCTATCTCGGGATGCGTTCGATCCCGTACACGCTCAACGAGTTTGAACTCGCCACGTTCTTCACGTTTTCGGCGAAGGAGTGCGTGCTGATCAACGCGCGTCGCCGACACCTCTACCGCCTGGCGCTGGCCATTCATATCGGCTTCGTGCGCATGACCGGTCGTACTCTCGACGCGTGCCGATACGTGCCGCGCAATCTGTGGCAGCACCTTGGGCAGCTCGGCATCGAGCCGCCCGATCTCGAAACGATGACGTCCCTGTACGACGGCCACACCGACACGCTCATCGAACATCAGGTCTGTGCATACCAGGCGCTCGGCTTCGGGGCCATGACCGAGCATCAACGCCGCTATGTGATGCGTTGGCTCAAATCGGCTTTGTTTAAGAGGGCCGCTTGCGCGGCGGCCGTGGGTCGGGTAGAAAGAGTCCGGTGATCTATCCGACGAGCGAGCTTTCATGCCTTACAAGGCAAGACTGAAGACGGGCGAACCGCGCAAACGAGCGAAGCCGGGCTATGCGGTAACAAACGCGCACGAGTACAACGAAAGCCTGAAGCGGCGCGGGCAACTCAGCCTGTATTGTCCCGACGGAGACCTGAAGGCGCTGTTCATCAACGACACGCCCTACCAGAAGGGCGTGTCGGGTCAGTCCCGGACGTACAGCGATGCGTACCTCGAACTGATCTTCATCTTCTACCGGCCGTTCGGCTGGGGCATGCGGCAGATCACCGGCCACATGCACGAATTCTGGGCGCTGCGCGGACTCGACATCGGGGTACCGAGTTTCGGGCTTCTGAGCGAGCGGTTCCGTACGCTCGAGGTTCAGGTCAAACAACGCTGCGCTCGCGTGGCCGAACGCCTGCGCAACGGCGAAGCCATCAGCCTGATCGTCGACAGCAGCGGCATGAACTTTGGCCGGGCCAGCGAATGGCATCGGCAAAAGTACGGGCGCGACGCGAGCCAGACGCCGTGGCGCAAGATGCATCTGTCGATCGACCCGGAGATGAATGTCCACCAGATCGCGATTACCGAGGACAACGTCTCCGACGAGGCGGGCCTGAATGCGATGCTGGCAGTCGACGCGAACGTCGACTGCCAGCATCGCCGACGGCGCGTACTACAGTATTGCGCAGACCGAGGCGTGGTCAGCCTGCGGCGTGCTGCCGGTGATTCCCCCACCGGCCAATGCGGTCGTTCACAATCAGCCGGCGACGCGCTGGCACGACCATCTCGTTCGGTACATCAAGGACAAGGGCATCCATGCGTTCCGCAACAAATACGGGTACGGCCAGCGCGCGCTGGTCGAGGCGCAGATCTCGCGAACCAAGCGTTGCATCGGTGCGCGGCTACTGACGCGCAAAACCGAATCTCAGCAGCGCGAGGGCGTGATTATCGCGAACCTCGTGAATTTGTGGAACAGCTTCGGCAAGGCCGTTTGCGTCAAAAATGCCTAGTTGCGTCTGCAACCAACTGCCGCCATGCCCTGCTGAACAAAGCCCTCGATCAGTACCTTGCACAGCGACGCCTGCCTGTCACGCCACAACGCTGGAACCCGAAGACATCACTGGTCGCGAGTCTGGGCGAAGACGGCGACGCGGGTATCGCGGGTTCGCGTCTGGGGCGCGTCATGCGCCGCTTCTTCGCACAGGCAGCCGACGTGATCGAGGCCGATCATCCGGTAGCTGCCGAAAAATTGCGCCGCGCGAGTCCGCACTGGATGCGCCACAGTCACGCGAGCCACGCGCTCGCTAGCGGGGCCAAACTGACCAGCGTGCGCGACAACCTGCGCCATGCATCGATCGCGACGACATCGATGTACCTGCACGGCGACGAAATCCAGCGTGCGAGGGATATGGATCAGGCCTTTGCCGCCCGAAATAGCCGCTAACCTGTTGAATTCGAAGAATTTCGAAAAAATCGGCGGTTCCAGCTTATAACCCCGTGCCGCGAATTCCGCCCGAAAGGCCTGTCAAATGCAATGTTGCTAACAACTGATTGCGGGTTTTCCGAAGGAGCCGGATTTGCCTGCGTGCGGCTGCAATCTGCTTCTTCATGATCACCTCCATGTTTGGGCGAGAAACCCCGACGTTCTGCACGACATATTGGCGGAATTGTCTGGTTGGTCTGTTGATGCTACGTAAGCGTTGCCTCACCTTGCAATGACCCTCACTGCAGCAGAGCAGTTTCTCATGCTTCTCCGGCGGTATTGGCGGAGGTCGCATTTCCGGGATTACAGAGCGCGGCAGGCGTTAACGCCCCCTTCGACTCGTTTTGTTCGAGCTTCTAAGACAGCAAATGGCGGGCTTGTCGGGTTTGAATGTACGCCTAGGCTGACCTGGGGGCGCGGATCTGGCCGAAAAAGGGCGAATTGGTATGAGACTTGCGAACAACGGGACGCTGCCGCCCGCACCGCTGAGGCTTCCGCAGTAACGCGTTCGTGCCATGCACGATCTTTTGAGATAGATAGTTGTAAGGCATAACCTCAACAGCTTGACAACCGGAATGGAGCGAAGGTACAGCGAGCAGCAAACGGCCAGCGAGGCAATCGAGCCTATTTGAGAAGGTTTGTTGCGCATCGCATCACCTGCTGCAGTTTGAAGGCAACGCTGAACAAGCGTACTAAGAGTCGCTAACACAAGTCATCAAGTGCGACGCGTGTCGCCGTCCGCCGGACGTAAATCGGCAATGTATTGGATGGCACCCGGGACCTGTGTTACGCAGCTGCTTTCGCTGTTGCCCGCGTTCCCGTTTGGCCTGCTTTTCGTTTGTCCTTCAGTCGATAGCTCTCACCACTGATTTGCACGATATGGGCGTGATGCAGGAGCCGGTCGAGCATGGCTGCCGTGAGCGTCTGGTCGTCAGCAAACGCAGTGGCCCATTGCGTGAACGGCAGGTTGCTCGTCAACACGATGGAGCCGCGTTCGTACCGTCTTCGCAATACAACGTCAGTGCGCTCCACTGGTTCAGCGTATAGTTGATCGCCTTGGCCGTATCGGACTTCGACGACAGCGTTTCGAGCTTTGCCCTGAGCCACGCTTCGTAGATCTGAAGCAGAGGTCTGGCATTCTCCTGCCGTATTCGCAGCCGTTCGGCGGCGGGCTTGCCGCGAATGGAGGCCTCAATGTCATAGAGCCCGCCAATATATTCGAGTGCCTTTTGTGTTGTGTCAGATGGCGTGCGCACATGGATGTCGTAGAACTTTCTCCTCGCGTGGGCATGGCATGCCGCCTCGCGTATCAAGCCATCGCGGAACAATTCGTCGAAGCCCGCGTAAGCGTCCGCTTGCAGAATCCCTTTGAAGCTGGCGAGATGGGTTTGAGGATGGATGCCTTGCCGGTTCGGCGAGTACGCGAACCAGACTGAAGCAGGTTGCGCCGAGCCGGAGCGATGATCGTCGCGCACGTAGACCCATAGCCGGCCGGTGCGGGTCTTCCTGTTGCCCGGTGAGAGCACCGGGATCGGCGTGTCATCCGCGTGCAGCTTGGTGGCGGACACGGTATAGCGGCGCAGCGCCTCTGTTAGCGGTGCGCACAGTGCCTCGCACTGGCCGACCCATCGGCCCATGCTGGCCCGGTCAAGCGTCACGCCGTCGCGCGCCGCGATCGCCGATTGCCGGTACAACGGCTGGTGGTCTGCATACTTCGAGACGAGGATGTCTGCCAGCAAGCTCGGATGGGCGATGCTGCGCTCGATCGGCAGGCCGGGCATCGGTGGCTGGGTGATAGTACTGCAGGAGGGGCAAACCAGTTTGCGCCGGATCGTGCGAATGACCTTGAACGCAGCTGCGACCCGGGCGAGTTGTTCGGACACGTCCTCGCCGAGCACCTGCATTGGTTGACCGCAGTCCGGGCAACTCGATTCGGGCCCGAGTACATGATCCTCGCGCGGCAGATGCGCGGGAAGCGCTTGCCTCGAAGATGCTTCGTCCGTCCTCGCAATCGAGGCGGACGCATTTGCACCGCGAGCCTGCGCACGCTGCACATCCGCAACGCCGCGCCCGGCGGCCAGATCCTCGAGTTGAGTCTCGAGCGTCTCGATTTGCCGCTGCAGCTGCTCGGACTTGCGACCGAACTGCATGCGCCTGAGCTTGTCGATCTGGGCCTTGAGCTGCTCAATCTCGACATCGCGTTCGGCAAGCAGACTACGAGCCTCGACCAGCAAGGCCTTCAGGAGTTCGACATCGTCAGGAAGATCGGCGCCGCTCGACATGCGCCGTAGTTTACGAGTCTGCCGCGCGGTTTACAACATCGATAATGCGGCGGTGCGACGGGGCTGTCGCCAGTCGATGCCCTCAAGCAGCATCGACAGCTGTGCAGAGCTCAGATGCACCTTGCCACCGTCGGCCTGGGGCCATATAAAACGGCCTCGTTCAAGCCGCTTCGCGAGAAGCCAGATTCCGTCCTCCGTGGCCCAGAGAATTTTTATCAGATCGCCGCGACGGCCCCGGAAGATGTAGACGTTGCCGCCCAGAGGATTCTCCTCAAGCGCTGTTTGCACCTTCGCTGCCAACCCCTGGAACCCGCATCGCATATCGGTGACGCCAGCAGCGATCCAGATGCGCGTGCCTGCCGGTAGGGAGATCATGAGCGCAGACTGCCCAGCACGATCCGCAACATATCGGCATCAACCAGGCCGTCCACTTTAACCACCGCACGACCGATCCGGATCTCGATCGTGCCGACCGGTGAGACAGGCTTCGCGCCCAGCGCTTGCGCTTCTACCGGAGCTGATGCAATGACCTCTGTTGGCGTGTCGCTGAGCAATACGACCGGAATGAGCCCGGCAGATCGAGCTTGCTGATCGTCCAGATATCGCCGCCGCCAGGTGAACAGCATGTTCGCGTTGATGCCATTCTCCCGGGCCAGCTTTGAGACTGATACGCCAGGCTCGCAAGCTGCCGCTGCCAGTCGCTCACGAAGCTCCCGGGGGTAATTCGGGCGCCCCGTTCGTGTACCTGGCTTCTTCTCTGCAGACTGTGTCAAAGTGGTGCCCATCAGATCGGAAATGATGGACATCACTTTGATGTCGACCTCAGCCACCGTCTATAACGGCCGGCACGAGCCGCTTACCTTTTTCACGACTACTATGAATCCCGTGTTGGATCGGTTTTACTAAGAGATGGAGTAGGCGAGATGCTCAAGTTGGCGAAGACACATTCCATGAGAGTAATTGTATTAAGCAATCACATTTGTGATCCCATCAAGATCGCGTTGCGACGACTGGGCATCGAAAATTATATCACTGACGTCCTGGCCTACGACAGTCGTGCCACTCAATACAAGGACGTGACTAAAGGTGAAAAATTGGCCATCTACATTAAAAAAAAGGGCATTGATCCAAGTTTGACATTTATTGTGGGTGATACGCCAGAAGAATGCAATATTTCACGGATTCTGCGCCTCAAAAGCGTTGCCATTACCGGTGGTGCGGTTTCCGATGCGCGGCTGCGTGATGCCCAACCGGATTACCTAATTCGTTCCCACTTCGAGTTGGAGGGTATCCTCGCAAAAAATGGAATATTATAAGTTGGGCGTCTGACAGGAAGTGTGAAGCATAATGAATGAGTCGAGATTAATGCGAAATACCGAACCCAATGTGGATGGTAAAGATATTGCCCTGATCGGAGTCGGTCGGATTGGCACGGGGATCGGGATAAACCTGATACGTCATGGTGCGCGACTACATGTCATGGCAAACAAAAATAGAAACGGTGTGGATTGTTTGCTCAAGCTGGGCGCTAGCGAGTGTATGTCTGTTGCAGAAATGGCGAAGATAGGTATTGTCGTCCTCTCTTTGCCTTCGAGTACTGAGGTCGAGTCGATTTGCCAACCACCCAATGGGCTATTTGCATATTTATTGCCAGGCAGCGTCATTATTGACTGTTCAACCTCCAGACCATCATCAACTCATGCTCTTGCAAAAGACGCCGCAGAACGCGGCATCCATTTCGTTGATTCGCCTGTAACGCGAAGTCCTGAACAGGCCCTTCAAGGAAAGCTCAATGCGCTTGTCGGCGCAGATCTACATATCTATCCAACAGTATCTGGTGTCGTGGCCTCGTTTTGCGAGGGAATAATTCACGCGGGCGGCGTGGGGACCGGTCATAAACTCAAGCTTATCTATAACGGGATGACGATGGGCATTGCTGCTGTCGTCGCTGAGACCTGTCAGCTGGCGAACAAATCAGATATTGATCTGAGACTCCTCCGTGATATTGTTAGTCAGGGGTCAACTAACAGCGGCATTTTTCAGAAATTTGTGACCTTTCTTCTAAATGAAGATAGAGACGTCCTTTCAATTTCAATTGCCAATGCTTCCAAGGATATTGGGTACACGTTGGAATTGGCGAAGCAAGAAGAAATTGTGTTGCCAACACTTAACATGGCCTCACAGCAACTGCAAACCGCAGTATCGCTTGGTGACGGTCTTTTAACATTACCTCATATAGCGCGCTCCTGAAATTCACAGCACTATTTTCTTGCCCCCCACTAATGCGACACAACCTTGCTGGCTGCGATAGGCCTCGGTAGTCGAGCCTGATCAATTCGGAGAGCCTTGCGTGGCAGAGCTTTGAGGCCGAATTGGTGTTGTGAGATTTGCAGGATCCTGGCACATTAACGTGAGAATCCTGCATTTTTCGACGAGGTGCGAATGGGTCCGAAGACGCCTGTGACGGAGGGAGATTTTTTCCGCCAGCCGCTGCGCGAACAGATCAACCTGAAGCATCCGTTGATACGTTTGGCCGACCTGATCAACTGGGAGCGACTGGGCGCATCAATGAGCGAAAGCTTTGTATCGCGCAAGGGACGACCGGCGACATCGCCGAGGCTGATCGCCGGGTTGCTGTATTTGCAGCACGCGTTCGACCTGTCCGACGAAGAGGTCGTCTGGCAATGGGTAGAGAACCCGTACTGGCAGGTGTTCACCGGCGAGACCTACTTGCAGACCGAACCTCCGATCGACCCATCGAGCCTGACGCGTTGGCGCAAGCGAATGGGCGAAGCCGGCGTTGAAGAGTTGCTGGCCGAAACGATCGAAGCAGCAAAACGCGCTGGCGTGATCAAGGCTTCGAGCGTCAAGCGCGTGATTGTTGATACGACCGTCATGGAGAAGGCGATCGCCCACCCAACCGATTCGCGCCTGCTCGAACGGTGTCGCGAACATCTGGTGAAAGCCGCGGCACGGCACGGTCTGAAACTGAGGCAGAACTACAACCGCGAGGCGCCGCATCTGGCGCTGCAGATTGGCCGCTACGCTCACGCGAAACAGTACAAACGCATGAGGAAAGCGCTGCGCACGCTGCGCTCGCGCGTTGGACGGGTGATGCGCGATGTGGAGCGGCAGGTCAACCAGGTGGCCGACCTAGGCTGCGTATTTCGGACGAACGTGACCGGCCGTTTCGGGATGGTGACCGGCGATTTCGGCAACGTGACCGGGCATTTCGGGAACGTGACCGTGCGGACCGGAAGGCATGGGCGCATCGAGTTACACGTTCGCATGCGCGACGCCAGCCGAAACGATGGAGGACTGGCTGAGCGGCATCGCACGTGCGCTGACCTTCTATGGTGGCGTGCCGCAGCTGATCGTGCCGGATAACCCGCGCGCGATGATTGCCGATCCCGACCGCTATGAACCTCGCGCCGGCGACACCGTGCTGGACTTTGCGCGTCACTACGGCACGTCATTCCTTCCTGCACGCGTATATCGTCCGCAGGACAAACCGAAGGTAGAGGTTGCGGTCCAGGTCGTCGAACGCTGGATCATGGCGCGCCTGCGTCATCACCGGTTTGAGTCGGTCCACTCGGTCAATGAGGCGATCCGCCCGCTGCTCAAGAACCTGAATGAGAGGCCGTTCCAGAAGCTGCCGGGATGTCGCGCCAGCTCATTCGCCCAGCTGGACGCGCCGGCACTGCAGCCGCTGCCGGCACAGCCCTATGAGCTCGCGCGCTTCAAGACAGTGACGGTTCACATCGACTATCACGTCGAGATCAACAAACACCGCTACAGCGTGCCGCACGCGTTGGTCGGTCTCAAGCTCGATGCGCGCATCACGGCGGGCGCTGTCGAACTGCTGCATCGAGGTCGCCGTGTCGCCAGCCACGCACGCAACGACCGCGCAGGCGGCTACACCACCGTCGTCGAGCACATGCCGGCGGCGCACCGCGCTCATCTGGAATGGACGCCGCAGCGGCTGATTCATTGGGGACAGCAGATCGGCGCGGCAACCGGCGCGCTTGTTACCCGGCTGCTGCAGGAGCAACGTCATCCGGAACACGGCTATCGGGCGTGCCTCGGATTGCTCTCGCTCTCACGTCGCTATGGCCGCGAACGTCTCGAAGCCGCCTGTGCGCTAGCACTGGAGCTGGGCGTGCACCGTTACCGCCACGTGCGCGACATCCTGATCAACAACCGCGACCGCGCTGCAGTGGCAACGCCTGCCGACTGGATCAGCCCGAGCCACGCGCATGTACGCGGTCCCGGCTACTACCAATAAAGAAGACCCACCATGATGATGCAACAGACACTGACGCAACTGCGCACCCTGAAGCTGGACGGTTTCGCTGACGGCCTGGAAGAACAACTGACGCAGCCCGGTGCGGCCAGCCTGAGCTTCGAGGAGCGCCTGTCACTGCTGGTCGACCGGGAAGCCAGCTGGCGTGATGATCGCCGTCGTACCCGACTGCTCAAGCAGGCGCGCCTCAAGTATCCGCAAGCCGCCATTGAAGATCTCGACACGCGCGCTGGCCGTGGCGTCGATCCGCGCTCACTCACGAGTCTCGCGCTCGGTGACTGGGTCGAAGCCGGCTACAGCCTGCTCATCAGCGGCCCAACCGGCGCCGGGAAATCGTGGCTCGCTTGCGCCCTGGCCCAATACGCTTGCCGGCGTGGGCATTCAGCCTTGTATCTGCGCGTGCCACGACTTGGCGAAGAGCTTCGCGTTCTGCACGGCAACGGCGGCTTCACAAAATGGCTGCTGCAGGTTGCCCGCGTTGACGTACTTCTGCTGGACGATTGGGGAATGGCGCCTCTCGATACGATGGTTCGAAACGATCTGCTCGAGATGATCGATGACCGCTCGGCGGGAAAGGCGACCATCATCACCAGCCAGTTACCGATTGAGCACTGGCATGGATGGATCGGCGACGAGACCATCGCCGACGCAATGCTCGACCGCCTCATGCAGCGTCATCACCGGATCACGCTCACCGGTGAATCCCTCAGAAAAGCATCCCCAAAACCCAACGTCCTGGAGCCCAAACTCGACCAGAACTAACAAGGAAATCTACAATCAACACCGCGCAACGCCTCACCCCGCCGGATCGGTCACGTTCCCGAAATCGGCGGTCACGTTCGCCGAAATACGCACGAACAAACGAAGCAGGTCCTACGGATGCTATGTTTGCGCCGTTTGCAGCGGCCCAGCGGGCGGACTCGGGTCGATTGGTGGCTATCCATGTCGGCGGGTGCGGCTGTTGATGGGGCCTCAGTGTCAAAGGGACATTGTCTAGCTGAAAATGGTGACCCCGATAGGAAAGGGCACCCCCCCTCATCGCCTCCATCAGAATCTCGCTGGCTTCGAGATAGCGTGCTGGCACCGTGTCCGCATCGATCCCGAAGTAACTTAGCTCGAGCGGAAGGCATCCGCGCCCCATGCCCATCTCGACCCTACCACCGCTCAAGTGGTCAAGCATGCAGATCTCTTCAAACGCACGTAGCGGATGATTAAGGCTCAGGAGCATCACCAGGGGGCCGAGACGAAGTCCCCGGGTGCGCTGTGCGACGCTCGACAAAAAGAGATTCGGCGATGGGCTCCTTCCATGCGGCGAACAATGGTGCTCCGCGAGATGGTAAGCGTAAAAACCTAGTCGGTCATACGCTTCCGCCAGCGTAAGGCGGTCCGCGTATTGTCGTCGAATGGTGCTTCCGTCCTCGTCCAAATGATCGAAAATGCCAAAGGCTAGCTTAGAAGATAAGGCGTATCTCATCAAATTTTCTCCAACTTACACCCAGGTACCGGTCTTAATGAGGTCAATTACGACTTGCTGGCGCGATTGCCCTTTTGGTCGTCGCGCTCCAGTCCATAGACATCACCCTCAAGCTCCCTCGCTTCAGCCTGCACTCCGCTGACGAGGTCGAGATTCTCGGCGGTCAGGGCGAGACCGGGGATCGCGACGTTCGAGGCGAGAGCCGCTGAAGAGGTGAAGATTCAATACTGCGGCACCGCTGGCCAGGGTAAAGCAGGCATGTGTTGCGCTCGCAACGATCGTCGCAATCCAGACACCCGTCTGTATGCCCTGGATGTACAGGGCCTGGCCACTCAGCGTGTCGGCCAGGGCGTGCTGCCAGTGGCACTCTCCGCCTGAACCTACATGGCCGCCCGCGCCGCACGCACATCTGCCTCAATTCGACCCAGCTCGCCCTGGACCCTCTCCGAGTCGCGCATAGGAACCGGCGCTCGAAGTTGTTGCCGGCCGCTGTGGGCGAGGTCGGCAACATCCGATAACGCGCCCTCGGCGATGCCCAGGCAGACGATCCCCAGAAGCACCGACTGAAGGTGCCGCCAATCTTGGTATAGCGCGGACCCGGTTCGCATGATTCTCCAGCTGGAAAGTCGAAAAAATTGGCCTCCGGCGCGAATACGTTTTGAAGGGCTACGTGGTGACTGCCGGTACCTCTGAGGCCGAAGGCGTGCCAGGTGTCTTCGATCTGCCAGGCTGATGCCGGCCGGGCGACGCACCGGACCAACGGTGGGCCGGCATCCCCGCCGGCCCAGAGAGAGGTTTTCCGCCTTCCGACATGACACAGATGCCCATCATCCAGTCGGCATGGTGGCAACAACTGGCCAACGGCCGCTGACGCGCCACCCGCGTGGCATTCTCTCGGCGGTGCTTCCGGGGGTGGAAACACTAGCTATGATGACGTCCGACTTGTCCCGGGGACATTAGCTCGTAAGTCTGTCGCGGCAGTCGAGGGCTCATGATGGCCGATGCACTGCCGATCATCGCGGTCCAGCCGACTGAGCCGTCGAGCCGAGCCAACGCGCTGATCACTTCCATCTCCAAGATAAATCCAGCCCCAGTCCGCCACGGCTGCGCGGTGCGAACATACGGACTACTCCGATCGATCGCAACCTCTCGACAAGGTCGGACTGCATGCGGCGTTCCGCCTCGATCTCGGTTGCACGAGCAAGAAGGGCGGCCGCAAGATCGCGAATGGCGTCAAGGATCCGCCCGGCTGCAACAGCCGAGATCCCCGGCGGTCGTCGCCAGCGGGAGCGCGAGTTGCCGTTTGATGTCCCGTGCTCGCCGGACGATTTGTCACGTTGGAAGCATCACGTTGATTCATCAGTTTCCGCATGTGTTTGACTACTTTAATGAGTTCGCATGCCGTCTCCCTATGACAGATGCAGTACGGCGGTGGTTGTTGCGCGCCTTACGGCGCTATGGGCCAGCATTTCGTTGCTTTCGTGTCGCTCGTCCCAATTGGCAGTTCCCTGGACGACTGCGGTCGATGCGATGCTGGTTCTGTATTAGACAGCCCACGGCCACGCTTGACGCTCGTCGCAGAGGTGGATGCACGTAGGCGGGAGAGCGCGGGATTGGGAGCCGTACCATGGAATTTCCTCGTGGAGGCGTAGCATGATGGGATGCTGCAAGTTTCGAGCCGATCCCCAAGTCCTTGCAGGACAACGATCACTCTGCAACGCGTTGGCTTATTCCCGACATTGTCGAACACCTGACAAGGTGGATGTGTCGCATTAGTGCGGGGACGCTAGAATGCGCGTCTGACGAACCGGTACTGACCCGATGATGAAGAAGGCACCGACGCCACGAACGGCCCTTGCCCCAGGACTTGCGAAGGTTCTGAAGCGACTGCACTATCCGCTCGATGTCATGCTGATGTGCGTGCGCTGGTATGTGGCATATGGGCTGAGCCTGCGAAATCTGGAAGAGATGATGACTGAACGCGGCATCGATGTCGACCATTCAACCGTGCACCGGTGGGCGATCAAGTTGCTGCCCGCTCTGGAAAAGGCATTTCGACGTCACAAGTGCGCAGTCGGCAGGAGATGGCGCGTGGATGAGACGCATATCAAGGTCAAGGGACAGTGGAAGTACTTGTACGAGCACCCGACCCGCGTGGAGGGTGGTAATTCGTGAAGCATCTGAGTGAGCGCGCGCTAAAGTTGACATTGAATTGTCGAGCCAGCTTGGTTGACGATCACTGAATCGTCCAGCATCCGGGCGTCGATTGCGGTACAAGGAAGCCCCGCGCTTTGGACAGCTCGCCATCGTGACTGGGGATCGTCGGCGTCCCGTGGTGGGTGGTTGACAAATACGTCATTTGACATAATGCCAATTATCAACATCAATTCTTGTCAAAGCCATTCTGAAATGTCCGCTTACTGGCCAAGTTCAAATGTCCGCTTTTAGGGGTTGGAAATCTGTTTCTTAGGGTTTCAGCTCACGCAGTGTCGATGGATGGCGTTTGAATTGGCAGGGCGCTTACGCCTGTTCCACTGTCCCTTGCAGACCTCCGGCCAGGTTTGCCGGGTTGCGTTGGCGACGTTCTGAGTTGCGCGAGTTCCATCACCACGTGCTCGACGTCGGTCTGCGTAACCTCGCGCTGCTTCTTCTTGCCTGGCTGTGGCGTATTCCGGTTGGTCCTGGTCGAGTCACCGCGGTGCGTGCGCGAGGGCGCCTTGCCGATCCGGCTGTGATCGCGTTGAGCCTGAATGACCTGTGAGACCTGAAGTATGTGACTCAACCGTTTGTGTTCGACGACGGCGCCCTGGTCAACCTCGGTCAGCCGGTCGTACTCGCGGTACGGCACTACCCGGCCATCCGCCCGCAGCTCGATGCGCCCGTCCGGATACTCCCAGACCTCGATATATCGATCAATCAGCTTGCGGTTCTCCGGCGTATCGTCCAGCAGGTACATCACCCGGTCGTACTGCACCGTCAGCGACTTCTTGACCTTTCGCGGCTCGCGCCAGGTGAGGACCAGATCAAGGCTCTCTTCGGCTCGCAGTGGCCGGTGTGCGTCGAAATCGCTCTTCGGCGACCTGGCAAAGCGCGCGTTGTAGGCCGCCATGAAGGAGGGCACCCATGCGTTGGCTTCGTCCAGCGTACTGATGCCGCGCAACCGCAGTTCCTTTACCAGGCGGTCCTGCAGCGTCAGATGGGCGCGCTCCACACGCCCCTTGGCCTGGCTCGAATTCGCGCAGAACGTGTCGATGTTCAACTCGTACATCGCGCGCCCGAACGGCGTCACGCTGCGCTCGGTCCGCTCGGCACTGGTGCTGCGGAATACGCTGGCCTTGTCGCTGTAGAACGCACCAGGCTTGCCATAGCGCTCGATGTACGCGCGAGTGGCCTCAAAGTAGCTGAAGGTCGATTCCGTCTGGGTGAAGTGCAGTTCCATCAGCCGGCTCGTCGCATCGTCCACGTACACCAGCAACGTGCAGGCCGGTGCGCGGTCCTCGAACCAGCGATGATCGCAACCATCGATCTGGATC
This sequence comes from Paraburkholderia sp. JPY419, assembly GCF_050435705.1. Taxonomy (NCBI): domain Bacteria; kingdom Pseudomonadati; phylum Pseudomonadota; class Betaproteobacteria; order Burkholderiales; family Burkholderiaceae; genus Paraburkholderia; species Paraburkholderia sp. JPY419. The sequence goes on along the minus strand of NZ_JBNDKV010000003.1, from coordinate 382,737 downwards.
AGTTCGCCCAGACAGGCGCGACGAGCACGTGGCTGATAGATCTTCGGCGGACGTTGACGGCGCGGCACCCACAGCTGGGCATCCATCATCAATTGCCGGACCGTTTCCTTCGCCAGGCGGATGCCGTGGCATTCCCACAGCTTCTCGCACGCCAGTGTGGGCCCGAAATCGGCATAGCGCTCACGGACAATCGACAGCGCCCGCTCTGCAGTTACGCGATCCAGCCGGTTGTTGCTGGGCTTCGCGCGTCGCCGCGACACGAGACCTTGGGGCCCGTGTTCACGCAATCGGCCAACCAGCCGACGAATCTGCCGCGTCGTCAAACCAAGTCTCTGCGCCGCACGCAACGGTTTGAGCCTGCCGTCCACCACATCCTGAATGACCTTGAGTCTGTCCAGCTCACGCATCGTCATCGTTATCCGTTCTGTTGCCGACATCCAAAGCTCCCAAACACTGGAATCCCAGCGGTTGATCAGCTTACGATCGACTCAAAAAGCGGACATTTGAACTTGGCTAAAAGCGGACATTACAACTTAGCCGTTACAATTCTGTAGGTCCCAAATAGAAATGTCGGGTTTCCGCTAAATAGAAATGTCGTGTTCTGGGTAATTTGACTGCCGGACATCCGCTCAGGGAGCCGGCGATGAACGCGACCGGGACGATCACGATGACGATGCGTGAGATCGATCGGCTGAAGGTTATTCAGGCCGTGACCGAGGCCCGGCTCAAGCCGGGCCAGGCCGCCGAACGCCTGGGGTTGAGCGTGCGCCAGATCGAACGGCTGGTGCTGCGTTACGACGCGGCCGGCGTGGCCGGGCTGGTGTCAGGCAAGCGTGGGCGTGCAGGCAACCACCAGCTGCCTGCTGGCAAGGCGCAGCGGGCGCTGGCGCTGATCCGCGAACGCTATGCGGATTTCGGGCCGACCTTGGCGCGCGAGAAGCTGCGGGAATGTCATGGCATCGAACTGGCGGTCGAAACGGTGCGCACGCTGATGATTGCCGCGGGACTGTGGGTGCCGCGCAAGGATCGCCCGCCGAAGGTGTACCAGCCGCGTAACCGCCGCGCGTGCCTCGGTGAACTGATCCAGATCGACGGCAGCGATCACCGCTGGTTCGAGGACCGGGCGCCCGCCTGCACGCTGCTGGTCTTCATCGACGACGCGACCGGACGGCTGATGACGCTGCACTTCACGGCGACGGAGTCGACCTTCAGCTATTTCGAGGCACTGTCGAAGTATCTGGGCGCGCACGGCAAGCCGGTGGCGTTCTACAGCGACAAGGCCGGCGTCTTCTACGTGAAGCAACGCTCGCAGACGGCGGGCAAAGGCGTCACCCAGTTTGGCCGGGCGCTGTAGGGCGGCGAACAAGGTAAGCGTAAATTCCTATCATAAGCGGTGAAGTTATGAAAACCGGTGCGCTTATGTGGATCTCCGTATAAACGGCCTACTGCTTGTAATCCCGTGCGGCAAACGCCTGATCGAACTGCCGGGCGCGCTGCACTTCGTCGCTGTGCAAATAGGTCGACGTCGTGGAGATCGACGAATGGCGCAGATTGTCGCGCACCATGATCAGCTCGGCGCCTCGCGCCAGCGCATGTGACGCGTGCGTGTGACGCATCCAATGTGGGCTAGCGCGGCGCAATTTCTCGGCCGTCCCGGGCCGCTCGTCCTGGATGGCATCGGCCACCAGCACGAAGAATCGCCTCAGCACGCGCCAGAGCCGCGTGCTCTCAATGCCTGCGCCGTCCTCCTCGAGGCTTGAAACAAGCGGCGTCGCCGGGTTCCAGCGCGCGGGCGTGACCGGCAGCCCCCGCTGCAGGAGACTCTGGTCAAGTGCGGTTCGCGCAAGCGGCGGCAACGCGACCTTACCGCGCTTGCCACCCTTGCCGAGCACGTGTAGCCAGTGATCGCCGTGTTCGTCCCGGCGAATGTCGGCGAGCGTCGCGCCGACCAGCTCGCTGGCGCGCAGGCCCGTCGCATAGCCAAAGTCCAGCAGAAACCGCACGCGTTGGGCGGCCGGCGCACCCCAGCCATAGGACCATTCGAGGCCGTCGGCAACGGTGCGGATCAGCAGCCACTCGCCCTCGGAGAAACCGCGCGACACGTCCAATCCCGCGCGCGGCGCGTGGCTCTTGACCTTCACGCCGGCAAACGGATTCGCCAGCACGTAGCGCTGCTCGATCAGCCAGCGAAATAGCGCCGACAGGACATTCAGTGCGTACGCCACCGATCGGGGCGACAGCGCGCCGATGAACGGTCGCCATTCAACGCTGTGCCGCGGCCGCGACGGCCCGACCCAACGCTCGTGCGGCGTGGGACGGCGCAGGAATGCCCGGTACGCGATCGCGTCGTCAGTGGTGAGCGACGACAGCGCGCGGCCTCGCTCGATGATCGCCCACAGGACCAGGCGCTCCGCTTCCTTGCGGTAGGCGCGCTGCGTGGTGGCCGATTCATGCATCGACAGCCAGGACTGGATCGCCTCGTAGTCGTTGGATGCATTCAGCAGGCAGGCGGCCCGCGGTGCACGGAACTGCCCGTGCGAACCGTCGACTTCGTGCGGCACGCTCAACTGCTCCCACGGCACGATGTGCCCGGATGGTGCCGCAACGATCAACGCCCGCGCCCGTTCGGTCAGCGCCGGATGGGCGGCAAAAAACGCCTCCACTCGGCGTGCGCCGGCGACACCGAGCCCGGCGATGCCTGTCCACCAGCGGCGCCGGCGCGGAATCCGCACGGTCAACTCGGCAAGCGTGCGGATGCCATGCGCCCGCAGGGCGGCCACCGCGCGCGGTGGCAACCACCGGTCAATCTCGTCGGCAATGTGTGGCATCGGTACTGTCAGGCTGCGCAACGCTTCGATCGCGCGCGCAACGGTGTCGGCCGACGCGCCACCCCTTTCGCCGAATACCTCCGCGAGATCGTCGCGATGGCGGCTTGCCGCATATGCGATCAGGCCGCGTCGGATACGGCCGAGGACGCCGCGCGCGGATGCTCCTGGCGCCTTGCGGTCGCAGAGATAGCGGGCGACGGCTGCTCGGGCGTCGAGCCCGGCGTACCAAGCGCGCAGCGCCGCCAGTTCGGCGTCGTCGGGAAAGGCAAGGAGTTCGGTCTCACGCGTTTTCACGATCGCCGGTTTAGAACAAAATCAGTGATGGACTGATAATAAAGTTTATCCGCCCATTACCAACGAAATCCACATACCTTGGACCAGAGCCCTGTGCACTACCTACGCGCTTTTCCCGTCGTGACTGGCTTCTCCCCGTCCTCGATGTATAGGCTAATCAGCCGGATAAGCTCGCTTTGGATTGCAGGGCTGTCCAACGTACCGCGCCGCGCGGCATTGTGAATCACGCCGTCAATAGCATCCGACATGACCATCGCTGCAATGTGGTCGGTCTCGCGCGAGCAGCGATTTCGGAAGATGGCCACGGCTTCTGCATAGTAAGCGAGATATTCAATCTCAAACTGACTGTTTGGATTCCGATACTCGTCTGAGCTCGGCGCCTCATCCAACAGGACCCGATGCAGCCCAGGGTAAGCGCTGTGGGCAGCGACCATCGCATGAACGAGATGCGCAACGAACTTTGCAGACGATTGTTGATTGATGTTGGACTTTCGGATGACGGCAAGACAGTCGTCGAGATGCCGTTGACGAATCGCATCAACCAGCGAGAGCTTGTCTGGAAAATACTGATACAGCGAGCCGATGCTAATGCCGGGCAGGTCCGCTACCTTGTTGGTCGTGAATCCCGCCCATCCTTCATCGCTCAAAATGCGAGCACCGGACTGAAGGATCGTCTCAACCGTGGCACGGGAACGTGCTTGGCGTGGTTGCTTGCGCATCTTCGGCTGCTGCTTTGCAATGCGAGTAGACAACGGAGGTCTCCTGCATAAAATGTAAACAGCTTACTCGCATTCTCTTGCACGAAAGGATCGATCTCGTGAACACGTTGCTCAATAAACTCTACAGCTATCAGGCTTGGGCCAACAAAGACCTATTTGAAAAGCTGGGAGCTCTAGACAGGGAGAAGCATCAGGCCGAACTGCATGCGATCTTGCGGTTGATTAACCACTCTTGTGTGGTCGCACGAATCTTCGTTGCACACCTTAGTGGCACGCAACATGAATACACGGCCGACAATACGACCGAAATCCCTTCGTTGGATGAACTTCGCGCTCTCGTCGCATCCACCGATCAATGGTATCTGGACTACCTCCGGAACGCATCATCGACCTCCCTATCCGAGACCATCCCGTTTGTTTTCACCGACGGCGACAAGGGCTACATGAGCAGAGACGAAATGCTGACCCATGTTGTGGTCCATAGCGGCTATCATCGGGGCGAGGTTGGCCGAATTTTGTGGCAGATTTCCATTACTCCGCCCTGGGACACTTTTGCCGTCTATCTTCATCAAACCGAGCCCGCGCGGCGGCTGCAGGGAATTGCGCCCCAAGTAAATTCAGCCTGATGCCGCAAGATTGTATTGCCGTTGCGGTTTATCAGCTTAGGGCCGCTCCGTCTTCGCCAAAATCCTCGTCGGGCTGCAGCGCCTCGAGGGGTTCAAGGAGCGTCCGCACACGCATGAGTTCGCCAACAAACTCGTCGATTAAATCCAGCGCATCCAGCACCCGCTCGGCCAGAGTGCCGTCGCCGCGCGCCGGCGCGATCGACGCGCCGTTCAGCACCGAGTGCGCCATGCAATGGATTTCGAGCAGGTCATCGCGTAACCCTTCTGGATCGTGCAACTGAGTTCGAACGCGATCGACGATGTCGACGGCGGCCAGCAGGCGTGTCGTGTCATAGCTCGATTCGAGCCGCGCGAGCGCCGCCGTGTCGACGTCGCCGAAAAACGTGGTCGTAGTAGCTGGGCGTGCAGTCATGGGCGAGGGGAATAATGACGAGGCGCGTGGCCGTAGAGTGGATCTCGGATCCAGGGCTCAGGTCGACGGTCGAGATGCAGCTTGTAGTGACCGAAGCGCCGGATATTGTGGGTCGGGTATGGGCTCAAAAACGCGATGTCCTCGGCGCGTACTTTCTCGCCGTTCGCGACCATCTCGCGCAACGCCTGCATCATGTCCACGGTGTTCTGCAGGATCACGGCCGACGCGATCAGGTCGTTGTAGCGTAGTCGTTTCTGCTGCTCCTCCGGCTCGTTCTCGGCGATCACGTCGCCGCCGAAGTCCAGCCACTTCGCAAATCCATTGTACGACTCGATCTTGTTGGTGTTCGCGGTCACTTCCTGTCGCAGCTCAAGGCTGCCGATCCACTGAAGCAGGTACACGGTGCGCACCACGTTGCCGAGCTCGCGTGCGGCGAGGTACAGCCGGTTCTTGCGGCTCTCCGAACCGAGACGGCGCAGCAGTAGCGGCGACGAAATCGTGCCGGCCTGGATCGACAGTGCGACCTGCATTAGTTCCTGCCAGTGCTGTTCGATCAGGGTCCAATCGATGGTCGCCGTGAACAGCTTGTCGATGTGCTGGTACTTCGCCTTGTTGTCGGGGCGATAAAGGACGAGATCCTTCCAGTTGCGAATCCGCGGCATCAGGTTGATGCCGAGCAGGTACGTGAAGGCAAACACGGCCGCCGACTGGCCTTGTGTGTCGGCATGAACCGTATCGGCCTTGACTGACAGACCCGCCTTCAGCAATCCCTCGATCACGTAGATCGCTTCCCACACGCCCGGTGGGATGAAATGCCGGAACATCGCGATATAGTTGTTCCCGACGTGCCGGTAGGCGACGGCGCCCATTTTCCGGTACCGGAAGTGATAGCCGGCCAGCAGATTGTTGTCGTAGAAATCGTACTGTGTGCCATCGGCCGCCACCGTTTTACCGTCGCCCCAATGCTTCGGCAGGTCAAGCCGCAGGTACAGCTCGATCAGCTCGCGCTGCGCAGTCGCGAGTTTGTCCAGGCTAATATGCCGGCGGTTGACGAATGACAGCATGTGCGCGGTCACGTCCGAGTCGAGGTGGCGAGCCGCCTGGGTCGGCCCCAGATTGCAACCCATCGCGAAAATCGTCAGCAGGTAGCGCTCGGCGGCCTTGGGGATCTTGGGATCGCTCCCGGAGAGCGGCCCGAAGTGTCGCGTGAAGTGCGTCCAGTGCTCGATGTTCGCGAGGATGTCCAGCATATTCCGTGTCGGCAAGCGGGCGCTCAGCCGCTCCTGCAGCGCGATCGCGCTCGCCGGAATCTCCTTCGCGACCGTCTTGCGCAGGATCGGTTCGCCGTTGCGATCGATCACGACGTGCTCGCTCTTGCAGGGCAATTCCTCGTCTAGCTTGCGGGCGGCGTCCGCCAACCATTTCCGGAGGTAGCGGACAAATTCGCTGCCCGTCGTCGGCATGCCGAGCTTCTCGCAGTAATCCGGCAGTTGCCGCTCGCATTGGCCCCAAGGCAGCAGGTTGTCGCGGTAGTCGGCGTACGCATCGGAGCCGGACACGCAAAGATCGCCAACACGCAGTTCCTCGGCCATGTACGACAGCACACAAAGTTCGAGGTAGCGGCGATTGGTCGGCGAACCTTCGCCGTGGGAGCGCCGCACGAGCTTGCGCCATCGCGGTGCCGCGAAACTCACGTCAACGTCGGCATCGATCCACTCCCTATGCAGCGATTCGTTCTCCAGCACCGCGTCGAGCGCGTTCAACAATGTGCGCACCGGGCTGGTCGAATCCCACTTCAGTGCCCGAGTGACGCGCATCATGACGGATCGGTGCGCCTTGAAGTGCTTCCAGAGCAGCGGCAGGTAATTGCGGCCGCTGAACGCGCGGATCGCCGCGCAGCTTTCGCGCAATGGTTCGAGATCACCTTTTGGCGCGAGCAGTTTCCGGACTGCCTTGGCGATGGCCGTCTCGTCGGATTCCTCGGCGAGGATGTCGGCGACGCCATCGAGCAAGCCCACCAGGTCCTCGACCTGATCGCGCTGTTTGCGCTGAATCACCTCCAGCTCGTCGCTCGCGCGCTTGTGGATCGCGCCCATGCGCCGCACGAACATGTCGGCGAGATCGTCGCGAACGCGCACCCGCATGCGGTTGAGCAGCGCGACGATCAGCGTGTAGCGCTTCTCGGGCAGCATGTCGTTCTTGAGCGCCGACGCATCGAGCGCCATCGCCTGCTGCGCGAGAGAACGCAGCTTCGACGCGGGAGTGCCGGCGACGGCGAGCGAGAAATCGCCGAGTTCGTCGAGCCAGACGAGCTGGTCGATCAACAGATCCAGGTGCTGCCTGGACGGACGTTTCGCATGGCGCTTGATCCGATTGTAGGCCGTTTGCCGGTTCGACAAATCACGCGCGAGCAACCGGTCGAGCGCGAGCTTCTGTTGGTCGGTCAGGCGTCGCGCGACGCGCTTGAACAGCCGCGACTGCGCGCGGGCGTGAATCTGTTCGGTCAACCGATCCAGCGTCGAAAACGCAGGCAGTTCGATATTGCGCGCAATCAGTTCGTCAATCGTCGCGTTGATAATGTCGACCGGCTGGTCCATCGTCAGCGATGCCGTGTGCGCCGCCCGTGTCGCGATTGTGTTCGCGTCGGTGCCATAGTACGGCTTCACGTCCAGGTAGGCGCGCACCGCCGCGTAATGGCGGAACAGCGTGGGCGACGATGCGGTGTCGTAGCCGAATCGAGCGGAGTCACCGACGCCGCAGACAGAGTTGGCGCAATCACCCGGCGACGCTCGCATTGGGCGCTTTTCCGACACTGACATGGCGAGTTGGCATACACCTGACAATACCGACACGATCTGGCAATCGCCTGCCTGCCCGTACCATCTCGGCACGTCTCTTGCGTGTTCGCTGGCGTCATGCGTGAGTTGTGGAATATCGCTCCAGACTGCGGTAATAGCGTTGCCGCGCGATGACACCCGCTTGCCGATTGAACCCGTTCGTTTGGCTGCAAGCCGAAAACAGTTTTGGATAACCTAATAAGGACTACCAAATGCAAAGTAAACAGCACGTGATGGGGGACAGGGATCATCGCGCCTGGGTGGGTCCACCTGATTATTTCGACCGCTTGGGTGCCGTGCAATTCGTTACATTGCTTCTGCTGGGATTGAGAGAGGAACACTTTTTATTAGATATCGGATGCGGTTCACTGCGTGGAGGCAGGTTCCCTTTGATGTACCTCAATCCCGATCGCTATTTCGGCATTGAACCGGAAGAATGGTGTCTTCGGCAAGGCATCGAGGCGGAGGTTGGCTCCGCACTTGTCACTTTGAAGCGACCACGATTTTTATTCAGTTCTGGTTTGAATACAACCAGTTTCAATTGCCAGTTTGACTACATAATTGCCGCCGGCATATTCATGCACGCGAGTCAAACGCAAATTACAATGTGCTTAAAATCAGTGTCGCGGAGTTTGCGACCTAATGGTAAATTTGTGGCGGCTTTTCTGGCGGGAGGTTCAGACAGCAGCTGCGCACACTGGACGTATCCGGAGGTTCAGTATTACAAGGCTTCAACTCTTCGTTTGCTCGCGGAGGAATGTGGATTAGAGCTCGTCCTCCTCGATGCGCCGCACCCACTAGGGCATCAATGGGTTGTTCTAACACATATGAAGGACCAGCAACACGTTAATCATCACCTTGGACTTGATGCGTTCTCGTGGGAAGAATATCTTTCGTTTCAGTTATCGAAACGAGGAATAGCTCCCAAGAGTCATGAAGGCTATTTGCGTCATGACCTGAGCAGGGTCATTCGCAGCGACGACGAATCTGTTGTTCCGCAAGCGAGATTGTCGTCATCTGAGCGACCAATCGACGACGCTGCGGCTCACATAATCGAGACCTAGGGCGAGCGCCGGGGGCGCGCATAACGTTCTTGCTTCCCCTCGCTGTTGAGAATTCGGTAGTTGGCTGCCGCCCCCTCCCAATTCACGGAAACGGATGCAGACGCTTTTAAAGTGCGGCAGGCGACGGTCTTAATGCCTGGCGCCGAGGGAGGTCTTTGATGTCACACGTTGCAAAAACAAGGCTGTCAAGAGCTGGCACCGTGGACAAAGCGCCGGCAACCCGCTATCCGATATCGAAGATCCACCAGACGTTACGTGATCGGATCTGCACGCTGTATTATCCCCCCGGCACCGTACTGCGCGAGACGGCGCTTGCGGATGAATTCCACGTCAGTCGCACACCGATTCGGCAGAATCTTCAGAGACTCGCATATGAAGGCCTCGTGGAAACAAGAAATGGCATCGGTACGATAGTCACGGGCGGTGATCTCCGGGAATATCGTGACACTTACGCATTCCGGCTAAGGTTGAGCGAGATCCTTGGCGACTTTTTTTCTCCAGCAGACGCTCCGCACGCGCTCGAGCGGATGCAACAGTTGGCGGTTAAAGCGACGACGCTGCAACACAAGCCACCGAATCCAGGAGCATTCTGGCAGGTCCTCGATGAGTTGCATTCCGTAATCAACGGTCTCATAACGAACGGACAAGTGCGCCAAACGCATAACCGCTGTTACGTGCAAGTCTCACGGCTCAGGCTGAATATTGTGGAACTTTTATGGGACGACGAACTTAGGAGTCTTAATAGGGAGCTGGACGAATGCTGCTTGGCGCTGCGCGCTGGGGACATGCGCGCTCTTGGACTTGTGCAACGCAACCACATCTCGTTCGGTCTCGCACGCATCGCTCGGTTGATCTCATAGTGTGCCGGACAGGTCGTGTAGTTTGGTCGGTGCCGCCGTGCTGTAATTCGAAAATGTATCAACACAGAAATGAAGACCCGCCCACACAGCCTGACAGGATCACGATGTTCGCGTTCCTCAGGAGGTTGTAACTGCTCTTGCCTGATATCGGTACCCGGGTAGAACTTCAGGTGCTTGCAGCCTATCGGAAGCCCTGGTCCTGGCTACATATTCGGATAATTCGGCCCGCCGCCGCCTTCCGGCGTGACCCACACGATGTTCTGCGTCGGATCCTTGATGTCGCAAGTCTTGCAATGCACGCAGTTCTGCGCGTTGATCACGAGGCGCTCGCTGCCATCGTCGTTCTTCACGAATTCGTACACGGCGGCGGGGCAGTAGCGCGATTCCGGACCTGCGTACGTCTGCCAGTTCACCTTCACCGGCACGCTCGGATCTTTCAGCGTCAGATGCGCGGGCTGATTCTCTTCGTGATTCGTGTTCGAGATGAACACCGACGACAAACGGTCGAACGTGAGCTTGCCATCCGGCTTCGGATACACGATCGGCTTGCACTGCGACGCCGGTTTCAGCATTTCATGGTCCCAATGCTGATGATGCAGCGTCCACGGCACGTTGCCGCCCAGCAGCTTCTGCTCGATGCCGACCATCAGCGTGCCGAGGTAGAGGCCCTTGCTCATCCACTGCTTGAAATTACGCGCGCGATGCAGTTCGGTGTGCAGCCACGACGTCTTGAAGCTTTCCGGGTACGCGGTGAGTTCGTCGCTCTGACGACCCGCCTGCACCGCGTCGAACGCGGCTTCGGCGGCCAGCATGCCGGTCTTGATCGCCGCGTGCGAGCCCTTGATTCGTGATGCGTTCAGGAAGCCCGCATCGTCGCCGACCAGTGCGCCGCCCGGGAACACCAGCTTCGGCAGCGACATCAGCCCGCCCGCCGTGATCGCCCGCGCGCCATATGACACGCGCTTGCCGCCTTCGAGGATCGCGCGGATCGCCGGATGCGTCTTGTAGCGCTGGAATTCTTCGAACGGCGACAGATACGGATTCGAATAGCCGAGCCCGACCACGAAGCCGACCACCACCTGGTTGTTATCCATGTGATAGAGGAACGAGCCGCCATACGTGTCGTTTTCCAGCGGCCAGCCGGCGGTGTGCATCACCAGACCGGGCTTGTGTTTCGACGGATCGATTTCCCACAGTTCCTTGATGCCGATACCGTAGACCTGCGGATCGACGCCGTCGCGCAGACGGAACTTGTCGTTCAGCTGACGGCCCAGGTGCCCGCGCGCGCCTTCGCAGAAGAGCGTGTATTTCGCGTGCAGTTCCATGCCGAGCTGGAAGTTTTCGGTCGGCTCGCCGTCCTTGCCGATGCCGAGATTTCCGGTCGCAACGCCCTTGACCGAGCCGTCGTCGTTATACAGAATCTCTGCAGCCGGAAAGCCCGGAAAGATTTCGACGCCCAGCGCCTCGGCCTGCTGACCGAGCCAGCGCGTCACGTTCGCGAGCGAAATGACGTAGTTGCCGTGATTCTTGAAGTTATCCGGCAGCGCCCAGGTCGGCACGCTTTTCGCGCCCGTTTCGGTGAGGAACAGGAAGCGGTCTTCGGTTACGTCGACCCTAAGCGGCGCGCCTTTTTCTTTCCAGTCGGGAATCAGTTCGGTGATGGCGCGGGGGTCCATGACCGCGCCCGACAGGATGTGAGCCCCGATCTCCGAGCCTTTTTCGAGTACGCACACGCCGAACTCGACGCCTTTGTTGGCCGCGAGCTGCTTCAGGCGGATCGCTGCGGACAGGCCAGCCGGGCCGCCGCCGACGATCACGACGTCGTATTCCATTGATTCGCGCGGCTGCGCACGCGCAAGCAGAGTATTCATAGTAAGAAAATTTTCGGGGATTACGACCTACGACACTCAGCGGTATCGTTGTTCAGGGAAGAAAAGCGATGGCTGACCGCCACTGCGCGCCTGGCGTTTACACGGTGAAGCCGGTATAAAAATACGCAACCGCCGCAATCAGCGTGAGGATTCCCACGACCTCGCCGAGCGCTGTCGCAGGGGCCTTCGACATAAACAGCCGCAGCGCGCATCGTGTTGAGAAGCCGGCCAAAAAAGCGACGCCGATCGAAATAGCGGCCACGAAAGCGCCATCTGTGAAGGCGAGCCATTGGATCTGCATGTGTCTTAAACCGATCATTTCGGTAATGGTGACACGACGCGGGCCAGCCCTATCGGCTTTCGCGACTCTTATGGACGGCTATCAGATTTGCTTATTGAGACCGTGGATCCGCATCGCGAGCGCAGACTCCAGTCATCACTTCATCCAAGGACTTTCCGTGAACACTTACGACGTTGTCGTGATCGGCGCGGGCGTAATCGGCAGCTCGGTCGCGTTTCACCTGCAGATGCTCGGCGCAAAAAACGTATTGGTGCTCGATCGGGCAACAATCGGCGCAGGGACTACCTCTCAGTCGTCGGGCATTCTGCGCACGCACTACTCGGTGAAGGAAAACGTTGAACTCGCGCGCAAGTCGTGGTCGGTGTTCAACAATTTCGCCAACTATGTCGGCGACGACGAAGCCTCCAGCGGCCTTGTGAAGTGCGGCTACATGATCGTGTCCGCGGACAACGACAAACTCGAGCCGCTTCGGGCCGCTCTTGACCAGCAACAACAACAGGGCATACCGCTCGAATTACTGGACGCGCGCCAGGCGAAGGAGCGCATGCCGATTGCCACCTTCGACGACGCCGCGCTGATTGGTTACGAGCCGGAAGCCGGCTTCGCGGATGCGTACCTCACCGCCACCAGCTTCGCTCGTGCTGCGCGTCGCGGCGGCGTGACGATCCGTGAGAACGTCACCGTCAACCGGCTGCTGATCGAGAACAGCAAGGTGATCGGCGTATCAACGAACGTGGGCGACTTCGCGGCGGGCACCGTAATCAGCACGCAGAACATCTGGACACCGGAGCTCGCGGGCTGGACCGGTAAGACGCTGCCGATCGCTCCGGAGCGGCACGCAGTGCTCGCGCTCGAATGCGCGGAAGCGCCTTACACGTTCCAGATGCCGGTGTTCAAGGACCTCGCGTCGCAAGGCATGCTGTATTACCGTAGCTACGGCGGCAATCAGATGCTCGTGAGCGAGGGCGTGGTCGGCGAAAAGCTCACTACAGCGGACACCGAACAGGGCGACATTCCGATGGACTATGTTATCGATGTCGGAGCGCAGGTCGCGAAGCGTTTCCCGGCGTACGAGACGGCAGGCATTGCGTCATCTTGGACCGGCGTGTACGACGTGACACCAGACTGGAACCCGGTGCTCGGTACACTGCCCGGCATCAGCGGGCTGGTGGTCGGCTACGGCTTCTCGGGCCACGGATTCAAACTGTCGCCGACGGTCGGCAAAATCCTGGCGCAAGCAGCCCTTGGCCAGCCCACCGACGTTTCGCTCAAGCCATACTCAATCGAACGTTTCGCCACCGGCGAGCTTTTGACGGGAAAATATGGCCTCGGTGCAGTTTCTTGATGCGATGAGGTCCGCTCACCTCGCGATTCGTCCGCTGGCGTCCAGCGGGGGTGACGGTCTCCACCGGTTTCTTCTTCGCCTTCATGATGTTGGGTAGCGTGACGTAGCGAGGCTCGTTAAGACGCAGATCCGTCGTGACGATGGCGGGAAGATCCAGTTCAATCACTTCAAGGCCGCCGTCCACTTCGCGCGTAACGGTGGCTACATCACCCTTGATGTCAATTGCGCTCGCGAAAGTAGCCTGTGGCCAGTCGAGCAGCGCCGCGAGCAATTGACCGGTCGCTGCGCACCGCCCTTGCGATCGCTACCGTGCAATGTGACGACACGATCAAGGTCGCGACGATCCGTACCACGGCGTTTGATGCCTCGCCCGCGACCGGCGGTAAGGCGTCGGTCGAGACGCGCTCCGCCGTGGAAGGCAGCAGCCGCGCGCGCTTCGTGCGCCGTGAAGTGGCAAATAGCGATCGCCCCGAGCTGACCTCAGCGCGCATCGTTGTGTCGGGCGGACGCGGCATGGGAAGCGCGGAGAATTTCGCGCTGCTAGATCCACTCGCACAGAAACTTGGCGCAGCGGTCGGCGCGTCACGCGCGGCGGTCGATTCTGGCTTCGCGCCGAACGACTGGCAGGTCGGCCAGACCGGCAAAATTGTCGCGCCGCAACTCTATGTAGCGGTCGGCATCTCCGGGGCGATCCAACATCTGGCCGGAATGAAGGACTCCAAGGTGATCGTCGCCGTGAACAAGGACGCCGAGGCGCCTATCTTTGGCGTAGCGGATTACGGAATTGTAGGGGACCTGTTCACCGTACTTCCGCAATTGACTGCCGCACTGTAACGTCTCCTAGTGGCGTTTTAACCGTTGGGGCTGCCTGAGAGTCACAGCAGCCCGCCTCCGCTTGTCCGACGGGAAAAGAGAAAATGTGTAGCCGCCGTGAACTGGACCGGGTTCCCTGTTCCTTGATTGAATGAATAACGAAGCGGCTCGTCAATTACCAGCGAACTCTCCAAGCTACGGAACCGGTCGTACTAAGCTTTCTTTCCGAATATTCCTCTCTGTCCCCTGTCCGGGATGGAGATTTTTTCCTGGCGATTGATCTGGACAGCCCCTGCTGCTGTGATCCTCCTCCTTTTATCCGGAAGGTTGCACGCCCTCAGGGACCTCGCACAGCGAGGCCTGAAGCATCCGATGCTTGGCGTGGCGATGCTCATCAACACCACGTTGCTTGGAGTTCAACTGTGGGTGTTCATGTGGGCACCCCTACATGGACGCATGCTCGAAATTTCGCTGGGTTACTTTCTATTACCCTTGGCCATGGTGCTCGTTGGGCGATTTTATTATCATGAACGCCTCGATTGCATGCAATGGACTGCTGTCGGATGTGCAGCGATTGGGGTTGCCCACGAACTCTGGTCCACTGGCGCATTTTCATGGCCAACCGCGCTTATCGTGCTTAGTTACCCTCCATATTTTGTCCTAAGGCGAAAGATCGACGCGGACGCATTAACCTCGTTCGCAGCCGAAGTGCTGATACTGCTTCCTGTCGCGATCTGGCAGGTGCTCGATCATCGTGGCCTTACAGCAGTGTCCGGCAACATTAAGCTGCTGGTCGTGTTATTGCCGGGCCTCGGAGCGTTGTCAACGGGGCAGCCCTCGCAAGTTATCTGATGGCGGGATGCATTCTGCCGATGAGCCTTTTTGGGCTCTTAGGATATGTCGAGCCTGTGTTGCTGCTCTTTGTCTCCCTGGGGTTGTTGGGGGAATCTTTTACTCAGCAGAAGCTCGCTACTTATGCGCCCATCTGGCTCGCGGTCGGCCTGATAGGCATACACGGCGCACTGCATATGCGTTCGCCCAAACGATAAACTGGAAACGCTATCTAGAGACACCTGGCATCCGTGACGCTGCCGCGGCAGCGCAAATCGAATGAAGCATGTTGAAAAGCAGATGTCCGGCACAATAGCCGTCACTATTGCTCCACTTCCTAGGTGAGCGCTCGGTAAGTTCGCATTGGTTCCTCAGCCGGGCACCTATCTCGGCTTCGATCACGTGAACTCCATTCGCCGGAGCGCCATATCGATGCGCCGTCGCAGCCCGAGAGTACCAGGGATTCACCACCCATGAATGTCCGCTCACGTTCAGCGGCGCTATAAACGCTTCTAGGAAAGGACGACCAGTAGATTGTCCCAAGTCCGTTGCGATAATGCAGCTACTCTCGAATGCATCGAAATTCCAGCCTTTCAGACGCTGCTCAGCGTGAATGACGAGGACTACAACTTCGTCATGCAACATCGAAAGGCGAGAGATTTCAGAGCTCGCCGCGTCGTGAAAGGGTTGCCAGATATTAGTAACGAGACCTGGCACCTCGTGGTAATCGAGAGGGTCCCGCAGTTGCAGTCCCGATGGGGTGCTTCGGGCACAAAGATGCTCTCGTTGGAACGAATCGGTCAGCGGACCTTCGGCGTCAACGTTCAGGTCGATCAGCTTAGGGTGATAAATCCCTTCGATCGTGGACACATCCATATCATGCGCGATGCTAAGCACCAAGTGTGCGGCTGGATCCGCCCATCCGGAGCGAAGCGAGTCCCACCCCTCGCCGCTCCTATGAAGTGGAACCTTCGTTCCGATATGTGGCAGGACGATCAAAAGCGGGGTCGATCCATGCCGGATGCTACAAGCCTCGTGCCCCGCTTCCCGGAACTCGTTATGACGCGGCGCGGACATTTGCTGCTCTTTTTCTTAACGAGCTCATCACCCACATCAGAACCAGCGACAACGCGATCCATAAAGTGGCCGCGGCTAAGATTGCGGGACTGATCTGTTCCCGGAGCCCGGACCACATCTGACGCGGCAAAGTGAAGTACTGCGGGTTAGGGAGAAGGAAGAGCGCGAACACCACCTCGTCAAATGAGGTTATGAACGCGAGCACAGCGCCCGCAGTCACCCCTGGCATGATCAACGGAAGCGTGACCCGGCGAAACACCATCCATGGAGGGGCTCCCATGATCGCCCCGGCGCGTTCGAAGGAGCGATCTAACCCGCTCGCAGACGCAAGAACCGTAACAACTACGAAAGGGATCCCAAGTGCGGTGTGGGCTGCAATCAAGCCCCACAGGTTATCCACCAATCCTACCTTCGCGAATACAAAGTACGTTCCGGCACCAGTCACAATGGTTGGCACGACCATCGGCGCGAGAATGAAGCTCATCATCAGTGACCTACCGGGCAACATGCGCTGTCTAAGACCGAGAGCTGCGGCCGTGCCAATGGACGCTGCAAGAATCGTTGTGCTGACACCGACAATGAGACTGTTCTTGACCGACAAGAGCCATCGAGGATTGTCAAAAAACGATTCATACCATCGCAGTGACCACGCATCAGAGTGTAAATGCAGCATGGCACGGGAGAACGTGAAATATGGCTCCGAGTTGAACGAAAGAGGAATGATGACAAGCACCGGTGCAATGAGGAAAACGAAGATCGCTGCACAAATCACGATAAACAGAATGCTCCATCCCTTTTCAAGGGGAGAACGAAATGGCTGGCTATGGACGTTCATGCTCACCCCATCTTGAGATTTTCAGCGCCAACCAACCGGTTGTACACAAAATAAAGCGACAACACGACCACGAGAAGAACAATGCTCAGCGCGGCCGCCAGTCCCCAGTTCAACGACGCCTGAATGTTGAACGCAATCATGTTAGAAATCATCTGGCCAGATTGGCCGCCGACAAGCGCCGGTGTAATGTAGTAGCCCAGCGCAAGAATGAGCACCAGAAGGCCACCGGCGCCAACACCCGGCAACGTGATCGGGAAGTAAACTTTCCAGAACGAGCTGAAGCGCCCTGCGCCGAGCGACTGGGCCGCTCGCATATAACTGGGCGGAACAGCAACCATGACGCTGTAAAGTGGCAAAATGAAAAACGGCAGCAGGATGTGTGTCATGGAGATCAATGTACCGGTCAGGTTATAGATCAGCATGACCCGGTTATGGTCGTTGACGACGCCCGCCAATACGAGCAGATCGTTGATCACGCCTTGGGACTGCAGGAGAACCATCCAGGCAGTTACACGAACAAGCATGGACGTCCAGAACGGCACCAGAACGAGGACCATCAGTTTGTTCGCGGTCGATTTCGAACTCGTCGCCATCAGGTATGCGATCGGATAACCCAATACTGCGCACAACATGGTCACCACGATGGCAACCCAGAATGTCTTGAGATACAACGACCTGTAGACCCGGCTGTCTTGTGGCTGCGAGACGACACTTCCGTGCTCATCCCGGCGGAAATCGAGAGCAGCGAGGTAGTTGTCGAAGGTGAACGGACGTGTCGCGCGCGCGAGCATCGGCAAAAGGCCTGGGTCACTCCAGGCCGGGTCAACAGAAGCGAACCACTGCTGATCAGGCGTTTGTTCCGTTGCAGCTGCGCGCCTTGCGGTACGCTCGACAACCGATCGGAGTCCCGATCGTTCAGCGTTGAGCCTGCTCGCCACCATGCCGAGCTTGCCATTCTCCCGTGCGGAGACGAGGTCACGAGCGAGCCCCGTCCAGACCTGGCCGTTTGATCCCTTCCCGCCGCTGTCTAGCGCTTGCGCAGTAGCCGGAAGAAGATCGCTTAGTGTCGAATCGTAGATGCTGACCTCGAACATTTTCGCAATCGGTACGAGGAACGTAAGCAGCAGAAACAAGATCACTGGCAAAACCAGGAGCAGCGATTTATGGGTCTCCTGGCGCCTCGCCTTCTGGACGCGTCTCTTCAGCGTTGCGCCCCAACGGTCCGCGTTGGTGCTTTCGGTCTGACCTTCGGCGAGTGTCACTGGGCTCATCGCAGCTCCCCTGCGGCTGCCAGCGCGCGGCTATCGACCGAGCGCCATCCAATGGGAAGGCTCTGTCCCGATCGCAACGATCCGAGGCTAGACGTGTTTGCGACCTTCACCGAGATTTCGTTGCCGCTCGGGATCTTGCACGTAAGTCGGACGTGATCCCCGAAATAGGTAGACTCGATGATTTCAGAGTTCACCTGGTTTTCGAGGATGGCTCCCTGAGACGCAATTGCTACGCGCTCGGGCCGCAACACGAGGGAGACACGCGCTCCGCACGTCAACGGCTTTGACGTCAGAGCCTCGAATTGACATTCGCCATGGGTAACCTTTGCGCGGTAATCCCCATCGGCCGACGCATAGCATTCGTGCACAATGCCGTCCAACAGATTGTTATCGCCCACGAATCGCGACACGAACGCGGTGTTTGGCGACTCGTAGATCTCTGTTGGCGGCCCGATTTGCTCAATGATGCCGTTGTTGAAGATGGCAACCCGGTCAGACATCGCGAGCGCTTCGTCCTGGTCATGCGTGACATAGACGACGGTCACGCCCAGCATCTTGTGAAGGTGCTTGATCTCGGTTTGCATATGCTCGCGAAGCTGTTTGTCCAGCGCACCGAGCGGCTCGTCCATCAGAACGAGAGAAGGATCAAAAACTAGCGCTCGAGCCAGCGCGATGCGTTGTTGCTGTCCGCCGGAAAGCTGCGCCGGCCGGCGCGACGCAAAGTCCTGCATCTTCACCATTTCCAGAGCTTTTGCCACCTTCTTGGCGATCTCGGCTTTCGGGACCTTCCTAGCAGAAAGCGGAAAGGCCACGTTGTCGGCAACCGACATGTGCGGAAACAAGGCGTAGTTTTGGAAGACCATGCCGATGCCCCGCTTGTGGGGCGGAGTCGTGGTCAAATTAACGCCGTCGATGCTAATCGTCCCAGCAGTCGGAGCCTCAAACCCCGCGAGCATCATCAAGGTTGTCGTCTTCCCCGAGCCTGATGGTCCCAGCAACGTCAAAAACTCACCTCGTCTGACTGCAAGAGAAAGTGATTTAACTACTTGCGTCGTCCCATCGTAGCTCTTTTCGACCTGAGAAAAAACAACGTGATCGCCGTCGACTGCCCTTGACGTTGCACGGGCCCGGTGCGGGGAATCGTTTAGCGTTTGCATTACCTTGCTCCTTACTGAGCCATCCAGGCGGCCCAACGACGATTGATTTCATCTTGCTCATCATTCCAGAACCCGATATCGCTTGTAAGGCCAACCTTCAGGTTCGCTGGCGACGTCGGGAGGTTATCGCGTAACGAAGCATCGACAAACGGGAGCGCCGAGCGTCGTGCGGGCGCATAGCTGATGTACTTCGTTTGGATGGCAAGCTGCTGCGCAGAAGTCGCGTAACGGATGAAGTCGAGCGCGGCTGCCTTGTTCTTGCTGGCCTTCGAAATTGCAAAGACGTCG
The DNA here is from genome assembly GCF_050435705.1 of Paraburkholderia sp. JPY419. Classification (NCBI taxonomy): domain Bacteria; kingdom Pseudomonadati; phylum Pseudomonadota; class Betaproteobacteria; order Burkholderiales; family Burkholderiaceae; genus Paraburkholderia; species Paraburkholderia sp. JPY419. The sequence continues at coordinate 363,308 of NZ_JBNDKV010000003.1, read as the reverse complement.
CCGTTGATGATTTGTCCCTGCCAGATGATTCCGAACGGTTTTTTATCCTTGGTGATTGCATCGGTGAATCGACCGTTCCCGCCCTCGGTCATCACGACTTCTCCATCTGCGAGAAGCTGGACCGACTGCGCCTGTGCGCCCCAGAAGACCGCGTTCGCTTTGATGGTGTCGAGCTTTCTGAATGCACGTTCAAGGCCGCCGGGCATCCGCAGCGTCGCGTAGACCTTGTCGCGGGGGACACCATCCGCCATCAATGCCCACTCCAGGTTCCCGTTGGGCTTGTTGCTCAGGCCACGTTTCCCTGGAAACTTTTTTAGATCGAAGAAGTCGGCGATGCTTGTGGGCTGTGCGCCAGCAAACTTTCGCTTGTCGTACGCGATCACATTCGACCACAGGATAGTACCGACACCGCAGTCGAGTAGTGAGCCTTCCACAAAGTCTGAGGACGCCGGTTTGCTGTCCGGCGCGGGAGTTAGCGAGGTAGCCTTAATAGGGTCGATCAACCCTTCATCACAGGCTCGGGCAGCATCCTGAAACTCGAGGTCGATGACGTCCCATGCTCCGGAGCCGGCCTGTACTTGCGAGCGCAATTCCGCGAGGCCACCGTTATAGTCGGCGGGAAGAATTTTAGTGCCTGTCTTTGCAGAATACGGCTCGAAGAACGCCTTGGACTGGCTTGCCGTGTATGCGCCGCCGAACGATGCTACAACCAGTTGTTGCGCATATGCCGAGGTCGTGGGTAAGACCGCACTCAGCAGCAGGAAGAGACACGCCCGGGCTTGCTTTGAAGTATTTCGGAGTTGCATAATTTCCTCTTGACGATAGGTTAGAGTTCGAATACAGCCGGGCCTTCGGGGCACCCTCTACAGCAAGTCCTTTTCCAATCGCTGGGCTAGCTGAAGAATCCACTTGTCTTCACCTGCCGCACCTACGATTTGAACGCTTACCGGTAGCCCTCTGTCATCCCGCCCTGCAGGCAGGGCGATCGCTGGCGCTCCGACGACGTTGAAAAACGAGGTGTATAGCGTTAATGCGTTCCCAACCGGATAAAGACTCTCGCCGATTGGAACTCTGGTGCTTCCGATTTCTGGGGCAACAATCGGGCAAGTCGGCGTGACAATCACATCGACGATGTCAAATAGACGAGAGAAAGATCTCCGATAGGCCGTCAGAAATCTTTGGCACTGAACGTAACTTTCGGCGGACAGTTGCTGCCCCAGCACAAAACCACTCCTGATATCTGCGCCGTACTTCTCTCCAGATGATTCGATCAACGGCGAGTGGTAAGCCAACGCCTCGGCGAGCTGTATTGTGAGCGACACCGTTCTCGACTCCGCAGCGTCCGGCAACTCGATTTCATGAAACGTGGCTCCTAGCCCCCGAAGCGCAGCCAGAGTCTTTTCGTAGCCGGATCTGACCGATTGTTCGAGCGTCAGCGCCGCACCAGGCAGGACGCCGACACGGAGCGATGCTGCTGAGTCGGCTTCTTCGAACACATCGATCCCTGTCAGGCACTCGCAAACGATTGATACATCGTCTGCGCTAGTTGCAATGACCCCGACGTGATCCAGCGTCCAGCAGAAGGGAATGACACCGCTGGAGTCGATGAACCCAAACGACGGCTTGAATCCTGCGACACCGCACAACGCTGCCGGGACGCGCACCGAGCCGCCTGTATCCGTGCCCAATGCAAACGGCACAATCCCGGCAGCGACTGCGGCTGCAGACCCGCCGCTGGAGCCACCCGCAAGCCGTCCCCTATCCCACGGATTAACCGTCGTTCCAGTGAAATGATTTTCGCCGGTGGCCCCGTAGGCAAATTCGTGCATATTGGCTTTGCCAACCAAGGCAGCGCCCGCGTCCGCCAGCTTCCGAATCACCGCGGAATCTTCGGCAGGAAAGTGTTCCGACAACACTCTGCTTCCAGCCGTTGTTCGGATTCCTGCGGTCTTAAACGCATCCTTTGCAACGTACGGAACACCATCAAGCAGCCCGATTGATTTTCCACCGCGGCGGCGATCATCCGCCGCCGCGGCCTTAACCAGTCCGTGTTCGCCGGTCAACGTAATCAGGCTTTTCATCCATGAGTTAGTGGCTTCGGCCAGCGCGAGGCTATGCTCAACAATCCCTGACGACGACACGTCGCCGCGCGCAAGCGCCTGAGACATGCCTCTCAGGCTTTGGCTCTTTACGCTCATCATGGTCGGTTGCCCTCAGCCCAAGGCGGCGCCACGTCGCCCAGGTCTATCGTGCGGATCGCGGCGAGCCGCCCGACCAGACTGGATAGGTCGGAAACGACTCCAAACCGCGGGTCGACGAGTTCAGAAAGGTCGCCTTCAGTCCAGCGACCGCCGAAAAATTCTCGGTTCACCGCGACCAGGGTTCTCAGCGAAATCGTGTCGGTCATGGCCTCTTACACCACCGCCAAGCTGCGCGGATAGTCAGTCAGGTATTCGAACCCGTCCGCTGTAACGACGATTGAATCGCCGACTCGGCCACCAAACTCGCCTTCGATCGTGATGCCACCATCGACTGCGAACGTCATGCCAGCTTCGAGGGTGCGCTGCTCTCCGCGCTTGAGCTCTGGGGTCTCGAGGAACGAATAGCCGATCGAACGACCAGTGCGGTATCCGGGTGCGAAGCCAGCGTCCTTGTAAACCTGTTCGGCCGCCGCATTAACATCATCGCAGCGCACGCCTGGCCTAATCTGCGCGAGGGCAGCTTGCTGTGCTGCTACCGCAGCTTCATATATGCGAGCCTGTTCGTCAGTGACTGACCCGACAAAAAATTCGCGGTCAAATCCAAGCTTGTAGTTCTTGAAGTTGGCGATGCCGCAGAAGCACAGATATACAGGGTCCCCGCGCCGTAGCTTGCGAACGGAGGATCGACGGTGCACGAGACATACGTCTCGACCCGATTGGAGAATCTGCAGGTTATAGATCGTCGGAGACACGAATCGATCGACGTGTTCGTCCAGAAAGGACGCCGCCTTGCGCGTACCGCCGGCAATGACTGCGAGCGCGATTTCATACTCGGGTACGCCTTCGCGAATCACTTCTTTCGCAGCCTGTACCATCGCAACGGCAACCTGGCCGGCCTGCTTCATCGTTGTGATCTCGCTCTCGCTTTTGATCATACGTAGATCGAAAATGATCTGTCCGATATCAGTCAGGCGATCCGCGTCAACCGGCAACGCAGCCCTCACGAGCGGTGGCATCTTTGCGCGTTCAATACCGAGGCGTTCCACTTTCGACGCTTCCAATACTTCTCGCAGCGGCTTGCGCCACTCATCATCGATACCGTCTGCCCACGGGCGGATGTCCTTGATCCACGTCATAAGCGAGCACATTTCCGATTCCATCAGAGGCGTGATCAGAACCGGGTCCGTGTCCTGTGGAATAACCAGCAGGGTCGGCCGACCGAAATCCATACCCAGGTAGTTCCAGAAGCCGGCGAAGTATGCGACCGCATCCGGGTCACTGATCAGCGCCACATCGACATTTGCTGCGCGCAGTGCGACGCGCAGCTTGCTTACCCGACTCTCGTATTCGCCCACAATAACTCCTCTTGGTTAGCTGTATGCAGCATGTACACAGGTCCACTTTAGGAACGACAATTTTTGTTGTCAAGTGCGGAATTAGCCTGACCTGTCGCAGAAGGAGCGTGGCGTCACTTTGCCCTGCCGAGTCTTAGTTTCGGCGATTTTCCTATATCTATTTACTAAAACTCGTTTAAAATTGCCTCATTTCATTTTTCATTGGGACATATTATCCACGCCAGCTACCTCGGGTAAACAGGGGCTCGCCGCAGAGCTGTGTACAGGTTGCACATAGCCGTACGGTGGCGTTACAATCGAGTGCACCTCTTCATGGAACTTGAGTGGGCGATCTCACCGGGCTGGCGACATCGTTCTACGGGGGAATATCAATGGCACGTGTGGTCAAGCTGAAGGAGCAATCGTCTCGGTCGACAGCAAAAGCTCCGTCGATCCGTGGCCAGACGCCGGACATTTATCGGTCCGTGCGTGATCGCATCTGCAGCCTTCACTACCCCCCAGGCACGTTGCTGGGTGAGAGCGCTCTGGCTGAGGAGTTCGACGTGAGTCGTACCCCGATCCGCCAAGTGCTGCAGAGGCTCGAATATGAAGGCCTGGTTGAAACCAAGAACGGCGTCGGGACGATTGTCAGCGGCGTCGAGTTTCGCGAGTATCGGGACACATACAACTTTCGCTTGAGATTGAGCGAGATGTTGGGCGACTTCTGCTCGCCAGGCGACGCCCCTCAAGCGCTTGAACGGATCGAACGTCTGATTCCTCGAGCCGCGGAGCTGTCGAGCGGACCGAAGAATTACGACGAGTTCTGGTCGATCCTTCACGAGCTCCACTTCGCCATCAATGAACTTATAAGAAACCGTGAACTGCGCCAGACACATGACCGGTGTTATTTTCAGGCGTCTCGCGTCTGGTACAACTTTGTCACTGACCTATGGGATGAAGAGGTCGAATACCTGAATCGAGAGCTCGAAGAGTGCTGTCGCGCTCTTCGAGCTGCCGATATGCGCGCGTTGGGGCTTGTTCAGCGCAACTACATCTCGTTTGGCCTCGCGCGCATCGCTCGATTCATAACCGGTTAGTCGAATTGATTCAAGCTGTACCGGGTATGTAGGTACATGAAATTAAATGAATAGGACATCTTATTATGAGCGAAATGGCAGAGTTTCGGCCCCACTTTGACGCGGGCCGACATGATCGCGCCAAGGCGGGTTTTGTCTTGCTTGCCACAGAGCAGACAATCGAAGATGACATGTTCACCCTTCTCCCAAAGGGTGTTGGGATCCACTTCACGAGAGTCCCTAATCCCGATAGCATCACACGAGAATCGCTCGATAACATCGCATCGAGTCTCGCGGAATCAGCCGCACGGATCCTTCCAGACGGCAGCCTCGATGTGATCTGCTATGGCTGCACATCTGGAAGTCTGGTCGTTGGCGAGAAGAAGGTATTCGAAGAGTTGTCGCGTGGCGCACCCAACGCAAAAACTACGAGCATGGTAACGGCTGTCATTCGTGGCCTGCGCGCTGTAGGCGCCAAACGGATCGTCATCGGGACCCCGTACCTTGATGAAATCAACGAGATGGAAAAGGTCTATCTCGAAAACGAGGGCTTCGAGGTTCTTGCAATCCATGGCTTGCAACTGGAAAAAGACAGCGACATGGTGCGAGTGACGCCTGAAAGCATCGTGCAGATGGCGCTTTTCATTGATCAGCCGGAAGCAGATGCGATCTTCATCAGCTGTGGCGCGCTTCGTTCAATTGAGGTGATCGAAGAGATCGAGAAACTAACCGGCAAACCCGTCATTACGAGCAATCAGGCGGTTGCATGGGATGTCATGCGACTCGCAGGTATGGAGGATCGGCTGAACGGGTTTGGCCGTCTTCTTTCCGAGCACTGATCAAGCATAGGAGGTAGTCTTCCCAGCCCCATCGGTAGAAGATGCACCTCCTGCGCCCGTTCTTTGCATGCCAGATGTACCTCCATCGCATCATTTTTAGAGGCATGGGAACTCACATGGCTCGACCTCGTCCGCCGATCGACCTGCGCGCTCTTGAAGCGTTTGTCGCCGTCTGCGAAACAGGAACGATGACAGCGGCTGCCAAACGGCTGGCGGTCAGTCAGAGTGCGATAAGTCAATCGATAGCGTCTCTTGAACGCGAGCAGAATACAGAGCTCTTTGATCGGGAGAGCCGACCCCCACGGCCAAATCGTGCAGGACGAGTCCTACTACAGATGGCCGGCCCGCTTCTTCAGCAGGCGCAAGATATCAGCAGCAGGCTGAAAGATGCGGCGCAGGGCGAGATGCTTCCTGTCCGACTTGGATGTGTTGATTCCTTTGCCGCGACGGTCGGACCGGAGTTGATTCGAGCCATGTCTAATTCTGCTCGTCAGATCGAGCTCTGGTCAGGACTCACCCCGACGCTCGCCGGGCAGATTCATCGTGGTGAGGTTGATGTTGTCGTCTGCACGCAGACGCCGATCACCGACACAAGGCTCTCTGAGATGCCGCTGATGTCGGAAGCTTTTCTGGCCGTGGCCTCACGTCGGTGGTTTGAAAACAGGAAAGGCGATAGCACAGCGTGGACGCATTTATCTGAAGACTTGCCGCTGATACGCTACACAGCGCGCTCTGTGATCGGACAACAGGTCGAGCGGCTTGCCCGACATCTCAACATCGATAGCCCCCGACGCTACGAGTTCGACGCAACAGATCCATTGCTTAGCCTCGTAAGGGCAAATTTGGGATTCGCCATCTCAACTCCACTTTGCTTATGGCAGGCACGTCACTATCTCAACGACTTGGTGGTGCTCCCGCTACCACCGGGAAGCCTCAGCCGGAGGGAATTTTTCATCTTACATCGCCGCGGAGAATGGCATGACCTTGTAGACAACGTCGCCGCGCTTACAGGTCGTGTAATCGACGGTCTGATTCGGCCAGCACTCACGCGATTTTTCCCCCAGATGCCCGCTACCGCTCTTCAAAGATCGACGAACCAGAGCCCTTAAATTGACTGATATATTTTCACTGGTGCGCGGCGGCGCCCCGCTCATCATCTCCATCCCTCATCTCGGCATAACCATCCCCGAGGATCTGCGCGACGACTTTTCAGATGTTGCGCTGACTTTGGCTGATACGGACTGGCATCTCGACCAGCTATACGATTTCGGACACAACCTTGGCGCGACCATCGTTACGGCGAAGGTCTCGCGTTACGTGATTGACCTCAATAGACCGCCGTCTGATGAAAGTCTATATCCCGGCCAAGTAACGACAGGCCTCTATCCGGCTCATACTTTCCGAGGGGAATCGTTGTACCGCGACGGCCGTGCTCCTGATACGCATGAAAAAGCGCGCAGGCTTCGGACTTACTGGCGACCCTACCATGAGTGCCTCGCTGAAGAGATCAGAAGGCTATGTGACCGGCACCAACAGGTGCTGTTATGGGAGGCGCACTCCATCGCAAGTTGTCTGCCTCGACTGTTCGATGGAACGCTTCACGAACTCAATCTGGGCAATCAAGACGGCCGAACCTGCGACAGTTCAGTATTCCGTGCGGCTGTCCACGCGGCGAGTGAAAGCGGATACACCTGGGTCGCCAACGGTCGGTTCAAGGGGGGGTACATCACGCGCCACTATGGAGCGCCGAGCAATGGCATCCACGCAATCCAGCTTGAAATGAGCCAAAGAACATACATGGAAGAAAGCGCACCTTTCAGGCTTATTTCTCCTCGGGCAAAGCAGGTCAAGGCAACACTGCAGACCATGGTCATGGAAGCACTCGAATCGGTAGCTCGCATGCGGACCTAGGTTGCTTGGCTGGTCAAGATCGTGGAATCCACTGGATACCTCGATATTGAGCTTAAGACGACTGCTACAGATTTGTTCGACACATGTGTTCGCTAACAGTTTTGCTGCGGTGATTCGAATGTCCCATTGCCGGCTGAACCCAGCCGGAAGTTCGGCTAGTTGAGAACGGTGTTGAACGTCGCCTTCTGGCCAGGCCGTCTGCGGCCGCATAACACCGGCCGGGACCAGCCCCCGTGGTCTCGATCAGTGGACGGGCGCCGTTCAACCCTCGCCAAACCCGTCGTCCGGGCGCAGCGCTTCAAGCGGCTCGAGGCTCGTCCTCACCCGCGTGAACTCCACGACAAATTCGTCAATCCGATTGAGCGCGTCCAGCACCCGATCGGGCAGTGTGCCTTCGCGGTGCGACGGCACCAATGGTGCGCCATTCAACACGGAATGCGCCATGCTGTGGATCTCCAGGATGTCGTCTCGTAACCCCTCGGGATCATGGAGTTGGGTGCGGATGCGATCGACGATATCAACTGCAGCCAGCAGGCGGGTTGTGTCGTAGCTCGATTCGAGCCGCTCCAGCGCAGCGGTGTCGACGTCGCCAAAATAAGTCGTAGTTGTCGCCGGGCGTGCAGTCATGAGCGGGACGCGTAGGTACGGGCAGTTTGACCGAACAGCGGGTCCCGGATCCAGGCTTCCGGCCGACGATCTAGATGTAGCTTATAGTGGCCGAAGCGCCGGATGTTGTGGGTCGGATACGGGCTCAAAAACTCAATGTCTTCGGCGCGCACTTTCTCGCGGTTTGCCGCCATCTCGCGTAGCGCCTGCATCATGTCCACCGTGTTCTGCAAGATCACGGCCGACGCGACGAGGTCGTTGTAGCGTAGTCGCTTCTGCTGCTCCTCTGGCTCGTTCTCGGCGATCACGTCCCCGCCGAAAGACAACCACTTCGAGAAGCCATTGTACGACTCGATCTTGTTCGTGTTCGCGGTGACCTCCTGACGCAATTCGATGCTGCCGATCCACTCAAGCAGGAATACCGTGCGAACGACGTTGCCGAGCTCGCGCGCGGCCAGATACAGCCGGTTCTTGCGGCTTTCGGAGCCGAGCCGGCGCAGCAGCAGCGGCGACGAGATGGTACCGGCCTGAATCGACAATGCGACCTGCATCAGCTCCTGCCAGTGCTGCTCGATCAGCACCCAGTCGATGGTCGCCGTGAACAGCTTGTCGATGTGCATGTACTTGGCCTTGCTGTCCGGCCGGTACAGCACGAGATCCTTCCAGTTGCGAATCCGTGGCATCAGGTTGATGCCGAGCAGGTACGTGAACGCAAAAACGGCGGCGGACTGCCCCTGCGTGTCGGCATGAACGGTATCTGCCTTGACCGACAGGCCGGCCTTCAGCAAGCCCTCGATCACATAGATCGCCTCCCACACGCCCGGCGGAATGAAGTGCTGGAAAACCGCGATATAGTTGTCGGCGACGTGCCGGTATGCGACTGCGCCCATTTTCCGGTAGCGAAAGTGATAGCCAGCCAGCAGGTTGTTGTCGTAGAAGTCGTACTGCGTGCCATCGGCCGCCACCGTCTTGCCATCGCCCCAGTGTTTCGGCAGATCGAGCCGAAGGTACAGTTCAATCAGCTCGCGTTGTGCGGTTTCGAGCTTGTCCAGGCTCATATGCCGGCGATTGACGAACGACAGCATGTGCGCGGTGACATCGGAATCAAGATGGCGGGCCGCCTGGGTCGGACCGAGATTGCAGCCCATCGCAAAAATGGTCAGCAGGTAGCGCTCGGCAGCCTTGCGAATCTGCGGATCACTCCCGGACAACGGCCCGAAGTGCCGCGTGAAATGGGTCCAGTGCTCGATGTTCGCGAGGATGTCCAGCATGTTCCGCGTCGGCAGTCGGGCGCTGAGCCGCTCCTGCAAAGCGATGGCGCTCGCCGGGATCTCCTTGGCGACGGTTTTGCGCAGTATCGGCTCGCCATGACGGTCGATCACGACGTGCTCGCGCTTGCGCGGTAATTCGGCGTCGAGCTTGTGGGAAGCGTCTGTCAGCCATTGACGCAGATGGCGCACGAAGTCACTGCCAGTTGTGGGCATGCCGAGCTTGTCGCAATAGTCCGGCAACTGCTGCTCGCATTGCCGCCACGGCAACAGGTGATCGCGATAGTCGGCGTACGCGTCGGAGCCCGTCACGCACAGATCGCCGACCCGCAGTTCCTCGGCCATGTACGAGAACACGCAGAGCTCGAGATACCGGCGATTGGTCGGCGATCCGTCGCCGTGCGAGCGCCGCACGAGCTTGCGCCACCGCGGCGCGGCGAAGCTCACGTCGACGTCCGCATCGATCCACTCACGATGCAGCGATTCGTTCTCCAGCACCGCATCGAGTGCGTTCAGCAGCGAGCGGACCGGGCTTGTCGAATCCCATTCGAGCGTACGAGCGACACGCATCATGACCGAACGGTGCGCCTTGAAGTGCTTCCAGAGCAACGGTAGATAGTTGCGGCCGCTGAACGCGCGGATCGCCGCACAGCTCTCGCGCAACGGCTCCAGGTCGCCTTTCGGCGCGAGCAGCTTCCTGACCGCTCGGGCGATAGCCGTCTCATCGGATTCGTCGGCAAGGATGTCGACAACGCCGTCGAGCAAGCCTACGAGGTCTTCGACCTGATCACGCTGTTTGCGCTGAATGGCGTCCAGCTCGTCGCTTGCGCGCTTGTGGATGGCACCCATGCGCCGGACAAACATGTCGGCGAGATCGTCGCGGGCGCGTACACGCATGCGGTTGAGCAGCGCGACGATCAATGTGTAGCGCTTCTCGGGCAAAGTGTCGTTCCTGAGCGCGGACGCGTCGAGCGCCATCGCCTGATTGGCGAGCGAGCGCAGCTTCGAGGCCGGAATCCCGGCGATGGCCAGTGAAAAATCGCCGAGCTCATCGAGCCAGGCAATCTGGTCGATCAGCAGCTCCAGATGCTGGCGCGACGGGCGTTTCGCATGACGCTTGATCCTGTGGTAGGCAGTCTGTCGATTCGACAGATCCCGCGCGAGCAGCCGGTCAAGCGCGAGCTTCTGTTCATCGGTCAAGCGTCGCGTGACGCGCTTGAACAGTCGGGACTGCGCCCGGGCGTGGATCTGTTCAGTCAGCCGGTCGAGCGTCGAGAACGCCGGCAGCTCGATATCGCGCGCGATCAGCTCGTCGATCGTCGCGTTGATGATGTCCACCGGCTGGTCCATCGTCAGCGACGCCGTATGCGCTGCCCGTGTCGCGATCGCGTTCGCGTCGGTGCCGTAATACGGTTTCACGTCGAGCCAGGTGCGAACCGCCGCGTAATGCCGGAACAGCGTTGGGGAGGTCTCAGTGTCGTAGCCGAATTGCACGGTGTCGCCGATATCGGCGGCTGCCCGAACGTGTTCAACGACGCCGGCCGGAATGGTAGCGAGCGGAGGGAAATAGTGCAGTTGCTGAAAGACCTTCAGCAGCACCAGCAGGCCCAGTCGAGGTCGCTCGCCGCGCGTTGACCGGCGTGCCCATTCGAGCTCGTCGGGCAGTGGCGTGTAGCAGGTTTGCAGTTCCCGGGGTGCCAGGACCTCGGGGAAGCGCGGGTACGCGGTGCGTTCGAGGGTAGCCATTGCGGATCGTCCGGATCGCAGAGGGCCGCTCAGATTAGCGCAAGAAAAATCAGACGTTACTGCACAAATCGTAATAACCGGCGCAGTCTTTATAACTACAAGGCTTATGATAGGAATTTACGCTTACCTTGTTGATATCCCCAGAACGGCTCCTGTTGCCGGATTGACGGTGTCGAACGTTTCGCCGGAAACGGCGTTGACGAACTGGCCGTCGACAAATGCCTGCGTCGCGAACTCGATGCGACCGGCGAGTGCTTTCCAGTCCTCGGCCGTCGGAGAGGTTTGGGGGCTCTGCATTTTGGCAGGTGTCCGTTAGAGATCAGCGTGGAAGTTTCGCCAACCATCGCGCGTGCGATGGCCGACACACGATTACGCAAGGATCTTGCGCATGTGATCGAGGAACACCTCGACCTCGTCCATGGTGTTGTATTGCGCAAAGCTCACGCGCACGACGCCACCCTTGTTGGTCAGGCCGAGCCGTTCGATCGGCTCAAGGCCGTAACTGTGTCCAGGCCAAACGTTGACGTTCACCTCGGCAAGGCTCTGCGCAATCTTCGCGGGATCCGCGCCCTCTACGCTGAATGAAATCGTCGGAACGCGGCCGTCAAGTCTGTCTTTCGCAGTAATGCCGTGAATGGTCAATCCCCTGAACGCGCTCAATCCCTCAATCACGCGCGCCACCAGTTCATCTTCGTAATGCTTGGTGAACGCCATACCCGCGACGATCCTTTCACGACGCGACGACGAGGCAGTCGCGCCGCCAAACGTCTCCCCGAGCCATTCGAAGTGTTCGATCGCAGCGAGTGCACCCGCAATGGTTTCGCGTGACTTCGTGCCCGTTTCGAACTTGTCGGGTGCGGCATTGCTGGCCGGACGCACCTTGTAAAACTCCAGTCGCTCGAGCAGTTCCAGGCGACCCCACAGGATTCCGATGTGCGGCCCGTAGAACTTGTAAGCCGAACACACGAGGAAATCGCAACCGAGGTCCTGAACGTCTATCACGCCGTGTGGCGCATACTGAACAGCATCAACGTAGGCAAGCGCGCCCACCTCCTTCGCTCGACGGATTGGCGCCGCGATATCGTTGATCGTGCCGGTGATGTTGCTGGCGTAGTTGATTGCCAGCACTTTCGTACGAGGCGTGATGACCTCGTCGAGATTCGAAAGGTTGTACTCGCACGTCTTCGGATCAAAGTCGATCCACCGAATGATCAACCCTTGATCTTTCGCCGCAAGCAACCACGGCGAAACATTCGCATCGTGATCCATTCGCGTCAGAACGATCTCATCTCCAGCCTGGAGCGTGCGCGTTATCGCTCGCGAGAATGCGAACGTCAGCGTTGTCATGTTCTGCCCGAAAACCACCTCACGTGCGTCGTTCGCGTTGAAGAAGTCCTTGAAGGCCTCGCGCGCGCTCGCTACTTTTCGAACCGCATTCACCGATGTCGGGAAGCACCCTCCGAGATTTGCGTTGTCTTCGATCATGGCATCCGCCATTTTGTCGATCACCCGATGCGTCACCTGCGTTCCGGCTGCGCCGTCGAAGAAGATCGTTCCACGGGTGTCACGAGTGAAGACGGGAAACTGTTGGCGAAGCTGACTGTGGTTCATATTGCTGATCTCACGGGAAAAATCGGCTCGACACGCGCTGCGCTGCCGGCTCACCTGAAGAAGTGAGCAAATGGGAAATTGAAATTCTCATAAGGAAAGATACTTTCCTTATGAGCAAAATGACATGAGTGTTTACCCGCCATACGAGGCGCCGGTGCGCTGTAAATGGGCAAGCGTCGCGATCGCCCAAGACCCAGCAATCGCGCGCGCATGCCGATTTGTCACCGGAGATGTGCCGACAACCATCCGGCAACCAGCCACGCTTTCGCGGTCCGGTAGGCAAAGAAAAGCCCCATAGCGCAGAAAACGACGGCTTCCGCCCTGCCTACGACCGAAAGCAACCGTCGTCGCCAATATTGCAATTCATCAGGGGTTTGTTGCATAGCAGGCCTCCAAAAGACATCCGTCCAATTTGTTCTGCTTTCCCTTCTTTGGGAGATAATATGCAAAGGCAACATTGATTCCCATAAGGAAATATACTTGCCTGCGATTGCCGCATGACCCGCAGCTAGCCTAGACAATCCGTGCCTGTTGGGACAGAATCTTTCATGAGGGGAATATGCCTCTCACAGTGGAACACTTTGAGTGCCCGATTGACAGGCGTGACCCGAATCCTCGTGAACCGCGAACGCGCAGTCGGAACGATTGGTCGCAGGAGACGAGCCCCGATATACGAGCAGACCTCAGGAGAACACCGTGAGTGACGAGATGCCGGTCAAGGTAGGCGTCCGGTTGAAACACACCCGCATGCTCATGGGCATGAGCTTGAAGGAAGTTGCCAGCAAGGCCGGCGTGACCGAAGGGTATTTGTCGAAGGTCGAAAACGACGTGTCGCAGCCATCGTTCGCGACCTTGCACCGAATCGTTCAAGTGTTAGGTATTAACATAAGCGCCCTGTTCGCTTCGGCAGAGAAAGGGGAGTCAAACGTTTATGTCGTTCGGAAGGACGAGCGAGGTATCCTACCCACTGGCCACCGACGCACCGGCAACCGGGTGACGCTCGAAATGCTCGTTCCGTCGGGGCCGGAGTTTCTGCTTCAGGCCAGCATCCATGTCATCGCTCCTAAAGGCGGAAGCGACGAAAAGATCTCTCACAAAGGCCAGGAATTTGGCTTCGTTCTTGAAGGGAGACTGAAGTTGCTTGTCGAGGATTCCGCCCATGTGCTCGAGACCGGGGATTCGTTCTATTTCGATTCCGAGCTCGGCCATCGTTACGTCAACGACACAGACGTGACAACGCGAGTGTTGTGGGTCAACACACCGCCGACCTTCTAGAGGCTGAGTTCTTTCGACGGGCCTTGCGTTGAACCAATGAAGGGCGTGAGCGACTCGGCCCACCTGGCGATCGGCAATCCTCCTCTCGAAGCACGGGGGCCGGACAATGACGCCTATGCCCCCATTAGCACGAGATGCGCGGCGAGTGACAACATCAGCAAGGCCACGGTGCCATCGAGTACTTGCATCGAAGCACGATGCTCAAAGAATGACCGGCATGTTCTCGTGCCATACGTCAGCACGAGGAACCAGATAAGCGACGCAGTTACTGCACCCGCCACGACCGCCCTGCACGCGACGCCTGTCCGACCAGCCATCACCGCAGGAATGACAAGCACCGTATCAATCCAGGAAACCGGGTTGATCAACGACACGCTGGCGACGACGAGCAATGTCCGCCTCAAAGACGCGGTTGTCCCTGATGTTGCGATATCCGGCTGGCCAGCTCGTAGCACAGACCGAAGTGCCAATAAGCCATGGCAAACCAGCGCAAGAATTCCAGCGTCGAACAGCCACGAAACAACGTTGGGTCTGCGGGTGAGGACAAGAGCGAAACCGTGCATCCCAAAGGCTATCAAGAGCGCATCGCTTCCTGCACAGACTAGATGCTATGTGGGAGGGCAGAGACAGAAAGCCCGACTGGAGTAAAACGGGACTTGCACACTCGTTTTCTCCGAAGGAGCACGCAAATGGATACGCCTGACACCGCCCTCCGTGGGCAGAATACGACGGCAGGTGGCTGCCTGTACATGGCGTTTGAACTGGGCGAGAAGAACTGGAAGCTCTCACTGGGTGATGGCCAGCGCGCGCCCAGCCGCTGTACGGTTGCCGCCGGCGATGCCACGGCGGTTCTCACCGCCATCGCCAACGCCAGGGCGCGTGGCCATCTCGGCGCCGACGCACCCGTCTACAGCTGTTACGAAGCAGGCCGCGACGGTTTCTGGCTGCACCGCTGGCTGGCTGAACAGGGCATCGTCAATCTCGTGGTCGATTCGGCCAGCATCGAGGTGAACCGCCGTGCGCGTCGCGCCAAGACAGACCGGCTTGACAGCGACAAGCTGCTGTCGATGCTCATGCACTATTACGCGGGCGAGCGGCGTGTGTGGGCGGTGGCACGCATTCCCACGCCCGAGCAGGAAGACGACCGCCGCCTGCACCGCGAGCTCGAACGCCTGCGCAAAGAGCAGACCGCGCACACTAACCGGATCCGTTCCCTGCTGGTACTGCACAACCTTCGGGTCAAGTCCGTCGGCGGTCGCATCTGGACACACTGGTGGACCCGTCAGCGCGAGTTGCTGGCGCCCGGTCTGCGCGCCGAAATTGACCGCGAATGTGAGCGGCTCGCGCTGGTGCGCCGGCAGATCCGCCTGCTCGAAGTGGAGCAGAACCGGCAGGTGCGTAGCAGCGCACATCCCGGCATGGCGCTGCTCGCACAGCTTGCCGGCATCGGTGCAGGCAGCGCGTGGACACTCGTCAGGGAACTGTTCGGCTGGCGGCAGTTTCGCAACCGCCGCGAAGTGGCCGGCTACCTAGGCCTCACGCCCACGCCGTACGCCAGTGGCACCAGCGACGTTGAACTCGGTATCAGCAAGGCGGGCAACCGGCGATGTCGCTGGCTGATGGTCGAGCTCGCCTGGAGCTGGCTGCGCCTGCAGCCCGGCAGCCAGCTCAGCCACTGGTTCAACGAGCGCTTTGCCGGCGGCGGCAAGCGGATGCGGCGCATCGGTATCGTCGCGCTCGCACGCCGTCTGGCAATCGCCCTGTGGCGCTATCTCGAGTACGGCGAGATCCCCGTCGGGGCGATACGCAAACCGCGCGATGCCAATACGTGAGGGTCTCAATGACTGAATGAAATCGGATGCAGCAACAGCATGTAAAGGTCAACGCGCCCGAAACACGCTCGGGCTACCCATCGCGGGTGGCCGTTTCCCTAGATGGGGCGCGTCGGTAACAGGGTGGCTCCAGCGCTTCGCGCATGCGGCATGAGGTGACCGGCCTGCCAGGCCGGCACGGATAGAAGGTCGACCCGGCACTGACCGGTCAACAGACGCCCTGACCTGAATGACATTGACATGCCGGGCTGCAACAAGGTTCACGCGATGAGCGTCAATACCGCCCTTTACGCAACGGTCTCTACGGCCAGTCTGCGTCTGCTCATGGTAGGTGACCGCGCAGGCTGGCCATAGAGACCGGATAAGGAGATTTACTTCGGATAGCTGAATGTTTAGAACCGGGCTTGACTTTCAGTTCCCCATAGTAAGGCTATGAGATAAAGATGGCGCGTCCTAAGTGACGCCCTGATGACGAGCGCGTCCTTGCGACCAACCGAGGTAAAGAGCCCAGCGCCAAGCAGCAGACCTTCGAGATATGACGGGGAGTCGAGCATGAGAAACTCGACAACCTCTTAAGCTGGACCGGTAGTAAGTGGACCATAGAAAAATATCGAGTGCGATCGGTACTGTCAACCCCAAATACACCCACCGCGCTCTCCAGCACTTGTACACGCAGCCTTCTCTGTCCACGTGTTCTAGTCAGCTCATTGGGGAACTCCGATCTGATCGAGTGCGGATGCAGTTTTCGTATTTCCTCAGTGTGCTCGACACGCGGTACAAGAAGGAGAGCGGCCGCAAAGAAGGCGACTCCCGCTATCGTAGCAACCCCCGCCCTTCGAAAGACGGTCAAGGAACGTCGATCACCGGCGCCTGAGGCTGCTCAAGGTCAGCCTCAGGCGCCGTAGGTTGGCTATAGCGAGATGGGACCTGTCACCATTAAGAGATCAACCTCTTTGCGCCAGGAATTGTGAGATCTTGGCGAGCCCCGCTTCCAGCACTGTCCGGTTGTTGGCGTATCCAAGGCGCACATACCCTTCCATGTCAAGCGCACTGCCCGGCGTCAACATCACGCCAGTCTGTTCGATCAACTCGATGCAGAACTCGCGCGAAGACATGGGCAGGTCATACTTCAGTAGCGCCGTGGTTCCGGACTTCGGCTTGACGTATGAGATGGCAGGTTCTTTTTCAATCCACGCATCCACGATCGCAAGGTTCGTCCGCACTATGTCGTGGTTGCGAGCGAGAATCGCCGCGCGATTCTCCAACGCAATGGACGCAAAGTGATCATCGATCATACCGACGCTGATCGTGTTGTAGTCGCGATGAATCGCGACGGCACGAATCAGATCTTTCGGTCCGGCGACCCAACCGAGCCGAAGACCCGCCAGCGAATAGGTTTTGGACATGCTACCGGTGCTGATGCCGCGTTCGTACACGTCAGCGATTGAAGCGGTATAGCCGCTACCCTCCTGATCAGTGCCGCGATAGACCTCGTCGCACAACACGTAAGCGTCACATGATCGCGCAATCTCGCCGATCTCGGCGAGAAATTGCTCGCCCATCAGGGAGCCAGTTGGATTGTTGGGGTTGTTGATCGCGATCAGCCTGGTTCTGTCATTAACCAGACTGCGCAATTCATCGAGATCTGGAAGGAATCCGTTTTGCTCACGCAACTTCAGAATTCGTACGTCGGCGCCGTAGCTTTCCGGAATCGAGTAGTGCTGCTGGTAGGTAGGCAGAACCGAAATGACCGTGTCGCCCGGCTCGACGAGCGTCTCGTACACCAGCGCATTACCGCCAATCGCGCCGTGCGTCACGATCAGATTATCGGGCGACTGATTCGTGTACATCGCCGAGATCGTTTCACGCAATCGGGCCGAACCTTCGATGGCACCGTAAGTGAGCTTGAGCCCGCGAAGTTCGTCAAGAATGCTGTCCTGCTTGCCCGTGAGGGTCAGCAACTGGTCGACGGTCAGCGATTCCACGCAGGTTTCAGCCAGGTTGTACGTGCATTTCGTTTCATATAGGTCCATCCAGCGCTCAACGCCGAAGTCCTTGATCTTCATTTCGCTCTCCTGTTCTTCAAATATGTGCGAGTGTTTGAGGCAACTGAAGCGCTGCCCTCGTGTGTTCACATGAGCCGCTTCATTCAAGCGACGGAAACTAGCCGAACCTTTCGGGGCGGAACGGATGTGGATCGACGAAGGGTTGCGCGCCCGTCATCATTTCCGCTAGCAAACGTCCCGTCACGGGCCCCAGTGTCAACCCATGGTGGTTATGCCCAAACGCGAACCAGAGTCCGTGATGACGAGGCGCGCGCCCGATCACCGGCCGCATGTCAGGCGTGCAAGGACGCAGGCCGAGCCACGGGGCCTCGTCCATACGCATACCGAGACCAAATATCGGTCGGGCAGTACGCTCCGCGCGCTCCAACTGGATGCCTGTCGGTCTCGCATCGCGTCTGGCAATCTCGACGCCCGTAGTCAGCCGCAGGCGGCCCTCCATCGGCGCGACCACATAGCCTTGTTCCGAGTCGACCAGCGGCATCGACAGAAGCGGTCTCGTCGGTTGATAGTGCATGTGATAGCCGCGCTTCCCTCGCAACGGGACGCGGTATCCCAGCGGCTGGAAGATCTGATCCGACCACGGCCCCAGCGCCACGACCACTTCGCTCGCGCTGATCGTGCCCGACGATGTCTCGACACTCCACCCGCCCGATTCGGCCTTTAGTGTGGTCGCATCACCGATCAACAGCGTCCCGCCAGCCTCTTCAAACAGACGCGCGTAGCCCTTCGTGAGCTTGCCAGGATTCACTATGCTCATCGGGTCCTGCCAGTGCAACGCGCCGCAAAATTTGTCCGCAACGCCAGGCTCGTGCGTCCCGAGCGCGATCGAATCCAGTACCGTGACCCGCAATCCATAAGTACGCGCCGCAACTTCGGCCGCGGCTCTTTGCCTTGAAAATTCCGCCGGGCTGCGGAAAGCCTCGATCCAGCCACTGTCACGAGCGAGGCTCCCAAGGCGGCCACGCTCGATCAGCAACTCGTGTTCAGCAACACTTTGGCGTATTAAGGGCAGCATGTCTCGCGCCGCGACCATCAGCCGCTCGGGAGACGACTCCCGCCAGAAGCGCGCCAGCCAGGTGAAGAAATGAGGCAGCGCGCGATAGTTCCAGTACAGGTCCGTCGAACGATTGCGTGCGTAGCGCAGCAGCGTGGCCAGGTCGCGCGGGAACGCGTAGGGAACAACTGACGAACTCTCGATCAGTCCCGCGTTGCCGAAACTGGTTTCTTCACCCGGCCCGCGCCGATCGACCAGCGCCACGCGCCGCCCACGATCCTGCAGATGCAGCGCAGAAGATACGCCAACGATCCCGGCCCCCAGCACGATGACATCAAAATCCATAGACTCGCTCTGCTCTTCCCTGTCCCGACGGGGCGCGTGAATACGACCTCGCGCCCGCGAGGCCGGTGCGGAGCCATCCCGCACCGGTTTGACGCGCCCTTATCTCGCTATGATGTCGCGTTTGAAATATTTCTGCGAAAGCGCGCTCAAGGTGCCATCTTTCTTCAGCGCGTCGAGCGCAGCGTCTACCTTGGTGAGAAGCGCCCTGTCGCCCTTGCGCAGACCGAAACCGGTGCCTTCACCAAGCGTAGCCGGATCACTGAGCGGCTGCCCTACAACGGCGTAGTCATGACCTGCCGGCTTGCTCAGGAAGCCGTCCTGTGCCGTCTGTGCTTCCTGAACGGCAGCGTCGACGCGCCCGCCAACCAGATCCGCGTACACCTGATCCTGGTCAGCGTAGGAGACGATCGATACGCCCGCAGTCGCCCAGTGGCGCTTCAGAAAATCCTCCTGTGAAGATGCCTGCAGCACACCCACGCGTTTGCCCTGCAAACTCTTGACGTCTGGCAGCAGTCCGGAACCTCGCTTCGCCACCATAACGATTGGCACGATGTAGATGGGCCGTGTGAAGTCGATGCTCTGTTTCCGCTTATCAGTGATATTCATCGCCGAATTGATCACGTCGAATTTGCGGGCCTGCAGCGCGGGAATCAGCCCGTCGAACGCATTCTCGACCCACTGGCATTTCACGCCCATCCTGGCGCAGACGGCATTGCCGACGTCGATGTCGAAGCCCTGCAGCTGGCCCGCAGGCGACTTGCTCTCAAACGGCGGATAGGCTGCCTCGATGCCGAATCGCAAAGTATCCTGGGTTTCCGCGCTGACGCTGCCGACCGAACCGAGCAACGAAGCCGCGACGAAAAGCGAGAGTGAAATCTTCTGAAGCATGATGGTTCCCTATGTGGTTGGGATCGCCGATGCGGCGCGAATGACCGCCGAGTGCCTGCCTGGAGAGATTGCACGCGGCTGCCGGAAGAAACGCCGTCTGCCCTCTCTGGAACGACAGTCTATTCTGGACTAAAACAAAAGCAAGACTTTTCAACAATAACATTCCAGATTGGACATTTTGACTTAGAATTGCCTCCAACGCCGATGGTCGGCAACGTCCCGGAGAGCAGTTCGAATGAGCACCACGCCCGCAGTATTCCCCCTCATCGTCAGTCAGGAAACCGTTCGCCAGGCCTTACCCCATCTGGATGTGCGCAATGCGTTGACCCGGATGTTCCGCTCGCTCGCGAAAGAAACGGCCGTGCAGCCGCCGCAGACGCTGACGCTCTTTCCCGGCGGAGAGGGAGACTTCATCACGTATCTCGGCGTCATGGCGGGTGCCAAAGTATTCGGGGCGAAGCTCTCGCCATACATCATCACGCCGTCGAAACCCGTTATCACCGCCTGGACCGCGCTGATGTCGATGGAAACTGGGCAGCCTCTGATGTGGTGTGATTCGGGCCTGCTCACAACAGAGCGCACGGCCGGCGCCACCGCGCTCGCGGTGGATGAGCTAGCCAGGACCGATGCCAGCACGCTCGCGATCGTCGGCGCAGGTGCAGTCGGGCAGGCTCATCTGCGCCACCTGGCGACGGTGCGGCCATGGGAGTCGATTCACGTGTTTTCGCCCGAGTTGCGAGAAAACACCGGCAAACGCGCGGAGATCGCTGCTCTGGATGGACGTGTTACCGTTTGCGCCACGATAGAGGATTGCGTAGGCAATGCCGATGTGGTTGCCCTATGCACATCATCCGGCACTCCCGTGCTGAACGAAGGCATGCTCAGCCAGCCCACCCTCATTACGTCCATCAGCACCAACGCCGCAAATGCTCACGAAATGCCGCCTGCTTGGATTCCACAAATGGATGTCTATTGCGACTACCGGCGGACTACCCCATCCAGCGCTGGCGAAATGAAGTTGGCCGCCGAGCGGCATGGCTGGTCGTCCGAAAGCGTCTCAGGCGATCTGGCAGAACTTGTAGCCGGTGCGGCGAAAAAGCCGTCCTATCAAAAACACGCGTTTTTCCGCTCGATTGGGCTCGGCCTCGAAGACGTGGCCATTGCATTCGAGCTATTCAGATATCTGGGTGGAAAACACGCCGCGTGATGCGCCGCCAGCTCGGTCGCCGGCTTCAATATCAAGGTATCGGCAGATCCCGATTTATCTCAGACACGTCCTCAGACGGGCACAGGAGCATTGATGAGCTACCGGCGTTTGGACATTCCGCTACCTTCGCCCGCCCCGGGTGTCAGTCTTAATCTCGTGGCTCACCAGTTTGGCAACCGGTCCAACGGACGCAGTGCCTATTTGCATGCTGGGCTTCATGCCGACGAACATCCCGGCTTGCTCGTGCTTCAGCATCTGCTTGAGCAGCTTCAGCAGCTCTATGCGGCCGGTGCGATTGATGGCTTCGTGACGATTGTGCCTTACGCGAATCCGATCGGTATGTCGCAACGGCTCTTCGGGCCAATTGCTGGCCGCTTCGACTTTGATAACGGCGAGAACTTCAATCGCAACTTCCGGCTTCTCGATGAGCGGGTAGCTGCACACATCGCCAACGCCCGGGATGGCAAGATGACGCCGGGCGAGTGGAAAGCGCTATTTGCTGACAGCCTGGCTCAGATTGTTGCGACCAGCCCGGCGCAAGTCATGAAGCGGGAACTCGCCAGACTGGCGATCGAGCATGACATCGTGCTCGACCTGCATTGCGATACGGATTGCGTCCCGCATGTTTATGCCTCTGAACTTCAGCGTCAGCGGGCCACAGAACTTGCGGAAATCATGGGCGCACCGGTCGCTCTGATTGAACCGCGTGACGCTGGCGGCGGAGCTTTCGATCAGGTGCATTCCAGCGGCTGGGGAACGGTACAGGCGGCAGGTCTCCTATCCGAAAACGAGAGCGGCTTTAGCGCGACCATCGAGTTGTGCGGACAGGCAGACGTGAGCGACGAACTGGCTTCGAGAGATGCGTCAAATCTGCTGCGCTTTCTGTCTCGCGAGGGCGTACTGACGGCCGAAGTCCCCACAGCGGCCGACTTTGCCGCTGGCCCGGTTGCGGTCTTTCCGCTCGATGGTGCGTCTCACGTCCAGTGCCCCGTCGCCGGTGTCATCGTCTACTACAAAGCACCGGGTGACCCGGTCAGTGCCGGCGAGGTCATTGCCGAAGTGGTTCGCCTCGACGGTGGAACGTTCAACGAGCGTGTGCGAATCCTCAGCGATGTCGACGGGTTGATGATCGTGAGACAACTGCACAAGCTGGTGCGCCCCGGACAACGAGCGGCGCTTCTCGCGGGTGAGCGTCCGGTGCGGGACAGAAATCGCGGCAGCCTCCTGCTCGACTTTTGATTCTGGCTGTATTCAATGGCTCCGCTGGAACGACAGCGAAGTGAGAGGAGACGGGTCAGTGGATACGCGGGTTGTAGCACTGCTCCGTCATTCATTTGCATTGTGACAAGACAGCGATTATGCATATTTACAGCTCCTGGGATCATGACGATCGCGCGAGAGCACTGAGTCGCTGTATGGGAGCGCGCGTTCTGATCCTCGTAGATAACGCTGGCGGAGGAACGTTCGATCAGGCGTTCCGGGACGCGTGGAGGTTTTTGAAGCAGTTTGGCGTGTGTTCTGATTCCTCGATTGGCCGCGGCCAGCGCGACGTCAGCGACGAACTTGCCGCCGCCGCGGTGTTCGTCAACGTAGTTGTCATGTCACTTCACGCGCACTGCTTTAATTCGACCGGCGGCATCCGCTCCGGATTGAGCCAGACTTCATCCTTCAATTCCCAATTGCGAGTCGAGCGGGACCAACGCTGCGGATTGCGCGCCTTGGCCTGAGCGTACAAGACTTCCCGTTGTGCCAGCACCGCAGTGGCGACGCCGCTATGACGCTGCGCCGGCGTGACGAATTTCAGGCCGCTGTGTTTATGCTCGTGGTTGTACCAACGCACGAACTGCTGCGTCCAGGCGCGCGCCTCGTCAAGGCTCGCGAACGCTTTACGCGGATAGTCGGGCCTGTACTTGCATGTGCGGAACAGCGCCTCGGCGTACGGGTTGTCGTTGCTCACACGCGGTCGGCTGAACGAAGCCACCACGCCCAGGTTTTCCAGCGTGGCTAGCATCGTCGCACCCTTCATCGCACTGCCATTGTCCGAGTGCAGCACCAGCGGACGTCCCGCCAAGCCCTCGGCCAAACTCGTGCGCCGCATCAGCAACGACGCAAGTTCTGCAGATTCCGCTTCCTGGACTTCGTGACCGACGATCTTGCGGCTAAACACATCGAGCACCATGTACCAGTAGTAGAACTTGCCCTTGATCGCCGCCGGTAACCAGGTGATGTCCCACGACCACAGCTGATTCGGTGCTGTCGCACAATGGCTGGTGGGCATACGTGACGAAGGCTGCCGTGCCCGACCTCGGCGGTGCTGCTGCGAGGCACTTCGCAGCACACGGTAAAAGCTCGATTCCGACGCGAGGTACACGCCGCGCTCGGCCAGGCTCGGCACGAGCTGGCTGGGCGGCAAGCTGGCGAACTCAGCGCTATTGGCCACCTCCAGAATCTGTTGCCGTTCGGCCTCGCTCAGCCTGTTGCGCGGCGCCGGCCGCTCGGTCGTGGTCCGACCATCAGCGCGCACCGCCTCGCCATCACGGACCCAGCGCTGGAACGTGCGCAGGCTCAGGCCCAGCTCCTTGCAAGCCTTCTCCAACCGGCTGCCCGACTGCACCGCCTCGCGAATCAACGATATACACATCAGGCGATCCGGGACGTTGATCAATCGTCCTCTTTGTCCCCCCAGACCGCCTGGGCTTTTTTTCTGAGAATCAGCAGCGCCGCCGCTTCCGCCAGAGCCTTCTCCTTGCGCTGCAATTCCTTCTCGAGCTGCTTGATGCGCTGCTTGTCCTCTTTGGACTGGTGACGCTGCTCGCGCGCCTGCTCGGCAGCATTCGCGTTGGCGGCCTGGCAGGCAGCCCGCCACGCAGCGATCTGCTCGGGGTATAGACCTTTGCGACGACAATACTCGGCCAGCTCCGCTGCGTTGAGCGGGGCGGCTTCCAGCACTACGGCAAACTTGTCTTCCGAAGACCATCCTTCGGGGTTCTTCCCGTCGCCCGGCACTGCCAGCCCTTGTCCTTTCGCCTGTCGGCGCCACGTGTACAACGTCTGTTCGGTAATCCCCGTTTCTCGTGCTAGCGCCGACACCGGCGCATTCTCCGGCGGCATCATGCGACGCACGAGGGCTTCTTTTCTTTCTTCTGGGTAGGCTTTCATTCATCCCGATTCTACCGCCCCCGGACCATGTCTAAGAATCAAACAACATGACATCTATTCTGACGCCGGGGGGCCGGCCTTGTCCATTTATTACAGGCAGAAGGTATCGTCAGAAGCGATGCCGTCGAGGCCGTCGGCTTCGACCCACAGGTGTTTGCGCTCAATGCTGTTGCGCACATCGCGACGCCGGTCGCGGAAGTGATTTCATGGAAAGCGGAATGTGGTGACCAGGTTGAGCACGGCGAGACTATCGCGGAGATAGTCGCTTGCGACGGTAACGTTCCAGCGCAACGTACGCGCATCAGCGCAAGCACAGCCGGAGTTCTGATCGCACGGGCGCACGGGCGCACGTTGCTGTCGCTGCGCCCGGTCAGCGCATAGCGATGATTGGTGGGAACGCAGCGCGTCCAGAACGCATCGACGGCAAACTGCTTCATGACTGATCTGGACCAATGCGCGTATCGCCTCGCCTCAGCCGGGCGGCCAGCCTCGCTAAAGCCGGGCGTCGCTCATGGCAAAATGCAACACATCTCGCAGATTTGCAGCACCGCCGCGGAAACACGTGCACACTGCCCGAAACTCGAAACCCCTATGCGAAAACCCAAGACAACCGCTACCCGCCACCTTCTGCTGGACCGATACAGTCGCGTCGCCGACGGTATCGCGTTGCTGTTTTTCCCGTACGTCGAGATAGTGATTCACGACCTGCAAAGTCAGACGGTTTCTTACATTGCCAATAACCTGTCCAAGCGGGAGATCGGCGACGAATCCGCATTGGAGGAGATTGATCATTCAGCAGCGTCGGGCACCGTCGGGGCGTATGAAAAGATCAACTGGGATGGTAGACGCATGCGCTGCGTCAGCACCGTCCTCTTTGACGACACCGGTACGGCCGTTGGCGTGATGTGCGTGAACTACAACATCGCGGTCTTCGAGGACATGAAGCATGTCATCGATCGCGTGATCTCAGGCGCCGGCGTAGTCAAGCAGCCTGATGAACTGTTCAGGGACGACTGGCAGGAGCGCATCAATACCTTCCTTCACACGTGGCTGCAGGAACGCCAGTTGGCATTAAATTCGCTAACCCGCGACCACCGCCGCGAACTGGTCGAAGCGCTTTGGGCACAGGGAGCCTTCAAGGGCAAGAGCGCTGCGAACTATGTAGCCAACGTACTGGGGATGGGGCGAGCCACTGTTTACCAGCATATCAGGGATCTACGAGGTGAGGCAGCTTGATACGCGCGGATCCGCAAGCAGTACGACGCGAGTTCGGCGCATTGCGAGCAGCCCTTACCGTACACCGACCCAAAAGTGAGATATTTCCTTGACGTCGGCGCCGCCCGCTATTTTCAACGCGCCCCACTGCATGTGGTACTTCACGCCGAAGAGCAACCCGGGGAGTTTCTCGCTGGAACGGGAAACTCACTTATTGCCGTAGAGGGGTAACTTTCGCGCTGCTGCGAAAGGTTGTGGGCGGACGAGCCCAGGCTACGGCACCCTTGCCCCGGACGTAGGGAAAGACGGCCAGCATCGCGAGCCGAGCTCACCGCACTCAGATGCGCACAAGGCCGACGCAAACCTCGTGGATCATCACTCTAACGGAAGAACGTATATAGGATTCCTCTATAATTGTGATACTTCAATTATGCCAAACTGTTACGTTGCTGGGCCACGCGCGCCTCGCGGCTCATACGGCCAACGGCCGGGCAACTCGGAACGGGGTGAGAAGCAATCTATCGAATGTAACTACCACCGTTCACGTCGAGGGTCGCCCCGTTAAGGGAAGCTTGTGACGGTCTCAATACAAAGCAGACAAGTTCGGCAATTTCCGACGGAGTGGCAATCTCGCCAATTGGAATATCGGCAACGACCGACGACTTGCCATGCTTTGCGATGTAATCCTCTGCTATCTCGGTGGAAACCCATCCGGGCGAGATCCACGGCTGTAACGCCGTCGGCACCGAATGAACGCGCGATAGACTTCGAGAGGTTCGCAAGCGCTGCCTTCGTCGCGCCATAAGGCATCGCGTCGGCCGCATATCCCCGTTGACCCGCGCGGGTCGACATATTGACGATGCGCCCGCCGCCGTTCTGTCGGAAGTGCCTGATCGCTTCGCGACAAAGATTTGCCGCTGCGAACACGTTGACCTGAAACTCCTTCTGCCAGACCGCACGCCACTCATCCGGCTCCGAATCCACGGAAATCTCAGTGCGTATTCCGGCGTTATTGACGAGGCCGTGTATGCGATCTGCAGCCTGGACCGATGCGCGCCACAGTTCGAATGCTCCGTCCGAAGTAGCCAGGTCGCCCTGCACGATGAAGCCATTGCCGCCAATGCGCTCGAGGAGCGCCTCCGCCTTTTTGCGGTCACGTTCGTAGTGAATAACCGGGCGCGCGCCCTCCAAGGCTAGCCCCTCGACGATCGCCGCGCCAATGCCGCCCGAAGCGCTGTGACAAGAACATTTTGCCCATGAAGTGTTTGATTCAAGTGCCGCTCCTTCCAAGGACGGTTGACTCGCATGTCGCGCACAGCATCGGAATCTTTATGTGTACCGCTGCGGGTAGCGGCGCATCCCCGCTACCTGCTCTGAAGCGTACTCGGACATACCAATCGCGGATTGTCGAAAAACAACCTCAAGGACCTGCGCTTCTACCGCCGGTTACAACAACGCCATCGATTCCGTCATGTTCTGACGCATGTAGTCGAGGAAGCGTTTCTGGAACAACATCGTGTGCTCGTGCGCAAGCCTTTCCGCCGCCTCAGCGTCCTTGCGCGCAATCGCGTCGATCAATTCCGCGTGATCACGCCCGAGTTTCGTCACCGTCGGTGACGTGACCGTGTAGTCGAAATGCAGATGCAGCAGCCGTTGCCCCTCGCCGAGCAGACGCTCGTAATAACCGACGAAGTACGGATTGTTCGCGGCATGCGCGATGGCCATGTGCAATGCCTTGTTTGTTTCCGACATCGCCTGGAAGTCGCCGCTATCGACCGCCTGCATGTAGACGTCGTCGGCCTTCTGGATGCGTGCAAGGTCTGCGTCCGTGCGGTGCTGGGCGGCAAGCCGGGTTACCGCGCGCTGGATCAGGTCCAGCGCGGAGATGTACTTCGGGAATTCTTCGATTTCGAACGGCGTGACGAGTGTCGTCCGGTTGGGCAGGATGGTCACGAGACCCTCGCTGATCAGCCTGGCGAGCGCATCGCGCACGGGTGAACGCGACAGGCCGAACTGCGCGGCCAGCGACACTTCGTCCAGCGGCGCACCGGGCTTGAGCTGCAGCGTCAGGATCTGCTTTCGCAACTCTTCGTAGATGTACCGTCCGCCGTGCCGGCGACCCTGTGTCTCTGTCTCGCTCGTACCTTTGCTCATCGTTTCACCGCAGTCGTCGTGGGCCCGGAAAGACGGGCGCGCGGTCAAGTTTACCATCGCGCGCATCTCCCCTCAGACCTTCGGAAAACCCGAGCCCCACGTGTCGCTGAGCATGAAACCCGCTGCCAGCGGATCGTCGGGATCGACTCCAATCTGCTGGATGCCATATATCCACGCGCGGCCGCGTACTCGCGGGAGCACCGCCGGCCTGCCTCCCACCTCGGTTTTCCCCAGCAGTTCGATGTCGAACTCACCGCCGATCGTCGAGCGCGACTTCAGCCGGCTGCCGATGTCCACCAGGCCGCGCGCCGCGAGCGTCGCGAGGTGGGCCGAACTGCCCGTCCCGCACGGCGACCGGTCGACGCGTCCGGGCGGCAGCGTCGTGCAGGTCTGGTACAGCGTGTCGCTGAGCCGGTTGCGGAACATCACGTACGCGACCTCGTTGATCTGCGGATACAGCGGATGCTGGATCCGGATCTGCCGGTTGATCACGCCCTTGAACTCAACGCCAAGCTCGGCGAGCGCGCGTGCGTTTTCGGGCGCGATGCTGAGCCCTATTTGCGCCACGTCGATCAGCGCGTAATAGACCCCGCCAAAGGCGATGTCCGCCCTGATGGCTCCGAATTGCGGTGTCTCGAAAGCGAAGTCCAGTTGTTCGACGAACGCGGGCACCATATCAAGCGACACGCTCACGCAACGTCCATCCGCGCACGTTGCGCGAGCGGTCACCAGACCCGCCGGCGTATCGAGCACCACAGTCGTTTCCGGCTCCTGCATCTCGACCATGCCGAGTTCGAGCAGCGCCGTGACGACGCAGATCGCGTTGCTGCCGGACATCGGATGCGCCTTGTCCGCCTGCAGCACGATGAAGCCGGCGTGTGCCTCGGGTCGCGTCGGCGGCAGCAGCAGATTGACCGACATCTGCAAACAACCGCGAGGCTCGAGCACGACGAGTCTGCGCAGGCTGTCGTCGACCTCGTTGATGTAGTTCATCTTGTCGAGCATGGTCGCACCGGGAATGCCGACGACGCCTCCCGTAATGACCTTGCCGATCTCGCCCTCGCAATGCACGTCGACGAGCTGCAGCGTTTTCTTCCAGCGCATGATCGCCTCGACTTACTTGATGTACCAGCCCCACGGCTTGTCGCTACCGTACCGCGTGATCTGCTTGGTCTCGAGATAATTGTTCAAGCCCCACACGCCCAGTTCTCGTCCGATGCCGCTCTGCTTGTAGCCGCCCCAGGGCGCTTCCGTGAACGTGGGCTGCGAGCAGTTGATCCACACGATGCCCGCGCGCAGCGCTCGCGCAACGCGTTCGCAGCGCGCGTCGTCGCGTGACATCACGGCTGCGGCAAGACCGAAGCGCGAGTCGTTCGCGGTGCGCACTGCTTCGTCTTCGGTATCGAACGGCCGCACGCAGACCACAGGTCCGAAAATCTCTTCGCGCCAGATCCAGCTGTCTTCGGGCACGTCCGCGAACACGACGGGCTCCATGAAGTAGCCCGTGTCGAGATGCGCGGGCCGTCCGCCGCCCGTCACCAGCCGCGCGCCTTCCTGCTTGCCGCGCTCGACCGCTTCGCGCACCTTGTCGTACTGCCCCTTGCTGACGATCGGCCCAAGCAGCACGCCGTCATCGAGCCCGTTGCCAATGGTGATTTTGCGCGTTTCCTCTTCGAGCCGCTCAATGAGCCGCGCGTAAATGCCACGCTTTACCAGCACGCGCGACGTCGCCGAACACACCTCGCCCTGGTTCCAGAAAATGCCGAACATGATCCATTCGACGGCCGCGTCGAGATCGCTGTCGTCGAAGACGATGAACGGCGACTTGCCGCCGAGTTCGAGGCTGACGTTCTTGATGTCCCGCGCGGCCGCCTGCATGATCCGGCTGCCCGTCGGCACGCTGCCCGTGAACGCGAGCTTGTCGATACCGGGATGTTCGCTGAGCGGCGCGCCCGCGTCCTTGCCGAAGCCCGTGACGATGTTGAGCACACCGGGCGGCAGGTCCGCCGCCGCAATCCCGGCGAGTTCGAGCGCCGTCAGCGGCGTCAGCTCGGAAGGCTTCAGGACCATCGTGCATCCCGCCGCCAGCGCCGGCGCGACCTTCCACGCCGCCATCAGCATCGGGAAATTCCACGGAATGATCGCGCCCGCCACGCCGATCGGCTCCTTGCGTACCACTGACGTGAAACGGTCGTCGGACAGCGCGACGGGTTGCTCGGCATTGTCGTCGAGTGTTTCGGCGAGGCCGGCGTAGAACTCGAAGCAGCCTGCCGCGTCGCCGAGATCCCACAGCGCTTCGGGCAGCGGCTTGCCGTTGTCGCGCACTTCGATTTCGGCCAGTTCGTGCAGACGGTCGCGAATGCCCTTGCCGATCCGTCGCAACACAGCGGCCCGCTCGGCGCCGCGCATGCGCGGCCACGGACCTGCGTCGAACGCCTTGCGCGCCGCCTGCACGGCGAGGTCGACATCCTCTGCCGTCGCAGCGGCCACTTTGGCGAGTACCTGCTCGCTGCTGGGGTCGATCGTGTCGAAGCTGCCGTTGTGGACGGGCGCGACCCAGCGGCCGTCGATGAAAAGTCGATCGTAGGATTTCATGTTCAGTTTGAAGTTGATTGACGCGATTTGATGAGCTTGTCGTCGACTGCTTCCAGCCATGTGTCGTCCACGGTGAAGCCCGTCTGGAAGCAGTCCGTCGGATCGACTCCGATCTGCGAAATGGCAGTGATCCACGCCTGACCGGACACGACGGGCACCACGGCCGCGTAATCGCCGACCTTCGTTGTCGCCGCGACGCGGCTTTCGAATCGCGATCCCGTGATCGATTCATGGACGAAGGTTTCGCCGACGTCGATCAGACCGCGCGCGTACAAGACCGCAAGGCGTGCCGACGTTCCCGTGCCGCACGGTGAACGGTCGCAACGCCCCGGCGACACGACGACGGTGTTGCGTGCAAACAGCTTGCCGTTTTCCCGCCGCAACGGGCCCATGAACTGCGTATTCGTGACGCCCTTGATCAGAGGATTGAGCGGATGCGAGAAAGGCAACTGCTCGACCGCGGCCGCCTTGATTTTCTGGCCGAGCTCGCAAAGGTCTCGCGCTTCGTCGGGTGCGATATCGAAGCCGAGCGCCTGCGCGTCGACCAGGGCATACGTCATGCCGCCGTATGCAACATCTATCGCGATGCTGCCGACGCCGGGTACCTCGACATAGGCATCCCGATGCGCGACAAAAGCAGGCTGGTTCGTGAACTCGACGCGCGTCACTTTGCCATTCAAGCACTCGCATTTCACATGAATGAGTCCAGCGGGCGCCTCCAGCACCAGCTCCGTGACGGGCTCGCGCATCGGCAGAATGCCCGTTTCGAGCAGCACAGTGGCGACGCACATCGTGTTCGAGCCGGACATCGCCACGTACTCTGTCGATTCACCGATCACATAACCCATCTGCGCACGAGGATCCGTGGCGGGCAATATGAGATTGACGTTGTGATTCACCGAGCCGCGAGGCTCGAAGAGACATATCCTGCGCAGCTCGTCTGCGTGCTCTTCGAGATACAGCATCTTCTCGAACATCGTGCTGCCCGGCACGTCGATCAGCCCTCCCGTTACGACGTTGCCGACTTCACCTTCGGCATGGCATCCGACCATCGTGAACGTCCTGTTCCAACGCATCGTGTTCTCCGTGATGGTGATCTCTAGAAGCGGTAAGCACTGAACGGTGCGAGGTCCTGTTTCGTCGGCCGTCCCGCGACGAGATCGGCAATCAGTCGTCCCGTCGTTGCGCCGAGCGTGAGACCGAGTTGCCCGTGACCGAATGCCATGAACACGTTCGACAGTCTGCGCGAACGGTCGATGATCGGCTTCGTGTCCGGCAGGAACGGGCGATAGCCGACGCCGTATTCGAGATGCGACGTGCGCATCTGCGGCAACACGCGTTTCGCCTTGTCGAGAATGATGTCCGCGCGCCTGAAATCCGGTTTGGCGCCGTGGCCCGCGAACTCGATCGTGCCGCCGATCTGCAGACCGCGCGTCATCGGCGTGAAGCAGAAGCCGCCGTCCGCATAGATCGTCGAGTGGCGGATTTCCACGCCCGGGTCGGAGACGACGGCCTGATATCCGGCGATACCCGTCAGCGGCACGTCGATCCCCAGTGAACGGAAGAAGCGCCGCGCGCCCGTGCCTGCGGCGAC
The DNA here is from genome assembly GCF_050435705.1 of Paraburkholderia sp. JPY419. Taxonomy (NCBI): domain Bacteria; kingdom Pseudomonadati; phylum Pseudomonadota; class Betaproteobacteria; order Burkholderiales; family Burkholderiaceae; genus Paraburkholderia; species Paraburkholderia sp. JPY419. Next base: position 331,392 of record NZ_JBNDKV010000003.1, on the reverse strand, counting down.
GATCACATGCCGGGCGGCAATGCGCTCGCCGTTGGCCAGTGTGACGCCCGTCGCCTGGCCATTCGATTCGTCGATGCGATCCGCTTCCGTGCGAATCCGGCGGCCGCCCTGCGCGATGAAACTCGCCGTGAGCGCCGCGATGAAGCCCATCGTGTCGCTCACTGCACGCCAGTCCGGAAACATCAGCCCGTGTGAGAACCTGCCTGCGAACGCCGGTTCCAGATCGCCGATTTCCTTCGCGTTCAGCCGTTGTGACTTGAAGCCGAGCGACTCGCGCAGATCCAGATGCGGCTGCTCGTGTGCGAGCGCGCCGGGATCGTCGAATACTTCGAGGATCGGCCGCTCGCCCATCAGCGTCTTGTCGTCGCAAGCGTCGAGCAGCGGCGCGAAGTCTGCGTAGACGTCGTGCGTCAGCGTCGCCATCGACTGGGCAATCTCGACGATCTTCGCGTGCCGCGCGCACATCAGAAAGCGCACGAACCACGGGACGATGCCCGGCAACGCGCTGGGACGAAGCGATAGCGGTCCTTTGCGGTCGAACAGCCAGCCGGGCACTTTCATCAGCACGCCGGGCTTCGACAGCGGAATGACTTCGCTCACGGCCATCTGGCCGCAACTCCACTTCGCCGTGCTGTTGCCGGGCGCTTCCGGGTCGATCAGCGTGACGGCGTATCCGGCGCGCTGCAGATAGAGCGCGCAGCACACGCCCACGATGCCACCGCCGATCACGAAAGCGGGTTCCCGGCTCGCAGGCAGCGTGTCACGCGAAACAGTGTCGCGAGGAACGGCGTTCAATTCGCGTACTCCTGCAGGCTGAAACCATGAGCATAGGGCTGGGTATCGTCGACATAATGTTCTGCCCGCCCGGTGATCCACGCACGTCCTTCGACGCTCGGGAACACCGCGTCCAGACCGTTTCCGAGTCTCGTCGTGGTTTCCACGCGGCCCGTAAAGCAACTGCCGATCAGGCTCTGATGCCGGAAAGCTTCACCTTGCGCGAGCAATCCGCGTGCGTAGCGCTGTGCAACGCGGGCGGAGGTGCCCGTGCCGCATGGCGAGCGGTCGATCAGACTGTCGCCGGCGATCACGACCGCGCGCGCATCGGCGTCATCCGAGACGGGCGCGCCCGTCCACATCGCGTGTCTGACGCCGCGTATGGCCGGGTCGTCCGGATGGACCACGTCGAGCGTTTCGTTCACCGCCCGTTGCATCTGGCGACCCCACATAAGCAGCTGCTCCGGTGAGAAGTGTTCGCAGCCGGGAAAGTTGGGCTGGACTTCGACGATCGGATAGAAGTTTCCGCCATATGCGATATCGAGCGTCAGTCGTCCAAAATGCGGGTGCACGATCTCGACATCGCGATGCAGCAGAAAGCTCGGCACATTCGTGAAGCGCACCGACGCTACCCGCTCGCCGTCCATCTCGTAGCGCGCGTGAAGCTTGCCCGCAGGCACGTCCACGACGACGGTGCCGGGCGACTTCGGCCGCACGAGTCCCGCTTCGAGCGCGAACGAGATCGAGCCGATCGACGCATGGCCGCACATCGGCAGACATCCTGAAGTTTCGATAAACAGCAGGCTCATATCCGCGTCGGCGGAAACGGGCGGATACAGCAGCGTGCCGGACATATGTGCATGTCCGCGCGGTTCGAGCATCAGTGCTCGACGAATCCAGTCGTGGCTTTCGACGAACGCCCTGCGGCGCGCTGCCATCGTCGCCCCTTCGAGGGCCGGCATGCCTTCGATCAACATGCGCACGGGCATACCTTCCGTATGCCCTTCGATGCTCACGAAACGGTGTCTGCTCATTCGATTGTCCCGAAAGAGAAAAGCCGGCGGCCTGATCCGCCGGCGCGGTCGTCAGGACTGCACCGCTTCGAAAACAGCGCGGAAGTCGGCCTTTTCTTCGTCGGTTAGCGGCTTCAACGGCATGCGTGCGGCGCCGACCTTGAAGCCGGCCAGCTCGCAGCCATACTTCACTTTCTGCACGAACTTGCCTGCTTCCATCGTCGCCATGACCGGGAACAGCGAGCGCATGACGTTCTGCGCGCCGCGAATATCGTCGGCAGCGAACCTGTTATAGAAATCCACGACCTGCTTCACGAAGCAGTTTGCGGGACCGCAAATCCAGCTCGTTGCGCCCCACAGGAAAAAGTCGAGCGCCTGGTCGTCGGAACCGCACGACAGCTGGTAGCTGCCCTTGTATTTCTCACCGATCTCGATGGCGCGCAGCAGATTGCCGCTACTTTCCTTGATGCCCACCAGGCGCGGATGGTCCCTGAACGCATCGAGCACGCCGAAGCCCACTTCGACGTTGGTCCGAACGGGATAGTTGTAGAGGATCAAGTTCACGTCGGGCACCGCTTCGAGAATCGCCTCGTAGTGGCCGACCAGTTCTTCCTGCGACGGCAGCGCGTAGTACGGCGGCGCGATGAGCACGTTCGTGTAGCCCGCATCGCGCACCAGACGTGTCTGCTCGATCACTTCGCGTGTGCTCGAACCATTCGCGCCGCCGATCAGCGTGCCGCGCCCGCCGACCACTTCGCGCACGGTCTTTAGGATCGCGCGGCGTTCCTCGTGCGTCAGTGCATAGTATTCGCCCGTCGAACCCAACGGCACGAAGCCCGTCACGCCCGCCTTGAGCTGGAATTCGAGGATGTTGGCAAGGGTGTCGTGATCGACGGCGCCCGAGGCGTTGAACGGCGTCACGAGTGCGGGCAGGATTCCCTTCATCTGCATGATTGTTTCTCCACTTAACGATGGACTGGTTGGGTTATCAGGCAAAACGCGAAAGCAGGCGTGTCTCGACCACGCCGACGAGACGCGTCAGCGGGAATGCGACAAGGAAGTAAATGATCGCGACGGTGGTGAGAAACTCGACCGGCCGCGCGGTGCTGGTCGAAATGCTCTGGCCGACGAACATCAGGTCGGCGACACCGACGGACGAAATCAACGCGCTCTCCTTGAACAGGCTCACGATGTTCGACAGCAGCGGCGGAATCGCGCGCAGCAGCGCCTGTGGAAAGATCACGTAGAGAATCTTTGCGCGCGCCGACAGACTCAACGCGATGCAGGCGTCATGCTGCTCGGCCGAAATCGACTTCAGCGCGCCACGGAATGTTTCGCTGGTGATAGCCGCCATGTACAGCGTCAGCGAAATCACTACTGACAGATACGGCGGAATCTCCACGCGAAAAACCAGGGGGAAGCAGAAATACACCCAGAAAAGCTGGATCAGCAAAGGCGTGCCGCGAAAGAACTCCACGTACAGCGACGTCGCGGCTTTCATCCATCGCGAAGGCGACATTCTCAACAGGCTCAGAACGAACCCCGCGAGGCTTCCGATCACCGCGCAACTGCTCGTGAATGCAACCGTGAGAGCGAGACCTTTGAGCAATACCAGCCAGTACGGCAGCACGGCGGAAAATTCGAGGTGCATGGTCTTCTCCTCAACGGCGGACGGCGAGGTCCTGACGACGCTCGATCACATGCACCAGCCTTGCTATCGGCAGCGAGAGCGCGAAGTAAATGAGTGCGACCAGCGTGTAGGTTTCGAGCGGACGATATGCTTCCGTCGCGAGACTCTTGCCGACATACATCAGATCCGCGACGGCCACGATGGCCACCAGCGCGCTCTGTTGCAGGCTGCCGATGCCATTGGTCATCAGCACGGGCATCGTACTGCGCAGCGCCTGCGGCAGCACCACATAAAAGGTGCGCTGCCAGGACTTTAGTCCGAGCGCGATGCAGGCATCGAGATGCTCTTTCGGGACTGCCTGCACACCGGCCCGATAGGCCTCGGCGTTGAAAGCCGTCAGGTTCAGGCCGAGCGCCATCACGCCCATCATGATCGGGTCGATGAAAACGTCGACCATCATCGGAATGCAGTAGAAGAACCAGACGATCTGCAGCAGCGCCGGCGTGCATCGAAAGAACTCGATAAAGAGTTGAGCGGGCCAGCGAACAGCGGTCCACCGGCTCATCGCGAGCAGACACAGGAAGAAGCCCAGCACGAGCCCCATCACGTTGGAGGCGATGGCCAGTTCAAGCGTGACCTTGAGACCGGCGAGCAAGGCGCCCGCGCTTCCCGCCAGAAAACCGAAATCGAAGTGGTAGTTCATCGCGGGCCTCAGTCGAGATGCAGCACTTTCCCGAGAAATTCGCGGGTGCGTGCTTCCTTTGGACACTTGAACATGTCGGCGGGCGCGCCCTGCTCCACGATTTTTCCGCTCGCGCAAAACACCACACGCGTAGCGATATCGCGGGCGAAATGCATGTCGTGCGTCACGATGATCATCGCCATCTTCTGTTCGGCGAGTTGCAGCATCACGTTCTGCACTTCGATGACCATTTCCGGGTCGAGTGCTGACGTCACTTCGTCGAATAGCATCAGCTTCGGATCGAGCATCAGCGCACGCGCGATCGCTACGCGCTGCTTCTGACCGCCCGAAAGCTGGCTCGGATACGCATGCAGCTTGCTCTCCAGACCCAGCCGTGCGAGATACATGCGGGCGCGCTCGGCGGCCTGCGCTTTGGACAGGCCGCCGACCTTCATCGGCGCGAGGACGAGATTGCCCAGCACGGACAGATGCGGAAACAGCGTGTAGTGCTGGAACACCATCCCGATCTGCTTCTGCAGCCGGGCGTCGATGCGCTTCGAGCGGCCCGAGTCCGCACCGTAGATGTACGGCTTGCCCTGGAAGCCGATCCGTCCACCCTGAATGCCTTCCAGTCCCATCATCACGCGCAGCAGCGAACTCTTGCCGCTTCCGCTCGGGCCGATGATCACGAGGCGGTCGTCGGCGCGCATGTCGAGATTCATGTGGTCCATGACCACCAGGTTCTCGCCGTAGGACTTGTACACATCCTCGAATTGCACGAAATCGCCCATCGTGGACGGCGTGAAGTCCACCACAGCCGGTGGCGTGTGAGATTGGGCAACCATGGTTTGCGATGACAGCATGAAGTCTCTCCAGCGGGACGCGCCTTACGCGCGCGAAGGTGAGTCGAACCCCGCGACCGTGGATGTGCCGATGTCGTTGCGTCTGGTACCGGCCACATAAACGCAAATCGCGATGCCAGCCGCGAGCGAGCGAACGCGCTCACTCGCGACATGGCAGCAAGCGTCACTTGTTCGAAGCGAGCATGGATTGAACGGAGGTCTTGATGAGGCGATTGACCGCGCCGGAGCTGACCTGCTCGCTCACGTACTTGTTAAGTACCGCGATGTCGGCAGCTGGCGTGTCTTTCCTGATACCGAAAGCGACTTCCTGCTGCGCGAGCGGCGGATTCGGTTGAATGGCGACGGCCCAGTCGGGATGCGCCTCCGTCAGCAGCATGTTCGTGATGTTGGCGTCGGCGAGAAGGTCGGCACGTTTGGACATCAGTGCGAGGCGGGTTTCGTCGTTACCCGGCAAGCGCATGATTTGCATCTGTTTGAAGACGGCCGTGATCGCCTTGTCCTGCGCGGAACCCGACATCACCGCGACCGTCACACCCGGCTTGTCGATTTCGGCGATGGAATGGGCGCCCTTCGCGATCTTCGGGTTGTTCCTGTTGTAGACGAACGAAACGTTGTAGTCCGTTGCGGGCGCGGAAAACGAGATCGCTTTCTCCCGCTCCGGCGTGTCGTTGAGCGCCATCGAAAGATCCCATTTGTTCGATTGCAGACCCGCGACGATGTTGTCCCACGTGGTATCGACGAACTCGACTTTCACTTTGAGCACGTTTTGCCCGAAGTTGCGACATAGCTCCGAGAAGAAGCCGCTGTATTCGCCGGTCTTCGGGTCGCGCATGACGTACGGCGGCGCAACCGCGGTGCCGCAACGTAGGACGCCAGCCTTCTTCACACTTTCCCAGCCGGCGGTTCCGTCGGCGTGCGACGGCGCGCTTGCAACGACGCAACCCACCGCTACGAACGATAGGAACGTTTGACGGACAAAACAGGACAGCCGAACCATGGTGACCTCTCCTTTAAGGGTATTTCCGAGGACGGAACACGTGTGCCACACACCATTGCGTGCCTCCATGTGTGCAACGATGTGTGCACCCTAGAAAATCATAAATGGAGCTGTCAACCAGGAAATTGCCCTAGTCGATATTTCATGCCGCATAGCGGTTTCGTCAGACAAAAAGGAGCTCCTCCAGACCGCGCGGCCGACCTCAAGCTCATCGATTCCTTCCCATCGAGTCAGGAAACTCGCTCGGCAGGCTCAAGATGAACCTGGTAATGAGACGATCACCGCGTCTGCAGGAGAGGCGAGTAGGGATTCACTTGCCCGGCCGGAGGCGCACTGCGCTGTTTGGGGGAAGGGGGAGAACAGCGGTCGGACACCGAGTGGGATGCGGCAGCGGAACCCGCTGCCGCATCCCACTCCTTCATGTACTTGCGAGTGCCTCCGCGCTGACCGCCGTGAAGAAGTCAACCAGATTGCCGTCCGGATCCCGAACAGCAGCGAGCGATCTCCCCATGGCTGAGTGGTAGGGGCCTGTACAACGTCTTCGAGTTACCCACACCGCAACAAGCAGCTTGAGTAAAGAAGTATGTGCATCGGATCGAACCGCGAGGTTCCAAAGACTCAACGTACTTCGCTTTAAGCGTGACGACTACTCGTCGCGCCGAGCTCTCGCGCAAGGTCGAGAAACCCCGCGATGTAAGCGATTTCCTCTTCTCCGTTCCGCACACCTACGTTGATGCATTTGCTGATACCCGGCTCGCCCAGACGAATGGCCCGTACAGGCAACCCTTCGCCCTCTTCTGCTACGAGCCAGTCCGGCAACACCGCGACGCCGCGTCCAGCCGCGACGAGTTGCAGCATCAGTTCCGTCTGCTCCGCCGTCCGGTGATACTTCGGCTTGCAATGCGCGGGCACGAGAAACCGCGTGAAGATATGCAGACGCTCCTTGCTGACGGGAACGGTGATGAGTTCCTCGTTCATCAGATCCTGCGGCAGCGCAAACTCGCGCGCGGCGAGCGGATGCTCGTCCTGCACGATGAGCATCAGTTCATAGTCGATAACAGGTGCGAACACGATGTCAGGCACGTCGATGGGGTCGGGCGTGATCAGCATGTCGATCTCGTAGCCGAGCAGCGCAGCGACGCCATCGAAGCGAAAGGCCGTGCGAACGTCGAAATCGACGTCAGGCCACGCGGTTAGGTATTGAGGCGTCAGGCGCGTCAACCATTTCTGGCACGGATGACATTCCATACCCACGCGCAACGCTCCGCGGCGACCTTCGGCGAAATTGGTCAGCGTGCGTTCGGCGTGTTCCATCTGGGGGATCACGCGTTCCGCGAGACCCAGCAGATATTCGCCAGCGTGCGTGAAACGCAATCCGCGGCCGTTCTTCGTCCACAACTTGACGCCGTGTCGCTCCTCGAACTTCCGGACCATGTGGGACAGCAGCGGACTGCGTGACATTCAGGCGTTCGGCGGCGGCCGTCACACTGCCGAGACGGTCGACTTCCATGACGATCGACAGATACTGGAGGTCTAGCATGTCTTGCTCCTTCAGCTGCGGTGCGTCCCGAAGGTTCTCACCGATGCGCGGGTGGGCCGCGACATCGCAGCGAATGCGGCCAATCCGAGCATGGGGCCTGGCACCAGCAGCCAGGTCGCGTCCAGGCCGACGCGTTCGAAGAGCGACGTCGTGATCGCAATCGAAACCACCGTCACGGCGAAACCGATCGAGTTCTGGATGGCGAGTGCGCTTCCGACGAGATCAGGCGGACAAGCCCTCGCAGCCAGCGCGGAGAACTGTGGCGAATCGGCGACGACGGTTGCCCCCCATATCGCCATGAGCGCTGCCAGCCATTCAGGAGACAGGAAGCGCCAACCGAGCGCAAAGGTCAGAGAGCAAAAGCCCGATATCGCGAGTGCGCCTGTCGCCACCTTCGCGCTCCCGATGTGTCGCGACAGCACACCGCCCACCAGCGAACCGACCGCACCCATACCGATGATCGCGAACGACATCGCTGGCACGCCGATACCGGGAAAACGCGTTACGAGAGATGAATGGGAGACGAGCAGCGGCACGGCAGTCCAGAAGGTGCAACTCCCACATGTGACCGAAATAACCGAACGTTGCCGCCCGGAATGACGGGATGCGGAACGCGTCGATCACGGAGGATTGAGATGCTCCCGCTGCAACGCCGCCGTCGAATGCGCGCACCCTGATCTCCGAGTGCGGCCCTTCTCCCAATACCCCGATAACGATCGCACCGCCCACGGCCAGCACCGATGACGCGGAGATGATGAGCTGCCACGGAAAGCCTGTGCCCATGACTCGCATTGCGTGTGGCAGCGCCGTGCCCAGCACGAGCATCGCGACGAGCTGCGCCAGGGCCTGACCCGTGCGGTCCAGCGCCCAGCCGACGATCAGCTTCATCCCCATCGGATAAATCCCCGCAAGACAGACGCCCACGCCGAACCGGTACACGCCGCCGCTCACGAGTCCCGTCGAGAACCACGCGAAACAGAGATTGAGAATCGCACCAGCAAGCGCGCTGCACACGAAGATGCTGCTCGCGCGGAAGCGATCCGCCGCGCCGCTCAACGCGATGATGAGCGTGCCGAGAATGAATCCAAGCTGGACTGCATTCGTCAGCCAGCCGATATCGGCTGCGCTTGCGTGCCATAGCTTCATCAGGTCGGCGGCGGTGCCGTTCGCGCTGAACCACAACGCCGTGCCGAACAGTTGCGCGAGCGAGATTGCCGCGACGGGGCCAATGCTATCGACCAGCAGTCTGCGCGGTCCCGTCGCTTTCATCGTGATGCCCGACTCCGTTTCGCTTTCCCGAGCCGCCACCATCAGAGGTTCGACGAATCGCTCGCTGTTTGCGCAGCCAGCAGTTCGTTCAGCCATCGGGTGTCGCGAGGCGACGGGCGGCGGTGCAGCCGCCTGTCGAGCAGCGCGTGGGCTTTCTTCAATTCGCCGCTTCGCATCAGGGCGACAAGCAATGTGTCTTCGACGATCTCGCGCTGAGCGCCGCTTCCGCCGATGCGCACGACATCCCGCGAGACGGGTTCGAGAATGCGCGCGGCGAGCGCGTACTGCCCGTCTGCGAACGCGAGCGAAGCGCGGCAAATGTCCGGGACTACGGAACCGGCAGGCAGCCGGCCTTCATCGAGCAGCCTGGTGAGCGCGTTGACCCGCTGCTCGACCGCTAGCGTGTCTCCCGTCGCGGCGCCGACAAGCGCCATGTGGAAATCCGCGAAAGGGAAGCCCGCGTCCCTGAAGTAGCCCGATGCGTAGCGCGCCGCGTCATTCCACATTCCTTCAGGAACAGCATGGCCGTATGCCTGCATGCGCCACAGAAACGACGACGTGTCGCTGACGATGTTGATGGGCGTGCCCTTCGACGCCGACGGCGCAACATGATCGCTGTAGATCGCGATCGCGCCGTCAGTGTCTCCGCGTTCCAGCGCGATGAGCGACCCGTGCCACGCAATGTGACCGTGAAGCACGCCAGCCTTCGGATACGCCGGCAGCCAGCCGGCAATCAAATGCTGGGCCTCGTCGTTTGCGCCCGACTCGTAAAGAACGTGAGCGACGGCATGTGCCGCATTCACGTTATGACGACGCAATTCGAGTGCGCGCTGCGTGAGCGTACGACCAAGTCCGACATCGCCATTCTCGCCATGCGCCCAGCCGCGATAAGTGAGGAACCACCAGTCGTCGGAATCGAAATGGCGTGCGTGTCGCTCGCACAGATCGACTCGCGCCTGATCGTGGTCGGCCATGCCAGAGAACGCGTAAAGCCCAAACGCGCCGAGCGGCATCGAGAGAATCACAACGTCGCGCGGCCATCTGTCGGTATGCGCCAATGCACCGGCAAGCGCTTTCGGCGCCTGCCCTTCTATCGCGAGCGCTAGCACCTCGACATGACTGCGCTCACGCTCGGTGCCGCGATGCGCAACGAGAGCCTGCGCTGTCGCGATCTTCTCGCGCGCTTGCGACGGTTGTGCGCTGATCGCGTGCAGCCGGGCGCGCGCCGCGTGCGCCAGCGCAAAGTCCGGGTCCGCTGCGATCGCCGCGTCCAATGCTTCGCTGGCACCGGGCCATAGCGACAGCAGCAGGTCGATACCCGTTCGATATCGCTCCGCTGCAAGGTCGGAGTCGGTCGAAAGTGGCAGATCGTATCGGTCGTGGCGAGCCATAAGGCGCAATACTCCAAGTTTCCTGGGCCGTGGTGCGCAGCGCATTCTTCATCGCGCGCGGGAACCCAATGCGGGGGAACCTTCATTAAAACAATTTTTGGGATGACAGTCTTTCGACGAGTGGTCAAAATATGTCGAATAACTGCCAACCGGATGACATGTGATGTGGGAAACGATTGAAGCGCCCGCTGACGCGGCGCCGCCGAACCCGTTGACGGTGCGCGCGCAATTCATTCCCGCCCAGCGTTTTTTCCCGGAGCACTCGCACCAGTGGCATCAGATGGTGTATGCGATCTCGGGCGCGCTGACCGTGATATCGGAAGGCGGGTCGATCGTCATTTCGCCCGAGCAGGCAGTGTGGCTGCCGACGGGTCTTCGTCACAGGGTGGGCTCGCTGCTAGGTTCGGAATTTCGCAGCCTCAGGATTGCCGACGAAACTGGCAGCACTCTGGCGGGCGCGAGTCCCATGGTGTTCGCCGTATCGCCGCTGCTGAGGGCGCTCATAGTCGAAGCCACCGCGATAGCTGGACAGCCAGACGATGACGGTTATGTCGGGCGAATCACGCAACTGATTCTCGACCAGTTGCGTCGGGCGCGACCACTTCCGACGGCCCTACCCTGGCCACGCGATGACACGCTCGCGCAGCTATGCGAGACGCTGCACGCGGATCCGGCGGATGCGCGCGGATCCGATGAGTGGGCGCAACGCCTGGGCATGTCCGCGCGCACGCTGGCGCGGCGCTTCGTTGCGGAAACGGGGATGAGTCTGCGTTCATGGCGCCGCAGGCTGCGGCTCTTTCGGGCGATCGAACTGCTGGGCGGAGGCATGGATGTCACCCGAACCGCGCTGGAACTCGGCTACAGCTCGACGTTCGCTTTCATCTACGCATTCCGGCTTGAATTGGGCAGCAGCCCGCAGGCCTTCATGCGCGGCCGCAGTGAGCGGACCGCATCGGATCCTGTCGCACCGTCGCAGCAGGATTCAAATGTGTAAGCCGTTGGCGCTTGCCAACGAAATGAGGGCGAATCACCATGGATCTTCCGTGCAATTCGCCCCGCCTTTCAATTGCTTTCCCGCTTGTCACGCAAGCTGATCTTTCGGCTCGCGCAGTTCTGCCTCGCTAAATAGAAATGTCGTGTTCTGGGTAGTTTGGCTGCCGGACATCCGCTCAGGGAGCTGGCGATGAACGCGACTGGGACGATCACGATGACGATGCATGAGATCGATCGGCTGAAGGTCATTCAGGCCGTGAGGGAGTCCCGGCTCAAGCCGGGTCAGGCCGCCGAGCGGCTGGGACTGAGCGTGCGCCAGGTCGAGCGGCTGGTGTTGCGTTACGACGCGGCCGGCGTGGCCGGGCTGGTGTCAGGCAAGCGTGGGCGTGCAGGCAACCACCAGCTGCCTGCTGGCAAGGCGCAGCGAGCGCTGGCGCTGGTCCGCGAACGCTATGCGGATTTCGGGCCGACGCCGGCGCGCGAGAAGCTGAGGGAATGTCATGGCATCGAACTGGCGGTGGAAACGGTGCGCACCCTGATGATTGCCGCGGGACTGTGGGTGCCGCGCAGGGATCGTCCGCCGAAGGTGTACCAGCCGCGTAATCGCCGTGCCTGTCTGGGCGAACTGATGCAGATCGACGGCAGCGATCACCGCTGGTTCGAGGACCGGGCGCCCGCCTGCACGCTGCTCGTATTCATTGACGACGCGACCGGACGGCTGATGACGCTGCACTTCACGGCGACGGAGTCGACCTTCAGCTATGAGGGACAGCCCGCGTAAGCCCCCAGGAGTAAAACGGTTTGTCTGGACCGTTTCCCGGAAGGAGCACGCAAATGGACGCACCCGAGAGAACCCTGCAAGCACAGGAAACCGAGATCACCTGCAGGCTGTTTGTCGCCTTTGAATTGGGCGAAAAGAACTGGAAGCTGTCACTCGGTGATGGCGTACGTGCTCGCAGCCGTTGCGCGGTAGCGGCCGGCGACACCGCTTCCGTCCTGTCCGCTATCGCGAAAGCCAGAGCTCGCTGTCATCTGCACCCTGACACCTTGGTGCTGAGCTGCTATGAGGCGGGCCGCGACGGCTTCTGGTTGCACCGTTGGCTAAGCGCACAAGGGATTGTCAATCTCGTCGTCGATTCGGCAAGTATCGAGGTAAACCGACGCTCCCGACGTGCGAAGACCGACCGCCTTGACGCCGACAAGCTGCTTTCCATGCTGATGCGCTACTACGCTGGCGAACGTCGGGTCTGGGCAGTCGCGCGAGTCCCAAGCGCACAGCAGGAAGATGAACGACGCGTGCATCGTGAACTCGAGCGCCTACGACACGAGCGCACCGCTCACATCAACCGGATCCGATCGCTTCTGGTACTGCATAACCTGCGCGTAGAGCGCGTAGGCGGTCGTAACTGGGCCCGCTGGTGGGCCGAGCACGCTCAGCAGTTGCTCCCCGCTCTGCGTGCCGAAATCGAGCGTGAATTTGAGCGACTCTCACTTGTCATCCACCAAATCAAGACGCTTGAGGGATTTCAGGAGCAGCAAGTCCGCGGCGGCGCACAACCTTCAATTGCGGCGTTAGATGCTATGTGGGAGGGCAGCGGCAGTAAGCCCACCGGAGTAAAACGGAGTTGCACACTCGTTTTCTTCGAAGGAGCACGCAAATGGATGCGCCTGACACAGCCCTCGGTGGGCAGAATACGACGGCAGGTGGCCGCCTGTACATGGCTTTTGAACTGGGCGAGAGGAGCTGGAAGCTCTCACTTGGTGATGGCCGGCGCGCGCCCAGCCGTTACACGGTCGCCGCAGGCGATACCACGGTAGTCCTAACCGCGATCGCTAACGCCAGAGCGCGTTGCCATCTGGGCGCCGACGCACCCGTCTACAGCTGTTATGAAGCCGGCCGCGACGGCTTCTGGCTGCACCGCTGGCTGAGCGAACAGGGCATCGTCAATCTCGTGGTGGATTCTGCCAGTATCGAGGTGAACCGCCGTGCGCGCCGCGCCAAGACGGACCGGCTTGACAGCGACAAGCTGCTGTCGATGCTCATGCGCTATTACGCGGGCGAGCGGCGGGTGTGGGCAGTAGCACAGATTCCCACGCCCGAGCAGGAGGACGACCGGCGCCTGCACCGCGAGCTCGAACGCCTGCGGAAAGAGCAAACCGCGCACACCAACCGGATCCATTCCCTGCTGGTACTGCACAACCTTCGGATCAGGTATGTCGGCGGTCGTATCTGGACACACTGGTGGACCCGTCAACGCGAGCTGCTCGCGCCCGGTCTGCGCGCCGAGATTGACCGCGAATATGAGCGGCTCGCGCTGGTCCGTCAGCAGATCCGCCAGCTCGAAGTGCAGCAGGACCGGCAGGTGCGTAGCGGCGCACATCCCGGCATGGCGCTGCTCGCACAGCTCGCGGGCATCGGTGCGGGCAGCGCGTGCACCCTCGTCAGGGAACTGTTCGGCTGGCGGCAGTTTCGCAACCGCCGCCAAGTGGCCGGCTGTCTGGGCCTCACGCCCACCCCATACGCCAGCGGGACCAGCGAGGTCGAACTCGGTATCAGCAAGGCGGGCAACCGGCGATGCCGCTGGCTGATGGTAGAGCTCGCCTGGAGCTGGCTGCGCCTGCAGCCCGGCAGCCAGCTCAGCCACTGGTTCAACCAGCGCTTTGCCGGCGCCGGCAAGCGGCTGCGGCGAATTGGTATCGTCGCGCTCGCACGCCGTCTGGCGAAAGCGCTGTGGCGCTGTCTCGAACACGGCGAGATTCCCGCTGGTGCGATACTCAAGCCAACACCGTGAGGGGCTGAATAATCATTAACGACATCGGATGTAGCGACAGCATGTAAAGGTCAACGCGCCCGAAACACGCTCGGGCTACCCGCTGCGGGTGGCCGTTTCCCTAGATGGGGCGCGTCGGTAACAGGGTAGTGCCAGCGCTTCGCGCATGCGCCATGAGGTGACCGGCCTGCCAGGTCGGCACGGATAGAAGGTCGACCCGGCATTGGCCGGTCAACACACACCCTGACCTGAATGACATTGACACGCCAGGCTACGGTAACGTGTACGTGAGAAGCGTCGGTCCCGTGCTTTACGGAATGGTCTCTACGGCCAGCCTGCGCCTGGTCATCAATGGTGACCGCGCAGGCTGGCCGTAGAGACCGGACGACGAGGAAGAGGTTTACTTCGGATAACAGATTTTTATCTCTTCAACAGGGCTTGACTTTCAGCTCCCCATAGAAGAGCGTGTTAGGAACTTTGAAGTACTGGCACGGCGTGGACAAGCATGAGCATTGCGAAGACGACGAAATGAAGCCCAGCGAGAGTTTCGGGAAGCCGTTCATAGTCCGTCCTGAACAATTCGTTTTGCCGAGCACCGTAGTTACGGGGATTGAAGCCGAGCAAGTCGGTGGTTGAACAAGGCGGTCAGAATGAAGGCGCAAAGAAGCCGCAGCTTCCTGAGGATCATCCGTAGATTGTGTCCTGCGCCGCACATCACCGCGTGCATCGCGTCGCCGAGCGCACCCTTGAGCCAGTTGCGATCGAGTTTTCCGTCTGTCTTCATGTGACCGATTGCTGGCTCGATTGCGCTGCGCCGTCTGATCATCGCGCGTAGTCCGCGTGTAATGCCCCGCCGCAAGCCCGGGTGGTAGATCTTCACACCATCGACGGCGACACCCTTGTAGCCACGGTCGACGATGGCGACCTCCGGCGTGGCGTCGCACAGGATTGCCGCCTGCTCCAGCGCTTCAGCCAGGGTGTGCCCGTCGTACGGATTGCCTGGCATCGAGCGCATGCCAACCACCAGTCCTTCCTTGTGGGTCGTCGCGATCGAAACTTTCACCCCGAACTCGTACGGCTTGCGCGCCTTGCCCTTGGCCAGGCACTCGACTTCCGGTGCATGCAGCGCATAAAGCTTGTTCTTGTCCTTCGGCTTCTGCGCCAGAATGCGTCTCGTGCGGGCGATCAGTTCCGTTAATTCAGCGCAGCCTAGGTCGGCCACCTGGTTGACCTGCCGCTCCACATCGCGCATCACCCGTCCAACGCGCGAGCGCAGCGTGCGCAGCGCTTTCCTCATGCGTTTGTACTGTTTCGCGTGAGCGTAGCGGCCAATCTGCAGCGCCAGATGCGGCGCCTCGCGGTTGTAGTTCTGCCTCAGTTTCAGACCGTGCCGTGCCGCGGCTTTCACCAGATGTTCGCGACACCGTTCGAGCAGGCGCGAATCGGTTGGGTGGGCGATCGCCTTCTCCATGACGGTCGTATCAACAATCACGCGCTTGACGCTCGAAGCCTTGATCACGCCAGCGCGTTTTGCTGCTTCGATCGTTTCGGCCAGCAACTCTTCAACGCCGGCTTCGCCCATTCGCTTGCGCCAACGCGTCAGGCTCGATGGGTCGATCGGAGGTTCGGTCTGCAAGTAGGTCTCGCCGGTGAACACCTGCCAGTACGGGTTCTCTACCCATTGCCAGACGACCTCTTCGTCGGACAGGTCGAACGCGTGCTGCAAATACAGCAACCCGGCGATCAGCCTCGGCGATGTCGCCGGTCGTCCCTTGCGCGATACAAAGCTTTCGCTCATTGATGCGCCCAGTCGCTCCCAGTTGATCAGGTCGGCCAAACGTATCAACGGATGCTTCAGGTTGATCTGTTCGCGCAGTGGCTGGCGGAAAAAATCTCCCTCCGTCACAGGCGTCTTCGGACCCATTCGCACCTCGTCGAAAAATGCAGGATTCTCACGTTAATGTGCCAGGATCCTGCAAATCTCACAACACCAATTCGGCCTCAAAGCTCTGCCACGCAAGGCTCTCCGAATTGATCAGGCTCGACTTCATAGTCACGTGCGAGACGCCGGAAACGGTTGAGCCAGCCAAAGCTGCGCTCGACCACCCACCGGCAGGGGAGCAGAACGAAACCCTTTTTCGTTTCTTCGAGTTTGATCACCTGAAGGTCAATGCCCTCGTCGAATGCAGCCTGCGCTGGCTCCTTGCCCATGTATCCCTGATCGGCAAATGCCACCTTGACCGTTCGTCCCGTTACCTGCTGGACCTGCCGCGCAAGCTCCGCTACCTGTGCGCGCTCCTGTTCATTGGCGGGGGTCACGTGCACCGCCAGCAACTGTCCCAACGTGTCTACTGCAATATGTACCTTGCTACCGCGCTGCCGCTTATAACCGTCATAGCCCGCACGCGGGCCGCTCTCGCAGGTCGACTGTATCGTGCGGCCATCGAGGATGACCGCGCTGGGCTGTCCCCGACGGCCCTGTGCCACGCGTATCACCGAGCGCAGGTCGCTCACCATGCTCTCAAAGCAGCCAGCCTGCAGCCAGCGTTGAGTCTGCTGATACACCAGCTCCCACGGCGGGAAATCATTGGGCAGCATCCTCCACGGCGCGCCGGCACGAGCCATCCAGCGCAATGCATCAAACATGTCGCGCAGTTCGTATTTGCGCTGGGGCGCGTCAACGTCCATCAGCGTCAGATACGGCGCCGCGAAACTCCATTCCTCATCCGACACATCTGTCGGATACCCTTTGCGGTCGGTTCTTTTCATCCCGCCAGGATACCAGGTCTCAATCGAAGTTCCTAACACGCTCTTCTATGGGGAGCTGAAAGTCAAGCCCTGTTGAAGAGATAAAAATCTGTTATCCGAAGTAAACCTCTTCCTCGTCGTCCGGTCTCTACGGCCAGCCTGCGCGGTCACCATTGATGACCAGGCGCAGGCTGGCCGTAGAGACCATTCCGTAAAGCACGGGACCGACGCTTCTCACGTACACGTTACCGTAGCCTGGCGTGTCAATGTCATTCAGGTCAGGGTGTGTGTTGACCGGCCAATGCCGGGTCGACCTTCTATCCGTGCCGACCTGGCAGGCCGGTCACCTCATGGCGCATGCGCGAAGCGCTGGCACTACCCTGTTACCGACGCGCCCCATCTAGGGAAACGGCCACCCGCAGCGGGTAGCCCGAGCGTGTTTCGGGCGCGTTGACCTTTACATGCTGTCGCTACATCCGATGTCGTTAATGATTATTCAGCCCCTCACGGTGTTGGCTTGAGTATCGCACCAGCGGGAATCTCGCCGTGTTCGAGACAGCGCCACAGCGCTTTCGCCAGACGGCGTGCGAGCGCGACGATACCAATTCGCCGCAGCCGCTTGCCGGCGCCGGCAAAGCGCTGGTTGAACCAGTGGCTGAGCTGGCTGCCGGGCTGCAGGCGCAGCCAGCTCCAGGCGAGCTCTACCATCAGCCAGCGGCATCGCCGGTTGCCCGCCTTGCTGATACCGAGTTCGACCTCGCTGGTCCCGCTGGCGTATGGGGTGGGCGTGAGGCCCAGACAGCCGGCCACTTGGCGGCGGTTGCGAAACTGCCGCCAGCCGAACAGTTCCCTGACGAGGGTGCACGCGCTGCCCGCACCGATGCCCGCGAGCTGTGCGAGCAGCGCCATGCCGGGATGTGCGCCGCTACGCACCTGCCGGTCCTGCTGCACTTCGAGCTGGCGGATCTGCTGACGGACCAGCGCGAGCCGCTCATATTCGCGGTCAATCTCGGCGCGCAGACCGGGCGCGAGCAGCTCGCGTTGACGGGTCCACCAGTGTGTCCAGATACGACCGCCGACATACCTGATCCGAAGGTTGTGCAGTACCAGCAGGGAATGGATCCGGTTGGTGTGCGCGGTTTGCTCTTTCCGCAGGCGTTCGAGCTCGCGGTGCAGGCGCCGGTCGTCCTCCTGCTCGGGCGTGGGAATCTGTGCTACTGCCCACACCCGCCGCTCGCCCGCGTAATAGCGCATGAGCATCGACAGCAGCTTGTCGCTGTCAAGCCGGTCCGTCTTGGCGCGGCGCGCACGGCGGTTCACCTCGATACTGGCAGAATCCACCACGAGATTGACGATGCCCTGTTCGCTCAGCCAGCGGTGCAGCCAGAAGCCGTCGCGGCCGGCTTCATAACAGCTGTAGACGGGTGCGTCGGCGCCCAGATGGCAACGCGCTCTGGCGTTAGCGATCGCGGTTAGGACTACCGTGGTATCGCCTGCGGCGACCGTGTAACGGCTGGGCGCGCGCCGGCCATCACCAAGTGAGAGCTTCCAGCTCCTCTCGCCCAGTTCAAAAGCCATGTACAGGCGGCCACCTGCCGTCGTATTCTGCCCACCGAGGGCTGTGTCAGGCGCATCCATTTGCGTGCTCCTTCGAAGAAAACGAGTGTGCAACTCCGTTTTACTCCGGTGGGCTTACTGCCGCTGCCCTCCCACATAGCATCTAAGAATCAAACAACATGACATCTATTCTGACGCCGGGGGGGAGCGCTAGTGCGGTGACGCACATATGACGAAGGTATCTACTCCAGAGATCACTCGGTTCCTATAATTTGGTCAGCCGAACTCTAGCGCACACAGAGACCGGCCAAGCATTTGAAGGTGGACTCTTTAATTTGCAAATTGAGAACATCGATACGTGCAGGTCACTTACTTGCGACCTCACAAATCAAGGCTCGCTAACTAGTGGAGAGGTCGATGATGCATCGCAGATCGCGCCGACTATTCTGCCGAGCTGGACTGGGCGGGATTCTGGTTTCAACTTCAATTTTCAAGTTTGTGTGCGCCAAAGCCGTCCGTGCGCAGACCGCAGTTGAAAATCCGTCAGCCGGGGCGCTCCCCGAGAGAACCCCCGACGATTGGATGCTGGAGTGGCAAAAAAATAGTCTCAAAAATAAAGAGATTAAAAATCCTCTTGATGTACGTAGATTTAAAGACCCAATCTACGTGCTTCTTGGCCCCCTTGAATGGAACCCGAACACACAGTCCCCCTTAGCACCCGTAAAAGTTCCGAGGGGCTTTGTAACTGACTTTGCATCGGTTCCTCGTGTTTTTTGGTCACTGTTCCGACCAGATGGAGACTATGCCTATGCCGCGGTAGTACATGATTATTTATATTGGCAACAAGATAGGCCTAAATCTGATGCGGACTTGATATTTCGTTCTGTCATGGATGATTTGAAGATAACAGACAGACAATCAGCTATTCTATACCATGCCGTCGACCTATTTGGAGGTGCGGCCTGGAGAGAAAATGCAAGGCTCAAAGCTTCAGGCGAAAAAAGAATATTGTCTGAACTACCGTCCAGCTCCGATGTGACATGGGAAGAGTGGAAGTCTCGCCCAAATGTATTTTCCAATTCGTGAGACTGTGATGGAAAAGCAAATATATAAAATGTTTATTGCGATTTTTGCTGCAGCAACCGCCGCGGCCCTTTGTCTATCAGTTGCGAATGGAGAACCAGAAACGGAAAGCAGGAAATTCCTTGCGCTGGTAATTGGGAATTCGGGATACCAAGGCGGCATTCTGAATGGCCCTGATAACGATGCCAGAGATATGGCAAGTGCGCTGCATGATATTGGCTTCCAGACCAGTAATGACGGAAATATTACGAATTTAAATCAGGCGTCCATGAATTCCGTCATTCAAAACTTCCTTGAGCGAGTGGATGAGAATACTGTTGCGATTGTCTACTATTCAGGTCATGTAATAGAAGATCCATTTTCCAAAAAACTACCTTGTTCCGGTTGATGCCGATCTTAATGCATACGGAGATTTAGACAACAGCTTCTATCTTTGGACTGGATACTTAGTCCGTCCTGAACAATTCGTTTTGCCGAGCACCGTAGTTACGGGGATTGAAGCCGAGCAAGTCGGTGGTTGAACAAGGCGGTCAGAATGAAGGCGCAAAGAAGCCGCAGCTTCCTGAGGATCATCCGTAGATTGTGTCCTGCGCCGCACATCACCGCGTGCATCGCGTCGCCGAGCGCACCCTTGAGCCAGTTGCGATCGAGTTTTCCGTCTGTCTTCATGTGACCGATTGCTGGCTCGATTGCGCTGCGCCGTCTGATCATCGCGCGTAGTCCGCGTGTAATGCCCCGCCGCAAGCCCGGGTGGTAGATCTTCACACCATCGACGGCGACACCCTTGTAGCCACGGTCGACGATGGCGACCTCCGGCGTGGCGTCGCACAGGATTGCCGCCTGCTCCAGCGCTTCAGCCAGGGTGTGCCCGTCGTACGGATTGCCTGGCATCGAGCGCATGCCAACCACCAGTCCTTCCTTGTGGGTCGTCGCGATCGAAACTTTCACCCCGAACTCGTACGGCTTGCGCGCCTTGCCCTTGGCCAGGCACTCGACTTCCGGTGCATGCAGCGCATAAAGCTTGTTCTTGTCCTTCGGCTTCTGCGCCAGAATGCGTCTCGTGCGGGCGATCAGTTCCGTTAATTCAGCGCAGCCTAGGTCGGCCACCTGGTTGACCTGCCGCTCCACATCGCGCATCACCCGTCCAACGCGCGAGCGCAGCGTGCGCAGCGCTTTCCTCATGCGTTTGTACTGTTTCGCGTGAGCGTAGCGGCCAATCTGCAGCGCCAGATGCGGCGCCTCGCGGTTGTAGTTCTGCCTCAGTTTCAGACCGTGCCGTGCCGCGGCTTTCACCAGATGTTCGCGACACCGTTCGAGCAGGCGCGAATCGGTTGGGTGGGCGATCGCCTTCTCCATGACGGTCGTATCAACAATCACGCGCTTGACGCTCGAAGCCTTGATCACGCCAGCGCGTTTTGCTGCTTCGATCGTTTCGGCCAGCAACTCTTCAACGCCGGCTTCGCCCATTCGCTTGCGCCAACGCGTCAGGCTCGATGGGTCGATCGGAGGTTCGGTCTGCAAGTAGGTCTCGCCGGTGAACACCTGCCAGTACGGGTTCTCTACCCATTGCCAGACGACCTCTTCGTCGGACAGGTCGAACGCGTGCTGCAAATACAGCAACCCGGCGATCAGCCTCGGCGATGTCGCCGGTCGTCCCTTGCGCGATACAAAGCTTTCGCTCATTGATGCTCCCAGTTGATCAGGTCGGCCAAACGTATCAACGGATGCTTCAGGTTGATCTGTTCGCGCAGCGGCTGGCGGAAAAAATCTCCCTCCGTCACAGGCGTCTTCGGACCCATTCGCACCTCGTCGAAAAATGCAGGATTCTCACGTTAATGTGCCAGGATCCTGCAAATCTCACAACACCAATTCGGCCTCAAAGCTCTGCCACGCAAGGCTCTCCGAATTGATCAGGCTCGACTAAATAGAGGGGGTCATATGAAAAAGCATATCGCCATCATTGTTTGCCTAGCCGTGATCGCAATGTTTTCTAGCTCGATGGTTTTTGCTGACGAAATGTCAGACGCCAGAGCCGCTGCGCTGAAAATACTTGGCAAGCTCGAACAAAAACAAAATAAAGAGGTATGGAATGCAAACGTATCTGATTGGTTTAAGGAAAAAATGACCGAGGAGGCATTTCTCGCGAATATGACGTTGATTCAGGCGCAATTGGGTGGCATCGGCAGCAACAGGAAATTGATTCAAGAGAATCAGGCGGATGGCGACCCGCGTAGTGGATATCAGGGCACCGTCTATTCATTTATGTTTTCCACTACATTTCCCGTCGCCAAGGTATATAAAATGATTATACTGATTCGTGAGGGAGGTAATTATAAAATTTCTGGGATCAACTATTTGCCAAACCCAAACCCAAACTAAAAGAGTGGTTTAGTTGAAATTCCATCGAACAATTGCAACGCTCATGGTCCCCATCGACTGACTATGATGTGCCTTTACGTCAAGTAAGGATGAGTTCTTTCATTCTGTAGACGCCGCGGCCCATGACAAAAGATCAATTTGAAGCCGCTCTCAACGTGTGAGACATAGACCTCGGTGTAGCCGTACCGGTATCGGGGGAATGCCGGCGCGGACGACGACCGGAGCACTCTGTTAGCAGCCTTTGAGACCCGACCGTGCAGCTGGCGGCACCGGGGTCGTCTGCTGCCATCTGGCGAATGCGCCACACCGGGTCGACCTGAGGCAAGACCGGCGCCGCTGCGAGCACGTCGTATGGTGTGCGAGATGCGATTAGACGGTTCTGTTGCAATAAGGCAGTCGGCTATGATGTTCGTAACAAGACGAACGACTGAAAGCTGGATGAAGACGCTGAATCCGACCGTGGCCCGCGTGCTCAAACGCCTGCATTACCCGCTTGATGTGATCCTGACTTGCGTGCGCTGGTATGTGGCCTATCCGCTCAGTCTGCGAAACCTGGAAGAAATGATGGCGGAGCGAGGCATCTCAGTGGATCATTCAACCGTGCATCGTTGGGCCCTCAAGCTGCTGCCGGTGCTGGAAAAGACGTTTCGTAGCCGCAAACGCCCCGTCGGCAAGAGTTGGCGCGTCGATGAGACCTACATTAAGGTCAATGGCCAATGGAAATACCTGTATCGCGCCGTCGACAAGGCTGGCAACACCATCGACTTCCTGCTGCGGGCCCATCGAGATAAGACTGCGGCGCGGCGATATTTCGAAAAATCGATCGCCCTCAATGGCGAACCCGAGACGGTGACTATCGACAAAAGCGGCGCGAATCTGGCCGCACTTGACGCCATCAACGCCGAGCGCGAAACCCCGATCAGGATCCGGCAGAACAAATACCTGAACAACCTCGTGGAACAGGACCTTCACGACTGTTGAGCATGACATGAATCTGCGGGTGTACTGGCCCAGCGCCTGCCCGCGTTGCCATCTCAAGGACCGATGTTCTCCCAGCGACTATCGCTGCATTCGACGCTGGGAGCATGAACAGTTACTGGAAGCCATGCAGCGGCGTCTCGACCGGAAGCCAGATGCGATGACGATCCGGCGCAGCACCGTTGAGCACGTATTCGGTACGCTCAAGCACTGGATGGGGGCCACGCACTTCCTGACCCGAACGCTCGGGCGCGTGAGCACGGATGAGCCTTCAGGTATTGGCTTACAACCTTAAGCGCGTCATGAATATACTTGGGGTTGCGAGGACGATGAAGGCGATGCGGGTGGCTGGAAGCTGAGGCCCCGCGGGGCCTTCTTGCCGCTGGCGACGTTAGTACTATCGCCAGACCTACCAAACCACGATTGGCCTGATCGGCAATTCGCCTCGGCCGTCCAAAAAGCAGTTTCCACACAGGCTCGGCCGCATCGAGCCGGCGCTACTCGAGAATTGCGCGCCGCAAAGGGCTGCCCGGCATACATAGTGTCCACACAAAGGCAAACCAACACGGTACCCCGAACACGGCAATCAATCTCGCAAAACCAGCAGCCGGGTGCGACGATCGTCCTCAAGAACTTGTATCTGGGACGCCGTAGCCCTGACATTTACGTCGTCGAACTACTGAATGCCGTGAGCCCCCATCTGATTATTCGAACAGCGCAGAGCGCAGATGCCGACATTCTTCAGTCACTGTACCGTCAGTTGGGTGGTTTAAAACTGAAAATGATTTTAGATGAGCCGTGGTGTCCCAGCACTGTATTGCCGTTCTACAGCGCGCGATTGTTGACGATCCGCACGCCACCCCCGACTGACTTATGGACGGGCGCTGCCCAATCCACCTCGAACATCTAATGTGGAAGACGGCCCTATCCACACTGCTTCGCCACTCCCGCCCTCAATCTATCGCAAGCGCACCCGAACACCCAGCAAGCGTTGCCCGGCCGATCTTCGTCTCGCGCTTCAAAAAGTGCCGCTCGCGACGCAATCCGTACAGTTCGTCGCATGCTCCTGGAAGACGGTCGATGTGCTGCACAAACTGCAGGCATCCAGTCCGCGCATCCTGCCGGGAGAGCTAGCATGCCTGCCATTATCGCCGCGCATATCGCCACTGCCATCTTTTCTGTCATACTCGGAACCGCGGTTCTCCTGGCGACCCTGGATAGCCTGATCGTGTCCGATCCGCCGCGCGCACGCGAACTGCTCGGGAGCCTCAACCACTTTTTGCGGGCAACGCTTGAAGCGTCGCGGGCCGAAAGCGAGACGCTCGCGGATCAGTTTGCGGTGCTGGATTCGATACTTGCCGTGCACGCAATGCGCCTCGGCCCGAGACTCGCCTATTCGCTCGATCTCCCTGCCGATTGCGCGAACCTCGCGGTGCCGCCGATGCTGCTTCAGCCGCTCGTCGAAAACGCACTGAAGCATGGTGTTCAGGTTACGGTGACAGGTGGGCGGATCGACGTGAGAGCGAAGCGCGGCGAACAGCATGTCGAGCTCATTGTCGCCGACACTGGGCCAGGCTTCGGTGCGACGCCGGCGACGCAGGGCACGGGCATCGGACTGGCGAACGTGCGGGACCGCCTCGCAGCACTCTATGGCGAGCGCGCTTCACTGACGCTCGTCGAGAACGTGCCGCAAGGTACCATCGCTAAAATCCTGCTTCCGGTGGACAATGCCCGTCATCCGCAAGGGGGTGTGAGGCCATGAAGATCCGCCAGACCGGCCCTGCGGCACAGAACGATAGCGGCAAGACCATTTCGCCGGAGGTGTCTCGCGCGCCGACCGCGCTGATCGCCGAGGACGAACCGCTCATCGCAGCCGCGCTTCAGCGGGAGCTGACGGCGGCCTGGCCGGAGTTGCACCTTCTCGCGACGGTCGGTAACGGCCAGGACGCCATCGAGCGCATCGTCGCCTTGCAGCCGGACGTCGCGTTCCTCGACATTTCAATGCCGGGCTCGACCGGTCTCGACGTTGCCCGCGCGTGCACGAAGCTGGCGGCTCCGCCGCAGATCGTGTTCGTGACCGCCTACAACCAATACGCGTTGGACGCGTTCGATGCCGCCGCGGTCGACTATCTTTTGAAGCCGGTCGATTCCACGCGGCTCGCGCGCACGATCGACAGGTTGCGCGTTCGGCTTTCGCGCGCGCCAACAGATGCGATGCCCGGCGCCCAGATGCAAGCTCATTTGCAACGACTGCTCTGCCAGCTGGAGCAGATCACGCGCAGCACCGCGCCGGAGAATCGCGCGCAGGCCAGCGACCAGAGGCCGCCGCTTCGCTATCTGCGCGCATCCAGCGGCAGCGACATCAGGATAGTGCCGGTGGAAGATGTGCTGTACTTCGAGGCGGCCGACAAGTATGTCGTCGTCGCGACGCGAACGGGCGAACTGCTGATCCGGATGAGCCTGAAGGAGTTAGTTGCGCAACTGGACCCGGCTCGCTTCTGGCAGGTGCACCGAAGCACCGTGGTGAACGTCGATAAGGTAGAGAGTGCATCGGTCAGCGCGCCAGGGAAAACGTCAATCAAGCTGCGCGGCCACGATGGCGCGATCGCCGTCAGCAAACAATACGCACACATGTTCCGGCAGATGTAAACCGGCAAAACGGAGCGATGGCTTCGTCGCGACTAGTACAACATCCCCTAAATAGCTTGATTAAATAATTGTCTTGGCTATCATTTCGGGATGAGCCAAGGTCGTCATGCAACGCCAGTGAAGTTGGCGAAGAAAGAACGAGAAGAACTCCTGTCGCTGATCGAGCGGAAGACCGCGACTCAGCGAGATGTGATGCGGGCACGCATCGCGCTGTGGGCGCACGAAGGACACTCGAATACGGTGATTGCTCGAGAGCTGCGCGTATCGACGCAGACGGTCTGCACGTGGCGCAAGCGCATCGCACAGAACGGTGCGCAGGGCCTGCGCGAGGGTGAGCGTAGCGGCCGTCCGCCACGCATCACGCAAGAAACGCGACTGCAGTTGATTGCGTTGGCATGTGAAGCACACGAACCCGAGGGACGGGCTACGCCGACACTGGACGAGATAGTGGCGCGCGCGATCGAGCGTGGCATTGTCGAACAGATCAGCCGCAGCCATGTGCAGCGCATTCTGCAGGCTGGCGACGTTCGACCGCACCGGGTCCAGCAATGGCTACACAGTCCCGACTCGGCCTTTCGCGAGAAGGTCAATGTGATTTGCAAGCTGTACCGCAAGGCGCCCAAAAACGCGGTGGTGCTCAGCATCGACGAGAAGACGGGCATTCAAGCCATCGAGCGCAAGCACCCGGGGCGCGCGCCGGCACCGGGACGGCTGCGTCGTCGGGAGTTTGAATATATCCGGCACGGCACTCAGGCGCTGATTGCCGCGCTTGATGTGCATACCGGTCAGGTGCTGGCACTGCCGCGAGCGGCGCACCCAGGACGACCTGGTCGCCTTCATGGAGCGCGTGGCGGCTGCGCACCCGGGCAAACAGGTGCACGTGATTTGGGACAACCTCAATACGCATCGCGCCCAGGCCGTCTGGCAAGCGTTCAACGAGCGGCATGATCAGCGGTTTCACTTCCACTTCACCCCGCTGCACGCGAGCATAATCAGGCAGCGCGGCCCTTCAAATGGACTTTCCGGGGCTAAACATTACGCGACCGAACTCCAGCGTCAACTGCGCAGCTTGCTCGGCCTTGAGCAGATCGCACACCAGCCTATGGGCGGCACCTGCTGATCAAACGTCTCGATGATGAGGAACCGACTGTTGTGGCGCGCCTTACCGAGCTCGCCCGCAATCGTTATAGTGCCGCCTTTCGGAGCCACACCGGCCGATGGGAACCTCTGCCGGGCACAGGCTCACTCGACGAGATGGTCGAGGTCGTCGTCACGCTCCTACAGCCTTATTTGCAGCCCGATAATTATTAAAGCTATTTACGGGATGTTGTACTAGTGCGAAAGGTCGCTTCTCAATTGCGGCCCGCGTCCTTCTATGACCGTTCTGTTGCGTTGAGCCGTCATCTGGATGGCGCGAACAGCGCCACGTGAGTGGCTTTTTATGGGCCGGCTGGCGCCAGATGCCGTGTGCCGAAGGCGACCCCTTTGCGGACATGGGGCACACAAAGGAGAATTCTCGGTGATATCTGTTACGAGGCGCACGCTATGACTAACTTCCAGCCTGACGGCTGGCATACCGTCACACCCCGAATCATCGTACGGGATCCCGAAAACCTAGTAGCGTTCCTTAAGCAGGTCTTTCAGGCACGGGGTGAATTTCGAGCCGGATTACCTGCCGAGATCAGAATTGGTGACTCCGTGCTGATGGTCAGCGGTGGGGATGGCCTGCGTGACCCAGCCACGGCATTTCTCTACGTCTATGTCGAGGACGCTGATTCAACCTACAGGCGCGCGATCGCGGCGAATGCGGTCGCAATTGAGGAACCAACCGACATGCCGTACGGCGACCGGCGAGCCATGGTGATAGATGAATGGGGTAATACCTGGCAAATTGCCACACATAAACATGATCTGTCCGTCGCCGAGATCCGCTCAAGGTTGGGGCAATGACAGCTAGCGGACACTGCTCCCATGTCCCGTCTCAGGACGCCGAGCGTATGCGTGTGACGACCGGACGGTCAGCTTGTGGCCGGCACCTGACTCATGGGATTCGGGCGCCGAGCCCACACCCACCCCGCCAGCAGTCGGTTGCACACGACCCCTGAA
Organism: Paraburkholderia sp. JPY419; assembly: GCF_050435705.1. Taxonomy (NCBI): domain Bacteria; kingdom Pseudomonadati; phylum Pseudomonadota; class Betaproteobacteria; order Burkholderiales; family Burkholderiaceae; genus Paraburkholderia; species Paraburkholderia sp. JPY419. The sequence goes on along the minus strand of NZ_JBNDKV010000003.1, from coordinate 303,969 downwards.
TTGCCCTCCAATTCTCTTGAAAGCGGACGCCCACGCTTCGCGCCCCACATCGTGTTGCGGATCAGCGCAGATCGCCGTCGCAGCCAGATCACGATGTGTTCGGTCAATGCTGCAGCGCCAAGTTGCGGGCGCGACGGCGTTGTCACGTTAAGGTATACGAGACGCAAGAGCGCACAGGAGGTAGATTTGCTCAGAAATTGGACGGATCTTGGGTGAGCCCAGTGAAGCGATGCCACCCGGCAAAGCGTGCGGCGAGCTGTTTGCGATAGAGTGAGGCACGCAGTAAATGTCGCTTGAGCGCGAAGTGCTGGCGAATCGGACCGAAGCTCGATAAGAACGCTTGTGTGCGACCAGGATCGCGGAAACCACGCATCCGGCGTTCGCGCTCACGCGTAGGCTGATGGCTGTTTTCGGCACGGTTGTTCACCCGGGCCGCAGCCTTGACGAAGACGTGTTTGATGTTTGCCAGTTCGGGAATGTCGGCCTTTGCGGCCGGATAGCTGCGCAATTGATCGGTGACAATCCTTCGTGGCGCGTCGGCACAGGCGGCCAGCACGCGGTTGAAGAAGCGCTTTGCTGCGGTCTTATCGCGACGTTTCTGCAGCAGGATGTCGAGTTCGGCGCCGTGCTGGTCGACTGCCCGCCAGAGCAGATAAGGCTCACCGCGCAACGTAACGAAGACTTCGTCAAGATGCCATGTGCGGCCAGGTTTGCGGCGAGCAGCTTTGACGCGATGTGCGAAGCCCGCGCCGAATTTGTCGCACCAGCGGCGGATCGTCTCGTAACTGACAACGACACCGCGCTCGAACAGCAGTTCTTCAATATCACGCAGGCCAAGATGGAACCGGAAATACCACCGAACCGCGAGACGAATGATTGTCGCCGGGAACCGGTGGCCGTGATAAAGCGATTTTCTTTTCTTCATCGTGACATCTTACGTGACTACCTCGCCAACGTGACAGCGCCCCCCCGTTTCGCTCAAATCCGACAATCGCAACAATTCTGTTTCCTTTCCAACAATTCTTAAGCCCTACATCGAAGCGCGTCCTCACACGCCGTCTCCCGGATTCCGCGCTTTGCTCGCGCTAGACTCGACTTGATCGTCACCCGCTTCGTTGAGACGTTCTGTTAGCGAGTCTAAGAACCATGTGGATCAAACTGTGATGCGCTGCTATCTGCTGCAATGGCCGCCGTCGCGGTTCGCGGCCAGAGCGCCTTTGCGAACTGCTGGGCAAGTTTGGCATAAGGCTTGCGAGCTGGCAGCGAGCATCAAAGCGGACAGATTAATTCCAACCCGCTCACCGCAGACCTGGCGGGCGCGGTTACAGCGGAGAATGCGGTCGCTGACGTATCGTGAGAAGCAGGTTGTTCAAATGTACTTCTTGCAAAGCCACGCCGGAGTCATTTCATCAATGCAATGTCAACCCGCCACTTTCTTGGTCAGGGATGTTTGTCCAAAGCACTAGTGACGATAAAAAGGGGTGCACCACTGTGTCGATAAATGCTGAAAGCAGTTCGATGTTCAGAAATTCCACCTCGCCGATCACGCGACAAACGCCTCCCTCGATTTCCAAATTGTTCGCGACATTAACCAAAGGACTCCAGATGAAAATTAACTACCGGCTTGCCCTTCCCCTTCCGTCGCCGCGCCGCCTTGCGTGCGCGGTACCGCTCGTGTTCTCCGCCGCTGCGGCGCATGCGACGACGGACTGGGTCGACACCCACACGAAGGCCTTTCTGACCGGCCCGCAACTGATGGCGCGCAACGCGGTGCCATCGCTCGAACTCGCCGACGGCGAGATCACGGACATCGTCGTCAGCCTGAATCTGCGCAACGCGGCGCAACTCGAGCAGCTCGGGCACGACGTGAACCAGCCCGGCAATGCGCATTACCGCCAGTACCTCACGCCCGAACAGTTTCTCGTCAGCTACGCGCCGACCGAAGCACAGGTGAAGTCGGTCGTCGACTATCTGCGCAAGAGCGGCTTCGTGAACGTCGAGGTCGCGCCGAACCGGATGCTGGTGTCCGCGCGCGGCACGGCCGGCACGGTGAGGACTGCGTTCAACACGTCACTCGTGCACTACCAGGACGCCAGCCGCTCGGGCTTCATGAACGCGTCGAAAGCACAGGTGCCGCGTGCGCTCGGCGACGCCGTCGGCTCGGTGCTCGGGCTGCAGAACATCGCGCGCGCACAGCCGATGCTGCGCGTTGGCAACGTCGAGAAGCCGCAGGTGCTCTCGGCCGGCACGGCCACCGGGCACTATCCGAAGGAATTCCCGGGCCTCTACAACGCGACCGGCGTGCCGACCGCAGCCAGCGTGACCCTCGGCATCATCACGATAGGCGGCGTATCGCAGACGCTGAAGGACCTGGAGCAGTTCACGTCGAGCAACGGTTACGGCACGGTCACTACCCAGACCGTGAAGACCAATGGCACCGGGACGACCGGCAGCTACAGCGACAACCTGTTCGGCCAGATCGAATGGGATCTCGACAGCCAGTCGATCGTCGGCTCGGCGGGCGGCCAGGTCGGCAAGCTCATCTTCTACATGGCGGACCTGCACGCCGCCGGCAATACCGGGCTCACTCAGGCGTTCAACCGCGCGGTGTGGGACAACACCGCGAAGGTGATCAACGTGTCGCTCGGCTGGTGCGAGACCGACGCGGACAAGGACGGCACGATCGACGCCGAAGAGCAGATCTTCACGGTGGCCGCCGCGCAGGGCCAGACGTTCTCGGTGTCCTCGGGCGACGAAGGCGTATACGAGTGCAATAACCGCGGCTTTCCGGACGGCACGAACTACACGGTCCCGTGGCCGGCCGCATCGCCGCACGTGCTCGCGATTGGCGGTACGACGCTGTACACCACGTCGACGGGTGCATTCTCGAACGAGACCGTGTGGAACGAAGGCCTCGACCCCGCAGGTAGGCTGTGGGCGACGGGCGGCGGTGTCAGCACGATCCTGCCGGCGCCGGTGTGGCAGTCAGGCAGCAATCGACGGCTACCGGACGTGTCGTTCGACGCCGCACTAAGCACGGGCGCGTACATCTACAACGACGGCCAGTTGCAGCAGGTGGGCGGCACGAGCCTCTCCGCACCGATCTTCACCGGTTTCTGGGCGCGCCTGCTGGCGGCGAACGGCACGAGCCTCGGCTTCCCGGCCGGCGACTTGTACCGCGCGATTCCGTCGAACCCGTCGCTCGTGCGCTATGACGTCGTATCGGGGAACAACGGCTATCAGGGGCTCGGCTACAACGCCGGTACCGGCTGGGATTACCCAACCGGTTTTGGGAGCCTGAGCATCGCAAATCTCAACGAGCTAATCCCATCGGGTCGCTTCTGAGCGAGGCGTGACGGCCGTGCGGTTCTGGGACCCGCGGCGACTTGCGTACGTACGGCGGGGCGTGGTTGCATAAATCGAGTGTGAGGACGAAGTGACTCACGCTGTTCTCGTCCCAGGCGCGACGCGTGGCAGTTCAAGCTGGACAAGCTCTACGGTTTGCACCGGCATGAGCGCCGGGCCGTCACCGAGCGGATTGTCGCGAGCCTTGCCCGGCGAATAGGTATGCATCGAAAACGCCGACGCGAGGTTACGGGTCGACTTCGGCATTGATAGCGGCTTTGTCTTGCAACTCGGCACCTGGCTCATATAGGTGTACGGTGCCGATGCCGTTGCCTTCACGAACTTGAAGCCGCAATCGTTCAGCGCCCGGCTCGGCTCGTCACATACGCACCGTTGCTGATAGCTGCTTTCGCCGTGTCACCATACACGACGAGCGCACCGTGATAGTCGCCGGACGCGAGATCGCGCCCGGTGATCAGCGAGAGCGCATCCGTCAGTTCTCTGATCTGATGCGTGGCCTTGTCTTCGACGGACTCGAGGTTGTTGATCTTTGCCTGAATCGCGCCCATCGCCCCGGCGGGGCGGGGAATGTCGGCCTTCGCGGCCGGATAGCTGCGCAATTGATTGGTGACAATCCTTCGTGGCGCGTCGGCACAGGCGGCCAGCACGCGGTTGAAGAAGCGCTTTGCTGCGGCCTTATCGCGACGTTTCTGCAGCAGGATGTCGAGTTCGGCGCCGTGCTGGTCGACTGCCCGCCAAAGCAGATAAGGCTCACCGCGCAACGTAACGAAGACTTCGTCAAGATGCCATGTGCGGCCAGGTTTGCGGCGAGCAGCTTTGACGCGATGTGCGAAGTCCGCGCCGAATTTGTCGCACCAGCGGCGGATCGTCTCGTAACTGACAACGACACCGCGCTCGACCAGCAGTTCTTCAATATCACGCAGGCCAAGATGGAACCGGAAATACCACCGAACCGCGAGACGAATGATTGTCGCCGGGAAGACGCGTCGTGAACGCGGAGATGCGCGCCCACAGCACGGCGTGACGGGGTCGAATCCGCTCCAGCCCGCATTTGACGGCATCGTATATGCGTGTTGATTGCACGCGATGCGTAGCTGAGTGTGGAGAACGAATGCTTATGAAGATTGTGTTGATTGGCTACGGGACCATTGCATCTGCACTTATGCCGAACTTGCTCAGCGAGTTCGGGGGCGAAATTGAAAGCCTTAAGGTAATAGATCCATATGGTGCCAAGAGGCTCAGCGCAGATTTCGATTGCCCTGTAACTTGGGTGGCGGCAAGCGTCACTAAGGAAAATCTTGAAGATTTGCTGAGCGACTTGAATTCCGACTCCTTTGTAATCAACCTGTCCGTCGATGTGTCAAGTGTCGACCTAGTTTCATTTTGCCAGCAGAAAGAAACAAAATATATTGATACATGCATTGAACCATGGGCCGGCCATTATGTAAATGCAGATACAGAGCCTGCAGAACGTACCAACTACGCCCTCAGGGAAGCGATGCTTACATTGAAGGCTAAATGTCAAGATGGCCCTACGGCTATCGTAGCGCACGGCGCAAATCCGGGTTTGGTGTCTCATTTCGTAAAGCGGGCACTTCTGAATATTCGGGATGATATTTACGGACTAAGCCAGCCAATCCCGCAAACTCGTCAGCAGTGGGCGAAGCTGTCTGCTGATCTGGGGGTGAAAATAATCCATATTGCGGAGCATGATACCCAGATTGCAAAACTGCCTAAGCGGCCTGGCGAGTTTGTAAATACCTGGTCAATTGATGGGTTTATTGGTGAAGGCTGCCAGCCTGCTGAGTTAGGCTGGGGGACTCATGAACTTTGCTTACCGCCAGAGGGGCAGCGGCATACTACAGGCTGCAATAGCGCGATCTATTTGAACCGCCCAGGCGCCTCAGTCAGATTGAAAACCTGGACCCCTGCTTTTGGCCCATGCTTAGGCTTTTTGATCAGTCATAATGAAGCTGTTTCTCTGTCGGATTATCTAACGTACTTCGAAGGTGAGCGGACCGCTTATCGGCCTACGGTAAATTACGCTTACCATCCTTGCAATGACGCTATACTTTCTATTCACGAGCTTAGTGGTTGTTCTTGGAATTCACAGACACAAAAGAGAATTTTGCAAGGACGGGATATCGCCTCGGGAGGGGATTATCTTGGCGTGCTTCTGATGGGGCATGAGAAAAATGCATATTGGTTTGGATCTTACCTAGACAACTCGGTTGCTCAAAAGCTCAACCCTGAAAGTTCTGCTACCTCTTTGCAAGTCGTGGCCGGGGTTATAGCAGGCATGAAATGGGCAATTGCCAATCCACGTTGCGGAATCATTGAAGCGGAAGAGATGGACTTTATCTTCGTGCTAGATAATGCAAATCCCTACTTAGGCGAAATGCTGAGGGAGTACACCGACTGGAGTCCGGCGGAAGCGGATAAAGGGCTATTTTCTAATGCCTCGTCCGATAAGTGGCAGTTTGAAAACTTCATGGAATAATTGCAGGGAGCGCAATCGTGAGCTATTTAAAATCCTCAATCGGTTTGAAAAGTTATGACTGGTCTTCAGTTGATTTACTTAAATCTTTGACTCCCGAAAGCATCAGCGGATCTAGGGATATCATAAAATCACGGCAAGAATACTTTTGGCATGACATGGGCTCTGAGTTTGATTCTAAGCACTTCTTGATATACCTCATGAATCGAAGTGATTTACAGCTGAGCGATGATTTTTTAGAGTTCGTATGCCTCTGGCATTTGGATGAACAAAACCACTATAGAGGTCTTCGAAAGATCAATAGTGTGTTGTATGGTTTCCGAGAAGACGATATCGATAAGGAAATCAAATCCAGACGGCCGGAATTTGAAGCCGTTTCATCCTTCATGGTTGATGAATTCACTATATTGGCGTCAATTGCATTCGATGAAATTACTAGCACTCGGGCTTATAAGCAGGACTTCAAGCTTTTTGATAATCTCGGGCCTGATTGTCTGTCTGTATGGATTCGCAATGCTACTAAAGATGAAGCGGCGCACTACGGCAACGCTATGAAGCTTTTGAAGAAAAACCACTCATCTCGGTTTGACGAGCTTCCAGCAATCCTTGACAAAATAGTCGGTTTCGAAACTTCTGATGGTTTCAGATATAACAATACATTTATTTTTGATCATGATACCGATGACTTCTCGAATGAGTTATTGAACGATAGCAAAAATACGATTCTTGAGGCTTTCGGGAGAGTGAAATGACATGGTTATATTTTGCCCTTCTGGCACCGCTGTTTTGGAGTCTCTCAAATATTGCTGACAAGTTCGCAATCGATAATATTGCTTCCAATTGGATTTCTTTCATTTTCTTGCTGAGCATCGGGAATATTTTTTTTGCGGCGGCCATTTATGCCTATTTCCGGCCTGCGAATCTAGACTTATATATGGTGGCGATAAATATATGCTCTGGTCTCGCAATATTTTTGCAATACTTTGCATATAGCTACTCCTTGGAGAATATGGATGTATCGGTTGTGATTCCGATTCACCAATCTGAACCAATATTTGTATTGGCGGCATCAGTGTTGATTTTCCATACCATTCCGACATCTTGGCAAATGACTGGCTTCGCCTTGATCGTCGTTGGTATTCTAATACCATGCATGTCCAGGCAGACGATTAGAGGATTGGGGTATCCCAGGCACGTAGTCCTGTTGCTAATTTCTGCTTTTTTTGGAGCTGTCTCAACTGTAATTTCAGATGATATATTGCAAGTCAAGAGCTTGGACTCGGTGCTGATTTTCAACTTTGCTGGCTATGCCCTTGGTGGGATGTTGCTTTTATTGGTTCCGAAATGGAGAAAGCTCATCTTTGATGATCTAAAAGTTTTGAATTGTAAGCAATTCGGAATTTTCGGGACGACGAACATCTTTGATGTTGGGGGCTATGTATTCTTCATGGCCGCTCTGGCTGCGGGAGGCGGTGCAGCTTTGGTTTCGGTAGTCGTCAGTATCCACCCGCTCTTCGTGTTGGCTTTGGGGTTCCTGGCAAAGAAGCTGTTTCCAAAATATTTCGCCGAGGATATTGCTCCGGGAGGCGTAGTTAGAAAATTTTTCTCAATCATCGTGATCGTGGCAGGAGTAGCAGTGATATCACTCCGGGACATGTGAGAAAGACTCGAAAAAACATCATCTGTTAAGGCACTGTCACGTTGGCGAGGTAGTCACGTAAGATGTCACGATGAAGAAAAGAAAATGGTTCTGTTGCAATAAGGCAGTCGGCTATGATGTTCGTAACAAGACGAACGACTGAAAGCTGGATGAAGACGCTGAATCCGACCGTGGCCCGCGTGCTCAAACGCCTGCATTACCCGCTTGATGTGATCCTGACTTGCGTGCGCTGGTATGTGGCCTATCCGCTCAGTCTGCGAAACCTGGAAGAAATGATGGCGGAGCGAGGCATCTCAGTGGATCATTCAACCGTGCATCGTTGGGCCCTCAAGCTGCTGCCGGTGCTGGAAAAGACGTTTCGTAGCCGCAAACGCCCCGTCGGCAAGAGTTGGCGCGTCGATGAGACCTACATTAAGGTCAATGGCCAATGGAAATACCTGTATCGCGCCGTCGACAAGGCTGGCAACACCATCGACTTCCTGCTGCGGGCCCATCGAGATAAGACTGCGGCGCGGCGATATTTCGAAAAATCGATCGCCCTCAATGGCGAACCCGAGACGGTGACTATCGACAAAAGCGGCGCGAATCTGGCCGCACTTGACGCCATCAACGCCGAGCGCGAAACCCCGATCAGGATCCGGCAGAACAAATACCTGAACAACCTCGTGGAACAGGACCATCGGGCGATCAAACGGATCATCAGACCAATGATGGGCTTCAAGAATTTTCGGTGTGCGCGCATCATTCTCTCTGGTATTGAGGTGATGCATATGATTCGCAAGGGGCAGATGAAAAACGACGGCGATGACCGAACGGCAGCCGCTCAGTTCTACTCGCTGGCGACATCAGCAATCCTATCTATATGGGAACAGGCTCGGTCTGCCATCCTTATCGCGACAGAACCCGTTTTTAATATATCTCGATCCATCTTCAGGCGCGCTACCTCCGCACGCAGCCGCGCCAGTTCCATCTGTTCGGGGCTCACGGGCTTCGTGCCTGCTCCCGCGAGCTTGCCTTCCCGGTCAGCCTTCGCCCAGTTGTACAGTGTCTGTTCAACCACGCCCAGTGTCGCCGCCACTGCTGCCATGCTCTGCCCGGCTTTCACCAGCCGCACAGCTTCCAGCTTGAACTCGAGCGTGTACTGTGCCCGCTTTGCCTTGCTTTTCATCGTTCTTCTCCTTGCTAGAGTCTACCTGTTCAGCAAGCGATTCGTTTTTCGGGGGCAAGCTCAGGAGATCATGAGCGCAGACGGTTTTGTCGCAATAACGCGGTCAAGTAAAATCCGCCGACGACAACGCATGACAAGCATGATGACAAAGACGAAGACGCCATGCAAGACGCTGCCCGCTGGCATTGGCAAGGTACTGAAGCGGCTGCACTACCCGCTGGACGTGATCCTGCTGTGCGTCCGGTGGTACGTGGCGTACTCACTGAGTCTACGAAACCTCGAAGAAATGATGGCCGAGCGGGGTATCGAGGTGGACCATTCGAGCGTGCACCGGTGGGTTATCAAGCTGCTGCGGTGTTTGAAAAAGCATTCCGCAAACGCAAACGGCCTGTCGGCAAGAGCTGGCGCGTCGATGAGACCTATGTCAAGGTCAAAGGCCATTGGAAATACTTGTACCGTGCCGTGGACAAGGCGGGCAACACGGTGGATTTCCTGCTGCGCGCCCATCGGGACAAGGCCGCGGCGCGCCGCTACTTCGAGAAGGCGATTGAACAGAACGGCGAGCCCGAGACAATCACCGTGGACAGGAGCGGCGCCAATCTGGCTGCGCTTGAAGCGCTCAATGCCGAGCGCTTAACGCCGATCAAGGTCCGGCAAAACAAATACCTAAACAACGTCGTCGAGCAGGATCACCGTGCCATCAAACGCATCATCAAACCGATGATGGGGTTCAAGGATTTCCGCTGTGCGCGCATCATCCTGTCTGGCATAGAGATCGCACACATGATCCGCAAGGGGCAGATGTGTGACGATGGCGTCGCCTCGACTGCAGCCGAACAATTCTATTCTCTCGTGATGTAAGCAATCCTCTTCATCTCAGGCGCCTGATCGTCGCATCGTCCTTAACGCGACACAACCCTAATTGGTCCGTCCTGAACAATTCGTTTTGCCGAGCACCGTAGTTACGGGGATTGAAGCCGAGCAAGTCGGTGGTTGAACAAGGCGGTCAGAATGAAGGCGCAAAGAAGCCGCAGCTTCCTGAGGATCATCCGTAGATTGTGTCCTGCGCCGCACATCACCGCGTGCATCGCGTCGCCGAGCGCACCCTTGAGCCAGTTGCGATCGAGTTTTCCGTCTGTCTTCATGTGACCGATTGCTGGCTCGATTGCGCTGCGCCGTCTGATCATCGCGCGTAGTCCGCGTGTAATGCCCCGCCGCAAGCCCGGGTGGTAGATCTTCACACCATCGACGGCGACACCCTTGTAGCCACGGTCGACGATGGCGACCTCCGGCGTGGCGTCGCACAGGATTGCCGCCTGCTCCAGCGCTTCAGCCAGGGTGTGCCCGTCGTACGGATTGCCTGGCATCGAGCGCATGCCAACCACCAGTCCTTCCTTGTGGGTCGTCGCGATCGAAACTTTCACCCCGAACTCGTACGGCTTGCGCGCCTTGCCCTTGGCCAGGCACTCGACTTCCGGTGCATGCAGCGCATAAAGCTTGTTCTTGTCCTTCGGCTTCTGCGCCAGAATGCGTCTCGTGCGGGCGATCAGTTCCGTTAATTCAGCGCAGCCTAGGTCGGCCACCTGGTTGACCTGCCGCTCCACATCGCGCATCACCCGTCCAACGCGCGAGCGCAGCGTGCGCAGCGCTTTCCTCATGCGTTTGTACTGTTTCGCGTGAGCGTAGCGGCCAATCTGCAGCGCCAGATGCGGCGCCTCGCGGTTGTAGTTCTGCCTCAGTTTCAGACCGTGCCGTGCCGCGGCTTTCACCAGATGTTCGCGACACCGTTCGAGCAGGCGCGAATCGGTTGGGTGGGCGATCGCCTTCTCCATGACGGTCGTATCAACAATCACGCGCTTGACGCTCGAAGCCTTGATCACGCCAGCGCGTTTTGCTGCTTCGATCGTTTCGGCCAGCAACTCTTCAACGCCGGCTTCGCCCATTCGCTTGCGCCAACGCGTCAGGCTCGATGGGTCGATCGGAGGTTCGGTCTGCAAGTAGGTCTCGCCGGTGAACACCTGCCAGTACGGGTTCTCTACCCATTGCCAGACGACCTCTTCGTCGGACAGGTCGAACGCGTGCTGCAAATACAGCAACCCGGCGATCAGCCTCGGCGATGTCGCCGGTCGTCCCTTGCGCGATACAAAGCTTTCGCTCATTGATGCGCCCAGTCGCTCCCAGTTGATCAGGTCGGCCAAACGTATCAACGGATGCTTCAGGTTGATCTGTTCGCGCAGCGGCTGGCGGAAAAAATCTCCCTCCGTCACAGGCGTCTTCGGACCCATTCGCACCTCGTCGAAAAATGCAGGATTCTCACGTTAATGTGCCAGGATCCTGCAAATCTCACAACACCAATTCGGCCTCAAAGCTCTGCCACGCAAGGCTCTCCGAATTGATCAGGCTCGACTAGTTACGGCAATCTTACTGCATTGATCCCGGGTAATACGCACGTGCCCAATGCGGTGGCAGGCTGGGGGCTCCCAGATCTACAGAAGGCAATGAACGGCCCCAGCCAGTTGCTGGGTCGGTTCCATGTTAATTTGCCTTCTGGCATGTCGGATGTATGGTCGAACGACATTTCGGACATTGCACTCGCCGCGCGTCAGAAAGAAGACGCGGCAGAGCATCAATCGTGGCTCGATACGCTGAAAACGAAGGGCTGGACGCAGGGACTGCCCTCGAATGCGAGCGACAGCGACAAGACAGCGTACGAGATCGGCACCGCGCGCGAGTCTGCTTACCAGACACGTGCCTATGAAGGTAGCCTGACAAAGTCAGGCAGTGGTCTGCTGACCCTGTCGGGGAACAATACCTATCGCGGGTTAACAACAGTTGACGGCGGGGAATTGCGGATCGACGGCTCGATCGCCTCCGGCGCGATGGTCAATGCAGCTGGACGGCTCACAGTGAACGGCCGGACGGCTGATGTTGCGGTGAACGGTGGCGGCGCAACGATCGCCGGCACAAGCGCACAGTTGTCGATCGACCAAGGCGGAACCGTAGCCGTAACGAATACAGGGAGGACGGGTGACGTGTTGCTGGCACGCGGCTTTGCGTCGCTCGACGGAGCAAGCGGCAACGTCGCGGTCGGTAACGGAGGGGGCGTTAGCGGCAACGGCGCACTGCAATCTCTGAACGTGAATGAAGGAGGAACGGTCGCCCCTGGACATTCGATCGGCCTGTTGAAAGTAACGAATGACGCGAATTTCGCAACAGGATCAACCTATGCGGTCCAACTTTCGCCGAGCGGAGCAAGCGACCGGATCGACGCAGGTGGTAAAGCGCGTATCGCGAATGGCACGCTCAGCCTTGCGCTTGAACATTCACCCCCACCCCTTAGTCTCGAACAGTCACGCTCGATTCTGGGTAAGCGTTTCGACATTTTGAACGCCGCAGGAGGCGTCGAAGGTCAGTTTGCGACGCCTGGTGGCTACCTGTTCGTGTTGCCGTCGCTCGCATATGGTCCGACGAGCGTCAGTCTCACCGTGAATCGAAGCGCGACGCCGTTCGCGAGCGTCGCGGGTACGGATAACGAACGCAGTGTCGCTCGCGCGATGGAGACACTTTACCCGGGCAGCGCAGTGTACAACAGTGTGCTGTTCGCAACCTCCGCACAGGTGCCACAGGCAACATTTGGACAACTGACGGGTGAAAGTTATCCTGCCGCCTACGCGACGCTCATCAATGAAAGCCGTCAGGTACGCGACGCGGTGTTCGGGCGGCTCGGGGCTACGCGTGATACCGCCTCGACACAGTCAGGCGCTTGGGCGCGCCTGTTGGGCTCGTGGGGGGGCGCACGGGGTGATGGCGTTAATGGATACACCAGTTCGACAGGTGGCTTCCTCGCGGGTGCAGATGCAATGGTGCACGATGGTGTTCGCGTGGGTGGCCTCGCCGGCTACAGCCATAGCGGCGTCAATCTGCGTGACCAGCCGTCGTCTGCATCATTCGACAGCTTTCATCTCGGTGCATATGCGGCCTGGCAGCCCAGCGCGCTCGGGCTGCGCGCGGGCGTAGAGCACGCGTGGCACCGCGGTGGCATGGATCGCTATGTGCAGTATGGCGCGACGTCTGAGCACGAAAGCGGCACGCTGAACGCAGAAACGACCCAGGTGTTCGCCGAGACCGCTTATCGTCTAAACCTTAGCGGAGCAGCCGACGTGGAGCCGTTCGGGCAGCTCGCCTATGTTCATTTGAACAATCATGGAATGGCCGAGACAGGCGGTGCGGCCACGCTGCGCGCTCAGGAAGGCAACAACGATGTGTCGTTTACAACGCTCGGCATGCGCGGCACAACGCAGTTCACTGCTGACATCGATGATGCAGCTTACGCTGCAAGGGAGCCTCGGCTGGCAGCACGCGCTGACGAGCGGCCGTCCGGTTGCGACGCTTGCATTCGCTTCTGGCAGCGACGGCTTCTCGGTCGCGAGCGTGCCGGTTGCGAAAGATGCGGCAGTGCTAAGCGTGGATGCCCGGATCGATATCGGCAAGAATGGACGCCTCAGCATCGGATATTCGGGTTCGCTGGCTAGCCGGCAATCCGATCATACGGTGCAAGGCAATTTAAACTGGAAGTTCTGAAAAAGCGAACCTCATTGTCACCGAAATGGTTGCAACTAATGTGAGCCCGTATCGATGGAACGCAAGCCAGAGACCGATGATTGCAAGCTCGGTCGCAAGCAATGTGAGCCCACGGCTCGCCGTCAGTCGCAACCAATTCGAGCCGAAAAAGCCGATGATTGCGAGCCAGACTGGTTTCGATTGCAAGCCGCTACAACTACTCGTCCGATCTTGGCGCGCTTTTCGGTGCCATCGACGGACAGAAGTTCGCTGCCGCCACTCCGACCGCAAAGGCGAGGCACTCGCGCAAATATTTCGGTCGCGAACGGGGAGTCGTCGCCTTTACCTCCCTCACCAATCACGTTGCCACACTCACCAACCTCATCGGTGCGCACGAGCACGAAAGCCATTACGTCTTCGACCTCTGTTATCACAACAAGACCGATATCGCGCCGACGATTATCACCGGAGACATGCACAGCATCAACAAGATGAATTTCGCGGCCATGTACTGGTTCGAGATGGACTTTGCGCCGCGCTTCACCAACCTGCAAGCACAGCTAAAACATCTGTTTTGCGGCGACGACATCGAGCAGTACGACAATTTCCTGATCAAACCCGCTGGACAGATCGACTTGCTCGCCATCTGCGACGATCCGTGTGTCTTCGAACAGATCATCGCGTCACTCAGCGTGAAGGAAATGAGCCAGCAGGCACTGGTTCGCAAGCTTTGCGCATTGTCTCCACGTCACCGCACGCGCCGTGCCGTCTTCGAGTTCGATAAACTCGTGCGCAGCATCTACACGCTGCGCTACATGCGCGACCCGCAACTGCAGCGCAACGTCCATCGTTCGCAGAACCGGATCGAAGCGTATCACGCGCTGCGCGGCTTCATCGCCGAGGTCAGTGGCAGAAAGCACCTGATCGGCAAGACCGATCACGACATTGCGATCAATAACGAGTGCGGCCGGCTGCTGGCCAATGTCGTGACCGCCTTCAACTCGGTACTGCTTCGTCGGGATCTGTCGCAATAAGGCAGTCTGGTATGCTGACGGGCCTTAATGGGTGACTTGATCGATGACCGAGAAGCTGAGTCCGGGTGTGGGAAAAGTACTCAAACGCTTGCATTACCCGCTGGACGTGATGTTGCTGTGCGTTCGGTGGTACGTGGCCTATCCGCTGAGCCTGCGTCATCTCGAACAGATGATGGCCGAGCGCGGGATTGCGGTCGATCATTCGACCGTTCATCGTTGGGCACTCAAACTGTTGCCGGTCCTGGGGAAGGCGTTTCGACGGCGCAAACGGACGGTCGGCAAGAGCTGGAGGATGGACGAGACCTACATTCGAATCAGGGGTGAGTGGCGGTATCTCTATCGGGCTGTCGACAACGCAGGCAACACCGTTGATTTTCTGCTGCGAGCCCGACGGGACAAGGCTGCAGCCCGGGCCTATTTCGAAAAGGCAATCGACCAGAATGGCGAACCCGAGACCGTGACGATCGACAGGAGCGGATCGAATCTGGCTGCCTTGCAAGCGATCAACGCCCCGCGGGATGTGCCGATCAAGGTCCGCCAGAAAAAGTATCTGAATAACATCTTCGAACAGGATCATCGGGCGATCAAGCGCCGGACCCGACCGATGCTTGGATTCAAGAAATTTCGTTGTGCCCGCATCCTGTTGGGCGGCATCGAAGTTATGCACATGATCGTCAAGGGGCAGATGGACGATGGTGGTGTCGATCAGAATCCCGCACAGCAATTCTATTCACTGGCTGGATAAGTAGTCCGTATCGTATCGGGTCTTTACTAAACTCTCATTCTTACCGCGACAGAACCTATAGCGGCGCACCCAACGCAGAATCGTCGTGTGAGCCAGCGACAACCCTTGCTCAGCCATCATCTCGACGAGATCGCGCAGGCTGAGTTTGTAGCGCAGATACCAGCGCACACAAAGAATGATCACCTCACGGTCAAAATGACGGCCAGCGAATAGCCCGTCCAGACTCTTCAGCGCTTGTTCATCGCGGCTTCTCAAATCGGTCAGGGCGACACTCTAACCGATCCTTGAGCGCTATTTGCACCACAACCAACCGAGGAGTGTTCACTGCAAATGAACCATCCCCGAATCCTCTTTCCGTCGACCAATTTGATCCGCAGGTTCACTCTCTCGATGGCGTGAAAGCTCTCTTCACGGGTCACACGGCCAACGGATTGGAGCGCATCCTGATCGATCTGTTTTGAGAGCAGGCGCCTTATCGCCTTCATGAAATCTCCTATGTGCATAATCGCACTCGGCTTTCTATCAAAGAAACTTTCAAAACGTATCAAAACAATTTGATTCCACAAAGTTGCGTTTTTTGCCTAAGATCGCGTCATATTTAAGGCGCGCACGCTCTTTCGCTGGTCTGTCGTGGCCACAGGTCAGATCCATCTTCGATGTTTGACCTAGGACACGGCGATGCCAACCTTTATGCGATCCGGAGCGGGATGGCACTGTAAGGGCGACGACGTTTGCGTTCTATTAACAAATGACATTCCCTCACTCAGACAGTAATCGAGGTGCTCGTGTCATCTCCCCTAGGCATAATCCATCACCCTTGCCGAACGGCGGCAGCCAGTCTGGGCAACTCAATCGGTGGGAACACATCACATTCCATGAGAAGAGATCGTAAGGTTTTGGGAGTTGTCGCGATGGCACTTCTAGCGGTTGGGTTGATCACCACGCACATCGTGTATGCGCAGGTAACGCTAAATTTCGTCAATGCAGACATCGATCAGGTGGCGAAGGCTATCGGAGCTGCGACCGGCAAAACTATCGTTGTTGACCCCCGTGTGAACGGACAACTGAATCTTGTGTCGGAAAATCCGGTGCCCGAGGACTTGGCTCTCAAGACGCTACAGTCATCGTTGCGTATGCAAGGGTTCTCTCTGGTTCAAGACCATGGTCTTCTGAAGGTGGTGCCCGAAGCCGATGCAAAGCTGCAGGGTGTCCCGACATATGTGGGCAACGTTGCACCTGCACGCGGCGATCAAGTTGTCACGCAGATATTTCATCTAAGAAACGCGTCGGCCAACAACGTTTTGCCTGTTGTGCGCTCGTTGATTTCACCAAACAACACGGTATCCGCCTATCCGTCGAATAACACAATCGTTGTCACCGATTACGCGGATAATGTACAGCGAATTGGACAAATCATCGCAGGCATTGACACACCGGTTCAGCACTCAGCAGTCGTCTTAATGAAAAACGCGAATGCGCTTGATGCGGCACCGCAACTCGCAAAGATGCTTGATCCTGGAGCAATTGGGAACACCGATGCCACGATGAAGGTTTTGGTTACCGCGGACGCACGCACCAATTCGATATTGGTGCGTGCGTCGAACGACGCAAGGCTATTAGAAGCGAAAAAACTGGCACAGCAACTGGATGCGCCGACTGCGCAACTTGGTAATATGCACGTTGTGCCGCTGCGTAACGCTAATGCGGTGAAGCTTGCAGAGACTCTGCGGGGAATGCTCGGCAAAGGCGGTGATACCGGTTCGAGCTCAAGCGAGGGCACAAATACAGGCAATCAGAATGCCGGTTCATCCTCGTCCTTCGGCAGCAATTCAACTGGCACATCAGGGATGCCGCCGTTACCCTCTGGCTCATCTTCATCGCCTCCCTTTGGTAGTTCACAGTCTGGTTCAAGTGGGACAAACAGTGCGGTTGGTCTACTTGGAAACGATAAAGATAAAAGCGATGATAATCAGCAAGGCGGGATGATCCAAGCGGATGCTGCGTCTAATTCATTAATTATCACGGCATCCGAGCCGGTATACCGTAATCTGCGTGCAGTTATCGACGAACTGGACTCCCGTCGCGCGCAGGTCTATATCGAAGCGCTTATTGTCGAACTGAATTCGGATACCAGCGCAAATCTTGGAATCCAGTGGCAGATCGGAAACAACACTGTCGTAGGCGGTACGAATCTATCGACCGGAAGCGGAAACAGCATCGTAAATTTGAGCGGTGCACTTGCGAATGGCGCAACTGGTCTCGCGACTGCAGGGCTATCGCAAGGGCTCAATATAGGTCTAGTACGCAATTTCCTCGGTGTGCAAGGTCTTGGCGCTCTGCTGCAAGCTTTTGCAAATTCCTCCGATGCAAACGTTCTTTCGACACCAAACCTCATCTCGCTTGACAATGAGGAAGCAAAAATTGTCGTCGGTACAAACGTGCCGGTTATAAGGGAATCCTATGCCAGTCTCACAAGTACCAGCGGCAGCAACCCGTCGACCCTTAACACTGTTGATCGGGTCGATGTCGGCTTGACGCTGGATATTAAACCGCAGATCACCGAGGGTGGCATCCTAAAATTACAGCTCGCTACGGAGATTTCCTCGATCGTAGGCGGCACGACCGACGTATCGACCAATCCAAACGGCCCACAATTCACTAAGCGCTCGATTCAATCTACTGTACTTGCAGACGATGGTGAGATTATTGTGTTAGGCGGCTTGATGCAGGACAATTATGCTGTTAGCAACAGCAAGGTACCGCTGCTTGGCGATATCCCGTGGCTCGGCCCGTTGTTCCGCTCCGAAAATAAAACCCGATCCAAAACCAATCTACTTGTATTCCTGCGCCCTGTCATTATCAGAGACCGGGCTACTGCTCTTGCGGTGACACAAAATCGCTACGATCACATTCAAGGTGTGCAGGGTGCATATAGATCGGATAACAATCTCATCAAGGATAAGGACGATCCGGTAGTTCCGCCGAGGCCGACAGGTCCAACTGAAGGGGGGGCAACGCTAAACCTTTTCGATCTTGACAGGATGCGCCGTCAGCAGGCAGCGCCTCAACAAACTCCAGCCCCGACCGGCGTGGAACAACCGTAAAACGAGAGGTCAAAATTGAGTGATATAGATCCTGACGCTGATTCATCGTGCTTTGTTGTAACATTTGAGTTGGATTCAAAGGGAGACAGCCGCGCAACATTGGCGTTTCCTGAGTCCGTTGTACGGATGAATGCGAATAATTTAAGTAAATTAATCGAGACATTAGGGCGCGTACGTCTGAATATGGTGCCGCAGATCGATACTGCGCCCCCCGACCTTAATCAGAAACTGGAGTCCGTTGCCTTTCCGCCGTGGCAGATTAGCCTAGAAACGATGACTGACGGTATCTTGCTCCATTTGCGGCACCCTGGGTTTGGCTGGCAGGGGTTCGTCATTAACGGAGACGACCTAATCGCCATGCGGGACACTATTTCAGACGCGATCGCCGAAATACAGGATCAGCCTGCCCGCCCCGCCAATTAGTCGAGCCTGATCAATTCGGAGAGCCTTGCGTGGCAGAGCTTTGAGGCCGAATTGGTGTTGTGAGATTTGCAGGATCCTGGCACATTAACGTGAGAATCCTGCATTTTTCGACGAGGTGCGAATGGGTCCGAAGACGCCTGTGACGGAGGGAGATTTTTTCCGCCAGCCGCTGCGCGAACAGATCAACCTGAAGCATCCGTTGATACGTTTGGCCGACCTGATCAACTGGGAGCGACTGGGCGCATCAATGAGCGAAAGCTTTGTATCGCGCAAGGGACGACCGGCGACATCGCCGAGGCTGATCGCCGGGTTGCTGTATTTGCAGCACGCGTTCGACCTGTCCGACGAAGAGGTCGTCTGGCAATGGGTAGAGAACCCGTACTGGCAGGTGTTCACCGGCGAGACCTACTTGCAGACCGAACCTCCGATCGACCCATCGAGCCTGACGCGTTGGCGCAAGCGAATGGGCGAAGCCGGCGTTGAAGAGTTGCTGGCCGAAACGATCGAAGCAGCAAAACGCGCTGGCGTGATCAAGGCTTCGAGCGTCAAGCGCGTGATTGTTGATACGACCGTCATGGAGAAGGCGATCGCCCACCCAACCGATTCGCGCCTGCTCGAACGGTGTCGCGAACATCTGGTGAAAGCCGCGGCACGGCACGGTCTGAAACTGAGGCAGAACTACAACCGCGAGGCGCCGCATCTGGCGCTGCAGATTGGCCGCTACGCTCACGCGAAACAGTACAAACGCATGAGGAAAGCGCTGCGCACGCTGCGCTCGCGCGTTGGACGGGTGATGCGCGATGTGGAGCGGCAGGTCAACCAGGTGGCCGACCTAGGCTGCGCTGAATTAACGGAACTGATCGCCCGCACGAGACGCATTCTGGCGCAGAAGCCGAAGGACAAGAACAAGCTTTATGCGCTGCATGCACCGGAAGTCGAGTGCCTGGCCAAGGGCAAGGCGCGCAAGCCGTACGAGTTCGGGGTGAAAGTTTCGATCGCGACGACCCACAAGGAAGGACTGGTGGTTGGCATGCGCTCGATGCCAGGCAATCCGTACGACGGGCACACCCTGGCTGAAGCGCTGGAGCAGGCGGCAATCCTGTGCGACGCCACGCCGGAGGTCGCCATCGTCGACCGTGGCTACAAGGGTGTCGCCGTCGATGGTGTGAAGATCTACCACCCGGGCTTGCGGCGGGGCATTACACGCGGACTACGCGCGATGATCAGACGGCGCAGCGCAATCGAGCCAGCAATCGGTCACATGAAGACAGACGGAAAACTCGATCGCAACTGGCTCAAGGGTGCGCTCGGCGACGCGATGCACGCGGTGATGTGCGGCGCAGGACACAATCTACGGATGATCCTCAGGAAGCTGCGGCTTCTTTGCGCCTTCATTCTGACCGCCTTGTTCAACCACCGACTTGCTCGGCTTCAATCCCCGTAACTACGGTGCTCGGCAAAACGAATTGTTCAGGACGGACTAACTACCACTGTTGTCGTAGGGAAGCTGATCGAGCGGTTTCGAAGGGTCGACCTTGTTGGGATCCGAAACCATCTCTTGCGAAGTCGTGAGCAATACCGTCAACGCCTGCTCGCTAGTCAGATAGGGATAACGCTCCATGACCGGCGCAAGCGCACCGGAGGCGTATGGAGCAGACGCGGATGTGCCGTTGAAGCGGGGGTCATAGCCGCCTCCAGCTTTGGGGGCCATCGCCACGGTCGGCGCCATGAGACACCACCATTTTGCAACACCGCACTGGTTATAAACCTGCCCATTGTTGCGGGAATAACCGGACACGACTAACCAGTCCGTTTCAATTTCCGGACGATAGTATGGCAACGCGGCCAGCACATCCGGATTTCTCTGAGGGTCGTTCGACGCGGAAATAACTTCAATATAGTGATATTTCGTGGCGGCCTCTGCGGCTGCATCTATCCAAGTTTTCGAACCTTCGCGCGCGCGTTTAGCGAATCCCTGTACGCGGTTTTTAACTGGTCAACATTGTCTGTCAGATTCTCTGCCGGAATGGGAGAACTCTGACCCCAACTCTGATTGACGATACGAACACCACTTTTTCCCAAGGAATCATAGGCAGCAGTAAAGTAACCGTAGTCTAGGCGGTTGGAGCCATGTTCACGATTGTCGTCGGTCCCATTGGTGTTCGCGACATAAACATCTGCATTGAACGCGACACCCTGCATTCCTTTGCCGTCTCGTGCGGCACCAATGGCTCCGCTTACCTCGGTTCCATGCGAGTCATTCACATCATCGACATGCGATCCGGGAACATTGAATACGTCACCCTTCTTGACCGGGATCGTCGAATCGTCGGCATAAAACTGGAACCCGTCTTCATAGTATGTACCGATAGTAGACACAGGATGGATCCGAGGTCCTGACAGTTCGGGATGTGTCGTATCGACGCCTGAATCCAGCACCCCGACTTTTATGCCTCTTCCGGTAAACCCCATCGCATACGCGTATTGCGCCTTCATCGCGCCAGCCGACCAGCTCGCCTTGAATTCTTTATCGTTGCCCCAAGATTTGGCGGCTTGCTCCAGGCTGTCCGTTTTGCTACCGTCGGCATTCGTATAGAGTCGTTCCTGACCGAATGCTGGCTTTAGAAACAGAGATCCCAAGAAATACATGAAGCAATGCGATCGACCTTGCCTTATACATCGCTTTAGCCTGTGTGTCGGTATGATCGACGCTTAGAGCCGCCATCGTACCGGCGGAAGGAAGTCGTTCGGGCTGCAAGCAACGATTGCGCGATACGTATCGACAGGGATCAAGCGTGCGGCTGACCATATGCACAAGGTCGATCTGTAACGCGAGCGTGAAACGGCGGAGGTGTCGGCGATGATGAGCATGGCTCAACGAGCGGTTATTGGCAAAAATTGTGCAGTGTCCGGTAGGAGACTCGAGCTGATGGGACGCATGCGAGATGGTTCGCATTCCGAACCAAGGCACTCGCCAGTGTTTCATGCCGCCCACCCCGCTAATAAACGACCCCACGCCGAGAACGCGGGGTATTCCCAGTGGTGCTTCCACGGAGTCTTCGGACCCCATTGAGCTTCGAGCTCGTACATCGTTGGGCTTGTCCCAGCCGGCTCGACCGGAGCCACCTTACTCCCTCAGCGCCACGCAGTCACCCATACCACTCGTCGGTCTGCGTCGCTCAGCCGCTAGTTTTCAGAGCGCTGATCTTTTGCCACTTGCGGCATATCAGTCGTAAGAGTTTGTTGGCAGGGTGGTCGCCCGGCTTTCGAAGCATGACGACCTCCGTTTGCCGAGACCGATGGGCTTTTCACGTTTCGCGTAAAGCCTTGCGCGCCGTTCAACGGTTGGCCAGTGCAAACAGTGTCGTGATCTGCGCGGTGCTCTTCATCAACCCTCGATACGGGGCCTTCGTCTATCCAAACTGCTGCTGGTTCCTCCTTCATCTGGTGCGTCTCCGGGCCCCGTGTATCAGAGCCGTTCTTTGTCGAACTGGGTGCCGAAATCAAGATCGCATCGACCGCCGACCCTGCCTTCAGCATCAAGCCTTGCTCGCTCAGGATCTCATTGACCAGCGTGCGTATCACGCGGCCAAGCCGTGTGTTGCGAGGAGGTGACGGAACCGGAGAATCGCACTCTCGCCAATCAAACGCGTCATACCCTTGTCTAATCCCGAAAACCCCCTGTGCGCACACAAGCAAAGATCGAGACTGCAGGCCCTATGGGATTGCTGCCATCATGGCACCGATCGCCCATCACATAGATATAAAATGTTTTTTTGATGTCCGCGTGATTCTCTAATACCGCCCAGGCAGTATGACTTTCAACTGGTTGCGCGTTTTCGTTTTTGAAAACACGCAACCAGTTGCTGGTAAGAAGCGCTCATGAGGAAGGGGCCGGTTGCGAGTTGTAGCCGAGATCGGCAAGCCGCTTGAGCAGGCGTTGGATGGTTTTGCCAGTGTCGAGCCGGCTGAAGTAGTCGGTACCGAGGCGAGGTCTGCATAGACGACGCCGTTGGAAAGCATGAAAGGCCACCCGATTCGCGGATATCTTGCGCGGCGGCGGGAACTCATTCTCGCGCACCAGCTTTTGAATCGTCGCTTCCGATAGCGATACGAATGTCGCCGCCGCATGCAGGTCGAGATAGACCGGCTTCGCGCTAATGGTTGTCGTCTTCGTTGTCATGTTTCAGACCCTTCCCTTTTGATATCGGGGCCGCCGGGCTCCGAGAAACAGACCACTGCCGCCCCTCAGATTGACGGGCTATACGGCGCCTCGCCATTGATGACGCGCTTCGCCTGCTCTTTAACTCGCAGACAGACTCAAAGCAGAGGAAGGCGCCGTCTGCGGTCAGCATGCGATCCCATACGCCCTCGCTGTCCTGATAGATGATGACGTACTCATCAACGCGAAAGCCATCGGCGACCAGATCGGCGATGACGCGCTCGGCGTCATTGGTTACGGAGCGCGCGCCATCGTTGTGATCGATGATGCAGATAAAGGGCGGTTCGACGCTATACGAGTATTGCGCGCGCGAATGTAGGTACATCAGGTTTCCTCCGGGTCAATCGATAGTCCGTCCTGAACAATTCGTTTTGCCGAGCACCGTAGTTACGGGGATTGAAGCCGAGCAAGTCGGTGGTTGAACAAGGCGGTCAGAATGAAGGCGCAAAGAAGCCGCAGCTTCCTGAGGATCATCCGTAGATTGTGTCCTGCGCCGCACATCACCGCGTGCATCGCGTCGCCGAGCGCACCCTTGAGCCAGTTGCGATCGAGTTTTCCGTCTGTCTTCATGTGACCGATTGCTGGCTCGATTGCGCTGCGCCGTCTGATCATCGCGCGTAGTCCGCGTGTAATGCCCCGCCGCAAGCCCGGGTGGTAGATCTTCACACCATCGACGGCGACACCCTTGTAGCCACGGTCGACGATGGCGACCTCCGGCGTGGCGTCGCACAGGATTGCCGCCTGCTCCAGCGCTTCAGCCAGGGTGTGCCCGTCGTACGGATTGCCTGGCATCGAGCGCATGCCAACCACCAGTCCTTCCTTGTGGGTCGTCGCGATCGAAACTTTCACCCCGAACTCGTACGGCTTGCGCGCCTTGCCCTTGGCCAGGCACTCGACTTCCGGTGCATGCAGCGCATAAAGCTTGTTCTTGTCCTTCGGCTTCTGCGCCAGAATGCGTCTCGTGCGGGCGATCAGTTCCGTTAATTCAGCGCAGCCTAGGTCGGCCACCTGGTTGACCTGCCGCTCCACATCGCGCATCACCCGTCCAACGCGCGAGCGCAGCGTGCGCAGCGCTTTCCTCATGCGTTTGTACTGTTTCGCGTGAGCGTAGCGGCCAATCTGCAGCGCCAGATGCGGCGCCTCGCGGTTGTAGTTCTGCCTCAGTTTCAGACCGTGCCGTGCCGCGGCTTTCACCAGATGTTCGCGACACCGTTCGAGCAGGCGCGAATCGGTTGGGTGGGCGATCGCCTTCTCCATGACGGTCGTATCAACAATCACGCGCTTGACGCTCGAAGCCTTGATCACGCCAGCGCGTTTTGCTGCTTCGATCGTTTCGGCCAGCAACTCTTCAACGCCGGCTTCGCCCATTCGCTTGCGCCAACGCGTCAGGCTCGATGGGTCGATCGGAGGTTCGGTCTGCAAGTAGGTCTCGCCGGTGAACACCTGCCAGTACGGGTTCTCTACCCATTGCCAGACGACCTCTTCGTCGGACAGGTCGAACGCGTGCTGCAAATACAGCAACCCGGCGATCAGCCTCGGCGATGTCGCCGGTCGTCCCTTGCGCGATACAAAGCTTTCGCTCATTGATGCGCCCAGTCGCTCCCAGTTGATCAGGTCGGCCAAACGTATCAACGGATGCTTCAGGTTGATCTGTTCGCGCAGCGGCTGGCGGAAAAAATCTCCCTCCGTCACAGGCGTCTTCGGACCCATTCGCACCTCGTCGAAAAATGCAGGATTCTCACGTTAATGTGCCAGGATCCTGCAAATCTCACAACACCAATTCGGCCTCAAAGCTCTGCCACGCAAGGCTCTCCGAATTGATCAGGCTCGACTCGATAGCGCGAGACGCAACTGCCAGCGCTCGCGCGCCTTCATCGCCGCTGCGGGCGGCGAACATTCCTCGTCCTGCATGTACGTCGATATCGCGCTCGCCAGATACTCGTGCCCGGCCAGCCGTTGCCGAAGCGAAACGAAAAGTGAAGGATCCTGTGCAACGTGCTGCGGATGTCACGCAAGCCAAAAGAAGCTCACGAGAACTGGTATCTGGTCGACGCTAATATTTTCAAGACGTCGCTGCAGTACTGGCGAGGGCATGTCAACCGGCTCGGAGACTATCTGCCGGATCTGCAATGCCCCGTTCCACTGCTCGATCCGACCATCGATTTCGCAGTCAAATCAGCAGCTTAGGCCGAGATGTGGCGGATTTTTAGCGAATCCCGGCCGGACCTCAAATGCCCGCTGCGCAGCCACGACATGAAATCGGCGTAAATTTGCTTCGACGCGGACGCGGCCTCGTCCGCCGCAGGAAGGCCGTGCGATTGCCGGACCGACCGGAACGCGTTGAACCAGCCGTAAAGGCTGTCGGCGAACAGCGCGGACAGGTGTGTGGCCAGCCCAGCGCTCACGTCGTCTCGAACCGGCGCGGCCCAAAGCGAGCTATCCAGATCGCGGGCGATACGATCCCATATGGCACGGCCCAGCGGACGAAAGAGATCAGCAAACGGGACATTGCCGTCGTCGCGGCCCTCCGATGCCGCGTCGCCCGTACAAACGAGCGCAATCCACGCGGGCAAGCGATCCGCCCAGTCAGGCAGCGCGGCGCGACCGGCCTGCCTCGCAGGGCCGAGGCGCAGCACCGCCTGGTGCTCGCACAGCCCGAGCCGTTCGAGATAGGTGTCGAAATGGTACGCGTGATCCTTCGCGGCCAACCGGCGCCAGGACGCGAAAGCGGCAGCCTCCTTGTCGCCCCCGACGCCACCGGCGTCGGGGGGGCAGGTCAGGCGCTCGCCTAGCCACGCGCTGCGAGCGACCCAATCGCGCAACGTCGATTCCGCGAGTGGAGGAAGAAGCGTGACGACTTGCGCGTCCATCGCGAACCTCTCCGTCAGCCCCGACACCCGCCGCAGGTGTTCTGGCAACTTTCGGTGCTGGTCTGCGTCGTGCGGCCGAATCGCATTTTCGAAGGCGTGCCGGAGGCAGCGGCGCCGATTGCTTGCAGGTCGCAGTTCTCCAGATCCTCGTCCAACGCCAGCGACGGGTCATTCACGGCCGGTGCGGTGTCCGTCGCTTCGACGAGCATCGCTTCCAGCATTTCCGGATCGATCGCGTGCACTTCCGTCTCGGCGCCGTTCGGCCGTGCACCTCGCAATGATGAATTGCTGCTTGACGTATGGTCATTCATATCAACTCCTTCAAACAATATCCAACAGGTTTATGACGTTCACGCCCATATCGGCGATACGGACACTTATTTCCCTGCGGTTTCGATTTCTTGAACAATGAAATCGACCAATATCGTTAAGTTATTCCTGTTTCCAGAAAACCTCTCATGAAAGGACAAGCCGATCCGTACTGCACGAAAATTTGTATTCAATGCCTTGTCGTTCGAAGCAAGATCGCCATGTCCATCGACATAGTCGGCCAGTCTGTTCAAAGCGCCCAGAGGAATTCCCGTTCTGGTTACGGTCGAGATAACGCACTGAGTGGGTCGGAAAAACCTGCCCGCGCTGCTTCGCACGCTTCGCCGCTGAACAGCAAGCGATAGTCATCAATGGAGTTGATCGCCACCGTCGTTGAGATAGTTTCACCGGGTCTTGAGTCGGGCAACATCATCCCCCGGCAATTTATGCTCGATCTCGAGAGTTCATTTCGGATCCAATTGTGGGCATATAAATAAAATTGTCCATCGCAGAACACGTCGAAAGCGTCCCGAGCAAACCAACTAGGCAATCGGCCTAGCGAATGTTGTTAAAGGAACACGCATATGGAGTCATGGTGTCATGCCTTGCACCTATCCCGTCTCAATGGATCACCACTTGTACGAACGGGTTACTGCGGAAGCGCGGCGGCACGGGTATCCGTAAGACGGGCATGTCCTTTTTTTACTGAGCAGGTCACAAGTTTATCAAAAGCGGGTTTCATGCCAACTCACTCGTTTCCGCCCACATTCGCGACCGTCGGTCAGCCAACGCAATTTTTACGTGGAGGCCTACATTTCAAACCCGACAAACCCGCCGTTTATTGTCTTAGTTGCGACGAGGCCAATTTCGGCGCTGTCACGTTAAATTGTTCGCGGCGCAATAGCGGAGAGGACTCAGATCTGTTCAGAAAACGGAACCCGGCACCTCAATGAAAAGATGCCAAGCGGCGAAGCGTGCGGCGAGCTGATTGCGATAGAGTGAGGTGAGCAGTTCTTCGACGCCGGCTTCGCCCGATCGCTTGCGCCGCCGCGTGAGTACTTCGGTCCCGCTTGTGAACATATAATGTCGAGAACCTAACACCTAGGACAATCACCCTCAAAGACTAATGTGTTGTGTCGGCCATTTCTCCTGTTCTCGGGTCAGCTGGCACGTAAGCTGCTCTGGCTAGGCGAACGTACAAACGTTCGACCAACCGGAAACGCAGTACCTTACTCATTTACTTCGTAGAACTTTCACACCTTGATTGAGCAAATCGTTCAGATTTGCCGCCAACGGCAGGATAAGTTATCCATCAACTCTTGAAATAAGTGAATGCACTCATGTCTTCATACACCATATCCGTGCTCAATGACAGCGGCGCTCCCGCGAATGTCGCTATCTACCAGACGTATCCTAATTTAAAAGCAGGATTGCCACTAGTGTGGCTTCTGCAATCGGTCAACAATGGCAATACCAATAGCTACAATTGGACAGTCGACTGGGCGCTCAACTGGGGCACCTCCGAGCAACCGCTTGTACCGGGCGTCCAGTGGAGTTCTGGCGGCCCGATCCAAAGGATGGATCCAACCACTGCTGGCGGCAACAACGAGATGGGCGTGACTTATGCTAATGAGCAGTTTAAGACTCATCCTGTGGCATTCAACGACCCGCAGGTGCCCAACGGTAGCATGCTGGTCACGACAGACGCGTCGTTTACAGTTTCACAGTCACAAGCAATGAGCCTTGCCGTGTACATGAATTCTCTGCCAACGTTTGCAATGCAAGGCAAACCAAATGGCAAATTTTTGTTTGACACCCACCCGATTTACTGGATCTGCACAACTGAGGCCAAGCAAGGCGTTGCTGTCTCTGGCAGCTTTGTCAGCAGTCCGAAACAATTCGAATTTGCGGGAGGCGTGACTTCGTTGAAATTCAAGCTGACTGATACGTTACAATTCGTCCCGGTATAGCCGGAGCCTGGCAGCCTGCTTTTCGGTGGCTCGGTAAAACCAGTCTGTTTTCAAACAGACTGGTTTTTATTAAGCTCGGCGACAATAAATTGCCAATACGCGCCATCACCGTCAATGCCAAATCAATAAGCGCATATAATATTCATCTATATCAATTCCCTTGACGCATTCATTTTCTCCCGAGAAGAAGAAGGATCGACATTTTATCATGACCTATTCCGTGACCGTCACCAATAGCAGTGGCGCACCGCAGAACGTTGCGATATTTCTGGCGGACACTTTCGGCAAATGTTGCTTTTCACTGGTCTGGCTACGAAGCAGGATCAATGACAAAGGCAACCACCAATTCAAATGGGACGATACTGCTTACGGACTTGGTTGGGGAAATGCCACAAAATCAATTGATGTAGGTGCGCAATTCCAGTACGGGCAAATGACGTCAGCCTTCCCATTCACCGCAAAGGGCGAAAACTCGCTTCCAATTGGATATCAAAACGGCAGCTTCTATTCTGGACGGCCATATTTTGATAACCACCTTATGGGTAAACTTCGAATTAATACAGATAGAAGTTTCACGGTAAGCGATGCGTTGACCATGGGTGTTGCGCTATACATTGACTCTAATCCCGCGCTAGTTGCGCAAGGCGCCCCGAATACACAGTACATTTTCAATATTGTTCGGTTTTCCTACTATTTAATAGTCACCGACTGCGCACTGGGAACCGTCCTGCCACAGTCAGATGGGCAAGGCAGAATGAGCGCGCCGACGTTGGAATTAGACAGCATGACCCCCGCGACGAGGGTCGATTTCGGCCCCGGGGCGACAAGCCTGAAATATGATCTGAACGGGACTCTCGATTTTCAAAAAACATAATGTGCTCATAGCCCATCTTGGCGGCGACGCAAGCCGGTCGCGTAAAACGTATTACAGTAAATGTCTCACCTTTGCGCCAGTAATTCTGTCAACCTGCGATGCAGTTGCCTGCGTGGGCGCAGCGAGCCTTGTTGGACAACGCTTTGCCCAGATGGCGCGGATCATCTGGGCAGTCCTTGCACACAGGCGGGTTTTGTCGCGGTAAGGCCGACCGGACGACAGAGTCCGGTATGGTGAG
The DNA here is from genome assembly GCF_050435705.1 of Paraburkholderia sp. JPY419. NCBI lineage: Bacteria > Pseudomonadati > Pseudomonadota > Betaproteobacteria > Burkholderiales > Burkholderiaceae > Paraburkholderia > Paraburkholderia sp. JPY419. The sequence continues at coordinate 274,929 of NZ_JBNDKV010000003.1, read as the reverse complement.
GAACGCTTATGCGGCAGTGAATAGAACTGCTGTGCGGGAGTTTGATCGGTCCCGCCGTCATCCATCTGCCCCTTGACGATCATGTGCATTGTTTCAATACCACCCAACAGGATGCGGGCGCCGGCCGCCCCGGCCCAATCTCGCTGGCCGCGCTCTGCTCAAGCTGGCCGGGCCCCTGTTGAAGCAGGCACAAGATGTCAGCAGCAAGCTTAGGGACACGTCGCGAGGCGAAACCCTGCCGGTTCGACTTGGATGCGTTGACTCGTTCGCTGCCACCGTCGGTCCGGAGCTGATTCGCGCCATGTCCGGATCAACCCGTCAAATTGAAATGTGGTCTGGGCTTACACCAGCGTAAGCGGCTCGTGCCGGCCGTTATAGACGGTGGCTGAGGTCGACATCAAAGTGATGTCCATCATTTCCGATCTGATGGGCACCACTTTGACACAGTCTGCAGAGAAGAAGCCAGGTACACGAACGGGGCGCCCGAATTACCCCCGGGAGCTTCGTGAGCGACTGGCAGCGGCAGCTTGCGAGCCTGGCGTATCAGTCTCAAAGCTGGCCCGGGAGAATGGCATCAACGCGAACATGCTGTTCACCTGGCGGCGGCGATATCTGGACGATCAGCAAGCTCGATCTGCCGGGCTCATTCCGGTCGTATTGCTCAGCGACACGCCAACAGAGGTCATTGCATCAGCTCCGGTAGAAGCGCAAGCGCTGGGCGCGAAGCCTGTCTCACCGGTCGGCACGATCGAGATCCGGATCGGTCGTGCGGTGGTTAAAGTGGACGGCCTGGTTGATGCCGATATGTTGCGGATCGTGCTGGGCAGTCTGCGCTCATGATCTCCCTACCGGCAGGCACGCGCATCTGGATCGCTGCTGGCGTCACCGATATGCGATGCGGGTTCCAGGGGTTGGCAGCGAAGGTGCAAACAGCGCTTGAGGAGAATCCTCTGGGCGGCAACGTCTACATCTTCCGGGGCCGTCGCGGCGATCTGATAAAAATTCTCTGGGCCACGGAGGACGGAATCTGGCTTCTCGCGAAGCGGCTTGAACGAGGCCGTTTTATATGGCCCCAGGCCGACGGTGGCAAGGTGCATCTGAGCTCTGCACAGCTGTCGATGCTGCTTGAGGGCATCGACTGGCGACAGCCCCGTCGCACCGCCGCATTATCGATGTTGTAAACCGCGCGGCAGACTCGTAAACTACGGCGCATGTCGAGCGGCGCCGATCTTCCTGACGATGTCGAACTCCTGAAGGCCTTGCTGGTCGAGGCTCGTAGTCTGCTTGCCGAACGCGATGTCGAGATTGAGCAGCTCAAGGCCCAGATCGACAAGCTCAGGCGCATGCAGTTCGGTCGCAAGTCCGAGCAGCTGCAGCGGCAAATCGAGACGCTCGAGACTCAACTCGAGGATCTGGCCGCCGGGCGCGGCGTTGCGGATGTGCAGCGTGCGCAGGCTCGCGGTGCAAATGCGTCCGCCTCGATTGCGAGGACGGACGAAGCATCTTCGAGGCAAGCGCTTCCCGCGCATCTGCCGCGCGAGGATCATGTACTCGGGCCCGAATCGAGTTGCCCGGACTGCGGTCAACCAATGCAGGTGCTCGGCGAGGACGTGTCCGAACAACTCGCCCGGGTCGCAGCTGCGTTCAAGGTCATTCGCACGATCCGGCGCAAACTGGTTTGCCCCTCCTGCAGTACTATCACCCAGCCACCGATGCCCGGCCTGCCGATCGAGCGCAGCATCGCCCATCCGAGCTTGCTGGCAGACATCCTCGTCTCGAAGTATGCAGACCACCAGCCGTTGTACCGGCAATCGGCGATCGCGGCGCGCGACGGCGTGACGCTTGACCGGGCCAGCATGGGCCGATGGGTCGGCCAGTGCGAGGCACTGTGCGCACCGCTAACAGAGGCGCTGCGCCGCTATACCGTGTCCGCCACCAAGCTGCACGCGGATGACACGCCGATCCCGGTGCTCTCACCGGGCAACAGGAAGACCCGCACCGGCCGGCTATGGGTCTACGTGCGCGACGATCATCGCTCCGGCTCGGCGCAACCTGCTTCAGTCTGGTTCGCGTACTCGCCGAACCGGCAAGGCATCCATCCTCAAACCCATCTCGCCAGCTTCAAAGGGATTCTGCAAGCGGACGCTTACGCGGGCTTCGACGAATTGTTCCGCGATGGCTTGATACGCGAGGCGGCATGCCATGCCCACGCGAGGAGAAAGTTCTACGACATCCATGTGCGCACGCCATCTGACACAACACAAAAGGCACTCGAATATATTGGCGGGCTCTATGACATTGAGGCCTCCATTCGCGGCAAGCCCGCCGCCGAACGGCTGCGAATACGGCAGGAGAATGCCAGACCTCTGCTTCAGATCTACGAAGCGTGGCTCAGGGCAAAGCTCGAAACGCTGTCGTCGAAGTCCGATACGGCCAAGGCGATCAACTATACGCTGAACCAGTGGAGCGCACTGACGTTGTATTGCGAAGACGGTACGCTCGAGATCGACAACAACATCGCGGAGAACGCGCTGCGTTGTGTAAGCCTGGGTCGGAAAAATTTTTTATTCGCCGGCTCAGACAGCGGCGGCGAACGCGCAGCCGCGATGTACGCATTGATTGGCACTTGCACACTGAATGACATCGATCCGCGTGCCTACCTCGACTATGTGCTAACCCATATCGCCGGTCACAAAATCAATCGCATCGACGAGCTCCTGCCTTGGCGTGTGGCCGACAAGCTGCACACGCCAGCCAGTTCGCCAAAGCCCTCTACCTGACCGGCAGCTCCAGTTCACCATCATGCTTTACGCGCACCGCGAATGGACGAACGGCCCAGCTGAGCCGCTTACACACCAGCCCTTTCAGCGCAAATTCATCAGCGCGAGGTGGACGTCGTGGTTTGCACTCAGACCACAATTACCGACACACGACTGGTCGAAGTTCCGCTTTTATCAGAGGCTTTTCTCGCAGTCGCTTCTCGCCGCTGGTTCGAGAGGCATAAGGGAGCAAATCCCGAATGGGGAAGCCTGGCTGCCGAACTGCCGCTGATTCGATACACGGCGCGTTCAGTAATTGGGCAGCAGATTGAGCGGTTAGCTCGACATCTGAACATCGGCAGCGCTCGTCATTACGAATTCGATGCGACGGACCCGCTGCTGAGCCTTGTCAGCGCAAACCTCGGTTTTGCCATTTCCACACCGCTCTGCCTTTGGCAAGCGCGCCACTATCTTGACACTTTAGTCGTATTTCCTCTTTCCAGGAGCCATCTGAGTCGGCGGGATTTTTTCATTTTGCACAGGCGTGCCGAGTGGGACGAACTCGTGGACCAGATCTCGGCCCTTACCGGAAACGTCCTCGACGAGCTGATCCGTCCTGCGCTCAAAAAACTGTTACCGCAGATGCCTGCGACCGCGCTACAACAGTCAAACATAACGAGGACTCATCGTGACAAAAGTATATGATTTGACGCGAGGGAACGCCCTGCTACTTATTTCGATTCCCCATCTCGGGACAAACATCCCAGACGACCTACGAGAGAAATACACCGACGCCGCGCTAAGGCTTGCCGACACTGGCTGGCATCTCGACAAACTCTACGAGTTCGCGCATAAGCTCGGGGCGACGGTCACGAGTGCGCACTTGTCCCGCTATGTCATCGATTTGAACAGACCATCTTCCGACGAGAGTCTTTATCCCGGGCAACAGACCACCGGCTTATGTCCGGAGCAGACGTTCCGTGGCGAGACTGTCTATCGCGATAGGCAGACTCCGACGGCAGATGAAAAGAATTTGCGAGTAAAGTCATACTGGCAACCGTACCATGATCGCCTTGTAGAAGAACTGCGTCGACTTCGCGAGGAACATCCGCATGTACTTCTGTGGGAAGCGCATTCGATTGCGAGCGTTCTACCGCGGCTGTTCCAGGGCAAACTCCCAGATCTGAACATCGGAACGCAGGACTGCCGCACTGCGGCCGATTCGGTACTTCAAGCTGCAATCAATGCAGCAGCGGAAAGCGGGTATTCCTGGATTAGCAACGGCCGATTCAAGGGCGGGTTTATCACCCGTCATTACGGAGTGCCGTCATCCGGTATCCATGCCATCCAGCTTGAGATGTGTCAGAGTACTTACATGGACGAAAATCTTCCGTTTCACCTAATCCCGGATCGTGCGCGGCTGGTTATACCAACATTGGAAACAATGGTCGGTAGGTCAATGGATGCAGTCAGTGCATTGTGAGATCGTCCCGTTGCGATATTCAAAAAGTGTCCGGCCCCTGCAATGTCAAATCGATGCGGGCAAGCAGCGAAGGCCCAAGTACCGGAACTCGCCGTCGTAAAGGACCTGTTCGCAAAGACGTCGGCTCAGGTGAACAATCGCGCTAAAAATAGTCACCCGCTCACGCGCCACGATGCAGGTTTTCCGCGAGCCACGTCGCAGGCAGGCAGCGTGCCATGGAATCCCGGCCAGGCCTCTATTTACGCACGCTGCTGCTTCATGGCGCCCGTTCAGTGATCTCGGCCTCGAAGCATCTGCCGGAGCGTCTGCGTACCCTCCTGACGCGACGACCAACCAACGTCGTTGCCGTTGCGCTCGCCAACAAGCTGGCGCGAACGATCTGGGCGCTGCTGGCGTACGGCCGAACGTATCAGGTGGCACCGGCGCAGTAATCACGCATCGAAGCCCTTTAACCCATCCACTGTTGCATAGGTGAATTGAACGATGGCAAGACAGGTTGGACCACGCAAAGGCAAGCCTGAGACATTTCTCGGATCTCGAGTTCACCATTTAGATTAGGACCTTTGCGGCGAAATCCATCGGGGCCGGCGGGGAAAATCCCGCGATAGAGTCCGGATATAAGTCCGCAACCACCCTCCTCGCCACGCACAATCGGCTTGCAAATGGGAGGCGACCATATAAGAAATGTCGTGTTTCCGCTAAGAGCCGCTAACACAAGTCATCAACGAAGCGCGAGCAGATAACGGCAGTAGCCAAGGAAAGCAAAGCACTATGAATGTCGAGACGCCGTTCGAAACGAATGCGCAGTTCGCCGAAACCGGCAAACCATGCATGCGTGCGCTCGACCACTCAGCGATGCCGCCCGAGCCGCTCCTTGCTTTCCACGCCGCGACGGGCAATACGGGCCGTGATTCCGCGCTGCTTCAGGTAACGCCGACAGCGGGCAAAGTCATAGCCCTTGTCCGCATGCAACTTGCCCGGGGGTTTGCGGGGCTGGCCATTCAGACCCGAGACTGCCGGAATGGCATCGAGCGTGGGCTCGAATGCCATCGAGTCGTGTCGGTTGGCGCCCGTGACCGTGATGGCCAGTGGAATGCTGCGCGCGTCTACAACGATGTGCCGTTTCGACCCGAGCTTTCCCCGGTCTGTCGGGTTGGGGCCGGTTTCCTGCCCCCCCGGGGGCTGGCAGCATCGAGGCTCGCCCGTTCCCAATCAATCTGGTCGTGTTCACGCAACCGGCGAAGCATTGCCAGATGCAGTTGCTCCCACACGCCTGCGGCCTGCCAGTCTCGTAGCCGTCGCCAGCATGTCATGCCGCTGCCGAAACCCAGTTCCTGCGGCAGGTCTTCCCATGGGATGCCCGTTTGCAGGACATACAGGATGCCGTTCAGTGCTGCGCGGTCGTCAACTGTGCGCCGACGGCCGCCTTTGGGTGACGGCGTAAATGCCGGAATCAACAGTTCCAGCGCCGCCCACAGTTCGTTGCTGATTTTTCTTCTGGACATGCGCCCAGGATACGAAACCTATGGCTTGATGTCCAGGTTGTTGCCAGCCCCCGGGGGGGGCCAGGAAACCGGCCCCAACCCGACAGACCGGGGAAAGCTCGGGTCGAAACGGCACATCGTTGTAGACGCGCGCAGCATTCCACTGGCCATCACGGTCACGGGCGCCAACCGACACGACTCGATGGCATTCGAGCCCACGCTCGATGCCATTCCGGCAGTCTCGGGTCTGAATGGCCAGCCCCGCAAACCCCCGGGCAAGTTGCATGCGGACAAGGGCTATGACTTTGCCCGCTGTCGGCGTTACCTGAAGCAGCGCGGAATCACGGCCCGTATTGCCCGTCGCGGCGTGGAAAGCAAGGAGCGGCTCGGGCGGCATCGCTGAGTGGTCGAGCGCACGCATGCATGGTTTGCCGGTTTCGGCGAACTGCGCATTCGTTTCGAACGGCGTCTCGACATTCATAGTGCTTTGCTTTCCTTGGCTGCTGCCGTTATCTGCTCGCGCTTCGTTGATGACTTGTGTTAGCGGCTCTAAGTCTGGGCTCGTTCGAGAGGCACCGCTCCAGCGACGCAATATCTTCGCTGATCGCCTATACACGGGCCCACTGTTCACGCAAGCTGTCGACGAGAATGGCTGGCAGACGCTCGGAGATTCTGGCGAATGCAGGCACGATCTCCTTCGTGAACGGCTGGTAGCCTTCGGGAAGAATTTCGCCAAATTCATACAGCATGCCGCGCAAAGCATTCGTTTGCATGATCCGGAACTTCATCAGCTGTGCCCGCATCCGGTGCAATGCCAGAATCGATTGCTGTGTTTCGCTTTTGACGGCGACAAACCGCGCCTTCGGCTGTTGGGCCGCAGTCCAGATACCGCGCGTCGGCCGCATCGGATTTGTTGCGCAGGACGAACGGTCTCACCGAATGCGCTGCAATGAGCCTCACTTCATGACTAGATGCTATGTGGGAGGGCAGCGGCAGTAAGCCCACCGGAGTAAAACGGAGTTGCACACTCGTTTTCTTCGAAGGAGCACGCAAATGGATGCGCCTGACACAGCCCTCGGTGGGCAGAATACGACGGCAGGTGGCCGCCTGTACATGGCTTTTGAACTGGGCGAGAGGAGCTGGAAGCTCTCACTTGGTGATGGCCGGCGCGCGCCCAGCCGTTACACGGTCGCCGCAGGCGATACCACGGTAGTCCTAACCGCGATCGCTAACGCCAGAGCGCGTTGCCATCTGGGCGCCGACGCACCCGTCTACAGCTGTTATGAAGCCGGCCGCGACGGCTTCTGGCTGCACCGCTGGCTGAGCGAACAGGGCACCGTCAATCTCGTGGTCGATTCGGCCAGCATCGAGGTGAACCGCCGTGCGCGTCGCGCCAAGACAGACCGGCTTGACAGCGACAAGCTGCTGTCGATGCTCATGCACTATTACGCGGGCGAGCGGCGTGTGTGGGCGGTGGCACGCATTCCCACGCCCGAGCAGGAAGACGACCGCCGCCTGCACCGCGAGCTCGAACGCCTGCGCAAAGAGCAGACCGCGCACACTAACCGGATCCGTTCCCTGCTGGTACTGCACAACCTTCGGGTCAAGTCCGTCGGCGGTCGCATCTGGACACACTGGTGGACCCGTCAGCGCGAGTTGCTGGCGCCCGGTCTGCGCGCCGAAATTGACCGCGAATGTGAGCGGCTCGCGCTGGTGCGCCGGCAGATCCGCCTGCTCGAAGTGGAGCAGAACCGGCAGGTGCGTAGCAGCGCACATCCCGGCATGGCGCTGCTCGCACAGCTTGCCGGCATCGGTGCAGGCAGCGCGTGGACACTCGTCAGGGAACTGTTCGGCTGGCGGCAGTTTCGCAACCGCCGCGAAGTGGCCGGCTACCTAGGCCTCACGCCCACGCCGTACGCCAGTGGCACCAGCGACGTTGAACTCGGTATCAGCAAGGCGGGCAACCGGCGATGTCGCTGGCTGATGGTCGAGCTCGCCTGGAGCTGGCTGCGCCTGCAGCCCGGCAGCCAGCTCAGCCACTGGTTCAACGAGCGCTTTGCCGGCGGCGGCAAGCGGATGCGGCGCATCGGTATCGTCGCGCTCGCACGCCGTCTGGCAATCGCCCTGTGGCGCTATCTCGAGTACGGCGAGATCCCCGTCGGGGCGATACGCAAACCGCGCGATGCCAATACGTGAGGGTCTCAATGACTGAATGAAATCGGATGCAGCAACAGCATGTAAAGGTCAACGCGCCCGAAACACGCTCGGGCTACCCATCGCGGGTGGCCGTTTCCCTAGTGCGTATTTCGGCGAACGTGACCGCCGATTTCGGGAACGTGACCGATCCGGCGGGGTGAGGCGTTGCGCGGTGTTGATTGTAGATTTCCTTGTTAGTTCTGGTCGAGTTTGGGCTCCAGGACGTTGGGTTTTGGGGATGCTTTTCTGAGGGATTCACCGGTGAGCGTGATCCGGTGATGACGCTGCATGAGGCGGTCGAGCATTGCGTCGGCGATGGTCTCGTCGCCGATCCATCCATGCCAGTGCTCAATCGGTAACTGGCTGGTGATGATGGTCGCCTTTCCCGCCGAGCGGTCATCGATCATCTCGAGCAGATCGTTTCGAACCATCGTATCGAGAGGCGCCATTCCCCAATCGTCCAGCAGAAGTACGTCAACGCGGGCAACCTGCAGCAGCCATTTTGTGAAGCCGCCGTTGCCGTGCAGAACGCGAAGCTCTTCGCCAAGTCGTGGCACGCGCAGATACAAGGCTGAATGCCCACGCCGGCAAGCGTATTGGGCCAGGGCGCAAGCGAGCCACGATTTCCCGGCGCCGGTTGGGCCGCTGATGAGCAGGCTGTAGCCGGCTTCGACCCAGTCACCGAGCGCGAGACTCGTGAGTGAGCGCGGATCGACGCCACGGCCAGCGCGCGTGTCGAGATCTTCAATGGCGGCTTGCGGATACTTGAGGCGCGCCTGCTTGAGCAGTCGGGTACGACGGCGATCATCACGCCAGCTGGCTTCCCGGTCGACCAGCAGTGACAGGCGCTCCTCGAAGCTCAGGCTGGCCGCACCGGGCTGCGTCAGTTGTTCTTCCAGGCCGTCAGCGAAACCGTCCAGCTTCAGGGTGCGCAGTTGCGTCAGTGTCTGTTGCATCATCATGGTGGGTCTTCTTTATTGGTAGTAGCCGGGACCGCGTACATGCGCGTGGCTCGGGCTGATCCAGTCGGCAGGCGTTGCCACTGCAGCGCGGTCGCGGTTGTTGATCAGGATGTCGCGCACGTGGCGGTAACGGTGCACGCCCAGCTCCAGTGCTAGCGCACAGGCGGCTTCGAGACGTTCGCGGCCATAGCGACGTGAGAGCGAGAGCAATCCGAGGCACGCCCGATAGCCGTGTTCCGGATGACGTTGCTCCTGCAGCAGCCGGGTAACAAGCGCGCCGGTTGCCGCGCCGATCTGCTGTCCCCAATGAATCAGCCGCTGCGGCGTCCATTCCAGATGAGCGCGGTGCGCCGCCGGCATGTGCTCGACGACGGTGGTGTAGCCGCCTGCGCGGTCGTTGCGTGCGTGGCTGGCGACACGGCGACCTCGATGCAGCAGTTCGACAGCGCCCGCCGTGATGCGCGCATCGAGCTTGAGACCGACCAACGCGTGCGGCACGCTGTAGCGGTGTTTGTTGATCTCGACGTGATAGTCGATGTGAACCGTCACTGTCTTGAAGCGCGCGAGCTCATAGGGCTGTGCCGGCAGCGGCTGCAGTGCCGGCGCGTCCAGCTGGGCGAATGAGCTGGCGCGACATCCCGGCAGCTTCTGGAACGGCCTCTCATTCAGGTTCTTGAGCAGCGGGCGGATCGCCTCATTGACCGAGTGGACCGACTCAAACCGGTGATGACGCAGGCGCGCCATGATCCAGCGTTCGACGACCTGGACCGCAACCTCTACCTTCGGTTTGTCCTGCGGACGATATACGCGTGCAGGAAGGAATGACGTGCCGTAGTGACGCGCAAAGTCCAGCACGGTGTCGCCGGCGCGAGGTTCATAGCGGTCGGGATCGGCAATCATCGCGCGCGGGTTATCCGGCACGATCAGCTGCGGCACGCCACCATAGAAGGTCAGCGCACGTGCGATGCCGCTCAGCCAGTCCTCCATCGTTTCGGCTGGCGTCGCGCATGCGAACGTGTAACTCGATGCGCCCATGGCCGCCACGAAGATGTGCGCGCGGCGTCCAGTCGTCAGCGGCAACGTGGGGCCGGCGAAGTCGACAAACAGTTTCTCGCCGGCGCGGTGAATCTGACGCATCGAGCGCTTCAGGCGTTTCGTGAACGCCTTGTAGTGCTCGCAGAACTGCGTATAGCGGTAGGTCTGCCGGTCCGCAAACTCGGCCTGGTACTCCTCCCACAGCAACGTCAGCGTCATGCCCTTGCGACGCAGCTCCTGGTGGATGCGTCCGTAGTCGGGCTGGGCGTAGCCTGCTGGCCCCGTGGGCTTGCCGAGGAGCCGCCGCTCGAGGTCGCCTTCATCCATATCGCTGGCGCTTGCCCAGTCCAGCCCGGCGGCACCGGCCAGTCCTATGTACTTCGTGACCACGCCCTTGGATATGCCCAGTGACGCGGCGATCCGATCGTGCGAGAAACCGCCGTCGAATTTAAGTCGTAAAACGTCCTTGATCATGCGCATGTTCATCCGGTGCGCGGCCATGCTCTCTCCGGCAAAAGCCGGCGAGCATAGCCCGCGTAGTTGATGTCATGCGCAACGCCAATCCTGCCTTCCGGTCCGCACGGTCACGTTCCCGAAATGCCCGGTCACGTTGCCGAAATCGCCGGTCACCATCCCGAAACGGCCGGTCACGTTCGTCCGAAATACGCACCTAGATGGGGCGCGTCGGTAACAGGGTAGTGCCAGCGCTTCGCGCATGCGCCATGAGGTGACCGGCCTGCCAGGTCGGCACGGATAGAAGGTCGACCCGGCATTGGCCGGTCAACACACACCCTGACCTGAATGACATTGACACGCCAGGCTACGGTAACGTGTACGTGAGAAGCGTCGGTCCCGTGCTTTACGGAATGGTCTCTACGGCCAGCCTGCGCCTGGTCATCAATGGTGACCGCGCAGGCTGGCCGTAGAGACCGGACGACGAGGAAGAGGTTTACTTCGGATAACAGATTTTTATCTCTTCAACAGGGCTTGACTTTCAGCTCCCCATAGAAGAGCGTGTTAGGAACTTCGATTGAGACCTGGTATCCTGGCGGGATGAAAAGAACCGACCGCAAAGGGTATCCGACAGATGTGTCGGATGAGGAATGGAGTTTCGCGGCGCCGTATCTGACGCTGATGGACGTTGACGCGCCCCAGCGCAAATACGAACTGCGCGACATGTTTGATGCATTGCGCTGGATGGCTCGTGCCGGCGCGCCGTGGAGGATGCTGCCCAATGATTTCCCGCCGTGGGAGCTGGTGTATCAGCAGACTCAACGCTGGCTGCAGGCTGGCTGCTTTGAGAGCATGGTGAGCGACCTGCGCTCGGTGATACGCGTGGCACAGGGCCGTCGGGGACAGCCCAGCGCGGTCATCCTCGATGGCCGCACGATACAGTCGACCTGCGAGAGCGGCCCGCGTGCGGGCTATGACGGTTATAAGCGGAAGCGCGGTAGCAAGGTACATATTGCAGTAGACATGTTGGGACAGTTGCTGGCGGTACACGCGCCCCCCGCCAATGAACAGGAGCGCGCACAGGTAGCGGAGCTTGCGCGGCAGGTCCAGCAGGTAACGGGACGAACGGTCAAGGTGGCATTTGCCGATCAGGGATACACGGGCAAGGAGCCAGCGCAGGCTGCATTCGACGAGGGCATTGACCTTCAGGTGATCAAACTCGAAGAAACGAAAAAGGGTTTCGTTCTGCTCCCCCGCCGGTGGGTGGTCGAGCACAGCTTTGGCTGGCTCAACCGTTTCCGGCGTCTCGCACGTGACTATGAACGGCTTCCCGAAACTCTCGCTGGGCTTCATTTCGTCGTCTTCGCAATGCTCATGCTTGTCCACGCCGTGCCAGTACTTCAAAGTTCCTAACACGCTCTAACAGGCTGTTGAATTTGGGTCCCGTGTAAACGGGGTTTGAGGGACGGGCGTTATGGATATCGTGTTCATGATCTTTGGCAGCGGATGCGATGCGCGGAATGGATGAGATGCAGGAACCCCTGTTCACGACGGTCAAGCTCGAGGACTTCGTCCCGGCAGATCACCCGTTGCGACCGATCCGGTTGCTGGTGAATGACGCGTTGAAACGGCTCAACGGGCTGTTCAGCGTCATCTACGCGGACACCGGCCGTGCCTCGATTGCGCCTGAGAAGCTGATGCGGGCGCTGCTGTTGCAGGTGTTCTACTCGGTGCGCAGCGAGCGCATGCTGATGGAGCAGATGCGCTACAACCTGCTGTTCCGCTGGTTTGTCGGGCTGGCGATTGAGGACGCGGTGTGGGACCACTCGGTGTTCTCGAAGAACCGCGACCGGCTTCTGGAGCATGAAGTCGTGGAAGCGTTCTTCACCGAAGTCATGAGCCTGGCGGACAAGCGGGGCTTGCTGTCGAGAGAGCATTTCTCGGTGGACGGCACGCTGATTCAGGCGTGGGCCAGTCACAAGAGCTTCCGCCGCAAGGACGGCCCGGACGATGGTCCGCCAGCCGGCGGTGGCCGCAACGCCGACACTGACTGGAAAGGCGAGCGACGTAGCAATGCCACGCACGAGTCGACTACTGATCCGGAGGCGCGATTGTTCAAGAAGAGCCACAAGAGCCCGGCCATCCTGTGCTACCACGGGCACATCCTGATGGAGAATCGCTCGGGGCTGGTGGTCGGCGCCGTGGTGAGTCACGCAGATGGTTTCGCCGAGCGGGCCAGCGCATTGCAATTGCTCGATTGCGTGCCAGGCGCTCATGCGAAGACAGTTGGTGCCGACAAGGCGTATGACACCCGCGACTTCGTGAACGATTGCCGCGCTCGCAACGTGACACCGCATGTCGCGCGCAACGATGAGCGTTGGGGCGGCAGCGCAATCGATGGTCGCACTTCGCGGCATACAGGCTACCGGATTAGCCAGATCATCCGCAAACGAATCGAAGAGCATTTCGGCTGGGGTAAAACGGTCGGTCGGATCCGGCAGACGGTCTATCGCGGTATCAAGCGCGTCGACCAGCACTTCAAGCTGACGATGGTTGCGAGCAATCTGACCCGCATGGCCCGAATGCCAGGGGTGGTGCCGCAAGGAGCGGCGCGATGAGCCGTCACGGCGTGAAGACTGCGCGCCAGCGGGGCTGCATGCGTGCGCATGCCCCGCGCGGATCGCGCGGCAAACCGGTAATTCAGCGGGAAATTGCACGCGCAAGTCTCCTGAACGTAGCTTCGGTCGTCATGACGGGGCGCTTTTCAACAGCCTGCTAAGCTTCTGCAGTTAGCGGGCCCAGTGATGAGCACCACCGCAGGCTTCAATCGCGACACGTGAGCGCGCCCTCTTTGCAAAGAATCCGCTACCTCACCTCGCTTGATTTTCACGCGCTCGACCTTCCCCGTGGCAACGTCGACCGCATGCAACTGGAAGACGTGCTTGGCGATATCCATGCCAATAACGGGCATCTTCATTTGGAAACCTCCTGCGTGAGCTGTGGGGTTCGACGCATCACTGTACAGCTGACTGCAGATGCTCTCTCCCACTCAGCTTCCGCTTGCCCGTTGCGGGGGGAGGCGTCCATACCATCTAACACAACCTGGACATCAAGCCATGGACGCAATATCTTGGCGAGATGGCAAGACGAAAAAACAGTAATGAATTGTGGCAATTTCGAGTCGGGCTCGGGCACAAGTCGCAGCTGGGCATTTGGCCCATCGCATTCCATATTCGCCTCAAGCAGCGGATGGCCTTTTGCTGATAGTCCCGGCGAATACTCTTATCGGCGATCCTCTTCTCTATTTCGACAAACCGCAACCGATCCTGCTGGCACTGGTCGATGTTAAGCAAAGGCCTTACGGTCGCTTCCATGTGGCTATTGAACGACTCACGCGCTCGCTTTAGCCGGTCTGCCGGCGAATCCAAGTTTGACCGTTTGCTCACTGCGACCTCCGTTACGTTTTCCTTTGGGTGGCTTCTACTTCTGATCGAGCTCGACACGCTGGTTAGGATCGGGCTACCGGCGCGATGCAAACAGGCGCAGGAGTTCTTCGCGTAGATCCGATACATCCAGCACATGCTGCGCGCGCGTGAAGGCGACGTATAGGAGGCGCAGTTCGTCGTCCTCTACCACGAGACGACCATCGACGTACTTGAACAAGAAATCATTGACCACCTTGACCCGCTTCCATTCGAGGCCCTTGGCCCTGTGCACGGTTGAGATAACGTAGTCGTTCTGTGACTGTTCCTGAAAACGATAAAAACGGAAACGGCAACATGAAATGCCCTTGCTTTGCAGACCGATTTGAACATTCCTAGCCAGTCGACGTCACGCTCACAAATGAGGTGTCTTGTTTGTCGTTGAAAGAAAATCTTTCTGTGCATGGCCGGCTCCCCCGGACACGCTGCGAGCCTTGGAGTCGAGCGCGCGCCACCCGGGCTTCTCGGCTGCTGCAATGGAACTGAATGTTACGCCCACCGACGTTGGTCAATTCGTTCGCAGTCTCGAAGAATGCCTAGCAGGCTGTTGAAAAGCGCCCCGTCATGACGACCGAAGCTACGTTCAGGAGACTTGCGCGTGCAATTTCCCGCTGAATTACCGGTTTGCCGCGCGATCCGCGCGGGGCATGCGCACGCATGCAGCCCCGCTGGCGCGCAGTCTTCACGCCGTGACGGCTCATCGCGCCGCTCCTTGCGGCACCACCCCTGGCATTCGGGCCATGCGGGTCAGATTGCTCGCAACCATCGTCAGCTTGAAGTGCTGGTCGACGCGCTTGATACCGCGATAGACCGTCTGCCGGATCCGACCGACCGTTTTACCCCAGCCGAAATGCTCTTCGATTCGTTTGCGGATGATCTGGCTAATCCGGTAGCCCGTATGCCGCGAAGTGCGACCATCGATTGCGCTGCCGCCCCAACGCTCATCGTTGCGCGCGACATGCGGTGTCACGTTGCGAGCGCGGCAATCGTTCACGAAGTCGCGGGTGTCATACGCCTTGTCGGCACCAACTGTCTTCGCATGAGCGCCTGGCACGCAATCGAGCAATTGCAATGCGCTGGCCCGCTCGGCGAAACCATCTGCGTGACTCACCACGGCGCCGACCACCAGCCCCGAGCGATTCTCCATCAGGATGTGCCCGTGGTAGCACAGGATGGCCGGGCTCTTGTGGCTCTTCTTGAACAATCGCGCCTCCGGATCAGTAGTCGACTCGTGCGTGGCATTGCTACGTCGCTCGCCTTTCCAGTCAGTGTCGGCGTTGCGGCCACCGCCGGCTGGCGGACCATCGTCCGGGCCGTCCTTGCGGCGGAAGCTCTTGTGACTGGCCCACGCCTGAATCAGCGTGCCGTCCACCGAGAAATGCTCTCTCGACAGCAAGCCCCGCTTGTCCGCCAGGCTCATGACTTCGGTGAAGAACGCTTCCACGACTTCATGCTCCAGAAGCCGGTCGCGGTTCTTCGAGAACACCGAGTGGTCCCACACCGCGTCCTCAATCGCCAGCCCGACAAACCAGCGGAACAGCAGGTTGTAGCGCATCTGCTCCATCAGCATGCGCTCGCTGCGCACCGAGTAGAACACCTGCAACAGCAGCGCCCGCATCAGCTTCTCAGGCGCAATCGAGGCACGGCCGGTGTCCGCGTAGATGACGCTGAACAGCCCGTTGAGCCGTTTCAACGCGTCATTCACCAGCAACCGGATCGGTCGCAACGGGTGATCTGCCGGGACGAAGTCCTCGAGCTTGACCGCCGTGAACAGGGGTTCCTGCATCTCATCCATTCCGCGCATCGCATCCGCTGCCAAAGATCATGAACACGATATCCATAACGCCCGTCCCTCAAACCCCGTTTACACGGGACCCAAATTCAACAGCCTGCTAGACGTACTGCTGTTCCACCGCGCTACCGGCGGGCGACCACATCTTGTACTCACGGCCGTCGCCCTTCGGGCGCTCCCTGACATCCGCGAGGGGTTCGATCGGTTGAATCTGGGATTTGCGCGACTGAAGAAGGGGCTGGCTCGGCTGTGGGCGTGTTGACGGTGACCGTTAGCCGGCGTTCGTCGCGACATGGCTTCTGCCGGGCATTGATCGCTTCCAGAGCGCATGGGCAGAAACCGCTGCGTGTCGACACCAGCCATCAAGTTGATGGAATTCAGAGCAAAGCGAGACCGCCCAGCATCCCGCCATACTCAAAGCACGCTGTGGCACATCGCATGACTGAAATGTCCGGCGCGCAATCGAGACAATCATCCGATAAGAATCAGTACTCTCTTTTCCACGCGGAGTGAGCCTCCCGCCGGTAATTTTACCTGCAAAAACAGACTTTTCTCCATCGCGAATCATCAATATGATTGATGCACTCAAAAAAATTAACGGCTTATACAAAGCGGATATGCGCTGTTAGGATTCTCCCGTCATCCCTGCGGAGCCGAGTATGAGCGAAGATTTAGATGTCGTCCAAACAAATCGTATCGACACCGGGGTTGAGCCAGTTAAAGGCGATGCGTTTGATGCTAACGCCCCTGGTTCCAAGCCGTCTTCGCGACCTGTTGCCAGCGTGCTCGCGGCTGCCATGGCTATCGCGTCGATGTGCAGCGTGCTGCTTTGTCGCGACCCGTGACAATCCAATACGGTACGCTCAGCACGACATGGCTGCGTCTTTGTTTCGCGGGCTTGGTGCTCGCGATCGTGGTGCGACCGCCGCTCCATACCTACTCCCGACAGCGCTGGATCGCCGCTTTCGTCCTCGGTAGCGCCATGGCCGGCATGACACTGTGCTACTTCGAAGCCGTGCAGCGCGTGCCCCTTGGTCTCGCAGTCGCCATCAGCTTCATTGGTCCCCTCATCGTCGCGACGGCCGGTATTCGCAGATTCCGGATGCTAGTGTGGCCCATGGTGGCGATGGTCGGCGTCGTCCTGATTGCGCGGCAGGACAGCATGTGGACCACCTCGTTAACCGCGCTCGTCTTTCCGTTTGGGGCTGCGCTCGGATGGGCAACGTACATCGTGATGATGAAGCGAGTCGGCACGCTGTTCGATGGCCTGCAGGGGCTCTCAATGTCGCTGATCGTCGCGGCCCTGGTCACCACGCCGTTTGGTCTTGCGCAAAGCAGTGGCCATCTGCCCACCGCGCAATTGATTGACGCCGCATATCTCGCGGTACTCGTGCCGCTCCTGCCCTACGTCCTCGAGATGTTCGCGCTGCGGCGCATGACGGCGTCCGCGTTCGGCATTCTGATGAGCATCGAACCCGCCATTGCTGCCGCAATCGGTTTTGTCGTCCTCGGTCAGCCTATGACAGGCTTGCAAAGCATCGGCACGTTGCTCGTGATCAGCGCCAGCATAGCCTGCTGCCGCCAAGAATAGGCCGGCGTTGCCGGCAGGTGGCTCGTCATCTCGCACTGCATTTTCCTCCGC
Organism: Paraburkholderia sp. JPY419; assembly: GCF_050435705.1. Lineage (NCBI taxonomy): Bacteria > Pseudomonadati > Pseudomonadota > Betaproteobacteria > Burkholderiales > Burkholderiaceae > Paraburkholderia > Paraburkholderia sp. JPY419. The sequence goes on along the minus strand of NZ_JBNDKV010000003.1, from coordinate 257,641 downwards.
GTCTTCGAATGTTGTCGAGACACTAACTGCGGATGATTCGCTTCGTCGTTGTGTGTGTCGCGCTTGCGATGCTGTTTCCCTTCATGTGGTTTTACTGGAGACTGAAAATGGCCCACCAAGATCGTGCCCGTTTCGAACTGGTTGCAGACTGTGAAATGCAGGCGCTCTTTTCCGCCTCGCCCGACACCGCCGCGTTTCACCGTGGCGAATGGATCGACCGCGAATACTATCGGCGGCATCTCGTTGAGACAGTGCTGCGCATCCGCCTGAACAATGAAGTCGATGCATTCGCGCTCTACAAGATCGGCTTCAAGGACAATCAACTCGCGCAGATCCTCGCGCAATACCTCGCCGAGGAATACGGCCACGAAGGACTCTTTCTGCGCGACATCGAAAAATTCGGCCTCACCGCCGAACAGATTGACACAATTGAGCCGCTCCACTCGACCAGGAAGCTGATCAATTATCTGTATCTCAGCATCGAACGCGATGGCCCATTGCCGACGATGGCGTGGAACTGGTTCGTCGAATGGTATTCGGACCGCTACAATAAGACGATCACCGAAGCCGCGGGTCGAGCCTTCGGGCACCACACCGTTAAGGGTTCGCTTGGCCATATCCAATACGACGAATCGCACGACCACGACGATCTGATGTGGGGCGCAGTCCAGCGCGCGATCGACGGATGGGGTGGCATCGACAAGGCCGAAATGCATCTTCGCAACTTCATCGGCTTGGTCGGCGATTACTTCGACGAACTAAAGGCAGAAACCGGGCGCCAGTCGGACGTGGTCGTTGCATGAGGAGCGCATCGTGGCTATTGTAGTAGTGGAGCCTGTCTCATCGGGCACCGCGCTGATCGCTGCAGCGCAGCGGCTCGGGCACCCAGTACACGTGTTCTGCGCAGATACCCGCATCGTGCCGCCAACGCACCTCCGGACCGTGGCGTCGCTGACGAGTGTCGACACTGGCTCGGCTGATGACGTCGCTGCAGCAGTGCGGACTGTTGGGGGCATCGACGCGCTCGTTCCCGGCTTTGAGTACGCGGTCGACGTCGTCGCGCAGACGGCCGCGCAATTGGGGTTACCTCATCTAGCGCCCGAAGCGGCCGCGCTCACACGTGACAAATACCGTAGCCGTCAGCGACTCAGCATGGCCGGGCTCGCTGTACCGCGTTTCGCGCCGATCGCAAAGCGTGGCGACGTCGCCTGCGCGGCGGCGCACGTCGGATTTCCGGCCGTCGTGAAGCCGGTCGATGGTTGCGGCAGCCTACTGGTGCGCCGCGTCGATTCGCTCGCGCAGTTGCAGGCGACGGTCGACAGCGTTGCGCATCGATCTGTTCCGGACATGGGCCGCGAAGTTGGTCAAGTGATGATGCTTGAACAGTATCTCGACGGACCTGAGTACAGCGTAGAAGGCTACGTCGGTCCGCTCGGTCCGCGCATGCTCGCCATTACCGAAAAGATCCTCGGGCCCGAGCCCTACTTCGTCGAGATGGGACATGTGGTCGACGCTACGCTCGACGACCGCGACCGAGCTCGGCTGAGCGCGTATGTCGAAACGGTGGCGAGAGAGATCGGCCTGACGCTGGGCGTGTTTCATGCGGAAGTGCGCATGACGCGCGACGGTCCCACGCTGATCGAAATCGCCGCGCGGCTCGGCGGCGACCGGATCTACCGGCTCGTTGAGCTAGCTAAGTCAATCTCGCTACCGGAAGTCATGCTCCGCAGCTATCTCGGGGAATGGGACCCGGCCCCGGGATACTGCCACGGGCGGAGCACCCGGGTAAGCGGCGTCCGGTTTCTCGCACCCGAGGCAGCCGGGCAGTTCGTCGGTGTCAGCGGGCTTGACGATGTGCGTACGCAGCCTGGCTTCCAAGAAGCGGAAATCTATCCGCGCACCGGCGACTGGGTATCGCCGCCGACCGACTTCCGTGGCCGGGTCGGCCACGTGCTATTTACAGCGCCCGATCGCCCCACGCTCGAACGCCGACTGAACGACGCGCAATGCGCGCTCGAAATGGGGTTGACATTCAAGGTCCATTGAAGGATGAGTCGCGATGACGGATACCCCCTTCCCCCGCCGTACCCGAAGTGTCGTAATGAATCGCTGGTCCGACGATTTTGCCGCCTATCACCGATACATCGATCACGACGCGCACGACGTTGCCTATCTGTGCACACCGGAAGGCGCGAAAGCTCTCGAAGCGACGCGCATCTCGCACATCGAGATCCTCCCGGACTTCAACGATATACACAGGCTGCGCGTGGCGTTTGACGCATGCCGTACTAGGCTGAACGGTGTCGACCGACTGATCGCGCTGTCCGAATTCGACCTGCTCGCCGCGGCACAGCTGCGGGAAACCTTCGACGTCCCGGGCGACCGGCCCGCCACCGCAGCACGCTTTCGCGACAAGACGGTGATGAAGCGCGTCGTCAGTGCGGCCGGTCTGCGCGTGCCGCAGTTCGTCGAATTGAACGATCGGGAGGACGCGCTCACCACTGTCGCCGGACTGCGGCATCCGCTTATCGTCAAGCCGCGAACCGGCGCGGCAAGCATCGGTGTCCATCGGGTCGATTCGGTGGAACAGTTCGGTGCGCTCCTGCCCCGACTTACGGGCACTTCGTACGAATGCGAGGAGTTCATCGAAGGGCCGATCTATCACGTTGACGGTATCGTCTCGAGCGGCAAGCCGTTGCTGATCCGGGCGTCGCGCTACCTTAACTCATGCCTTGACTTCGCCAATGGCAAACCGCTCGGGTCGATAATGTTGCAGCCTGGACCGTCGAACGACGAACTACTCGCGTTCGCGCAAACGAGTCTCCGCGCTCTATCGCTGTTGGATGGCGCCTTTCATCTCGAAGTGATTCGCGGCTCCGACGGCCTCTATTTCCTTGAGATCGGCGCGCGCGTAGGCGGCGGTGAAATTCCGTTCCTGTTCCGCGATCTCTACGGCATTGACATCTTCAGCCTGTGGGTCCGTCAGCAGCTCAACTACGGGACGTCGCTCGCATCCGAGGCAGGCGTGGGTGCAGCGGCCCGCTCCACCGAGCTAGGAGGGTTTCTGCTGCTCCCCGAGGCGACCGGCAGTCGCCTCTTGCGAGCCGTCGTCCCGGACGGGATCGCACCACTGTATGCGGCCATTACGCCGAAGGCAAATCATGTCTTCGACGGCAAGGGCGGCTACGACGAGATCCTCGGCCGGTTTCGCTACCGCGGTCGATCGGAAGATGAGATTGATGCAGCGATCGCCGCGACCTTGGAGCGCTTCCAGTACGAGCTCGGCGATATCGATGCCCCGAGCCGCCCCGCTTGGCCGCGCGGGCATTGGCATGATGGCTATCCGTTGCCCGAAAATGCGCCATCACGCTGGCGATGAGGCGCGCGTTGGAAGGAGAGAATGAACGCGACGAAATCGCTTTACCACGGCCAGCGGTTCCCTGCTGTTATGATCAGCTGCGCTGTTGACGGACACTTCTCGTTCGGAGCGAGGAGGCGTACTCAGGTACGGAACCGACGATTCGTTGCTGGCATGTCAAGTCCGGCTATCGATTGGCTCGGTGCGCTAGGGCGGTTCGGTAGAAACCTCGCGGCACTAGGCATTTAGAAGTGGTGTTTGTGACGCCACGCGACGAGACGTATGTGGTGGGGAAACTGCTCGATGAGCAGGACACGCAAACCCGGCGTGCTGGAGCAAAGCGTCCGAGCAATCGCGCAGCTATCCAGCGGCAACTGGGAATTCCTGGACTCCCTAGCAGGCTGTTGAATTTGGGTCCCGTGTAAACGGGGTTTGAGGGACGGGCGTTATGGATATCGTGTTCATGATCTTTGGCAGCGGATGCGATGCGCGGAATGGATGAGATGCAGGAACCCCTGTTCACGACGGTCAAGCTCGAGGACTTCGTCCCGGCAGATCACCCGTTGCGACCGATCCGGTTGCTGGTGAATGACGCGTTGAAACGGCTCAACGGGCTGTTCAGCGTCATCTACGCGGACACCGGCCGTGCCTCGATTGCGCCTGAGAAGCTGATGCGGGCGCTGCTGTTGCAGGTGTTCTACTCGGTGCGCAGCGAGCGCATGCTGATGGAGCAGATGCGCTACAACCTGCTGTTCCGCTGGTTTGTCGGGCTGGCGATTGAGGACGCGGTGTGGGACCACTCGGTGTTCTCGAAGAACCGCGACCGGCTTCTGGAGCATGAAGTCGTGGAAGCGTTCTTCACCGAAGTCATGAGCCTGGCGGACAAGCGGGGCTTGCTGTCGAGAGAGCATTTCTCGGTGGACGGCACGCTGATTCAGGCGTGGGCCAGTCACAAGAGCTTCCGCCGCAAGGACGGCCCGGACGATGGTCCGCCAGCCGGCGGTGGCCGCAACGCCGACACTGACTGGAAAGGCGAGCGACGTAGCAATGCCACGCACGAGTCGACTACTGATCCGGAGGCGCGATTGTTCAAGAAGAGCCACAAGAGCCCGGCCATCCTGTGCTACCACGGGCACATCCTGATGGAGAATCGCTCGGGGCTGGTGGTCGGCGCCGTGGTGAGTCACGCAGATGGTTTCGCCGAGCGGGCCAGCGCATTGCAATTGCTCGATTGCGTGCCAGGCGCTCATGCGAAGACAGTTGGTGCCGACAAGGCGTATGACACCCGCGACTTCGTGAACGATTGCCGCGCTCGCAACGTGACACCGCATGTCGCGCGCAACGATGAGCGTTGGGGCGGCAGCGCAATCGATGGTCGCACTTCGCGGCATACAGGCTACCGGATTAGCCAGATCATCCGCAAACGAATCGAAGAGCATTTCGGCTGGGGTAAAACGGTCGGTCGGATCCGGCAGACGGTCTATCGCGGTATCAAGCGCGTCGACCAGCACTTCAAGCTGACGATGGTTGCGAGCAATCTGACCCGCATGGCCCGAATGCCAGGGGTGGTGCCGCAAGGAGCGGCGCGATGAGCCGTCACGGCGTGAAGACTGCGCGCCAGCGGGGCTGCATGCGTGCGCATGCCCCGCGCGGATCGCGCGGCAAACCGGCAATTCAGCGGGAAATTGCACGCGCAAGTCTCCTGAACGTAGCTTCGGTCGTCATGACGGGGCGCTTTTCAACAGCCTGCTAGGGCTAAGCACATTTTTATCAAAGCGGCTGCACGCGTGATCTGCCGACCCGTAACCGCGAACGTCAGATGTTCCCTTTCGAGATACGCGTCGCACACAATCGCTAAGCCCCTTTCGTCAGCGCTTGGCGCTGCAGACACAGAGGAACGCGGCCTGTTATTTCGCCATAGTCAAACAGCGCATCGGTACATGGTACGGCTGTACGTTCCGGGAGCAATCAAAACGATTATATAATAAGTATTACTACTGTTCACATAGGGAGTGCAGATGGGCGTCAACCTGACAGCGCCAGGTTTGCCGCAGTGCTCGATAAGAACGCGCGTCGCCTTAAATTGGCGGAACGTCGATTCCGCCTGAGTGAATTGCAGGTGCATGAAGGGACTGGTTGCGTCATCGACATACACCAACAGCGTGCACGCTGGAGCGCGGTCCTGGAGCTAGCGGTGATCACCGCCATCAATATGGATGAACTCGTCCAAGCGCTCCTATCGTGTGCGTGACTGGTAGACCGTCGGCGGATGCAGTCGACGCAGGATCAACAGGCCTTCGCTCGTCATTCGATATGACCCCTTTAGCGCCATGCGGACGCTGGGATTCCCGTGGCTTCTCCAACGCTAGGGGCCGGCCCAAAATCGGCGTGTCAACCGGGGATAATCGTGAGCACGATCGGAACAAAGCATCTCGACAGCGTCTCGCTGCGCGAGATTTTTGTCCGAAAGCCAGTCCACGGCCCAAATTCCGAGCCGCACAACAAGCCGGCGATTCTGCCGCGCCGTCAGTTCCAGCCGTTGCGCAGAACGTTAGCGGTTTCAGCTTGCTATCCACCACGACGTTCAAAATGGTATGGAATTGTCCAGCGGGCGCATCGCGACCGTTCGCTCTGTTGCTGCAGCCATTAAAGCTCCCTGGAACTGGACCTCCCACGGGCTACACGCTTGCGATGAACGCGGGTTTTCCATTGGCAAAACCCAGACGTTCCGGTGTAGTCAGGAACTCACTGAGCCTTCTCGGCGGTTTCATCATATGTTAGAACCCTTGCCCGGACAGCCAGTGGTTCAGATACTTTTGCCAGGATTTCCATAAACCACGCACGGTGGGATGCAAGTGGCCATTGCTGCGTCGCGGCGCTATTGTGCGAGAGTTACCCTATGGTTCTTACCGCGCAGCCAGAGGACACTTTAGACAGACGAATTGGGCTGCGTCCCTTGATACGATCAGGGACTGAACTTGACTAGTGAATGACGGCAGATGAACGATCCACATGGCTCTGACACAGGCTTCAGTGTCCACATACTTTGGGAGGATGCAGAGCGCACTTTCTGTCGCGTCCGGTCCCCGAGCGGCAACGATAGCGTCCTGACTCTCCGGACCACCGAGGAACATCCCTCGATCGCCCTTCTCGAGCGCCTTGCTCACGAATTCGCGCTGAAAGAACAACTGAATGGTACGTGGGCGGTGCACCCGATAAAGCTGGTACGCGAAGATGAACGGATGGCACTGGTTTTCGAGGATCCGGGCGGCGAACCACTTGAGCGACTGGTGGGCGCGCCTCTCGGGGTGGAACGTGTTTTGTGCCTCGCCGTCGGCATTGCCGGGGCGCTTGAGAAGCTCCACCGGAGTGGGTTCGTTCACAAGGATTTCAAGCCTGCCCATGTGCTAGTTGACTGCACGGACAGCCAGCCGCGGCTCACAGGATTTGGGATCGCTTCACGACTGCCGCGCGAGCGGCAATTTCCACAGCCACCCGAAACGATCGCCGGCACCCTACCCTTCATGGCGCCCGAACAGACTGGGCGGACGAACCGCTCGATCGACTCTCGCAGCGACCTCTACGCGTTCGGAGTTACGCTTTATCAAATGCTCACTGGGTCCCTACCGTTCACTGCTGCGGATCCGATGGAATGGGTACATTGCCATGTTGCGCGTAAGCCGGTGCCTCCGATAGCACGGGTAGACACGGTCCCCCTTCCCGTCTCAGAGCTTGTCATGAAGCTGCTCGCCAAGACGCCGGAGGAACGGTATCAGACGGCGGCTGGCGTCGAGCGGGATCTGAGGCATTGCCTGACCGAATGGCAGCGTCAACGCCACATCGATTCCTTTGTGCTGGGCGAATACGACATGACCGACCGCCTCCTGATCCCTGAGAAACTCTACGGGAGGCAGAGGGAGGTGGATGCATTGACCACTGCGTTCGATCGCGTAGTCAGGACTGGCATCCCTGAACTCGTGCTCGTCTCCGGGTATTCGGGTATCGGCAAATCCGCAATCGTCCATGAACTGCATAAGGCACTCGTACCATCGCGCGGGCTCTTCGCGTCGGGCAAGTTCGACCAATACAAGCGCGACATACCCTATGCGACGCTCGTTCAAGCTTTTCAGGGCCTGATCAGACCGCTACTCGGCGAGCCTGACGCGGAACTCGCAACCTGGCGCGAGACGTTGATCGGGGCACTCGGTCCTAACGCGCGACTCGTGACCGATCTGATCCCTGCGCTCAGGCTGATCATCGGCGATCCCCCGCCCGTCCCAGAGCTCGAGCCAAATCAGGCGCGCCGCCGTTTTGAAGTCGTCTTCCAGCGCTTTATCGGCGTCTTTGCGCGACGTGAACATCCGTTGGCACTATTTCTTGACGATCTGCAATGGCTCGACGCCGCGACGCTCGACTTGCTCGACGGGCTCCTTGCGCGCTCGGATCTGCAGCATCTGATGGTAATCGGCGCCTATCGCAGCAATGAGGTAACTCCCGGACATCCGCTGCTGCACAAGCTTCAGACGTTAAGGGCTGTCGGCGCAAGGCTCGACGAAATTGTTCTCGCGCCTCTTGCTTGTGAACACGTGGAGCAACTGATTGTCGAAGCGCTTCACTGTGAGCCGGGACGTGCGGCACCGCTTGCGCACCTCGTGCATGAGAAGACGGCGGGCAATCCGTTTTTCGTCATCCAGTTTTTGCGCGAGCTTGCCGATAGCGATCTGCTGAGCTTTGCCCATGACACGGCCTGTTGGAGCTGGGACCTGCCCCGCATCCACCGCAAAGAGTACACCGACAATGTAGTCGACCTAATGGTGGCAAAGCTAGTGCGCCTACCGGCGTCAACGCAACGCGCCATGCAACAGCTTGCCTGTCTCGGCAACACCGCCTCCTATATGAGGCTGCCTAAAGTTCTGGGCGTTTCGGAGCAGGAAATCCGGGCGCTGCTGAAGCCGGCACTCGAGCAGGAGTTGGTCGAGCAACTAGAAGACGCCTACGGGTTCGTACACGACCGGGTGCAGGAAGCTGCCTATTCGCTAATTCCCAAAGATTTGCGTGCTCACACGCATCTGCGAATTGGACGGCTACTCGCGGCGCAAACTCCCGCTAGCAAACGGGAAGAGGCGATCTTTGATATCGTCAGTCAGCTCAACCGAGGCGCGGCGCTGGTGAGGTCCAGGCAGGAACGCCAACAACTGGCTGCCTTTAACCTGATCGCCGGCAAGAGAGCCAAGGCGTCGACAGCCTATGCGTCGGCGCTCACCTATCTCACTGCCGGCGCTGCACTCCTTCAGGACGATTGCTGGGGACGCAGGCACGAACTGGTCTTTGCGCTCCAGTTGAGCCTGGCAGAATGCGAGTTCCTCACTGGGCGGCTAACCGATGCCGAAGAGCGGCTGGCGATGCTGTCAAACCGCGCGACGAACACCGTGGATCAGGCGAGCGTCGCGTGTCTGCGAATGGATGTTTACCTGACTCTCGATCGAAGCGATCGCGCGGTCGAGGTTTGCCTCGATCACCTCCGTCAAGTCGGCATCGACTGGCCCGCACACCCACATGAAAGCAACATACGTAGAGAGTACGAAAACATCCGGCCGCGGCTTGCGGGCCGGACTATCGAGGCACTCATCGATATGCCGTTGATGACGGACCCAGCGTCCCTCGCAATCACTGACGTGCTTAGCAAGCTCCTGAGACCAGCCTGGTTTTTTGACGCGAATCTGGCTTCTCTCGCTATATGCAAAGTGATCAGCCTGAGTCTGGAGTGTGGGAACTGCGACGCCTCGTGTTTCGCGTATGTCATGTTTCCGCGGATCGCTGGGCCACGCTTTGGCGATTACCACGCTGGAGTCCAGTTCGGTCAGCTCGGCTTCGATCTGGTCGAGCGACGCGGACTCAAACGCTTCGAGGCGGTCACCTATCTCTGCTACGCGCTGTACGTTGTGCGCTGGACGAAACACGTGCGCTTCAGCAGCGAAGTGCTGCGCCGTGCGTTCGAAGCAGCGGGTCGGACCGGGGACCTTCCGTCTGGCGCCTATACCTGCTGCCATATCGTTTCGGACCGACTTTTCGGCGGTGACCCTCTAAACGATGTCGAAACCGAAATTGAACAGGGCCTCGCGTTTTCCAGGAAGACACGTTTCGGTCTGGTCGTCGATAACCTCACCACACAACTCGTATTGATCCGAATGCTCCGCGGCGCCACACTGAAATTCGGCCACTTCGACTATGACGAGTTCAACGAGCTTCGTACAGAGCAGCACCTGTCCGGCAACCCCGCGCTCGCGACGGCCGCGTGCTGGTACTGGATCCGGAAACTGCAGGGACGATTCCTTTCAGGCGACTATGTGGCCGCCATGAACGCGGCATCGATCGCGCAAGAGCTACTTTGGAGCTCGTCGACGCACCTGGAGGAATGCGAGTACCATTTTTACGCCGCTCTCACAAAGGCCGCGCATTTCGACCGGGTGCCAGCCGAGGAGCGACAGGAGCACCTCCACAGCATCGCCGCGCATTGTCGGCAATTGGAGATCTGGGCGAACAACTGTCCCGCGAATTTCGGCAATCGGGTTTCACTGGTAAGCGCCGAGATGGCGCGCCTGGAAGGCCGTGATGTCGACGCGATGCGGCTCTACGAAGAGGCCATTCGCCTTGCGCGCGCAAACGAGCTCGTACACAACGAAGCGCTTGCCAATGAACTCGCATCCGCGTTCTACGCGGCGCGCGGGTTCGAGAAGATCGCCCGTGCCTATTTGCAGGACGCACGACGGGGGTATCGACGCTGGGGCGCAGAAGGCAAGGTGCGTCAACTCGACGAACTGTACCCAGGTCTAAGGGACAACGAGCGAGCGCCTGATTCAGGCAGCACTATCGGGACGCCTCTTGAACACCTTGACCTTGCTACCGTCATCAGGGTGTCGCAGGCTGTTTCCGGAGAGGTTTTCCTCGACAGATTGATTGAGACGATCATGCGTACCGCTATCGAACAGGCGGGAGCGACGCGTGGATTACTGATCCTTTCGCATACAGGAGACCAGCGGCTCGCAGCGGAAGCCTGGACGGACAGCGACAAGGCATGCGTCCAATTGCGTGATGCGCCCGTGAGCGCGACCATGATTCCCGGGCCTGTTCTCTACGATGTATTGCGCACAGGCGAAAGTGTCATTCTCGATGATGCTGCGGCCGATCCCAGGTTCGCGACAGATCCTCATATCCGGCAGTATCTGACTCGTTCCGTCTTATGCCTGCCATTAATGAATCAAGCGAAGCTGATCGGCGCCCTGTACCTCGAAAACAATCTGATCACCCGCGCCTTCCCATGGACCCGGATTGCACTGCTGCGGCTGCTCGCGTCGCAGGCGGCGACTGCACTCGAGAACACCCGCCTGTACCGCGACCTGCAGGAACGGGAGGCCAGGATTCGCCGCCTCGTCGACGCCAATATCATTGGCATCATCGTCTGGAATGCCGCCGGCGACATTCTCGAAGCCAACGACGCTTTCCTGCGCATGGTGGGATATGAGCGAGAGGACCTTGCGTCAGGATGCCTCCGCTGGAGGGATCTCACGCCAACTGAATGGCAGGAAAGCAGCGAACGGGCTTTGGCCAAAATCAGAAACCACGGCGACGTTCAACCCGAGGAAAAAGAATACGTGCGAAAGGATGGCAGTCGCATACCGGTCATGGTCGGCCGCGCTGCTTTCGATTGCAGCGGGAAGGAAGGCGTTGCTTTCGTAGTTGACCTCACGGAGCGCAAGGAAGCAGAGCTCCGCTTGCGCGAGTCCTACGAGATGCTGCGTGAACTTGCCTCACATCGCGAGACGGCTCGGGAGGATGAACGCAAGCATATTGCGCGGGAAATGCACGACGAACTCGGACAGCACCTCACCGCGCTTCGCCTTAGGGCGTCGATATTGCGCATGAGGCTTGGCGCGGATCGCCCGGATCTGGTAGAGCATACGCAGGCGCTCGTTTCACTTGTGGATGTAACGATGCAGGTGGTAAGGGGCGTTATCGCGTCGCTGCGCCCCGCAGCGCTCGATTCCGGAATTGCAGCGGCGCTCGAGTGGCTCGTGGCCGATTTCAACCGCAACGGCCGGACGGTCTGTCATCTCAACTTGCAGGACGAGAATATCGCCGTAAGCGAGGATCGCGCTATCGTGCTGTTTCGCATCGTTCAAGAGGCACTGACCAATGTCGCCCGACACGCTGCGGCCAGAAGAGTAATCATCGCATTAGAGCGAACCCCCGATGCTTGCCTTCTCGAAGTGCTCGACGACGGTTGCGGATTCGATCCTCTGGCAACGAGAAAGAGGTCATTCGGACTGGCAGGGATGGAAGAGCGTGTTCTGATGCTGGGCGGTGCGATCGACGTTATCAGCTCGCCGGGAGCCGGCACCATGATCAAGGTGAGACTTCCTGACTAGTGGGCGATCGAGAATAGCCGTTAAAGTCACACACCTAACGCCTGCGCCCGCTCGGCGTGCTGAACCCAAGGTCCGGAATCCGTGCGCGCCGCAGATCCGGAACTCGCCGTTCCGAGGTCGGTCGGAAAATGTGGAAGCCAACGTTTCGTCATACCGAGAAGCGGGGGCATGCATGAATCGAATTTCAAAAGTGGTCTATAGGAATGAGCTTCACGACGAAACGAGCGCCGAATTTGCTAAATCAGGATTTCTCGGCGACGGCACTCAATCAAGCCTAGTGCGGTGACATCACCTATATGGTGACCGAAGGGGCTGACTGTATTTACCGGCCTGAAGGAACTGTACAGTGGTGAAATTGTCGGCTAGGCGGTAAGGGAACGGAGGACGAAAAAATCTGGTCATGTCGGCGCTGTTTCGCGCTGTCGTGACCCGCCGGCCTGATTCACCATAGCGATCGAGGATGGCACTAGCGCCCGCTCGCCTATCAAGCACTCATCGGCCACCTTGACATACACGCGTTGCTGAGCCGCCGTGGCAACCGCTACAACAACGCCCCGATCGAATCCGTCGGGGCAACGCCGAAGAATGAACTGGTCTAGCATCAATGTTTTGCCACGTGAGAGCAGGCACGTTTGGCGATCACCGAATACATCGAAATCCTCTACAACCGGCAACGGCCGCAGGCGCCGCTGACTACCAATCGCCTGTCGCGTTCACGCGGCGCTTTTATCTGAATCAGATCACTGCTTAACCTGTTGGCCTTCGCCAATTCCGGCCGATCCAGTATCGCACGCATCGCGAAGCCATGGCCGACTTGTTCAAATGCCTTGATATGTTCTATAACCGCAAGTCGTCGTGATTCATGCCGTGGCTTGTCACCAACTCAGTTCATGCAGGACTGGCCTGCGCGGCTCAGGGGACAAAGGATAAGGCTGCATAACTCGGGGCCTCTGGAAGGCGAAAACCCGGGCGCATGAAATGGGTCAACGGCTCCCTAATTTCGATAGAAGCACTTCACAATTGCGGCGGGCGGGCGGAACACTTCCGCCGCGGGTTCCTTGCTCGCAATCAGTGATCTGGCCAAGACAAACAGGGGAATGGGAAGCCAGTTCCACCGGCGCACCTTCCCTTCGGACATCGGCCAATGCTACGTTTCACACTACGCCGCTGATGATTGCGCGAGTTCCTTTTGTCATCGCCTAGGTTCTCGCCGACACTGTGCCAAGCTCAAAGACCGGCCACGTTACTCCGTTGCCTGACTCCCCGGACCATCTATCGGGCCGGTCCCACAGTAGTAGGGATAACTCTCGGTAGGGTCTTTCGGGTTTGTGTATATGCATACATCGTTCGCCGCGACCGCAGAGGCCTGCGCCGCCACACCCATTAAAACCGCGGACAGAAGGCCACCAGAAAGCACTCTCGTCATGATTTCCATACACATTCCTTTGTTAACATGCCGTAAATTACGCGACTCGTGCACTGGGCGCCGCAATCACGTACCTTACGAAATTGTCTGAGCAACTGCCAGAAGAAAAGCATCAAATATATTGATGCCAACGCACGATCGTCGTTAGGGGACCGTGCTGCTAGGTCGAGAGGCGGTCTCCGGCACGATGCGGGCAAAGAGCCCACGATTTTCCGGTTACTTTTTGATGCCATCTTCATTTCCTCGCATTCCTGCCAACAGACTGTTGCCGTTCATCGAGGGGCAAGTGCCGCGGGCCAGCACGGTCCTGGTTCATGCACCTGTCGCGATACCGTCGCCCTGGTAAGTGTGCATACTGGCCGCAGACTATTGCGGGTGGCCTGTTTCGCGCTGAATGCCATTGAGTGTGCGCGTCGGATTGTCTTCGTCATTTCCTCGTGTCCTCTGCATGCGTTATCGCCGCCCTCCTTGCACCTACGAGAAACATGGATTCGACATGCTATCAACGATATTTAATCAGGCATAAGTTACGTTTACTTTTCATCATCCGCGTCATTAATGTATACATATGTTTTTGGTTCCGCTGATCATCGTGGAATATAGGTCATCAAAAGGCGAAATTGGCTGCCCGCCTATAGTTTGCATAATGGAATGCGTTGAGTGCTCAGCCAGACGATCAGATGCTTAAACTTACTGTTTTGCAAAGTGGAGAAACGAAACCGATGATGAGAAATTTACTTGTTGTTGCCCTTGCGCTCGGCGCATCGTATTGCGCTGCTGCTGAAACGTACGAAAGCTGCCCGATGCCTGCCAACATCAAGATTGCGCGGGGTGTGTACACGGCAACAACCAACGATAACGAGGGTGAATGGATTGGCACTTCGAGAGGACCAGGCGACGGTAATATCAAGGAATTTACCTCGTCCATGTTTTTTCCGCCGCAGCTTGATAATGACGGTTCTGTGCAATCGCCGCTAGTCCGGTGCTCCTACGAACTTGCTCAAGGCGGCCATTTGGATTTACGGTTCGACCTAAGCCGCCGCTACCTGGTCTAAGGGTCGATGTAGGTTTATGGCGCCGGAAATCCGGCCCTTACGATCTCGACTACTATGAATGCACTGAGCGAGCCGCTTGGCGTTGTAGGTTCGAGGTCGTTCGGCGGTCCTGACCTGAGCAAGCGTAAGCATACGATTTCTCTCCCCTCGCTTTTGCGTTCAGCAAGATTCGCGATTTCGTCCGCAACGCCAAGTTGCGGGCGCCATGAGGCCCGGTCGAAAAAAATGGAAGCCAACGTTTCGTAATACCGAGAAGCGGAGGCATGGATGAATCGAATTTCAAAAGCGGTCTATACGAAGGAGCTCCGAGACAAGCGGTCAAGCTGACCTTGATTGAAGGTGTTGGGATATCGGAGGCTTCCTGACGATTGTCGGCTCCAATGAAAACGGAGGCAAACCGGGGGCGCGCGGCGAAGCCTGTAAGCTCAAGGACGTCGGACGACCAACTCCCGGAGCTTGCCGGCTTAAGTTCGAGAATGGGGGCGGAATCTGAGGTTTTGCTTGCAGGTCAAGTTGACAACTGTCTGGACCGTGAGAGTTTGGTGATTACGTTAAATTCCCCGGCGCTCTGGAAAATGAAAAATTCTTGTCGATTGGGCGTCGGAAATTATCGTTGACCAATGTCTTGGCTCAGACCATGTCCTAACTATCCGGATTTGAGGTCCAATGTAGTGCGAACTGCAGAGCGACTGTAGCGATGGACGACGTATCGGAGCGCTTCGCCGCAGGCGAGAATGAACCAATAGGGAGTAGTAATGAAACTGAAGAAGAACATGAGGCGTGTTTGCACTCGGCATGCCGTGACACTTGCACTAGCTGTATGGCTCGTGACAGGCTGCTCTGCCGGGGCACAGCAGGATGCGTTCGTGCCGCTCGTGCGCAGCATGGCAGATCGCCTCAACACCGCGGACCAGGTCGCTCTGAACAAGTGGGACACGGGCCAACCCGTCTATGACCCTCAGCGAGAAGCGCAAGTCATTGCAAATGCGGTGGCGATGGCGTCTGAGTACGGACTAACCACGGAGGATGTGACAAACATTTTCTCGGACCAAATTGAAGCCAACAAAGAAATTCAGTACGAGCTGCTCAGCAACTGGATGCGTCAGGGCAATGCTCCCGCAACGCCTCGCCAGAGCTTGCCGGGCGTTATTCGACCAATTCTGGATAAGCTGCAGGCCAATATCATGCTGAATTTGAAGGGCGTGGCGCCTCTTCGCAGCAATACAGATTGCCAGACACAGGTTGCAACAGCAGTGGGGCGCGTCGCCCAACAAACGTCGCTTGATGCCCTACATCTCGCGGCCCTCGACCGTGCGGTCGCGCGGATATGTGTCAAGTTTTGACTTTCCGGGGGGAGGGCTAAAGACATGCAAGGAAGCTCCCTGAAGGCAGACATATTGGAACTCCGTTGCGCAAATGGCGGCGTCGCGCATTTGAGATGGAGAGGATCCCCTGCGCTGGGGCACCAGCATGGTTTCGTCGAAGCGCGCCCTGACGACGTGCGCAACGTTCTTTGGGGACTATCCGTGAGTAGAGAGTGGCGACGAAACAATTGCCGACGCGATGCTTTTACCGTCTCATGTGGCGTCATCACTGGATCACGCACAGGTGGACCACTTAGAAAACATCCCCAAAACCCCAACGTCCTGGAGCCCGAACTCGATCTCAACTGGGGAAAACCTACAATCGACATCGCGCAATGCCAGACCCGCCGAGTCGGTCACGATTCCAAAATTGGCGATCAAGTTCGCTGAAGTACGCATCATCATTTAATATTCCGTGTTCGGCTCATCAACCTTCTACGCTGAGATAGGAAGATGGACGACCAAACAGCGCGAAATGTACTCAGAAAGGCTGATGGCGGGATCGACTGGAATGACGTCCGGAACGCGCCGGACTGGCGGCAAGGAAAGATCGTGCTGGACGGTAGATTTAGTGCAGACGAGCTTCGTGCGATCATCGAGCTTCGGCGAAACACTCGCTAGCAATAGTCGAGATCCCTGATCTCGCGCTTCTATCCCGGCCGTGATCCCCGTTACTGTCTTCCCGCCTCGATATTTGTGGCTTTGGCCTACTAGGCCCCGCATGATTCGCCCCCAGTCACCTGTGCCCAACGAGCAGAGCTAGTCCGTCCTGAACAATTCGTTTTGCCGAGCACCGTAGTTACGGGGATTGAAGCCGAGCAAGTCGGTGGTTGAACAAGGCGGTCAGAATGAAGGCGCAAAGAAGCCGCAGCTTCCTGAGGATCATCCGTAGATTGTGTCCTGCGCCGCACATCACCGCGTGCATCGCGTCGCCGAGCGCACCCTTGAGCCAGTTGCGATCGAGTTTTCCGTCTGTCTTCATGTGACCGATTGCTGGCTCGATTGCGCTGCGCCGTCTGATCATCGCGCGTAGTCCGCGTGTAATGCCCCGCCGCAAGCCCGGGTGGTAGATCTTCACACCATCGACGGCGACACCCTTGTAGCCACGGTCGACGATGGCGACCTCCGGCGTGGCGTCGCACAGGATTGCCGCCTGCTCCAGCGCTTCAGCCAGGGTGTGCCCGTCGTACGGATTGCCTGGCATCGAGCGCATGCCAACCACCAGTCCTTCCTTGTGGGTCGTCGCGATCGAAACTTTCACCCCGAACTCGTACGGCTTGCGCGCCTTGCCCTTGGCCAGGCACTCGACTTCCGGTGCATGCAGCGCATAAAGCTTGTTCTTGTCCTTCGGCTTCTGCGCCAGAATGCGTCTCGTGCGGGCGATCAGTTCCGTTAATTCAGCGCAGCCTAGGTCGGCCACCTGGTTGACCTGCCGCTCCACATCGCGCATCACCCGTCCAACGCGCGAGCGCAGCGTGCGCAGCGCTTTCCTCATGCGTTTGTACTGTTTCGCGTGAGCGTAGCGGCCAATCTGCAGCGCCAGATGCGGCGCCTCGCGGTTGTAGTTCTGCCTCAGTTTCAGACCGTGCCGTGCCGCGGCTTTCACCAGATGTTCGCGACACCGTTCGAGCAGGCGCGAATCGGTTGGGTGGGCGATCGCCTTCTCCATGACGGTCGTATCAACAATCACGCGCTTGACGCTCGAAGCCTTGATCACGCCAGCGCGTTTTGCTGCTTCGATCGTTTCGGCCAGCAACTCTTCAACGCCGGCTTCGCCCATTCGCTTGCGCCAACGCGTCAGGCTCGATGGGTCGATCGGAGGTTCGGTCTGCAAGTAGGTCTCGCCGGTGAACACCTGCCAGTACGGGTTCTCTACCCATTGCCAGACGACCTCTTCGTCGGACAGGTCGAACGCGTGCTGCAAATACAGCAACCCGGCGATCAGCCTCGGCGATGTCGCCGGTCGTCCCTTGCGCGATACAAAGCTTTCGCTCATTGATGCGCCCAGTCGCTCCCAGTTGATCAGGTCGGCCAAACGTATCAACGGATGCTTCAGGTTGATCTGTTCGCGCAGCGGCTGGCGGAAAAAATCTCCCTCCGTCACAGGCGTCTTCGGACCCATTCGCACCTCGTCGAAAAATGCAGGATTCTCACGTTAATGTGCCAGGATCCTGCAAATCTCACAACACCAATTCGGCCTCAAAGCTCTGCCACGCAAGGCTCTCCGAATTGATCAGGCTCGACGAGCTAACCGAAACCTAGTAGAGTCCGTTTCGGAGAAGAAGACGAACATGAAGAAGCGCTTTACGGAAGGACAACTCATCGGTTTTCTGAAGGAAGCCGATGCCCGTATGCCAGTCAAGGAGCTAAGCGGGAAGCAGGGGTTCAGTCATGCATCGTTCTACACTTGGCGTGCGAGAGGAGAGGAACTCATTTGGTGAAGAATCAGTTGCCCTTGGCGAGTTCGAGTGAATCGGGAAGGGTGCGCTTCGATTGCGTGGCCCCCTCCTCTTCTAGATCCATCTATTTCTGACGAACGGCAGAAACGACCGAAAGGAAGAGGTGCACCATACGAGGGTCGAACTGCGAGCCTGCACCATCAACAATCGCCCGTATCGCCTGACTTCTGGGGATGGCGCGCTTGTAGACTCGCGCATGCCGGATGGCGTCGTAGGCATCAGCGACTGAGACGAGACGCGCTGCCATCGGAATCGATTCGCCTCGAAGGCCGCTAGGATAGCCAGTTCCGTCCCATCTTTCGTGATGACACAGGGCTACCTCCCTGAGGAGACTAGGCAAATCGGATTGCGGAAAGCCGGACGCTACCTGGTCAATCAGCTTCGCACCTAGTGCGGCGTGAGCCTTTGCGGCTGAGTATTCCGCTTTGTCAAGCGCACTCGGTTTGCCTAGGATTTGTGCCGATACAGCGGCTTTGCCTATGTCGTGAAAAAGCGCAGCAACTGACAGGCGCTTCGCGCTAATTTCGCAGGCGGTGTCCGTGTTCCAGCCAATCCTGCCCATCATGCTCGTCATCCTGCACGCGAGTGCCGCGACGCGCTTGCTGTGATTGACTGTCTGCCGGATGACCATAGAATTGAGTTTGTAATCTAGGGATCCGTTTACTTCGATAAAGCGCTGCAACGCGGCCACGCGCAACCGCCGGGTGAGAGACGATCCGGGTTCCATCGGTCCATCTCGCTTAAGCGGTCGATGCTCAAACGTATTCGCGCGGCATCTTGGTCGCTCCCATTCCTCATTGGTTAGCTCATGAAAATGCATTCACATCTCCAAACGGTTTGATCGAACCACTAGGCTTACGACGATCGTTTCGTGCGCGATATGTTCCTTTCCCCAATACATGCAACTTCCCTCCAATTCGACAAACCTCTCCCTTTCAGAGGAGCCCCTGAGAACTCGTCGCCAACTTGTTGCCAGTTCCATCGCGAGCCGAGGCCATGAACTGATTCGACACGGCGGATGATAAAGATAGTCCCGCAAACACAAATCGACAAGAGGGCAAAGTGTGCGATGCGTCAAGGTATTCTGGGATTGACAATGGCGAGGCTTTTTTCGATTTCCGGAGATCACGTCTCACACGACACCTCTTGAGGGCCGAATCTCAGGGATTCCGATGTTGCACCGGAGATGACCATGTTGTTGCACTTATGACGGTCGCATGTCCGGAACGCGACAAAGTGATGGGTCCCAGTCGGTCGGAACCTGCACTGACCGTCTCTTTCTTGTGGCCCACAAATTGCTGGGAATGGCGGCACACTTCACCACAAGGAGTCTTCCATGCTCAGGAAAAGGATCGATCCACGAACGCTTGAGGCCATGCTTGTCGAAGCGACGGAAAACGCATTATCTGACTATGACTCATCGCTCGCGTTGGATGACGATTTAGAGGCAGTCGCCCAGTTCGGCGCCGCTTTCGCCGTTCGTGCACATGGTGCGGACACCGAATCGGATACGTAACCTGTGGAGGATGCTGAGGCTGACGGCGATATTTACAATTGGCGTGATGACTTTTTTGTCGCGACTCAGGGATTCGACGCTGCACGATTGGGTCGCTCGCAGTGGGTACCTAAGCGAGCGGCTCGAATCCATCTCAGTAGCCGAAAAGCCGTGGAGACGATCAAGCCGCCGCATTCGCTTGCTGGCAGCGATTGGGAGCAAATGGAGCACCAGACGTTGGAAGAAGATTCAGCAAAAGGTGGATTGGCGGCGGTCCAAGGTGGTCGACTCCGAAAGACGTCAAAGTGACCGTCCAAATACGCGGGAACTGTTGGTGAAGTGGCTTCCCAGGACGTAGATGCTCATGCTGGGAAGCCGGACACGACCAAGTCATCGAATCCGCCCTTATCGTCAAGTCGGTTGCTTTTCGTGGTTTCACGCGGGGCGACTATGAGGCATACAGATTGCTTTTCTTTCGCCAAGCATGGTTAAGGAAGGTCTGCAAAGCTTTCCATCACGTTCGCGTGAGCGGAGGTGCGCTGATTCCCAAGCCAAAACCAAATCGTACCGCGATTCAACGACGCAGGGGAGAGTAGCTGCGAATTGCTCCCAAAGAAAGGTACACCGAATGTTTTGGAGTACGTTTATCGCGAAGCAAAAACAGTATGACTCACGATAGGGCTGGCTTGCGGTGTGGAATCATATGCTGGCTACCAATGCTGCCTGAGCCGCACGGTTGGACAGTCCCCTCCGCGGTGAGAACAGGACTCGATCATAGCTGATGAGTGGGCGGATCGAGTGAAGTAGAATTGTTTGACAGGGGGAGACAACGCGGACCAACATCTCGCTGCAAAAAGCGGCACGTACCCGCCGTCTATCAAGGGGGGCCGTGGTCTAGCAAAACGGACCGTATGCGTTGCGTAGTCCGTTCGCGCGGTAATCGCGAGGCATGCAAGCGGCCTTCAGGAAAGATTCCCTCCAGGGGCTAGTGTCGTGAGTTAGAAGTTCGTTGAATCAATTTCCCGGTCTTTCTGGAATGACGAAATGCTGATTAAAGAGCCGCTCGGACTCACGCAGTCCTTCTTCGGTAAAGATCACAGACTTCGTCCTGTTGACCGGGTCTTCGATGAAACCCCGTTCGTAGAGTCGGTTCAGCACATCCCAGTCGAAACCCTTCCATGCGCGGTATCGGCCATGCAGGGTCAGGTAGAGAAGTGCCAGGGCGACTTCATCAATTGCGTCGGTGTTGATGTTCATGATGCTTCGCCCGCGGCCGTCCGGACCCGCATACAAAACCGTTCGAGACTGGCCAGAATTTCATCAGCCGACTTGCTCCAGGAAAACGGTTGTGGATTGGCGTTGTAGATGTCCAGGTATTGACGGATCGCGTCTTCGAGTTGACGTGTCGAGCGATGCGTACCGCGTCGAAGGTATTTTTCAGTGAGCGAGGCGAACCAACGCTCGACCTGATTAAGCCACGACGCCGAGGTGGGCGTGAAGTGAACATGGAAGCGAGGATGTCGAGCGAACCAGGCTTTGATCGAGGGCGTTTTGTGCGTGCCATAGTTGTCCATCACCAGATGCACATCCAGGTGCGATGGCACACTGGCTTCGATGGTGCGCAGAAAGCGCACGAATTCGCTGCTGCGATGGCGCCGATATACCTCGCCGATCACCTCGCCAGTAGCGATGTCCAGCGCCGCGAACAGCGTAGTCGCGCCGTGGCGCATGTAATCGTGCGTGCGTCGTTGCGGGATGCCGGGTGCCAACGGCAGCATGGGTTGCGTGCGATCGAGCGCCTGAATCTGGCTCTTCTCGTCCACGCACAACACCATGGCCTTAAGCGGCGGATCCAGGTAAAGCCCGACGATATCTCGCACCTTGTCGACGAACATCGGATCACTGGAGAGTTTGAACGTTTCCTGCCGATGCGGCTGCAGACCAAAAGCACGCCAGATCCGTGTGACCGCCGTTTGCGACAATTTCATCTCGCGAGCCATCGTGCGCGTGCTCCAGTGAGTCGCGTCGACAGGTACGGACTCAAGCGTCTTTGCGATGACCGCATCGACGCGAGCGTCACCAATCGTCCTCGGCGCGCCGGGCCGAGGCGCATCAAGCAGTCCGTCCAGACGATGCATTACGAATCGCGCCCGCCACTTCGAGACCGTTTGCTGAGTGACCCTCTGTTTCGCCGCAACGCTCTTGTTGTCCAGGCCATCGGCACAGGCCAACACGATGCGCGCCCGCAATGCGAGGGCTTGTGCGGTCTTGCGTCGCATTGTCAGCGCTTGCAGTTCTTCGCGCTCCGATTCGCTCAGCACCAGTTCCCCTTTGGGCCGCCCGCTCATCCTTGCCCCCTCGCATCAAGTGCCACATAGAACACTTTAGTACGTGATCGGCATCATTCAATGAATTTTTAACTCAAGACACTAGGTTGAAATAGATATTCTCCGCGATGGGTACGACAGGTCTGCATTACGAGACTAACGCAGGCTTCTTCGCACGTAGGAACCATAGATAGGCGTCCGCGTTGCTTTGCCACGCCGTAGCGTGCGGCCGAGCCTAACAGACGCAAGTCACTCTTCTGCAAACTATAGGAGATTCACCGACCAAGTGTTTCACCATCGTCACCTTCATATGGTGAGACGTTCGACATGGCCTAGGGAAGGGATCGATCAACAGCAACTGGATGCCACCCTCGCGCGATGAAACTCGGATTGGTCTGCGCCTTGATTTCGAGGCTCTTCCGGTATTCCGGTGGACCGAGTGTGCCGAGCGAGACCTTGACCCGCTTTGGGAACGATTGCCCAAAGTGGTACATGCATGCGGGCCGACCTGATCAGGCGGCCTGCGCTTGATGAGCCGATCTATATTAATCACCGGTGTTATTCCGGCCTTGCGGCGTATCCCTTCACAAGTGTCTTGCGCTGCTTACCCAGATCCCAGCATCGACCTGAAAATATTCCTGGAACAGTATCGATTGATTGCCGTGTGTTCCCACACAGCATGCCGACGGCCGGTCGCTAGCGTAGTGCGGGAGCAATCGTCAGTTCATGCAGGAACGTCTCGGCAACGGCCGCCCAGACCGCATCCTGACGAAGCAAGCCGCCATGGCGGCGGACAAGCGCAATTAGCATTGGTCTGAACGGTATCGCGCTGCCACGAAAGACGCCAAAGATTCTCGACAACACCGATCCGAAGCTTCTCCGGTTCCAGCATTAACTATCTCAATGTGCAGGTCTACGTATTGGTGCGAAACCATCGCACCGGGCTTCAAGTCGTTGGCATAGACAATGCACATGAGTTCGTCCAAGCCGTGAGCCGTCGTCTCCGAGCGTTCAAGGATGCGTCCACGATCGTAGACAAGCGGGCCCATCACATTTCGATGATAACGGATGCGTTCCTTGTTGGCGAACACACAGATCGGGATGGGATGCTGCAGCTCGATGTTGCTCTGACCACAAGTCCAGGCGATGCGTGGACGTGGGACTTAATTGTCGACAAATCGCCGTAACTTGTCGGCGCGATTTGGCTGCATCAGTTTTCGCATCGCCTTGCTTTCGATGTACCTGATCCGTTCGCGCGTCAGGTCGAATTGTTCGCCAAGTTCCTCGAGCGTGTAGCCGCACGCTACATCAATCCCGAACCGCATTCGCAGTACTTTCGCTTCACGCGGCGACAATGAATCCAGCGCTTCGTCGATTGCGGCTCGCAGGTTCGAGCGCGCGGCCGCATCCGCAGGGGATCCAGCCATTGGATCTTCGATCATATCGCCAAGCGTGGCGTCGGCATCTTCGCCCCCTGGCGTCTCGAGCGATAGGGGTTGCCTCATGACCTTCAGTATGTCACGAATCTTGTCTTCTGATAATTCCATGCGCTGAGCCAACGCAGCAGGATTAGCCTTGTGCCCAGTCTCCTGCAAAATTTCCCGCGAAATCCGGTTTAACTTGTTGATTGACTCGATCATATGCAAGGGGACTCGGATTGTGCGCGCCTGATCCGCAAGACAACGCGTGACTGCCTGCCTGACCCACCATGTTGCGTAAGTTGAAAACTTCCAGCCGCGTCGATATTGAAATTTGTCGACGGCTTTCATCAGGCCGATGTTTCCTTCCTGGATCAGATCCAGAAGGGGCACGCCTCGGTTCGCGTACTTTTTCGCGATAGAGACCACGAGACGCAGATTCGCCTCGATCATCTTGCGCTTCGCCTGACGCATCTTCGACTCGGCTGCCATCATCTGCCGGTTGATCTTCTTCAAGTGTTGCAAGGGCAGGCCGGCCTTAGCCTCAATATCGATAAGCTTCTGCTGTTCAGTCTGGATCTCCGGTCGACTGCGTGAAAGTGCCGCACCGTACTCGCGGGACGTCGCCGAGTTTTCAGTCCACGCGAGATCAGTTTCGTATCCCAAAAACGACTCGACGAATCGCGCGCGCGGCATGCCGCACCGGTCAACGGCAATCTGCAGAATACGTCGCTCGACCGCACGTACCTGTGCGACTTGCTGTTGCACATCAGCGCATAGCGCATCGATAGTCCGTGCCGTGAAGCGAACAGCCGCAAGCTCCCGCTGGATCGCTTCAAAAAGGCGCTCGCGGGCGACCTGTCCGTTTTCTTGCGCGGCGTCGGCTTCTGAAATCTGTTCGTACAGGTCACGAACTCGCGCAAAGATAGCGAGGCCGTCTCTCGTGAGCTGTTTCATTCGCGGTTCGCTCCCCTTCACCATGTCCCGGTCTTCGACGACCCTGCCCTCACCGCCGTCGCTCCTCGCGTCGTCGCCCTTAGCGCTGTCCTGTTCAATGTCCGGGGTTTTAGCCGGCTCTGGCAACGACCGAAGGACCGCTTCGGAGTCTTCATTAAGGTCGTCGACCAGTTGATCGATGCGCAGTTCACCAGATTGAATCTGCTTCACCATTCGAAGGATCGTGAAGACAGTCAGCGGGCAGCGTGCGATCGCCAAGCCCATTTCGTGGAGCCCCTCTTCGATGCGTTTCGCAATCTCAGTCTCGCCCGCGCGAGTCAATAATTCGGTCGCACCTATTTCACGCATATACATCCGAACGGGATCCGTTGTGCACCCGAATTCAGGATCGACGGTTGAAAGCGCGCCTTCGGCCTCCAGGTCTGCCTTGTCGTCCAACGTGGCTGCCGGCGCCGCCTCGTCCAGGAACGGCTTCTCCGTGTCAGGAGCCTGCTCGTAGACTGCAATGCCCATGTCGTTGAACGTGCTGGCAATGATTTCAATGGCCGCGGTATGCACAAAATTGTCGGGGAGATGATCGTTGATTTCCGCATGAGTCAGGTAGCCGCGCTGGTTGCCGAGTCGGATGAGAGCGCGCATCCAGCGCTCCTGTTGCTCTTCGTCCTGCGATACCCCGTCGATCGACTGCAGGGGTGTTACGGGTTCGACCTTCGACGCGCGCGGGACCGACGTGTTCAGGGCGGACGAAACTGTGCCTGGACGTGAATAGGTCCAATCGACCTTTGACATAGATTCTCCTGGACGGTTGCGCGGCAATCGCGACCAGCGACTGTCCGCACTCGGCCGACGAGCCGCGCACGTCTCGCGGTTACAGACGGACACGGACTGTGGAATCGCAACGGGCAATGAATGCGCGGCCCCTAGATACGGGCGGACGCGAAGGAACCGCAAGATTTGCCAAAAAGCATCAATGCGTTAGCAACGTAACACAAACTACCGCATTTCACCAGTTGGCGAATCTAGCCCGTCCGCAACGTTAACGTGCTACGCCGCGAACCACACTAAGAATTCGACATCTGGATGGATAGAATATGACGAAGCTTATCGAGGTCTTTGCGTGGAACTGGAACATCTACGAATACGGCGCGGAGTCGGAAGCGCGTCAGGGCCGTTCCGGCCAAACGTCGTTGGGTTCGGTCGAGCTCCGACTTGGAGACGCGCCTCTTTCCGTCGTTCAGTCGTCGGTTCTACGCCGAAAATGGCGGTTCATTGGCGAGTAGGCCTCGCATCGAGGTCCGTGCGAGGGGACCGCTAGCTTTCGCTGTTGACGGATATCACGTTTACCGTGCAACGGCCCTAGCGTGTCGGCCGCCTTCAGTACCTCCTCCCGCTTGGGCTCTGGATTGACCCTCATTAGCAAAGCCGATATTCTCGCTCTTTTTGACAGAAATCCGGCATCCGCCGGGTTTCGGTGAATGGCTGGGCGTTATGGCGCCTTGGGCGCGCGCATTGGCGCAATCTCGAACGCTCCTGTGGGAATGGATTTCACATCCGCCCGCGGGCGGCGGTCCTTACCGGGCGCGGCACGAACTCGCAGCCACGCCACAAGATGCACATCGGCGCCGGCGTACTCCAAAGCTGAATGAGAGAAGCTGACAGTGCGGAAGCACCTTGGTGCCGAAATCTGCCTATGCCGGCTCTTGACCATGTGCGGGCCTGAAAGGAGGAAATGAAATGAAGCGGCGGCTGATCCTGACAATATTGATCGCATATCTGCTGTGCGCTTGTGTTGGAGGGCACGGGTCGTCTTCTGCGCCAGCCCCCTCAGCAGTGACAGGCTTGCGGTCCAATTTCAACGAGACCGCAATTACCGCGCGTCTGCCGACGGACACCGGCGGTTTCGCAACGGCGACCGGATCAGACGATCCAGCCGTCACGGTCGACAGCCTCGCTGATCTGCTGGCTGCGTTCAGCGCGCGACAGCACCACATCCTAATCAAGGGCGAAATCTACGGCGGACCGCGACTGACGACCATCACCTTCGCCAGCACGGACTGGAACAACACCACGATCGAAGGCGCCAGCGGTGGCAATGCGGTGCTGAAAAACGTCCAGCTTAAATTCGACGGCGAAATGCTGCCGGCAGACCAGAACATCCAGAATGTCGTGATCAGAAACATCACTTTTCATGGCGTCATCGGAGATCTACAGGCCCTACCCGCCCAAGTCTACGGCACATCCAACAACGCCGGCATCAACTATGAAGGCGTGTCCCTGCGACGGGTCACCAATGCATGGGTCGATCATTGTTCCTTCTACGACACGAGCGACAATCTGATGAGTGTGACGCTGTCATCGGATAATGTGACGGTCTCGTATAGCCGGTTTTATTTCACCAATGAATGGCTGGCGATGCGCCCCGATCCCCTGTGGGACTGGACGGGCAAGAACCAGGATCTGGCCAATGAACGCCTGGCGATGGTAGTGGGCGCATCTCGGCAGGATTCGTATGCATATGGTGGGCACAGGCTACATGTCACCTTGCACCATAACCAGTTCGGCCCCAACCTAAAGGGGCGTCCGCTGCTGCGGGGCTGGGTCCACGCCTACGACAATTATTTCGATAACGACGCCACACCGACCGGCCTCACGGCCGTCGGGTCAGACGAGACCCAGTACAACGCCCTGCAGATCGGAAGCGGCAGCGTCGTCTATGTTGAAAGCAACTATTTTCTTAGAACTAACCAGAGCATTCAGGTCGTTCTGGATTTGCCGGACGATGTCTACTCTTTTCATGAAAACGCAAACCAGTACGTTCAGTCCACCGGCAGATCGGCAAAGGGCGAGGCTTTTTCAATCGCGCCCGTCGGTTACGCCTATCGAGTTGGGACGGCCTCGTCCGTTCTCAACGCCGCGTCGGCCTGCGGTCCTCGCTAGTGCCAGCGATCAATCAGGACGACTTCCCGCTGGCTGTTGGATTCGTTTCGCTGGCATTGACGTCAGTGCCTAGGGGCGGCCCTTTCACGATCCAACGACGCATCGCAGGCGCTGCAATACCGCAGATCGGGAATCGCCCGCCGCGCAGCACGCATCGGTGATCGCATTAGTATGCGCTACCGGGAGCGAGTTTCACATGCTGCGCGACGGCGCCTTCTATCAAGCGAAATCCGCCCCTCACACTTGACGAGTGACATAGGGCGCCCCGCCCTTGTTGTGTCCGTAATCCGTAAGGATTCGATATCGGGTACTCCCAGTTCTTTGGAATGACCTAGTGATTATAGAAACTTACCCGATGGGTCGTATGTTGCGGATCGTCGGCTGCACAACGTCGCTGTCGGAATGGAGGTGTACGGCACGTCGAAAGTACGAGACGCATACTTAGGAAAGTCTGCATAACCGGCATTTTGCGCGCTGACCTTCTATTTTTTTCGCAATGGCGGTGATGAGAATTTGTTGAGTCGTTAAGGCGTCTGCGATTTGCGCCGCTCCGTGCAGCGCTACTGAGGCGCAAAACACGGCGTAGGTTATCAAGTCCGTCCTGAACAATTCGTTTTGCCGAGCACCGTAGTTACGGGGATTGAAGCCGAGCAAGTCGGTGGTTGAACAAGGCGGTCAGAATGAAGGCGCAAAGAAGCCGCAGCTTCCTGAGGATCATCCGTAGATTGTGTCCTGCGCCGCACATCACCGCGTGCATCGCGTCGCCGAGCGCACCCTTGAGCCAGTTGCGATCGAGTTTTCCGTCTGTCTTCATGTGACCGATTGCTGGCTCGATTGCGCTGCGCCGTCTGATCATCGCGCGTAGTCCGCGTGTAATGCCCCGCCGCAAGCCCGGGTGGTAGATCTTCACACCATCGACGGCGACACCCTTGTAGCCACGGTCGACGATGGCGACCTCCGGCGTGGCGTCGCACAGGATTGCCGCCTGCTCCAGCGCTTCAGCCAGGGTGTGCCCGTCGTACGGATTGCCTGGCATCGAGCGCATGCCAACCACCAGTCCTTCCTTGTGGGTCGTCGCGATCGAAACTTTCACCCCGAACTCGTACGGCTTGCGCGCCTTGCCCTTGGCCAGGCACTCGACTTCCGGTGCATGCAGCGCATAAAGCTTGTTCTTGTCCTTCGGCTTCTGCGCCAGAATGCGTCTCGTGCGGGCGATTAGTTCCGTTAATTCAGCGCAGCCTAGGTCGGCCACCTGGTTGACCTGCCGCTCCACATCGCGCATCACCCGTCCAACGCGCGAGCGCAGCGTGCGCAGCGCTTTCCTCATGCGTTTGTACTGTTTCGCGTGAGCGTAGCGGCCAATCTGCAGCGCCAGATGCGGCGCCTCGCGGTTGTAGTTCTGCCTCAGTTTCAGACCGTGCCGTGCCGCGGCTTTCACCAGATGTTCGCGACACCGTTCGAGCAGGCGCGAATCGGTTGGGTGGGCGATCGCCTTCTCCATGACGGTCGTATCAACAATCACGCGCTTGACGCTCGAAGCCTTGATCACGCCAGCGCGTTTTGCTGCTTCGATCGTTTCGGCCAGCAACTCTTCAACGCCGGCTTCGCCCATTCGCTTGCGCCAACGCGTCAGGCTCGATGGGTCGATCGGAGGTTCGGTCTGCAAGTAGGTCTCGCCGGTGAACACCTGCCAGTACGGGTTCTCTACCCATTGCCAGACGACCTCTTCGTCGGACAGGTCGAACGCGTGCTGCAAATACAGCAACCCGGCGATCAGCCTCGGCGATGTCGCCGGTCGTCCCTTGCGCGATACAAAGCTTTCGCTCATTGATGCGCCCAGTCGCTCCCAGTTGATCAGGTCGGCCAAACGTATCAACGGATGCTTCAGGTTGATCTGTTCGCGCAGCGGCTGGCGGAAAAAATCTCCCTCCGTCACAGGCGTCTTCGGACCCATTCGCACCTCGTCGAAAAATGCAGGATTCTCACGTTAATGTGCCAGGATCCTGCAAATCTCACAACACCAATTCGGCCTCAAAGCTCTGCCACGCAAGGCTCTCCGAATTGATCAGGCTCGACTATCAAGCCTTGCGCAAAGCTCTACGCGCCATCCATAGATTGCTCAGTAAGCGTCATTTCGTGGCCGCATGGACAGAGCTGAAGCCGGTGTCCAAAGTGATGTCCGTTACTTCAAGTGATGGAGACTACTTTGGAATGCGCGATCATCGAACCGCAAGGGCCGACCGAACTACACACCAGAGTACCGACGGCAAGTTGCCGTCCCGGCGTGCGAGCGGGGCATTTCGGTGGCCAAGCTCGCGCAGGCGCACGGACTGAATCCGAATATGGTGTTCAAGTGACGCCGGCAACTGCGGGCGGGCCTGTTTGATGGGGTGGCGCACAGCACAGCGGTATTGCTGCCCGTGGCGCTACCTGATGCACCGACCGGCGAGACCGCAGAACCGGCGTCGCTCGCTCTACAGCCTGTCGAGCCACATCGCGAGAGCGTACCGGCAGCGTCGGGCATCGAAATCGAACTGAACGGTGCCCGTGTACGCGTCACGGGCATGGTTGACCCCGTGCAGCTGCGCCTCGTGCTGCGCTGCCTGATGCCAGCATGATTGCGCCGCCAGGCGGTACCCGCGTATGGCTGGCAGCGGGCGTTACCGATATGCGCCGTGGCATGGATGGACTTGCCGCGCTGGTGCAGTCAGCACTCGGACGTGCCCCCTTCTCGGGGCACATCTTCCTGTTTCGTGGGCGTCGCGGTGACCTCATCAAAATTTTATGGTGGAGCGGCGACGGCATGAACCTGTACGCGAACTAACTGGCTTCATACTACAACTCCTTTTCTTGGATCAGAGGGTTTTGGGTGCTGCGCTCGCTCGCGCCGCTGTCGCACGGTCAGTGAGTCGATCCGTAAGCGTCAATCTGAGGCCGTCTTGACGATCAGAACTTGAGACCTCTGAGAGCCGCTGATTCGTGAGCACGAGATCGAAGGCGGCGGGATCGAAGCTGCCGCCACACCACTCGAGGAAGTGGTCGTGCTCCTCGTGCGTCGGATCGGTGATCGCTTCGAGAATCGGATCAAGGTCGAGAAGGCGCTGATGCCTGGCCCGCCCAGCGCCTTCGCCAGCGTGACCCGTGCTTCATTGAGCATCGGTGGATCGCTCTGGAATCCGAAGTCATCAGGTTCACCATAGTTGGTTTCGCCGAAGACGAACTCGTGCAGGTGCCCGCCCTCCCAGCCCATGGCTAGTTGCAGCACGACATGCAGCTTGCCCAGCCGGATCGAGCCGGGAACGATGATTCGTCGCCAGATCGCCGGCTTGATGTACTTCAGCTCAACGCGCAGTACGTAGTCGGGCACTGGCGCCTTGACCAGGCGCACGGCAGGTTTGCGGGGTTGGACCATCGGATTGATTGTCAGGCGGCTTGCTGCTCGATGTATGCAGCCGGCTTCAGGCGCCACGGCAGCAACTCATCGATGCGGTTGATGGGATGATCGGCGATGCGCTCAAACACCGTGCGCAGGTAGGCAAACGGCTCGATGCCGTTCAGGCGTGCCGTACCGATCAGGCTATAGATCACCGCCGCGCTTTGGCCACCGCCGTCGGAGCCAGCGAACAGATAGTTGCGCCTGCCGAGAACCAGCGGCCTGATCGCGCGCTCCGCCGTATTGTTGTCCACCTCGACGCGCCCGTCTTCGCAATAGCGTGTGAGTGCATGCCAGTGCCCCAGCGAGTATCTGATCGCCTTCGCCAGCCCCGACTTCGCCGATACCTGTGACAGCGTGTGTTCGAACCAGGCCTTCAGTTCAGCGAGCAATGGGGCCGAGCGCAGCTGGCGCGCAGACAGGCGCACGTCCGGCGTCTGGCCGCGAACCTCGCGTTCAACAGCATACAGCGCCCCAATGCGGCGCAGTGCTTCCTCGGCAATTGGTGAGCTGTCCAGCTTGTACAGGTCGTAGAACTTGCGCCGCGCATGCGCCCAGCACCCGGCCTCGATGATCGTGCCGTCACGATACAGCGCGTCGTACCCGCTGAAGGCATCTGCCTGCAGGATTCCCGTGTAGCCCGCCAGATGTTCCCGAGGTCGCTCACCTTTGCGGTCGGGTGAGTACCTGTACCAGACGGCTGGTGGCGCGCGGCTTCCTGCCGGGCGGTCATCGCGCACATAGGTCCACAGGCGCGCCGTGCGTGTCTTGCCACGCCCCGGCTCCAGCACCGGCACGGGCGTGTCGTCGGTATGGATCTTGTCTGCGGCGCGCACGTAACCACCGAGTGCGTCGGACAGGGGTTGCAGCAGGGCAGCCGCTTCACGCACCCACGAAGCCAGTGTTGCCCGGTCCAGTTCGATGCCCGCACGGCGATAGATGCTGGCCTTACGATATAGCGGCATATGGTCAGCGTACTTCGCGACGACGACCTGTGCGAGCAGCCCCGCACCCGCCATCGAGCGTGCTATCGGCCGCGAAGGTGCCGGCTCCTGTACTACTGCGGCACAGCGCGGGCAGCTCAGCTTCGGACGTACGTGACGCAGTACCTTGAAGTAGCCGGGCACATAGTCGAGCACCTCCGAGACGTCTTCGCCCAGCGCACGCATCTGTTTGCCGCATTCCGGGCATCCGCAGTTTGACGGCGCATGCACAACTGTTTCGCGAGGAAGATGGGCAGGGAAGTGCCGTGCCTTGCGGCGCAGTGGGACAAGGTTCGTAGTGGCCGACGTATCCGCAGTCGCGTCGGCATCAGGCGCCTTCGCCGGTGCGGCCATATCTGGTTCATGAACAGGCAGCTCACCGAGCGCGAGCTGCAGCTGGTCCATCAGTTCTGTCATGCGCTCAGATGAGCGGCCATACTGCCATCGCTTCAGTCGCGAGATCTCGGCCAGCAACTGCGCGATGGTCTCGTCGCGCGAGGCAACGATGTGCTTCAGAGCGGCGATATCATCGCGCAGTTGCTGGCTGGCATGCATGACAGTGTAAATGAAGGCCACGCGCTTGTGGGCTCCCCCACCCGGCGTTACGCCGCGTGCGTCGGCTGCCACGTCCGCTCGGGATGCCGCCAGTCAATCCCTTCGAGCAGCATCGACAGTTGGGCGGCTGACAGATGGACTGTTCCCGAGTCCGCCTGCGGCCACACGAAGCGTCCACGCTCGAGTCGTTTCGCGTACAGGTTCATGCCGTCGCCGCTCCACCATAAAATCTTGATGAGGTCACCACGACGCCCGCGAAACAGGAAAATGTGCCCCGAGAACGGATCACGACCGAGTGCTGACTGCACCAGCGCGGCAAGTCCATCCATGCCACGGCGCATATCGGTAACGCCCGCTGCCAGCCATACGCGGGTACCGCCTGGCGGCGCAATCATGCTAGCATCAGGCAGCGCAGCACGAGGCGCAACTGCACGGGGTCGACCATGCCCGTGACGCGTACACGGGCACCGTTCAGTTCGATCTCGATGCCCGACGCCGCCGGTACGCTCTTGCGATGTGGCTCGACAGGCTGTAGAGCGAGCGACGCCGGTTCTGCGGTCTCGCCGGTCGGTGCATCAGGTAACGCTACGGGCAGCAACACCGCTGTGCTGGGCGCCACCCCTTCAAACAGGCCCGCCCGCAGTTGCCGGCGCCACTTGAACACCGTATTCGGATTCAGTCCGTGCGCCTGCGCGAGCTTGGCCACCGAAATACCCGGCTCGCACGCCGCGACGGCAACTTGCCGTCGGTACTCTGGTGTGTAATTCGGTCGGCCCTTGCGGTTCGATGATCGCGCATTCCGTGTGTCCAAAGTAGTTCCCATCACTTGAAGTAACGGACATCACTTTGGACACCGGCTTCAGCTCTGTCCATGCGACCACGGAATGACGCTTACATTGCTCAGAGCAAACAACGTCGTGATCTGGCCTGTGTTCTTCATCAAACCGCGATATAGGGTCTTCAGCCGCTCGATCTGATCGTATATCGCGTCCAAACGATCACTCAGATTCAGCTTTTTGCGCTTGCCTAGTCTCATCACGATGTGCCAGCGCACCGCGCCACTCTCGCGACGCTTTTCGATCCCCTGATATCCCGAGTCAGCGTACACGTCCGTTTCTTGACCGTGCAACAGCGCATGAGCCTCCGTAATGTCGTGGACATTGCCCGCCGTGCCTACAACGGTATGGACCAGACCGGACTCAACGTCCACGCCGATGTGCGCTTTCATTCCGAAACACCAGTTATCGCTTTTCTGCGTCTGACGCATCTCGGGATCGCGCGTTCCGGAGTTGTTTTTCGTCGAACTGGGCGCCGGAATCGCGGCATCGACGACCGTCCCGGTCTTGAGCATCAGGCCTTTCTTCACCAATATTTCATTGACCAGCGCGAGCATCTGCGCAGCCAGTCCATGGCGCTTCGAGAAGGTGACGAAACCGCAGAATCGTGCTCTCGTCCGGCAAACGCATCGTGCCACCGTCAGATCCTGCGAAGTCACGATACAGCGGCACGTCATATAACGCTTCTTCCATCGCTGGATCGGGCAGACCAAACCACTGTTGCATAAAATGAATGTGCAGCATCGTCGCGATCTGGAACGGCGGCCGTCCAGTCTTACCAGTCGGATAGTACGGTTCGAGCAGCGCAATGAGCTTCAACCAAGGCGCACCGCGTCGTCCTCATCGAGAAATTCTCGCTTACGCGTGCGCGTCGTTGTCAAATCCAGGTCAAGTCCACGTTGCGTCATCTGGGCTCTCCTTAACTCACTCCTTTCATCCCAGGATAGTTCACCGGAATCCCAATGCCAGGACTTTTGCCGACCTTCCTTAACCTTGGCCACCTGAACAACTGGAACCAAGGATGGGCGCGCCGATTGTTGATGACGAACTGTGGAGTACGCATGCCCGGCCGCATCATTTCCGTTGTCTGCTATTCGCTTCGAACGTCGCGCTTCTATTCACGAAGCGTTCCTCAAACTCGGGTGTTGCTCGATCTGCTGGAACACTCTTCAGCGCGTTCAGCAGTCTTTATGCAACCTTCTCTTAGCAATAAGCACGGAACTCGTGAATACGTGGCCACGCAGAAAGTCGATGCTGGATCGGTTCAGTCGAGTTAAGCGCGCGAATAGCATCGTTCGATTCGAATTCTACATCATGCATGATGTAGAAGACGCACAACCCGCCGAGGAGACTTCCGCCTACCAAGAGACAGCAAGAAGTACCTGTGCTACGCGGTCAACAGGGGGTAAAACAGTCGATCTCCTGCTGCGTGTGCCCGTCGCGACAAGACCGCCGCGCGATGTTACTTCGAGAAGGCGAGCGGACAGAAGGATGAACCCGGAAGAATCCTAGAGCACGAGAGCGGCACCATCCGGTTGCGCTCGAAACGCTCGATGCCGGCCTGCGCACGACAGAACAAGCGGCCGAACAAAATCATCGAATAGTCGTGGTATCTGACCAGCTCCGGCAAGTACGCAGAGTGCTCTATGCCATACAATTCCGTAACTGCTCCAACGACATTCCGGAAACGCTTGTATTGCGTAAACGTCGCTCTAAGGGCGCATTGGCACTCAGCACTAGACGTCCGCTGATTTGTAATATCCAGATTGAACGCGTCTGGATCGAACCTACCCCGCAACACCGCTGCGGAAAGTGATCCCGCGTAGGCACTGTCGACCTTAAAGCGATGGTGCGAGTTATAGCCATAGTCGTAGATGCCTGTAAATGATCTAACGTACCAAGCGCGCTTTTTGATCAGCGTGACCTCAGCATTGGCAGATCGTTTGGTAAGCCGGGACCCGACTTACCGTAGCCAGTATCACACAACAGCATTATTCTCCGAGGTAAGCGGCCCGAACCTTCGGATCGTCGAGCATCTGCTTCGCATCGCCCGACATCGTGATCAGACCGGAGTCCATCACGTAGCCGCGATTGGCCGCCTGCAGCGCGAGACGCGCGTTCTGCTCGACGAGCAGCACCGTCATACCTTCAGCGGAAATCGAGCGCACCACTTCGAAGATCTTCTCGACCATGATCGGCGACAGACCCATCGACGGTTCGTCGAGCAGCAGCAGTTTCGGACGCGAGATGATCGCGCGCGCCATCGCGAGCATCTGCTGCTCGCCGCCCGACAGCGTGCCCGCGTATTGCGAGGCGCGCTCCTTCAGACGCGGGAAGAAGCCGAACATGCGCTCGACGTCCGACTTGATACCCTCGGCATCGTTGCGCAGATACGCGCCCATCTGCATGTTCTCGACGATCGACATACGCGCGAAGATGCCGCGACCTTCCGGCACCATTGCGAGACCGCGCTTGAGCAGCTCGTGCGCGGGCAGGCCTTTGATCGACTGGCCCATGTACTCGATGTCGCCGGCTGCGTACGCCTTCAGGCCGGTGATCGCCTTCATCGTCGTGGTCTTGCCCGCGCCGTTCGCGCCGATCAGCGTGACGAGTTCGCCCTGCCCGACTTCGAGGTCGACACCCTTTACCGCCTGGATGCCGCCGTAGTTGACCTGCAGGCCCTTGATTTTCAACATTGCTTGCGTCGTGGACATCAGTGGACCCCCGCACCCAGATAAGCTTCGATCACCTTCGCATCCTTCTGCACGTCCTGCGGCAGACCCTGTGCGATCACCTTGCCGTAGTCGAGCACCGTCATCTGGTTGCACAGGCCCATCACGAGCTTCACGTCGTGTTCGATCAGCAGAATCGTCTTGCCGTCCGCGCGGATCTTGTCGAGCAGTTTGGTCAGCTCGACTTTCTCGGTGGCGTTCATGCCGGCCGCCGGTTCGTCGAGCGCGAGCAGCTTCGGATCGGTCGCCAGCGCACGCGCGATCTCCAGACGTCGCTGGTGGCCATACGACAGGTTGCGCGACGTGTAGTCCGCGTATTGCGTGATGCCGACGTAGTCGAGCAGTTCGAGCGCGCGCTCCTTGATTTCGCGCTCTTCCTGGCGTTCGGCCGGGGTCTGGAACACCGCGCCGAGCAGACCGTGCTTGGTGCGCACATGACGGCCGACCATCACGTTTTCGAGCGCGGTCATGCCACCGAACAGGCGAATGTTCTGGAACGTGCGCGCAATGCCCGCCTTCGCGACCTGATAGACCGCGGTCGGCGTGTAGTTCTCGCCGTCGAGCTTGAACTCGCCCGAATCCGGCGTGTACAGACCCGTGATCACGTTGAAGAAGGTCGTCTTGCCGGCGCCGTTCGGGCCGATCAGACCGTAGATTTCACCCGCGCGGATCTGCAGGCCGACCTCGGAAAGCGCCTGCAAACCGCCGAAGCGCTTGTTGACGCCCTTCACCGACAGACGGATTGCCGCGTTGTTGCTTACGTTATCGCTCATGTCTTTTTCTCCACCGGACCTTATGCGCGCACCGGCTTCTTGCCGCTACGCTTCGCCAGCTTCGCAATCTTGTCTTCGTGCTTCGGCGCGGGCCACAGGCCTTCCGAGCGATACAGCATGATCACGACCATCGCCAGACCGTACAGCAGCTGACGGATCACTTCGGTATCGACGACTTCATGTCCGAAGATCATGTTCTGCAGCGGACCCATCGTGGAGCGCAGGAACTCGGGGAACACAGCGAGCAGCACCGCGCCGAGAATCACGCCGGGGATGTGGCCCATGCCGCCGAGCACCACACAGGCGAGCACCACGACCGATTCCCAGAACGTGAATGATTCCGGCGACACGAAGCCCTGGAACGCACCGAACATTGCGCCCGACAAGCCGCCGAACGACGCGCCCATCGCGAACGCGAGCAGCTTCACGTTGCGGGTGTTGATGCCCATCGCCTTGGCGGCAATTTCATCTTCGCGGATCGCGGCCCACGCGCGACCGATACGCGAATGCTGCAGACGCGTACACGTCCAGATCACGAACAGCGCGCACAGCACGAACAGGTAGTAGTACAGGTACACCGCCGGGAACTGCATGCCGAACAGCGAGTGCGACTGCGCGAAGCTGAAGCCGCCGATCTGCACCGGAGCGATCCCGGTGATCCCCTTCGGACCATTGGTGATGTTCACCGGACGGTCAAGGTTGTTCATGAAGATCCGCACGATTTCCCCGAAGCCGAGGGTCACGATCGCCAGGTAGTCGCCGCGCAGACGCAGCGTCGGCGCGCCGAGCAGAATCCCGAACATCGCGGCCAGCGCCATCGCGATCGGCACGATGATCCAGATCGGCACGTTCAAACCGTGCGGCGCGAGCGCCGCGATCCACTCGAATTGCGTCGACAGGTGCGGCGAGCTCAGCAGCGCGGCCGTGTAGGCACCGATCGCGTAGAACGCGATGTAGCCCAAGTCCAGCAGGCCGGCAAAGCCCACCACCACGTTCAGGCCCAGCGCGAGCATCACGTACAGCATCGCGAAGTCGAGCACGCGGACCCAGTAGTTGCCGCCCGCCGCGCCGATGATCATCGGCGCCGCGATCACGAAGATCGTCGTCAGGATGACGATGGTCAGCGTCTTCGTGCGGTTCTTTTCGGGGATGAGCGTTGTGGACGGCTCGATCGGTTGAATTGAGGTCATGATTGTTGACTCCTTGTGGCCCGGGATCAGGCGCGATCCGCGACACGTTCGCCGAGCAGACCCGACGGACGGAACACGAGCACGACGATCAGCACGATGAACGCGAACACGTCCTGGTAGTTACTACCGAACACGCCGCCCGTGAGGTTGCCGATATAGCCGGCGCCCAACTGCTCGATCAGGCCGAGCAGCACGCCGCCGACCATCGCGCCACCGAGATTGCCGATACCGCCGAGCACCGCCGCGGTAAAGGCCTTCAGGCCAGGGATGAAGCCCATGTAGAAGTGCGCGTTGCCGTATTCGGACGCGATCATCACGCCGGCGAGCGCCGCGAGCGCCGAGCCGATCATGAAGGTCGCAGAAATCACGAAGTTCGGGCTCACACCCATCAGGCTCGCGACGTTCGGATTCTCGGCGATCGCGCGCATCGCGCGGCCGAGCCTGGTCTTATGCACGAGCAGCAGCAGGCCGCCCATCACGATGAACGCCACCACGATGATCACGATTTCGGTCATCGAGATCACGGCGCCGGGCGTCGTGTCGGTGGCCTTGATCACGTTGATCGGGTCGGTGGGCAACAGCTGCGGGAACGGCAGCGGATTGCGCGACCAGATCATCATCGCGAGCGTCTGCAGCAGAATCGACACACCGATCGCGGTGATCAGCGGCGCGAGACGCGGTGCGCGGCGCAACGGCCGGTAGGCCACGCGCTCGATCGTGTAGCCGACCACCGCGCAGACTGCGGCCGCGATGAGCAACGCGATGACCAGCGTCAGCACGTTGCCGAGGCCGGGGAAGTGGTTCTGCAGCACACCTATGGCGGAGAGCGCAACCATCGCGCCCACCATCAACACGTCGCCGTGAGCGAAGTTGATGATGCCCAGAATGCCGTAAACCATCGTGTAGCCCAGTGCGATGATGGCGTAGACACTGCCAAGAATCAGACCATTCATGATTTGTTGGACCAGAATGTCCATGTCTCTCTTACTCCAGTTGACCGCCTACGGGTTGATACGGGGTAACGGACAGCGCGAAGCTGTCCGTTACCTGTCGAAAAATAATCCAGTACGATGGCGGCTATCGTCGCAAATCGCAGAGACCGTCACATGTGCGTCGATCCAGTCGCCGGTCTGATCAAATGCGACTTCTCGATCATTGTCGAGAATTGCATCTGCTTGTGCATTGTCACGAAATCACGCCAGAAATACTGCGACCGATCGCCGTCGTGTCTCCCGGATAGACGAGTTTTCTGAACGGAGGACGCGCCCGGTTCCCGACCCACTGCGTCATCCTCCGATAGCACTTCGAACGTAACCGAGCGACCAGTTGCAGCTCCTGATACTTTATTCACATTTTCAACCGCGATTCGAACACCGCTTTCGTCGTTCCTTCCAAAGGTCAACTGCCCGCCTGTCAGCGGCTCAGCAACCCTCTCCGTTGCGACTTTAGGCTGTCCAGCCACGCGGACGGCGGTGCCGCGACCGAAGCGGACGACTGATTGATGCCATTCATGGATGTCCCTCTCTTTGCATCGCTCAACTGATAACGGGCTGCCATCCGTTTTGCCCCTTATGCACGCAAGCTTCAGCCGAATCCACATATTCCAAAAGTCCGCGCGCTCCTTTTTCGCCCAGAGTCGACGCGACATTTAACAGCCTTCAACGTTTTCTCGACCAAGCGTTACTGACGGACCAATACATTTTCTCGGAGCCGCACGGATCACGTCAGCAGTCGCATCGCATCGCATCGCATCGCATCGCATCGCATCGCATCGCATCGCACTAAGGCTAGCGTCAAAAGCGATCACACAGAACCAGAAATTTCTCTTGCGTGATCCCGGAATAGCACTATTCAACTGGGACTCTTGAATTGCCAGCATCGCATACTTACCCTCTTCGACTCATGTGCATGATCTCTACGTGTCCGACAGAATGACGCATCAGATCCAAAAATTCCTGAAGCGAACATCAGCTTGATGATGCGTTTGATGGCGCAGCGATCTCACGTGACGCAATGTTGTTCAGGCACCTCTCCTGGACATTTTTTGAGCGGTGTCGCCTACCCGTCGTTGCGCGCGTCAAGCGGCAATCAGATCCCACCCTTTTTTCAACGGCCGCCTTTTTGTGGATCGCCAATGCTGATCAATCGCCATCCCGAAATAACGATGTGCATTAGCCATTGCAGGAGGGGCGCAGCAACGCATCGACCGTCTACGCCTCGTCACGCCAACCGCCGGCTTGTCTAAAAAACGGCGCTTTCAAATGGCGCCAACAGCCTGATGGCCTAATGATCAGCTTCGGGGCCCGGAGCGGCAAGCACCCTTTCGACGCTACGTTGCCTCCTTTTCCACCCCTTGCGGCAGTGCTTTTCCTGTCAATCTACCCGACGCGCCCAACTGTCAGCCTCCTTCAGAAGGATCAAGGTACCCCGGCACAATACTGCGGTGGACCGAGGCTGGGCCCTATTCTATTTTGCGCGATTAGGAATATGAAATAAATTCGGCTTATATCCAAGCAGCTCACTTTTTCCTAGTCACATAAATTCTACTTATGCTGGCTTAAGCAAGTTACGCTTGCATCAGGGATGAACTGCCGTTAGGATTGCCCGATCACACCTTCCACGATCCGAGTGGACGCCGTTTCGGAGGGCGTCTTTAGGGCTACGAAGCTCGTCCAGTGATGAAGTTCGATCCGATCGATGAGCCACCAGAATGAAGTGATCAAGCAGTTAAAGTGGTTGGTAGTTGGTGTCGTCGCGGAGCATGGTGAACGTGCATTGGCATCGGCATCCGACTAAAGAAATGACCAAGGCTTTCTCCCAATAACGGACCTGCCATGTTGAAGCCCCGAAGACGGACGGTCTGACCGATGAAGCAGAACCTGAATCGCGCGGTGGCGCAGGTGCTCAAGAGCCTACATTATCCGCTTGACGTAATCCTTCTCTGCGTGCGCCGGTACGCTGCTTATCCGCTGAGTCTGCGTCATATCGAGCAGGCCATGGGCGATCGAGGAATTTCGGTTCGCCATTCGACCGTGCATCGCTGGACACTCAAACTGTTGCCGGTTCTAGAGAAGCCGTTTCGGCGCTGCAAGCGGGCCGGCGGCAGGAGTTGGGGTATGGACGAAACGTACATTCGCGTGAGGGGCGAGTGGAAATATTTGTATCGCGCCGCGGACAAGGCGGGCAACACGATCGATTTCCTTCTGCGAGCCCGTCGTGACAAGGCTGCGGCCGGAGATACTTCTAAAAGGCGATGACCCTGAACGGTGAACCGGGGACTGTGACGATTGATAAAAGCGGATCAAATCTGGCGGCGCTACAAGCGCTCACCGCCGA
Organism: Paraburkholderia sp. JPY419; assembly: GCF_050435705.1. Classification (NCBI taxonomy): domain Bacteria; kingdom Pseudomonadati; phylum Pseudomonadota; class Betaproteobacteria; order Burkholderiales; family Burkholderiaceae; genus Paraburkholderia; species Paraburkholderia sp. JPY419. The sequence continues at coordinate 216,581 of NZ_JBNDKV010000003.1, read as the reverse complement.
ACGCGAGATGCCGATCAAGGTCTGCCAGAACAAATACCTGAACAATTCAACCATCTGCTACTGAGCAATTCTACTCGCTGGCGAAATAAGCAATCCTATGATATCGCGCTTTGCTATGACTGTTTCCTTGTCGCGACCAAATCCAGTTGGGGCCGACAAGGCTTACGACATGTGCGACTCTGTTCGTGATTGCCGAACGCAATGTTGCTCATCAAGACGAAAGCGAGATTGATGGGCGCGCTTCGCGGCACGCCGGTTATGGCATCAGCCAGGTGAAACGCAAACGCATCGAAGAGTACTCCGGTTGGGGCAAGACCATTGGCAGGATTCGGCAGACCATCTATCGAGGCATCAAGCGGGTAACCAGCACTTCAGACTGACGATGCTGGCCAGCAACCTGACCGGAATGGCCCGAATACTGATGGCCGTGCCGCGAGGAGCAGCGCAATGAGTCGCCGGGACGCGGCCACCGCGCGAAAACGCGCCGGCTGGCTCACTCGCCTGTGGTGTGCCCCGGACGATCCATGCGCAACTCAGCGACGAATTGCATACGAAATCCCTTTAAACATTGCCGCGGTTGTCAAAACGAGGCGATTTTCGACAGCCTGTTAGGTCCTCGACCTCGCATCAAACTTGGGAAATGCTGATCAATCGGCTACGCGGTCATCGGTGACGAGGACGAAGACGTTGTAGAAAGAGGCTCACGGAACGGTCCCACGATCATGAAGCGGTAGCTCTGTTTTGCAGAAGTAGGAAGTCTGGACAAGAAGCAAGTGATCAGGCGTCAGCGTTTCCTTGCAGAGATGGAGAAAGTGGTACCGTGGCAGCGCTTGCTGTTGGCGACCGGGATCTACTTTCTTGAACGTGGTACGGCCTGACGGATGAAGGCCTTGAAGACGCGCTGAACGACAGTTTCGCGATGCGTGCGTTCCCGGGCATCGACTTGGCGCGCGAGAACCTACCGAATGCCGGCACGCTGTGAAGTTTCGGCGTCTGTTGGCCGCAGCGTGAGTTGGCGCGAAAGCTGTTCGATGAGATCGGCATCGCGCTATGCGAGCGCGGGGATGAAAGAAGGCACGCTGGTGGATGCCACGATCTTCGCGACACCGCCGTCGACGAAGAATACCGAAAAGAGCCGTGCCCCGGAAATACACCCGCGCGGATGCTTAGAATCAGCCGTCGACGACCGTCCTGTTTTTAATAGCCGCGAGTCGCACCGCCAAGTCACCGGCAATCGGCTCATTGATCAGCGTTTCCCAAGGAAGCAATTCATGGACAGCAATGTAGTACCGACGTTCCTACGCGCTCAACTTAAGCGGGGACTGCTCGAGGTCAAAGTCGACGCCGCCGCCTTGCCCGCGGCTACCCTGTTCGGTTTCGCAGAGCGCCGGAATCCAAAGCGGGCATTCCTCTTCGTGTCAAAAGTTCTGGGACGACTCGTGCCGACGCGGCCATCGATCATGGCTACCAGTTTCGAGAGCCTCGTCAGCGAGATCCCAGCGGACCTGCCCGGCCCAGTGCTGGTAATAGGCGTGGCCGAAGCCGCAGTTGGCCTCGGTGCCGGCGTGCACCGTGCTTACAGTGCCACGCGTTCCGACAGCGTGTACCTCACCAGTACCCGTCATCCTTTGGGTACCGACCTCTTTTCTCGATTCGAGGAAGAGCACAGTCATGCCAGCACCCATTTGATCCACCTGCCAGTCGATCCCGAGGTTCGTGATTTGATGCTCCAGGCCCGATCTTTAATCTTGGTGGACGATGAGGCTTCGACCGGCAAGACCTTTCTCAACCTGTACCGCGCACTAATCGAAGCCGGCCTGAACAAGATCGAGCGAGTGGTCACGTGCGTCCTGACAGACTGGTCTGGGGGTGCTGTGCGTAAGGCCATCGGAGAGTCGACCACCGCCGTATCCTTGCTGAGCGGCTCGTATCAGTTCCACGAAGATCAGTCCGCGCCCCTGCCGGATATGCTAGGTGTCGGCGCCGTTTCTATAGGCGGATGGCCTCTCTCACCCCCCTGCCGGATATGCTAGGTGTCGGCGCCGTTTCTATAGGCGGATGGCCTCTCTCACCCCGCAATGACTGGGGGCGCTTGGGCGTTCGCCACGTGGACGACACGCTCGCACCGAACATTCAGATCCAGCCCGGCGAGAAAGTCGTCGTAGTGGGTACCGGTGAGTTCGTCTGGCGTCCCTTCTTGCTGGCGGAGCGCGCGGAGCGAGCCGGGGCAGACGTCTACTTCAGCGCCACCACCAGGTCCCCTATAGCCATAGGCCACGCCATCGAGCACGCGCTGTCGTTTCCTGACAACTATGGCCTCGGTATTCCGAACTTCCTCTACAACGTGAAGCCCGGTCAATTCGACCGAGTTCTTATCTGCACCGAAACCCCGGCGCAAGCGCTCCCTGCAGAACTGGTTGATGTCCTGAATGCGGAGATAATTTTCGATGAGCAGTAATCGTCCGCTGATATTCGTCGACCTCGACGACACCCTGTTCCAGACCGCAAGTAAGATGGCGGACGCCACCCCACGAATCATCGCCACCCTGGACGTGCATGGGCAGCCCAACGGGTACATGAACCCGGTCCAGAACTTCTTCCTGAACTGGCTGCTGGCCTCGGCCGACGTCGTTCCGGTTACCGCACGTAGCGTGGAGGCCTACAACCGCGTCAAGCTTCCTTTCACCGAAGGTGCAATCTGCTCCCATGGTGGCGTGATGCTCCGCCCTGACGGATCGCTTGACCAGTCCTGGCACGCACAGATGGCCGAGTCGCTCCGGACCTTTCAAGACCGGCTGTCGACACTGAGGGAGGCCACCCTGCAAATCGGCAAAGAACTAGGCTACTCCCTGCGCAGTTGGGTAGTTGAAGAGAAAGGTCTGCGCCACTACGTGCTGACCAAACACAACGAGTCCGACGACTCGGTGCTCACCGAGTTGCTGACCGAAGTTCAATCTCGAAGCATGTTGGAATGCATGCACACCCACGTTAACGGAAACAACCTCGCCCTCCTGCCTGCGGGTTTGGAAAAACGCTTCGCCGTTCAAGAATGGTTGCACCGCGATCGTGAGGTCCATGGCGAGCGGCCGGTGTTGGGCTTCGGTGACAGCATCTCCGACCTGGGGTTCATGGACCTCTGTCACATGTGGTCAACGCCGGCGCGCAGTCAACTGGCAACAGTAGTGAAGGGGCTCATCAATGAGTAATCCTCTCGCCACCCTGAGCACCGTCGGCAGCGGCAGCTACGCCCCTGAAGATGTGCATTTCCTTTTGCAACGCGTGCAGATGAGCTTCACTACCGTTGAGGAAAAGGAGCTTCTGATTCAGACAAACCGGAAGCACTACTCTGAGATGATAAGCTTCGAGCAGGCTCCTACCGACGTGCACAAGGGTCTCTACACCCATGCCCTGGCGCGGAACGGCGCTCGTATGGCTTCCAATGTTCAGTCCTTGGCCTTGGCATTGAGTGCCGCTTACACCGGGCCGAGCATCGCCCTGGTTTCATTTGTTCGCGCAGGCGTGCCCCTCGGTGTCCTGCTGCGCCGGGCACTCGTCGAAATGGGCCGCGATACTCACCACTACGGTGTCAGCATCATTCGCGATCGCGGGATCGACATGGTGGCTCTGGAAGCCATCATCCAGTTGCATGGGGCCGAAAAGATCGCCTTCGTGGATGGTTGGACCGGCAAAGGCGCAATCTCCGATGAGCTCAAACGGACCCTGGACGACGACAAGCGCTTCCCAGAAGAGCCTCGCCTCGTTGTTCTAGCAGACCCCTGCGGCCGTGCTTGGCTGGCTGGCTCTGCAGAGGACTGGATAATTCCGTCCGGCATCCTCGGTGCAACCGTGTCGGGCCTCGTATCCCGCACCATCTGGCCGACTCAAGGTGGGCTTCATGGTTGCGTGACATACGACCACCTGCCTAAGCATGACGTAACCCGAGAGTTCATCGATAAGATCGAGGCCGAACGTGGGGCGCTGGGCGAAGTTTATCCCGCAACTCCATGGACCAACGAACAGCGATTGGAGCTCCAAGCGTCCGCTGATGACGTGGTGTCCTCACTGGCAACGCGTTTTGGCATCTTCAACTTGAATCGCGTGAAGCCGGGTATCGCTGAGGCAACCAGAGCGGTGCTGCGTCGCGTGCCTGATCACGTTCTGGTACGTGATAGCAACGACAGCGACGTACAGTTGTTAATGCATCTCACTGACCGCGCGGGCGTGACCGTAGAGGAAGCTGGCGCGGACCTGGGTCCGTATCGTGCCGCGACAATCACACGGAGTCCCATCTGAGGGGCGACATTTCTGCGTTCGCCCTCGGGGCGACTCTGTACATGCCGGCTACCCGCGGTGACATGCTGGACGTGGTTTTCGGCACCAAGATCTCAGAATTGCGCTCACTTGTGGTGTGCCTGGAAGACGCGGTGGCGGCGATCGACGTCGAAAGCGCGCTCGCGAACCTGCGGGCGCTCCTCATGGATGTTGAGGCTTGGGGCGGCCGTGCGATGCTGCGATGGCAGCAGTGCTGAGTGACTGGCCGCTGATGAAGCACGTCGACAGGTTCGTCGTCCCCAAGTTGACCCTGAAATCCCTCCAATCTTTGGGAATACGCGGTGAGCACTCTGGATCTGTGCCTCATGCCCACACCGGAGACAGTCGACGCGTTCGACCCTGGCGCAATGGTGGAGCTTGGCCAAGCTCTGAAGGCGAACCCAAATCAGCGCATCATCACGCTGCGGATTAGCGGAAAACCTCAAGGGTTGTCTTGGTCTGCGACACAATCCGGCCACCACTGGGGCTGGAGACGCTGGTCGCGTCAAGGCTCGCTCGTTTCTAACACCGTCTAAGCTCCCTCGAACACCGGCGAAGTCCGGAATTGCCGAGTGAACCACTCCAGATTTCTGTCCGCACCCCACGGAAGAGATTCTATCCGACGCTGACACTATTCGTGTCCGTCAGTCTGCAAACGCGGGGCTCGTCTAGCTAGCAGGCTGTTGAAAACACCTCGCCAGCGTTGAGCACTCTGTTTCATTGAGTCGCTGCGCCGGTTTGGTTGATGTCGATTTAATGCTCGAAGCCTTTTATTCAGGTGGACGCAATGCCATTTCCTCGCCGCCTGTCTAGCCTATGCCGCTTTCGCCGCGAGCGTGCGCATGTGAGTCAGGTTGTAGGCCGCCTGAATCAACAGGAAAAGCTGGTCAACTCGTTGCAGCCCCCAACATCGCCTGCCGAATCGTGCAGCCGTCTTGCTCCAGCCACGACCTACTCAATGCATTTGCGCTTGCGCCGACTGACGGCATAGCCGGCCCAGCGCGTTGTGCGCCCGTCGATGGCCGAGCTGCCCGCGCGTTCATTGTATTGTGCAGCATGTGGCGTCACACCATGTGCGCGGCACATTGCCACGAAGCCGGCCGCGTCGGAGCTCTTGTCAGCACCTGACCGTAATCGATGCATCGGCAAACCTCGCGGCGTCGTAAGCGGCTCAGCTGGGCCGTTCGTCCATTCGCGGTGCGCGTAAAGCATGATGGTGAACTGGAGCTGCCGGTCAGGTAGAGGGCTTTGGCGAACTGGCTGGCGTGTGCAGCTTGTCGGCCACACGCCAAGGCAGGAGCTCGTCGATGCGATTGATTTTGTGACCGGCGATATGGGTTAGCACATAGTCGAGGTAGGCACGCGGATCGATGTCATTCAGTGTGCAAGTGCCAATCAATGCGTACATCGCGGCTGCGCGTTCGCCGCCGCTGTCTGAGCCGGCGAATAAAAAATTTTTCCGACCCAGGCTTACACAACGCAGCGCGTTCTCCGCGATGTTGTTGTCGATCTCGAGCGTACCGTCTTCGCAATACAACGTCAGTGCGCTCCACTGGTTCAGCGTATAGTTGATCGCCTTGGCCGTATCGGACTTCGACGACAGCGTTTCGAGCTTTGCCCTGAGCCACGCTTCGTAGATCTGAAGCAGAGGTCTGGCATTCTCCTGCCGTATTCGCAGCCGTTCGGCGGCGGGCTTGCCGCGAATGGAGGCCTCAATGTCATAGAGCCCGCCAATATATTCGAGTGCCTTTTGTGTTGTGTCAGATGGCGTGCGCACATGGATGTCGTAGAACTTTCTCCTCGCGTGGGCATGGCATGCCGCCTCGCGTATCAAGCCATCGCGGAACAATTCGTCGAAGCCCGCGTAAGCGTCCGCTTGCAGAATCCCTTTGAAGCTGGCGAGATGGGTTTGAGGATGGATGCCTTGCCGGTTCGGCGAGTACGCGAACCAGACTGAAGCAGGTTGCGCCGAGCCGGAGCGATGATCGTCGCGCACGTAGACCCATAGCCGGCCGGTGCGGGTCTTCCTGTTGCCCGGTGAGAGCACCGGGATCGGCGTGTCATCCGCGTGCAGCTTGGTGGCGGACACGGTATAGCGGCGCAGCGCCTCTGTTAGCGGTGCGCACAGTGCCTCGCACTGGCCGACCCATCGGCCCATGCTGGCCCGGTCAAGCGTCACGCCGTCGCGCGCCGCGATCGCCGATTGCCGGTACAACGGCTGGTGGTCTGCATACTTCGAGACGAGGATGTCTGCCAGCAAGCTCGGATGGGCGATGCTGCGCTCGATCGGCAGGCCGGGCATCGGTGGCTGGGTGATAGTACTGCAGGAGGGGCAAACCAGTTTGCGCCGGATCGTGCGAATGACCTTGAACGCAGCTGCGACCCGGGCGAGTTGTTCGGACACGTCCTCGCCGAGCACCTGCATTGGTTGACCGCAGTCCGGGCAACTCGATTCGGGCCCGAGTACATGATCCTCGCGCGGCAGATGCGCGGGAAGCGCTTGCCTCGAAGATGCTTCGTCCGTCCTCGCAATCGAGGCGGACGCATTTGCACCGCGAGCCTGCGCACGCTGCACATCCGCAACGCCGCGCCCGGCGGCCAGATCCTCGAGTTGAGTCTCGAGCGTCTCGATTTGCCGCTGCAGCTGCTCGGACTTGCGACCGAACTGCATGCGCCTGAGCTTGTCGATCTGGGCCTTGAGCTGCTCAATCTCGACATCGCGTTCGGCAAGCAGACTACGAGCCTCGACCAGCAAGGCCTTCAGGAGTTCGACATCGTCAGGAAGATCGGCGCCGCTCGACATGCGCCGTAGTTTACGAGTCTGCCGCGCGGTTTACAACATCGATAATGCGGCGGTGCGACGGGGCTGTCGCCAGTCGATGCCCTCAAGCAGCATCGACAGCTGTGCAGAGCTCAGATGCACCTTGCCACCGTCGGCCTGGGGCCATATAAAACGGCCTCGTTCAAGCCGCTTCGCGAGAAGCCAGATTCCGTCCTCCGTGGCCCAGAGAATTTTTATCAGATCGCCGCGACGGCCCCGGAAGATGTAGACGTTGCCGCCCAGAGGATTCTCCTCAAGCGCTGTTTGCACCTTCGCTGCCAACCCCTGGAACCCGCATCGCATATCGGTGACGCCAGCAGCGATCCAGATGCGCGTGCCTGCCGGTAGGGAGATCATGAGCGCAGACTGCCCAGCACGATCCGCAACATATCGGCATCAACCAGGCCGTCCACTTTAACCACCGCACGACCGATCCGGATCTCGATCGTGCCGACCGGTGAGACAGGCTTCGCGCCCAGCGCTTGCGCTTCTACCGGAGCTGATGCAATGACCTCTGTTGGCGTGTCGCTGAGCAATACGACCGGAATGAGCCCGGCAGATCGAGCTTGCTGATCGTCCAGATATCGCCGCCGCCAGGTGAACAGCATGTTCGCGTTGATGCCATTCTCCCGGGCCAGCTTTGAGACTGATACGCCAGGCTCGCAAGCTGCCGCTGCCAGTCGCTCACGAAGCTCCCGGGGGTAATTCGGGCGCCCCGTTCGTGTACCTGGCTTCTTCTCTGCAGACTGTGTCAAAGTGGTGCCCATCAGATCGGAAATGATGGACATCACTTTGATGTCGACCTCAGCCACCGTCTATAACGGCCGGCACGAGCCGCTTACGCGGCGTCCGCAAGCGTCTCGGCTGCTGTGCCCAGCTCGGCTGTGCCATTAGCCTGCGTCACCTGTGCGTGAACACGAGTCCGTGCCGGCTATCAGTCAGTACGTGACCCATGTAGCAAAGCATCGCGCCCATGGCCCGACTCTTGCGAAACAACCGGGCCTGACTGTCCGGGCTGAATTCATGCGTGTCGTTGCTACGCTTCTCGCCATGCCAGTGCTCGTGAGAGCCGGCACCGCCGCCAGGCGGCGAGTCGTCATCCGACTTCGTCCGGGGCAGAAAGCCCCAGGCCTGAATGAGCGTGCCTTCGACGCTGAAACGCTCGCCCGACAGATGGCCACGCACGCGCGTTGTCTCGACCGTCTCGAAACGGACTAACCATGACATCATGGGCCATCAGTCGGGCTCGGCTCTTGCTGAAAGTGGAGTGGTCACAAACCGCTTCGTCCATCGCCTGTCCGACGAACCAGTGAAACAGCCTGTTGTAGGAGATTTGCTCCGTCAGCATGCGTTCGCCGCGAATCGAATACAGCACTTGCAACAGCAGCGCGCGAATCAGCTGCTGCGGCCCGATGCGCAGGCGTCCGCCCTTCACGTCGCTCTCGTACATGCTCGAAAAGACCGAATCCATGCGAGTGAGCGCATCGTTCAACCACAGCCGAATCGGTCGCAACGGGTGATTGCCGGAACGAAGTCATCCAGCCTGGACACTGTGAACATCGACTCGGTATAGCCGTCGGCTCCGCGCATCGCTTCAGCCTCAGTGTGTTGTCCGATTCTTCGTTTTCTAGGTTTACCCCTGCCGAGCGGATGACGTGCGCGGAGATATTTCAATCGCCTCCTAAGTCATCACCGGTCTGGTGTTCAGATCACAAAGGCGACATACCGAGTTCCAGTTTCGGGCTAGTAAGATGTACCTCTTGCTACTGATCGACTGTTTGGATCGGCTCGTTGTCATTTGGTCGAACGGCACCCGGACGCCGCGATCAAAGCGGTGACCGGGAGCGACGTGTTGTCTGTGATTCACTCAGATCCGTTGTTTGCACTATCGCCGGCCCTAGATGACACACGGATGCGCGATGCAATGCTCATCCTTAAAGGTTGTTCGCCAGATACGCTGTTTGCGAAGACTCCTTCGACTGTTGAAAACGGATCTGATCGGGTCGCGAGACTGGCACGCCACCCCATTGCCTCAACCTATGGTTATTGCGAGCAATCGGAGTCGCTGTTACTTGAACCGGTGTCACACATGCTCACGAGGTTCTTACTAATGCTGTGCAACGTCGCGCTTATCAGCAACGTACTTGATGAATATCAAGTCGCCGTTTTAGTGTGCAGTTATCCTTCAATAAGTCGGACTTAAAGGTGTGTCGACTTGCTGCCGCTGCCGAAGTAGTGCAACTTAGGAAGCGCCGCTAGCGCGTGTTATGCCCTTCTCGCGGCTGAGTGTGTCGTGACGGGTGCTGCACCCACACCTCCTCTCGTTGCAGATGTCCTTAGCAAACGCTACGCTGTTAAGCGCGAGGATGCTTCAAGCAATGGTTACGGATTGCGCACCGTATTTTCGGGATCCCGCTGAGTCGCCAAGGCCGGCCCCGTGCGGTGATTCTGGTAAGCGAACGTTGGAGTCCACTTGGGAAAAGGGAGTCCGTGCGCAACGCTCATCAGCGCAGGCGGAGCATCGAAGTTACACCGCATCGACCGGCCGAGATGCTTGCACGGTGCACATTACATAGGCCAATGAGCAGGAGCATGCGTAGTCGAACGAACTCGCGCGTCAGACCCGGAAGGGGTAATGGGCCAGGGGGCGAAACGTGCATTCTAATTCATTTGCCTGTGGCATGCAGGTCAAGGCGCTGCGGCTATTCGAAACGTGTGCGAGCAAGGCATGGTTTGCCGTCATCCGTGGCAGCTAACGCCCTCTAATATGACATGCGCAATATACGCCATCAAGACATGCTCGATGCTGATCACGGAAGACCGCTTTTCTCTCCGCGGCCACGCAAAATGGTATCAGCGCATATGTAGCGCTTGTTCCTTGCGAATGCCTTTTGCTCGACAAGCAGCAGCCAATTCAGTTGACAGTGCAATGGGCCGGTCCATCGGTGTCTTTGGAAACTACAGAAAATGGCAACCGGTACGGTGAAATGGTTTGACTATGTGAAGGGTTTCGGCTTCATTGCGCCAGACGACGGTGGCGATGACCTATTTGCGCATTTCTCCGAAATCCAAGTGCACGGTTTCCGCACACTGTACGCAAATCAGCGAGTGAGCTTCGATGTGAAGCAAAGACCTGCAGGCAAGCAGGCAGTAAAGATCCGCCCGATTGACAACCGACGTCGCTAGCGGCTCTTGAGACGGCGCCGTGAACATCACACTTGTGGCGTACGGTCGACGACCAAGGCCTCATCCGGTATAGCGTTTTTCGCTTCGAGTGACGATTGAAGCAGTGGGTGCATTTGCTTTCCCGACGGACTGAGCGAATATCGAACGTCGAAGGCCGACACCTCAGCTGACCCATCAAAGGCCTGTTTTCCACAAATCTCCGTGCGTGTTCATGACCGCGCTGAACCCGGCACCAACCTACCCCGGAGGAGAAGGCGAACTACAGATGCACGGGTCTCGATATTCGGATCGTACGCGGGACTTTCCATCATGCTTCGCCAGATCCAGCAGCACCTTTGCTCGACTTAGACCTTAGGGCAAATTCCGAACACGACGAATACCAGGGCCACCCGCTCGCAGAAGGCTTCTTCAAGAGACTGAAGAGCGAAACGAGTACGCTCACATTATCCATTTGCGACGAGCTGATACTGGCAGAATTGGATAGACAAGCTTCAGGCGCTTGCGATGAGGGAAGACATCGACGAACTTGACGCGCATTGGAATCATCTGCGCCAGAGCCATAGCACGCCGATTGTCACCCCGCCATAACGGGTTACTGTTCGAGGGTCAGTGTTGCCCCTGTCGCGCAGAGCGTCGAGCCGATGGCCACGCGCATTAACCCACGCGCGAGTGCGAAGCACCCGTCACTCCACCAAAGTAGTTCCGGGTCAGGTAAGGATGCCACAGCAGACACACGCGCGTCCTCCTCGATCCAGTCGCTCCTACGAGGCTCGGGTAGTACGGGGCACTGATGCGTGATTAGATCCGGGCACCGGAACTGGACTAGGCTAAAATGGGCGCTACAAGGCCAGAACAGTCTGGCATTGACATGATTGACGCGCTGCGACGTCTGCTTACTAGTCAAATGGATCAATTCAGGTGCCGTTCGCTCGCGACCTCCAACGATTATAGACAGGGGCTTTGACATGGCCATCAAAAATATTGCCTCCAGCATAAATAATCTTTATTTGATGTGGTCGCCGCTATTGCGGTATCAACCCGAGTGCTAAATTTTATTCGCGAAGAATTTTAGATCATCGAAAGTGGCAATTGACTATCCATTATACGCAATCTATTTCGCATCAAGATCTATTATCAAATTCATTATTTCATGCATAAGTGATTTTATGGATGTCCCCCTACAACATAGAGGATTCGAGACAATGAAGAAGAGTCTTTTCGTTCTTACGCTTGCGCTCGGCGCATCTTATCACGTGTCTGCTGAAACATTTGAAGGCTGCCCGATGCGCGGCCGGCGAGATCAAGATGGCAGGGAGTGTGTACGCCGCAACAGCCAGCGATAACGAGGGTATATGGCTAGGTAGTCGAGCCTGATCAATTCGGAGAGCCTTGCGTGGCAGAGCTTTGAGGCCGAATTGGTGTTGTGAGATTTGCAGGATCCTGGCACATTAACGTGAGAATCCTGCATTTTTCGACGAGGTGCGAATGGGTCCGAAGACGCCTGTGACGGAGGGAGATTTTTTCCGCCAGCCGCTGCGCGAACAGATCAACCTGAAGCATCCGTTGATACGTTTGGCCGACCTGATCAACTGGGAGCGACTGGGCGCATCAATGAGCGAAAGCTTTGTATCGCGCAAGGGACGACCGGCGACATCGCCGAGGCTGATCGCCGGGTTGCTGTATTTGCAGCACGCGTTCGACCTGTCCGACGAAGAGGTCGTCTGGCAATGGGTAGAGAACCCGTACTGGCAGGTGTTCACCGGCGAGACCTACTTGCAGACCGAACCTCCGATCGACCCATCGAGCCTGACGCGTTGGCGCAAGCGAATGGGCGAAGCCGGCGTTGAAGAGTTGCTGGCCGAAACGATCGAAGCAGCAAAACGCGCTGGCGTGATCAAGGCTTCGAGCGTCAAGCGCGTGATTGTTGATACGACCGTCATGGAGAAGGCGATCGCCCACCCAACCGATTCGCGCCTGCTCGAACGGTGTCGCGAACATCTGGTGAAAGCCGCGGCACGGCACGGTCTGAAACTGAGGCAGAACTACAACCGCGAGGCGCCGCATCTGGCGCTGCAGATTGGCCGCTACGCTCACGCGAAACAGTACAAACGCATGAGGAAAGCGCTGCGCACGCTGCGCTCGCGCGTTGGACGGGTGATGCGCGATGTGGAGCGGCAGGTCAACCAGGTGGCCGACCTAGGCTGCGCTGAATTAACGGAACTGATCGCCCGCACGAGACGCATTCTGGCGCAGAAGCCGAAGGACAAGAACAAGCTTTATGCGCTGCATGCACCGGAAGTCGAGTGCCTGGCCAAGGGCAAGGCGCGCAAGCCGTACGAGTTCGGGGTGAAAGTTTCGATCGCGACGACCCACAAGGAAGGACTGGTGGTTGGCATGCGCTCGATGCCAGGCAATCCGTACGACGGGCACACCCTGGCTGAAGCGCTGGAGCAGGCGGCAATCCTGTGCGACGCCACGCCGGAGGTCGCCATCGTCGACCGTGGCTACAAGGGTGTCGCCGTCGATGGTGTGAAGATCTACCACCCGGGCTTGCGGCGGGGCATTACACGCGGACTACGCGCGATGATCAGACGGCGCAGCGCAATCGAGCCAGCAATCGGTCACATGAAGACAGACGGAAAACTCGATCGCAACTGGCTCAAGGGTGCGCTCGGCGACGCGATGCACGCGGTGATGTGCGGCGCAGGACACAATCTACGGATGATCCTCAGGAAGCTGCGGCTTCTTTGCGCCTTCATTCTGACCGCCTTGTTCAACCACCGACTTGCTCGGCTTCAATCCCCGTAACTACGGTGCTCGGCAAAACGAATTGTTCAGGACGGACTAGGTATTGTGAAGGGGCCGGACGAAGGTAGTATCAAGGAATTTTCCTCGGCCACGTTTTATCCAGCGCAGCTTGATAATGCTGGCACCGGTCAATCAGCGTTAGTCAAGTGCTCCTACGAACTTTCCAGGGGGGGCTATGTGAATCTACAGTACATACCTAGGTCTCCGCTACCGGCTTTGGATTTGCGCGATCTGAATCAATGGCGCAGAAAAAATGGCCCGTACAACCCTGACTACTACGAGTGCACTGATCCGGCCGCTTGGCGTTGTAGGTTCGTTGTCGTTCGACCGTCTTGAGCAATCGGTGAAAGCTTGAGCAGCTTCCAGTGGAAGACGTGTTGGTGCAATCGCAGAAGCCGCGACGTCTAGGCTATCTCGCAGCACTGTCAACTTGTCGGCAGTAGCGTGGACTGCGTCGAAGAGTCAATCGCTAACAAGACAGTCAACGGATTTTGAGCCATGTCGGCGAATTCCCACCACGCAGCGAATCGGGATGCGAGTTGTTTGCGATCCAGATTTATCCAGCTCATTCAGCAACGTGACAATATCGTTAGAAATATTTAGATTAGCAGACCGTTATGTAATATGAAGGATATAACCGATGAAGAAAGGTATTTTTATTTTTACGCTCGCGCTTGGCGCATCGTGTCATGTGTTGGCTGGCACGGCCGAAAGCTGCCCGAGTGTCACCGCAATCGAAAAAAATGGGGACACGTACATGGCAATGACTAGCGATGGTGAGGGTACATGGTTGGGCATTGGGCTGGACGATGACGGTGGCATCACTAAATTTAGCTCTGCAAAAGTCCATCCAGCGATGGATAGTGGATCGCGAGCGGCAGTGAGCTGCTCATACGAGCTTGGTGACGGCGACTACGCAGATTTAGAATTCTTGCCGAGGCGTCCACAACCGGATTTATCGGTGGACGTAAGCACGTGGCGTCAGAAACATGATCCTTACGGTCCTAGCTACTATGAATGCACTGCGCAGTCCGCGTTGGATTGTCGTTTCGATCTTGTCCGACGGCCGTGAACAATCTGTGGAATCTTAAGGAAGGCTTCGAGTGAGGCCTGTTGGCAGATTGCAGAGACTTCGACGCGTGAATCGCGGAAACCCGGCACCTGGCGCCCGCGCCGGCGGGGGGGGGGCAGATGACTGTTTTCAGTGCGGTTGTTCACTCCTGCCGACGCTTTGACGAATACATGCTTTACGCCAGCGAGTTCCGATGCTTCCGCTTTCGCCGTCGAATAACTTCACACCGAGTTCATACGGCGTAGGCGCCTTGCCTGTTCGCCAAATATTCGACCTCCGGTGCGGGCAGCGCTTAGAAGCCAAGGTTCCCACCGCGCATCCGCGTACGCAAGAATGCTTTGGTCTTGAACGCTTGCAGAAATATCTCGAGGAGCATGAAGTTCATATGGGCGTGCACCGAATAAAACGGTTGCGCGCCGTTCTGCTGACCAAACGAATGTCTCGATACATTACAACCTCACGTATTTGTCATGGCTGAACCATGTCGAGGACCGATTGACTGCATCCAGCGCGACTCATCACGCGCGGGGTATCACCAGCACCCGGGACCTCGATGAAGAACTCATGTGCTACATCCGTCAATGCAACAAGCAGGTTGCCCCGTTGAATTGAATGTACCCCCCCGACGAAACAGGCTACGTACCCTCCGCGCAACGGCGAGGAAGATCCCAGCATGTACTTCTGTACGATTGTTTCGCCTCTCAACTCTCGAGCAGTGGGGGGCTCGGTCCGGGCCATACTGGTAGTCAGCCATGCGTACCTCGCTATGAGGGGATCGGCATATCCATGCGCAAGCATCAGCAAATCCTGCAATCCCGCCATAAATCGCGATATCACTTTTATTGATTCCAATTTTCTTGCGTCGTGGCAGAAACTCCGGAGACAATCTGATGCGCTTCGCCCTTTAAAGTGATCCGCCCACATTAGAAGCGTACGGTAGGTATCCGGCTAATTTGCTCGCGAGCGGTCGGACTAACGCCATCGTAACCAACTCTTATACGGTGACATATCGTACCAAGGCTCTGCGATCTGTTCCGGGGGGCGCGCATATTTTGGGGCAAATTCACTTTGAGAAATCATGGCAAGGCTCGTAAGCATTAACGCAATATCCCGAATGCCGTCCAAAGTTGGAATTTCATACTCCATGCAACGTGACAGACGTCGCCGCAGCTCTCGAAGAGATGGCGGTCGAGTTAAGCGTTGACGGCAACATCGTCCCCCGACCGGCTTCTGTCCGCGCCGCAGTCAAGCCCTTTGACCTGCTGCAAGGTGCATTGCCTGACGAGGGGCTACGTGTCCAAGAATAGGTCTCCTTGGCTCGATGCCCAATATCACTATATACACGTGCCATCAACGCTGGAAGATGAAAGTATGGAACCGACACGGATCATGTCGAGGCGGTACAAATTCTTCTCTGGGAGTCTGGCGGGCGTGCCGCTGCATCCCAACTTCGTTGGAATCTCGGAGCTTCTAGTGCAGACAATTCATTTCGGCAATCGCCAGTTCCTATTGAGATTTACTAAATTCACGACAACCGATTCTCTGCTGGTGCGTTATACGGTCATCACGTTGAAGGGAGACGGGGTTGATGGCCAAAATGGACGACGCTACGCGCAAGCGGGTGCGTGCCGGTCGCTTGATGTTGGCGGGCAAGACGCCCGCCGAAGCGGCAAAGATGGTCGGAGTGGCGCGGCAGACTGCATACACATGGAAGGCCCGACTCGACGAAGGTGGCATCGATGCGCTCCGCGTGATGGCCACGGGGCGGCCGGCGCAACTGGATGCGGCCCAACTCGAAGGTCTGCGCGCAGCGCTGCTGCAGAGCCCGTTGACACACGGATTCGGTACCGAACTGTGGACGCTCAAGCGCGTACGGGTGCTCATCGAGCGACTGTACGGCGTTACCTTCAGCGAGGTACATGTGTGGCGGTTGCTGGGCGCCTTGGGGTTCAGCTCGCAAAAGCCGGAGCGCCGGGCGATCGAGCGCAACGAGGACGCGGTACTGACCGGGAAGCGCAAGACCTGGCCCGCGCTCAAAAAAAGAGTACCGCCGAAGGAAGACTGATCGTCTTCATTGACGAATCCGGCCTCTCGGAGCGCCCCACACGAGTGCGCACCTGGGCGCCCAAGGGCTGCACGCCGATCATTCAGTACCACTTCAACTGGAAGCACGTTTCGGCCATCGCCGGTCTTACCCGTACCAACTTCGTGTTCCGACTGCACGACGGCGCGATCAGAAGCGCGCAAATCATCGAATTCCTCAAAGCGCTGCGCGCGCAACTCAGGCGCAAGCTGATGATCGTGTGGGACGGCGCAGCGCAGCACAAGAGCCGCGTCGTGCGCGAGTACCTTGACAGCACGGATGGCGCAATCCAGATGGCGCTGCTGCCCGGCTACGCCCCGGACCTGAATCCAGTCGAATACCTTTGGGCCTGGCTCAAGCGGCACGCATTGGCGAACTTCTGCCCTGATAACCTGGCCGAACTGAAGCACACCGCTCGAAACAAGCTCAAGAGCGGCCAGAAGCGCAAATCGATCATCGTTGCCTGCTGGAAGCAAGCCGAGCTTTGGTGATGTCATGAATTACGTAACTCTCAATAAGAGCCTTTGAACTGGCGGCCCTGTCGCTTGGCGTAGCGGTCACGATGATCCCGCTGCCCGCCCGAGCGACGACCAATTGGGTCTCGACCCGGACCCAAGCGTTCCTCCTGTCGAATACGCCGGCATCGGCGGGCCCCAATGCGGCGCGCCGCTACTCCCTGAACAGTCTCAGCAATCCGGCGCTGACCGATACGAATGTGACGCCACTCGAATTGAGTCAACCGCTGCACATCACCGTGGCACTGAAATGGGTCGGGCATCCCGGTCCGCGATGACGACGATCGCGAGTGGGCTCTCGACAGCCAGGTCATCATTGGCACATCCGGCGGCGTCAAGGAGCTAATCTTCTATCCGGCCCTGAGCGGTGACGGCAACGACCATGCCACCGACGCAACGCTGAGCGCTGCTTTCAACAAAGCGGTGACCGACAATAAGGCGACCGTCATCAATGTGTCGATCGCGAACGAAGAATATCCGAGCTATATGGACGGCGCGCTCGCTGCCTACGACGCCGTGTTCAAGCAGGCCGTCGCGCAAGGGCAGATCTTCTCAGTCTCTTCAGGCGATGCGGGCGCCTACGCTGAATCGCGTTCGCCGCAAGGCGCGCAGGGGTACATCGGCACGTCCGACGACGGCACCTCGGTCACGACGATGATCGATCTGTCCAAATACAGCGTGGAATATCCCGCGAGCTCGCCGTATGTCGTCGCAGTGGGCGGCACGATGCTCTCCACGACCGACACCATGAGGTGGGCCGGCGAAACCGCATGGAATGACGGCGCCGACTACGCGGACCGCGGTCGAAACGCCGAGCGGGTCGACAACGCGATGCGCATCTGGGCGACGGGAGGGGGCGTGAGCGCGTACGAAGCCGCGCCCAGCTGGCAGACTGCAGCGTTTGGCAGTTCGGTGACGCGGCGTGTCCTGCCCGACGTGGCGTTCGATGCTGCGCAATCGACAGGTGCGTACATCGTCCGTCCTGAACAATTCGTTTTGCCGAGCACCGTAGTTACGGGGATTGAAGCCGAGCAAGTCGGTGGTTGAACAAGGCGGTCAGAATGAAGGCGCAAAGAAGCCGCAGCTTCCTGAGGATCATCCGTAGATTGTGTCCTGCGCCGCACATCACCGCGTGCATCGCGTCGCCGAGCGCACCCTTGAGCCAGTTGCGATCGAGTTTTCCGTCTGTCTTCATGTGACCGATTGCTGGCTCGATTGCGCTGCGCCGTCTGATCATCGCGCGTAGTCCGCGTGTAATGCCCCGCCGCAAGCCCGGGTGGTAGATCTTCACACCATCGACGGCGACACCCTTGTAGCCACGGTCGACGATGGCGACCTCCGGCGTGGCGTCGCACAGGATTGCCGCCTGCTCCAGCGCTTCAGCCAGGGTGTGCCCGTCGTACGGATTGCCTGGCATCGAGCGCATGCCAACCACCAGTCCTTCCTTGTGGGTCGTCGCGATCGAAACTTTCACCCCGAACTCGTACGGCTTGCGCGCCTTGCCCTTGGCCAGGCACTCGACTTCCGGTGCATGCAGCGCATAAAGCTTGTTCTTGTCCTTCGGCTTCTGCGCCAGAATGCGTCTCGTGCGGGCGATCAGTTCCGTTAATTCAGCGCAGCCTAGGTCGGCCACCTGGTTGACCTGCCGCTCCACATCGCGCATCACCCGTCCAACGCGCGAGCGCAGCGTGCGCAGCGCTTTCCTCATGCGTTTGTACTGTTTCGCGTGAGCGTAGCGGCCAATCTGCAGCGCCAGATGCGGCGCCTCGCGGTTGTAGTTCTGCCTCAGTTTCAGACCGTGCCGTGCCGCGGCTTTCACCAGATGTTCGCGACACCGTTCGAGCAGGCGCGAATCGGTTGGGTGGGCGATCGCCTTCTCCATGACGGTCGTATCAACAATCACGCGCTTGACGCTCGAAGCCTTGATCACGCCAGCGCGTTTTGCTGCTTCGATCGTTTCGGCCAGCAACTCTTCAACGCCGGCTTCGCCCATTCGCTTGCGCCAACGCGTCAGGCTCGATGGGTCGATCGGAGGTTCGGTCTGCAAGTAGGTCTCGCCGGTGAACACCTGCCAGTACGGGTTCTCTACCCATTGCCAGACGACCTCTTCGTCGGACAGGTCGAACGCGTGCTGCAAATACAGCAACCCGGCGATCAGCCTCGGCGATGTCGCCGGTCGTCCCTTGCGCGATACAAAGCTTTCGCTCATTGATGCTCCCAGTTGATCAGGTCGGCCAAACGTATCAACGGATGCTTCAGGTTGATCTGTTCGCGCAGCGGCTGGCGGAAAAAATCTCCCTCCGTCACAGGCGTCTTCGGACCCATTCGCACCTCGTCGAAAAATGCAGGATTCTCACGTTAATGTGCCAGGATCCTGCAAATCTCACAACACCAATTCGGCCTCAAAGCTCTGCCACGCAAGGCTCTCCGAATTGATCAGGCTCGACTACATCATCGTCAACGGGCAGGAAACGAAGTTGCCAATCGGCGGCACGAGCCTCGCCTCACCGATCTTCGTGGGCGGCTGGGCGCGGCTCGAATCGGCCAAGAACAACAGCCTCAGCCTGCCAACGCCGGCGTTCTATGAAAATCTCCCGGGCAATACGGCGCTGTGCCACGACGTGACATCGGGCAACAACGGCTACGATGGCTACGGCTTCACTGCAAAGCCAGGCTGGGGCATGGTTACGGGCTTCGGCAGCTTGGACTTCGCGAAGGTCAGCGCGGCAATGCCAAGTTGGCGCGCGCAGTAAGGTTCCGTCGCGTTTGCGAGGTCGAATAAAGTCTTTCGAATCCAAATGTGTGACACGCGTGACGGCAAACACGAAGACACCTCGCACGAGGCAGTCCGCAGGATATTGGCAAGGCGATAAAGCGGCTGCGGTACGCGTTGGACGTGATTCTGACGTGCGTGCGCTGGTGCGTGGCATACCAGCTGAAAATGACTGGCGAACGGAGTATTCAGGTCGATCCCTCAAACGTGCCCCGCTGGGCTAACAAGCTCGTACGGTTGTTCCAAAAAAGAATTTCGCGAATGCAAACGCCCCATGGATGAGAGCTGGCGCATGGACGAAACCTAAGTGAAGGTCACGGGCACAATGGAAGTGGCGGTTCCGCGCCGTCGGCAAGGCGGCTAACACGGTCGATTTCCTGTGGCGTGCCCATCGCGACAGGTCGCCGCTCGACGTTACATCGAGAAGACGATTGGACGGAACGGTGAGCCCGAAACGGCTCCTGTGAACAGAAGCCGCAGCCGATTTGGCTGCGCTTCAAGTGCTCAACGCGGGGCGCCCCACACCGATCAGGGTCCGAGAGAACAGGTAGCTGAACAATATCATCGAGCAGGACCATAGCGCCATAAGGCGCATCATCACACCGATGATGCGATTCGAGGATTTTCGGTGTGCGCGCGCTTCTTCCGCTCCGGTATCCAAATCATGCACATGATCCGAAGAGGGCAAATCAAAGACGGCGATACAGATCGAGTGTTGCCACGCGGTTCTATTCACTGGCAATTGGGCCCTTAGTTTGCGGTGGGCGTCGTGGCTGGAATTTTCTCTTCTACGAGCACATGGGCGCAACGGACTTCATTTGGGTCGAAGAACAAGGCCGCGTCCAAATTTCAACAGGTTTTGCATTTGCGCATCAGGTATGTCGCGCGCCGCGCTACCGCGATAGCAAGACCGGCGCACGCGACCCGACCGACGGCAGCCAATTGCAAGTTATGACGCTGTAGCCGTCATTGGCAAAGACCAATTTTAGGTGACCCGGTAAGGCCCGAAAGGTGGACTGCGCTGTGCTGTTTTCTGGCCGTCCTCCCAGCAAAGTGGTGTAAGGGCAAACCTGCCGTTTCGTCGCTCTCACATTGAATTTTCACACAATCATCAAAATTTCGGAAAACAAATGGTATGGCTTTATCTCGCATCGCAACTGCATTGCTGCTGGCTGGACTGATCACCGCGCAAACTGCACACGCGCAGGTGACACTCAACTTCGTCAACGCCGACATCGACCAGGTCGCCAAGGCGATCGGCGCGGCGACCGGCAAGACGATCATCGTCGATCCGCGGGTGAAGGGACAACTGAACCTCGTGTCCGAAAATTCTGTGCCTCAGGATCAGGCGCTCAAAACCCTGCAGTCCGCGCTGCGCATGCAGGGGTTCGCGCTCGTGCAAGATCATGGCGTGCTGAAAGTGGTGCCCGAGGCCGACGCCAAGCTACAGGGCGTGCCGACCTATGTCGGTAACGCGCCGACGGCGCGCGGCGACCAGGTCGTCACGCAGGTCTTCACGCTGAGGAATGAGTCGGCCAACAATCTACTGCCGGTTCTGCGTCCGTTGATCTCGCCGAACAACACGGTCGCGGCCTACCCCTCCAACAATACGATCGTCGTCACCGACTACGCCGACAACGTGCGGCGCATCGCCCAGATCATCGCGGGTGTCGATAGCGCGGCCGGCCAGGCGGTTGCAGTCGTGCCGCTGAAGAACCCGAATGCGATCGACATCGCGCAGCAGATGAACAAGATGCTCGATCCGGGCTCGATCGGCAGCACGGACGCGACGCTCAAGGTGTCGATCTCGTCCGATCCGCGCACCAACTCGCTGCTGATGCGCGCGTCGAACACCGCACGCCTCGCGGCGGCCAAGGAGCTCGCCAAGCAGCTCGACATGCCGACCGCGATGCCGGGCAACATCCACGTCGTGCCGCTACGCAATGCCGACGCGACGAAGCTCGCGCGCACGCTGCGCAGCATGCTCGGCAAGGGCGGCGGCGAGGGCTCGTCGGGCGGCGCGAACGAGGCGAACTCGTTCAACCAGAACACGAGCGGCGGCGGCGGCGGTGGCGGCGGCGGTCTGTCGAGCAGCAACTATTCGACGGGCTCGTCGGGCACGCCGCCGTTGCCGTCGGGCGGCCTCGGCGGCGGCTCGATGAACTCGCCGATGGGCGGCGGCGCTTCGGGCTCGAACAGTAATACCGGCGGATTTCTCGGCGGCGACAAGGAAAAGAGCGAGGATCAGGGCGGCGGCATGATTACCGCCGATTCCGCGACCAACTCTCTGATCATCACCGCGCCCGAAGCGACGTACCGCAACTTGCGCGCGGTGATCGACCAGCTCGATGCGCGTCGCGCGCAGGTCTATATAGAGGCGCTGATCGTCGAGCTGAACTCGAATACAAGCGGTAACCTCGGCATTCAGTGGCAGATCGCGAACGGTAACCTGTTTGCCGGTACTAACCTCGCGGCTGGCACGGGCAACAGCATCATCGACCTGACGCCAGCCGCGGCCGCTGGCACCACCGGCGGCCTGCCCGCGGCGCTCAGATCGAGCTCCGCGCCGCTCCAGCAGGGCCTGAACGTCGGCTGGATTCACAACATTTTCGGCGTGCAGGGTCTCGACGCGCTGCTGCAGGCGCTGTCACAGACCGACGACGCCAACGTGCTATCCACGCCGAACCTGATCACGCTCGACAACGAAGAAGCGAAGATCATCGTCGGTACCAACGTGCCGATCCAGACCGGTTCCTACTCGAATCTGACGAGCGGCACGACGGCGGCGTTCAACACGTTCGACCGCGCCGACGTCGGCCTCATTCTGCACGTGAAGCCGCAGATCACCGACGGCGGCATCCTGAAGCTGCAGCTCTATACAGAAGACTCGGCGATCGTAACCGGCACGAACAACGCGTCGACGAACCCGGCGAGCCCGGAATTCACGAAGCGTTCGATCCAGTCGACCGTGCTGTGCGATAACGGCGAGATCATCGTGCTCGGCGGCCTGATGCAGGACGACTATCGGGTGCGCAACAGCAAGGTGTCGCTGCTCGGCGACATTCCGTGGCTGGGCCAGCTGTTCCGCTCCGAGCAGAAGACGCGCGCCAAGACTAACCTGATGGTGTTCCTGCGCCCGGTGATCCTGAGCGACCGCGACACCACGCAGGCCGTCACGGCGAACCGCTACGACTACATCCAGGGTGTGCAGGGCGCGTACCGTCAGGACAACAACATCATGAGGGATCGCGACGATCCGGTCGTGCCGCCGATGCCGCTCGGCCCGAGCCAGGGCGAGGTGCCGGCCCTAAATCTGTTCGACCTCAACCAGATGCGCCGCCAGCAGATGATGCCGCAACAGGTACCGCCGCAGGCCGTACCGCAAGCTGGCGCGCAGACCACGACCCAACCCGTGACGCAGACGATGCCGCAACCGGCCGTCGTCGAGCCGGCAAGCGGCCCGGTGCCGAGCACGGTGTCGCCGGGAGCGCGTCCGTGACGCAGATGCCCGCGCAAACCGCGCCCTCGCAACGTCCGCTGAACGGCGATGCCGCGGCCGGCGAGCGCGCGGCGCCCTCGCCGCTTGCCGCCCGGCTCGTGCCATACGGTTTTGCGCGCAGCGGCCAGATCCTGGTCGCGCATCAGCATGCCGATAGCCTCGAAGTCTGGATCAGCGAACGCACGAGCGAAGCCGCGCTTGCCGAAATCGCGCGCAACTACGGCGTAGTGTCGGTCGTGCGCGTGCCCGCCGACGATCTCGCGCAGGCGATCAACCAGGCCTATGCGCGCCAGGACGGCAGCGCCGCGCAGGTGGTCGGCGAAGTGGAAGGCGAAGTCGATCTGTCGCGGCTGATGCAGGACATCCCCGAGGTCGAGGATCTGCTCGAATCGGAAGACGACGCGCCGATCATCCGCATGATCAACGCGCTGCTCACACAGGCGGCGCGCGAGCAGGCATCGGATATCCATATCGAGCCGTTCGAGAATGCGTCGGTAGTGCGTTTTCGCGTCGACGGCACGCTGCGCGACGTGGTGCGGCCCAAGAAAGCGCTGCACGGCGCGCTGATCTCGCGGATCAAGATCATGGCGCAGCTCGACATCGCGGAAAAACGTTTGCCGCAGGACGGCCGCATTACGCTGCGCGTTGGCGGTCGTCCGGTCGACGTGCGGGTATCGACGCTGCCGACGGGCCACGGCGAGCGCGCGGTGCTGCGTCTGCTCGAGAAAGACGCGGCGCGGCTCAATCTCGAAGCGCTCGGCATGGCATCCGACACGCTCGGCCAGTTCGACAAGCTGATCGGCAAGCCGCACGGCATCGTGCTCGTGACGGGCCCGACCGGCTCAGGCAAGACGACGACGCTGTATGCGTCGATGTCGCGACTGGAGACGGCAACCACCAACATCATGACGGTGGAAGACCCGATCGAATACGACCTGTCCGGCATCGGCCAGACCCAGGTCAACGAGCGGATCGGCATGAGCTTCGCGCGCGCATTGCGCTCGATTCTGCGTCAGGACCCGGACGTCATCATGATCGGCGAAATTCGCGACCTCGAAACCGCGCAGATCGCGGTGCAGGCATCGCTGACCGGCCACCTGGTGCTCGCCACGCTGCACACGAACGACGCGGCATCGGCCGTCACGCGTCTGACCGACATGGGCGTCGAGCCGTATCTGCTCGCCTCGTCGCTGCTCGGCGTGCTCGCGCAGCGGCTGGTGCGGCGACTGTGCCCGGTGTGCCGAGAAGAGCGCACCGAGGAAGACGGCAGCAAGCGCTGGCATCCGGTCGGCTGCGACCGTTGTGGCCAATCCGGTTACGCGGGACGCCGCGGCGTCTACGAGCTGCTGCTGATCGACGAAACGATCCGCTCGCTGATCCACCGCAACGCGGCCGATGCCGAAATTCTCGAAGCGGGCCGCGCCCAAGGCATGCGCACGCTGCGCGAGGATGCGGAGCGCTGGCTCGCATCGGGACTGACGTCGCTCGAGGAAGTGATTCGCGTGACGGGCGGAGCATAAGCGCATGCCGGCATTCCGTAGAGAATGACGTGAGATTCTCCTTTTCTCATGCGCGCCGTGCGGCTTCTGCGTTGCCTGCGGAAAGCGGCTCACGCCAGAAAGCGCAGCTACGGCAGCGCGGCGCCGCCCTCATCAGCGCCTTGCTCGTGGTGACGCTGTCGGCAATTCTCGTCTCCAGCATTTTGTGGCGCCAGCAGGTGCAGATCCGGCGCATCGAGAATCAGCGGCTGCTGTCGCAGGCGCAATGGGTCGCGCGCGGCGCGCTCGACTGGACCCGGCTGATCCTGCGCTCCGAAGGCGACACGTCGGCGGGCATCACGTATCTGGACGGCTTGTGGGGCGTGCCGGCCGCGAAAACGCGGCTGTCGGATTTTCTCGGCCAGATCGGCGAGGTGCGCGCTGAGCAAGGCGCGGCCACGTACCTGTCGGGCTCGATCGAGGACGCGCAGTCCAGATTCAATCTGCGCAATCTGGTCGCGAGTCCGGCGCCTGGCGTGACGCAGATCAGCGCCGAGCAGATGGCCGCGTATCAGCGCCTGCTGGTGTCGCTCGGCCTGAGCGGGCAGCTGGCCAAAGTGACCGAGCTGCACGTGCGCGCGGGGCTGTCACAATCGGCGACGCGCTTTCAGACCGGCACGTCGATCAGCAGCTCGCCGCAGGTCGGCGGCGGCGGGATGACGGGCGGCAACTTCACGAACCAGCCCGGCATCGAGGACGGCGAGGACAACGTGGCGGTCGCGCCGCTCTTGATGACGGGCGTCGATTCGCTGCTCGACATTCCGGGCTACACACCGGAGATCGTCGCAAAGCTGCGGCCGTTCGTCACCGTGCTGCCGACCGTCACCGCGATCAACATGAACACCGCGTCGGCCGAAGTGATCGCGGCGGTGGTGCCGGGCATGACCGTGTCGCAGGCGCAGGCGTTGGTCGCGCGGCGTCAGACCGTGTTTTTCCGCAACGCCGGCGACGTGCAGCTCGCGCTGACCGCCGCCGGCGTGCAATCGGCGTCGATCGATCCGAATCAGTTCGACGTCAATTCGAGCTACTTTTTAGTCCACGGCAGTGTGCAGCACGAGCGCGCCGAAGTGGATCGCACGACACTCGTCTATCGCGATCCGCTGACTCACACTACGCGTATCGTGCGGGTACAAGACCAACTATGAATAACGCAATCCACAGAGAGAGTGGCCTTTGAGCACGCTGATCGTCCTATTGCCGCCGCGTGATCCGGCGGTGCCCTCGCAGGAGTGGCAACTGCCCGAGCTGCCGTTCGTGCTGCTCGACAAGGCCGGGCGCACGCAGCGCGCCGGCCGCACGGCGCTCGCGCTGCTGCCGCGCGCGAACACGATGGTGCTGACCCGGTGGTCGTCCGCAAACTGACCGCGGTGAAGGTCGGACGCCACCAAAGTCAACGACTCTACAACCAACTTTGGCAAATCCGCCCCGTTTGGGCTGAAAATTGTCGTCACCGTCGAGCGCGATGGGCACGGCAGGAGAATCAGGTCGCGAACAGCCGGCGAACGACGCCCAATGCTTCGACGCATGAATTGAATAGAATCAACTCGATCGTAAGCGCCCGGTCATCCCATCTTGAGTCACCGTGAAAGTCTTGGGAGCATCGTGTTCACTTAAATAGGTGGACACGTGAACACTATTGAAGAAGCAGCGGCGCCTGGCCGTCGACGACGCCGGCGCTACAGCGTCGAGTTCAAGGCTCAGGTAGTAGCAGCTTGCCAAAGGCCCGGGGTATCGCTCGCGGCCATCGCATTGCACCACAAGCTGAACGCGAATCTGCTTCGACGTTGGGTCGAGCAGGCCGAAACGAACGATTGTGTGCTGGTGGCGCGTAGCGACATGGCAGCGCCACTGGTAGCGACGCCAGCACCGGAATTTGTACCGTTGCCTCTTGAGACGCGAAATACGTGCACAGCTGAGATTCGCGTCGAGGTGCGTCGCGCGGACCTGTCGATAGCGGTTAGCTGGCCAACCTCAGAGGCAGCGCAGTGCGCCGCCTGGCTGCGCGAGTGGCTCGCATGATCCGCATTGATCAGGTGTGGCTGGCAGTTGACCCGCTGGATATGCGGGCCGGCTTCGATACGGCACTGGGTCGGGTGATCACCGTGTTCGGCGCTGCGCATCCGCACCATGCTTACCTGTTTGCCAACCGGCGAGCCAACCGCCTGAAGCTGCTGGTTCACGATGGGATTGGCATCTGGCTGGCAGCGCGACGGCTGAATCAGGGGCAGTTCGCATGGCCGCGCGCGGGTAGCGAACCAAAGCAGCATGCGCTCGCCACGCAACTGATTGCACGCGTCGAAGACCGGGACCGGGAGATTGAAGAGAAGACCCGGGAGGTCGATGAGAAGGAGCGGGAATTACGCTATCGGCAGACCCGCATCGACCAGTTGACCCACGAGATATCGATTCTCAGACGCCATCAGTTCGGCAGGCGCAGCGAGCAGCTCAGCAGCGATCAGATGAACCTGCTGGACGAGGCAATTGACGCGGATCTCGCCGCCATTGAAGTTGAGCTCGAGCAACTTCAGCCACAAGCCACAACCGAGCCGCTACTCCTGCAACCGAAGCGTGCAGCGCTGCCGGCGCAATTGCCGCGCACAGAGATCCGGCATGAGCCGGAGAGCACCGTATGCCAGTGTGGCTGCGAGCGCGTGCGCATCGGCGAGGATATCAGCGAGAAGCTGGACTACACGCCAGGTGTGTTCACCGTGGAGCGGCATATCCGTGGCAAGTGGGTGTGCAGAAACTGCGAAACACTGATTCAGGCTGCGGTGCCTGCGCATGTGATCGACAAGGGCATCCCGACCGCAGAACTGCTGGCGTCAGTGCTGGTTGCCAAGTACGCTGACCACCTTCCCCTGTATCGTCAGGAGCAGATCTTTGCGCGAGCGGGCGTCGCGATACCGCGCTCGACATTGGGCGCATGGGTCGGTACGTGCGGCGTGCAGCTACAACCGCTGGTCGACGCGCTGCATCAGGAAATCCTGCAGCAGGGTGTGCTGCATGCGGATGAGACGCCGGTACATGCGTATTTCGGCGAACGTGACCGCCGATTTCGGGAACGTGACCGATCCGGCGGGGTGAGGCGTTGCGCGGTGTTGATTGTAGATTTCCTTGTTAGTTCTGGTCGAGTTTGGGCTCCAGGACGTTGGGTTTTGGGGATGCTTTTCTGAGGGATTCACCGGTGAGCGTGATCCGGTGATGACGCTGCATGAGGCGGTCGAGCATTGCGTCGGCGATGGTCTCGTCGCCGATCCATCCATGCCAGTGCTCAATCGGTAACTGGCTGGTGATGATGGTCGCCTTTCCCGCCGAGCGGTCATCGATCATCTCGAGCAGATCGTTTCGAACCATCGTATCGAGAGGCGCCATTCCCCAATCGTCCAGCAGAAGTACGTCAACGCGGGCAACCTGCAGCAGCCATTTTGTGAAGCCGCCGTTGCCGTGCAGAACGCGAAGCTCTTCGCCAAGTCGTGGCACGCGCAGATACAAGGCTGAATGCCCACGCCGGCAAGCGTATTGGGCCAGGGCGCAAGCGAGCCACGATTTCCCGGCGCCGGTTGGGCCGCTGATGAGCAGGCTGTAGCCGGCTTCGACCCAGTCACCGAGCGCGAGACTCGTGAGTGAGCGCGGATCGACGCCACGGCCAGCGCGCGTGTCGAGATCTTCAATGGCGGCTTGCGGATACTTGAGGCGCGCCTGCTTGAGCAGTCGGGTACGACGGCGATCATCACGCCAGCTGGCTTCCCGGTCGACCAGCAGTGACAGGCGCTCCTCGAAGCTCAGGCTGGCCGCACCGGGCTGCGTCAGTTGTTCTTCCAGGCCGTCAGCGAAACCGTCCAGCTTCAGGGTGCGCAGTTGCGTCAGTGTCTGTTGCATCATCATGGTGGGTCTTCTTTATTGGTAGTAGCCGGGACCGCGTACATGCGCGTGGCTCGGGCTGATCCAGTCGGCAGGCGTTGCCACTGCAGCGCGGTCGCGGTTGTTGATCAGGATGTCGCGCACGTGGCGGTAACGGTGCACGCCCAGCTCCAGTGCTAGCGCACAGGCGGCTTCGAGACGTTCGCGGCCATAGCGACGTGAGAGCGAGAGCAATCCGAGGCACGCCCGATAGCCGTGTTCCGGATGACGTTGCTCCTGCAGCAGCCGGGTAACAAGCGCGCCGGTTGCCGCGCCGATCTGCTGTCCCCAATGAATCAGCCGCTGCGGCGTCCATTCCAGATGAGCGCGGTGCGCCGCCGGCATGTGCTCGACGACGGTGGTGTAGCCGCCTGCGCGGTCGTTGCGTGCGTGGCTGGCGACACGGCGACCTCGATGCAGCAGTTCGACAGCGCCCGCCGTGATGCGCGCATCGAGCTTGAGACCGACCAACGCGTGCGGCACGCTGTAGCGGTGTTTGTTGATCTCGACGTGATAGTCGATGTGAACCGTCACTGTCTTGAAGCGCGCGAGCTCATAGGGCTGTGCCGGCAGCGGCTGCAGTGCCGGCGCGTCCAGCTGGGCGAATGAGCTGGCGCGACATCCCGGCAGCTTCTGGAACGGCCTCTCATTCAGGTTCTTGAGCAGCGGGCGGATCGCCTCATTGACCGAGTGGACCGACTCAAACCGGTGATGACGCAGGCGCGCCATGATCCAGCGTTCGACGACCTGGACCGCAACCTCTACCTTCGGTTTGTCCTGCGGACGATATACGCGTGCAGGAAGGAATGACGTGCCGTAGTGACGCGCAAAGTCCAGCACGGTGTCGCCGGCGCGAGGTTCATAGCGGTCGGGATCGGCAATCATCGCGCGCGGGTTATCCGGCACGATCAGCTGCGGCACGCCACCATAGAAGGTCAGCGCACGTGCGATGCCGCTCAGCCAGTCCTCCATCGTTTCGGCTGGCGTCGCGCATGCGAACGTGTAACTCGATGCGCCCATGGCCGCCACGAAGATGTGCGCGCGGCGTCCAGTCGTCAGCGGCAACGTGGGGCCGGCGAAGTCGACAAACAGTTTCTCGCCGGCGCGGTGAATCTGACGCATCGAGCGCTTCAGGCGTTTCGTGAACGCCTTGTAGTGCTCGCAGAACTGCGTATAGCGGTAGGTCTGCCGGTCCGCAAACTCGGCCTGGTACTCCTCCCACAGCAACGTCAGCGTCATGCCCTTGCGACGCAGCTCCTGGTGGATGCGTCCGTAGTCGGGCTGGGCGTAGCCTGCTGGCCCCGTGGGCTTGCCGAGGAGCCGCCGCTCGAGGTCGCCTTCATCCATATCGCTGGCGCTTGCCCAGTCCAGCCCGGCGGCACCGGCCAGTCCTATGTACTTCGTGACCACGCCCTTGGATATGCCCAGTGACGCGGCGATCCGATCGTGCGAGAAACCGCCGTCGAATTTAAGTCGTAAAACGTCCTTGATCATGCGCATGTTCATCCGGTGCGCGGCCATGCTCTCTCCGGCAAAAGCCGGCGAGCATAGCCCGCGTAGTTGATGTCATGCGCAACGCCAATCCTGCCTTCCGGTCCGCACGGTCACGTTCCCGAAATGCCCGGTCACGTTGCCGAAATCGCCGGTCACCATCCCGAAACGGCCGGTCACGTTCGTCCGAAATACGCAGGTACAGATGCTCAGTCCCGGCAAAGGCAAGACTCACCGCGCGTATCTGTGGGCGTATACGCCCACACACTACAGTGAGTTACGCGCCGTGGTCTACGACTTCGCCGACAGCCGTGCAGGCGAGCATGCCCGCGCGTTCCTCGCTGGCTGGCAGGGCAAACTGGTATGCGACGACTACAGTGGTTACAAGGCTGGATTCCAGCAGGGCATCACTGAAATTGGATGTGCGGCGCACGCGAGACGCAAGTTCTTCGATCTGCACGCCAATCACAGCAGTCAGATCGCCGCGCAGGCGCTGCCGTTCTTCGCTGCGCTTTATGACATCGAGCGCGACGCTGCAATGCTGCAAGCCGACGAACGCCAAAAGCTCCGACAGAGTCGGGCCAAACCGGTCTGCGACGCACTACACGAATGGATGATGGCGCAGCGCAAGCTGGTGTCGGAAGGTTCTGCAATTGCCAAAGCGCTGGATTACAGTCTTAAACGATGGGATGCGCTGACCCGCTATCTCGATGACGGTCACGTGCCTATCGACAACAACTGGGTCGAAAAGCAGATACGCCCTTGGGCTATCGGCAGGTCGAACTGGTTGTTCGCCGGTTCGCTTCGAGCCGGCAAACGAGCCGCAGCCATCATGAGTCTGCTACGTTCAGCGCAACTGAATGGGCACGAACCGCATGCCTACCTGAAGGACGTTCTCACGCGATTGCCGACTCAAAAGGCCAGCGACATCGCAGCATTGCTGCCTCATCGATGGCAGCCGGCGGATCCTACCCGCTAGTTCAATTCGTCAAGACGGGTTTGCCGGCCGCTTACACTCGATCGCCGCCCCACCATCAGCATTGCCGCTGTGCCCCCGACCGCCCGTCCGCTCGGGTCCAGATGCGCGCGCAACCCGAACGCATAGGTGTGTGCGAAGAGAATCGTGAAGCCCAGCAACGCTCCCGACGCGGAATAGACCGAGAAGTCCACCGTATCCGTGATATCAATTGCGAATACCGCCATCAATAGGGGCATGACGGATATGACGGTGGTCGCGCTAAAGCTTCCATTCGAGCGGCGCCGCGATCGGCGACGGAAACAGCGTGACGATACCGTACAGCATCAGAGCGCACGTTCAGCCTTGGCCGTGATGGAGGCCGCGCGCCATACAGATACGCTGATAGAAGCTGAAGGTATCTCCATTTGTCATGGCCTCACCGCGATCGCTGCCCGGACGCGAAAAGAAAGGTATTGCGCCACCAGCGTCCCGACCCAGAGGCAATGCGATCAGGACCAGCATGTCCGCATAGTGCGCCATCATCAAACTCAGCATGCCGCGCACGCTCTCGATCCTAGGGTGTCCGTCCTTTTCGGGGTAGTCGTCCTTAATGGAGGTCGACCGCAGCACGCGATCAAGCGGCGTCTCATAGCGCTTTGTCACCTTGGCGCCGTGACGTGTCTTTGATTTCAGTTTGAATGACGGCTGGAAGAAGTTGATATACAGCCACGACACTTGATAAAGTGAGGCAAGCGTTTTCTGTGGCTTCGAGACCTTGTAGCCTGCCGTCCCCCACCAGATGACGTACAGACGGCGCCATTCTTTTGCGCGACCCGCGCCTGATCGTTTTTCTTGCAGGCACGCCAGCGCACCGTCTCGATACCCGTTGCCTTGCAAAAATCAAAGACGGCCGGGTTCATGAACGCGCGATCGTTATCGCAGTCCAGACCAAGGCCATCCAGATCGCGCGAGCGTCAGCGGGATCGTTCTTGTTGCCGATATTGCAATGGCTGGACGAGCTTCGCCGGCATTAGCTTGACCTGATCACCCATCTCAATCAATCCTTGCGCCCAGTGCTGGGAGCCGCGACAGGCCTCCGTCCCGATCAGACATGGTTCGCCATTCGCAAAATGCTCAAGGAATGTATCCCGTTTCAGCTGTCGGTTCGCGATCTCACCCGTGCCGGCGTCCACCCAATGAAGCTGGAAGATGTTCTTCGCGATATCCACCCGACCGTCGTATAGTTCGTTTGGTTCCCCTCCGGTTTGCCTGTGAGGATCTCAATGATCTTCCTTTAGGGCACTTTGACGCCGCCGGCCCGCGAGGGTCCGCCTTCTTTAGCGCATCTGCCTGCAATTACGGATTGCGCGACCTTGTCCTGTAGAGCGTCAAGCATGAAGTGCGGCCGAACGACAAATAGAGAACGCCCCCACTTACCAAGCGGCAACTCTCCTGACTTCTCTGAAAAGACCTTCCATATTACCGCCTGACTTCGGGACCATACCCACGTATTGCATGGCATGGCCCCGTTTCAAGTTGCTTTTCCTTCACTGCCTCTTTGTATCGTATCCGCATTCCCTCGGTCCGGTTGGTCGGGTTATCCACAATTTCTGTGGGCATTCGTGCGAATCCAACTGGATGATTGGTATCGAAGTGCGCCGGGAAACGCTTCCGATTTGTCGCCGTTTGATCTGCTCGTCAGCAACGGCAGCACACAACCTCGTCAAATCTCGCGAGCTAACCCGAATCCCTGCCGATCAAACAACCGACGGTAAGTACTATCATCGAGCTGAACGAGCCGATCGTGGCTTCCTTCCTCGACGAGGCGGCCGTGATCAAACACCAGCAGCCGATCGAGCGCGCGAACCGTGGACAGGCGGTGTGCAGCCACGAGTGTCGTACGCCCAACCATCAACCGCTCCATCGCCTGCTGAATCAGCACTTCACTTTCGCCGTCAAGGTTCGAGGTCGCTTCATCGAGAATAAGGATTGGCGCGTCTGCCAAGAAAGCACGAGCGATAGCCACTCGCTGACGTTCACCGCCCGAAAGCTTCACGCCGCGATCGCCCACCAGCGTGGCATATCCGTTCGGTAACGCGGCAATGAACTCGTGCGCGTTCGCTAGCGCGGAAGCTTGCTCGATCTCGGCCTGCGTCGCGTCCGGCTTACCATATGCGATGTTCTCCGCGAGCGAGCGGTGAAACAACAACGGCTCTTGTTGCACGATAGCGATCTGCCGTCGCAGCGAAGTCTGCTCAACTTGGGAAATGTCTTGCCCGTCAATCCTTATGCAACCATCGCTGAGATCGTAGAGCCGCTGGATTAGTTTTATGAACGTAGTCTTTCCCGACCCTGAACGGCCCACCAGGCCAACGCGCTCACCGGGGGCAATGGTTACTGAGAAATCCTCGTACAAAGGCTCCCGGACTTTGTCGTATTGGAAAGTCACGCGCTCGAAGCAAATCTCCCCTCGTCGAATCTCGATAGGACGCGCACCTGGCCGGTCCTCGACGCCAGATCTCTCTTGCTCAAGCAGAACTAGTTGTTGCATATCATTCACAGAGCGTTGCAGGTTGCGTACGTGCATACCAACTTCGCGTAGATAACCTTGCAAGACATAGAACATTGTTAGCGCAAACGCGATGTCGCCGACGCTTGCTTCATCGCGCACGCGGAACCATAGTGCGGCACTGAGCATCGCGGTTTGCATCAGCACGAGCATGCCGCTCTGCACTCCACCATTGGTCGTGCTGCGCGCCCACATGCGAGCCGCATGCGTACCCCACTTGCTGACTATGCGGGCAAACCTAGCTTCTTCTCGGCTCTCGGCGCCAAACGCTTTCACGAGCGAGTTACAGGCTATCGCGTCGGCAAGCCGACCTCCCATGCGGGTGTCCCACAGATTGCTGATGTGCGCGGCGGGCGCTACATAGCCGAGCGATAGCGACACTGCGACCGTAATGTACAGCAGCGAGCCTGCGCCAACCAGGACACCCATCAGCGGCCAGCGGACACCAAGCAGTATCGTCGCGCCACCCAGCATCAGCAGAGAAGGCAGCAACGCGAGAAGGAGCGTGTCGTTCATCAGTTCTAGCGCCCACATACCGCGCGTGATCCTATGTACTGTCGAACCGGCGAAATTATTTGTATGCCAATCGGTCGAGAGACGTTGCACTCGGCAAAAAGCGCTCGACGCGACATCGCTTATCATGTTCAACGTCAGCACCATGATGTTGTGAAGCGTGAAATGTCTCGCCAAGGTCGTGCCAACTCCCAATGCAATCAGCAGACCAAAGGTATTTGCTGCATGGTGCCACGCAGTGGACTTCAAGCCCATATCACCGGCACTAGCTGTCAGCGCATCCACCAGTCGCCCAGAAAAGAATGGCGTCACCACCTCGGCAAGGGTGGCCAGTAATGCGAGCGTCGCGATCACGGAAATTCTCACAGGCTGTTTGCGCCAGTATCGTACAGTAAAGACTAGTACGTACTTAAACGCCCGCATGTCAAACCAAGGTTTCTTTTTCGTCATCTTTGATATATCGACGTATCTCACTTCGTGAAATGAAAGAATTACGCCTCATCAATCATAGTTCGTATTGAAACCACACATTTGGCTCGACATAAACGATGCAATTTTGCTCCATTGAAACGAGCACCGGCACCAATGCCCCATCGACCTCAGCAGGTCCAGAATGTTCGAATATTTTCCCTGTCCATCGTGACCATTCCGAAATCGTTCCAACGATGGTCATAGAATAAGGGGCAATTTTCATGAGCCTTCCTCCAGCACCGAGGTGGGTTCGCAACCAAGAATCCGTCGGCAAACCATCGGGGCGTTGGAGTCGGGTATACTCGAACATTGGCATACTGGGCACATGGTGTTTCTGGCTTGGCCGAACGGGGACCGAAAGTTTTGAGAATCCCGCCATTTTGGCACATTGCTTCAACGCATTCAGCAGTGCCAGCGCATTACCAAAACCTCTCGCCTTTGGCAGTAGGGTAATTTCGAGTGCGCTTATCGTCGTTGGTTCACGGCCTAGCAGACTGTCTTCGTGAGCCCAGCGGACAACCTCATCCCAACCGCCGTCCGGCAATTCCATGCGGCCCTCGATGTTTGAAGCAAATGGAACGCCGAAAGCGCGCCCAACGACCTCCTCATCGACAAGTCCAGCATACGCGAAGTCTAAGTATCTTGAGAAGACTCCCGCGCCAAAATAAAGCTTTGCGGTGCGATCATGGCGCATAAAGTCCGGCCACATGCTATCTAACTCGCTCGAAAAAACAAGAGGAATAAGTTCCGGCCTCTCTCGCAAAGAAAATATTTTCAAATTCATCTCCGAACTCCGATGGGAATCGTTAAATCGCATCGCTCATATTCTTTCTTACAGCCCCCCGAATGGATAGGGTCATCAATGATCTAGAGCACGTTAGGCACTTTGTTCCGGGCTTTGTATCCTGACGGGACAAAAGAGCATAGGCCATAGCCAACCGATATATCGGGTGAAGATTGGTACTTCGCCACTGCGTATCTGACGTTGATGAACAAAGACACGCCGCGTCGCTGCAACGAATTGCGCGAGATGTTCGATGCACTGCGCTGGATCATGCGCGCGGCTATCCCGTGGCGTTTGTTGCCCAATGACTTTCCGCCGTGCGGCAGTAATGTCCATATGGCGGTCGATATCTTCGAGCAGTTGCTTGCTTCGCATGCAATGCCGGCCAACGAACAGGAGCATGCTCCGGTCGGAGAATTGGCGCGCCAGATTCAGCACGCCAAAGGCCAGACGGTCAAGGTTGCGTTCGCCGATCAGGGATATACCTGCGAAGAGCCTGCAGAGGCCGCACTCGACGAAGAGATCGAGTCTCAGATAATCAAGCGGACTGAGGCGAAAAATGGCTTCGTGCCGTTGCCGTGCCGCTGGGCGGTCGATCACGGCTTCGGCTGGCTCAACCACTTCCACCGACTGGCAGGAGACCAAGGGCAATTCCCCGAAACCCTGGTCGGCCTTTCTGTCGTACTCCCCGTGTTTATGCCTATCCACTTCGTACTCCTTAACAAAAGTGCTTTCTAACACCACAAGCGCTTCCCCGTTGAGGACAAGCTCAATCCCAGTTCCCTGTTGATATATGCAATGCACGCGCGGCGTGAGATAGTGAAGAACCTGCGGCTCGACAACCGGTCATGTTGGATCAAATGCCCCCATTGATGAAAGACGCGTCCAGAGGCCTCATTCTCTAACCGGGAATGGATATCCACGCCGTACTATTGAGTTGCGCTCCCCGCCGGTCGACCCGCTTCACATCACCGCTAGCACTGCAAAGTGATCGTCTCTATTTGCTCATGATGTCAGCACCATTTTCCCGTTGCAGGTTGGCCGACAGCCTTGAATCGGAGTAAGTGTGCCACTGGTTCGAGCTTGAAAAGCATTACCATATTCGAGCAAGGCCAATGCAAATCTCGCGTTCTCTTGACTATCGCGATCGCCGCCCGCCAGTAGGCCCGGCGCTCGACCAAGACTGTTTTAAGTCAGGATGCAAGCACTCTGTTTTTAGCCAGAAGAGATACTTTTTCCAACACAGAAATGGCACGTTCTACTAGATATTCAGCGCTGTTATCTCTCTCGCAAACGGCCTCCACAATTAACCGCGCGCTAAGACTCATTCGCAGCGCAGAAACAGGAACCCCATCGATCTCGCCACATAAAACGGGTTGGCCCAATTCGCAACGCGCGGACAATATTTTCCGTCTTACTCCGCGCGCCCTCCCACCAAGGTCTGCTTTCATTCGATTGAAGATTTTGGTGGTCTCCTCCGCGCGCAGCGGCCTTCTTCGGTTATCAAACTCGAACAAGACGAAAGGAAAAATCGTTGGTATCTGATCCCACGTCGCATGGTTTTCCGTTGGACGGCGCTGCAAGGCGGGTTGTTCCAGGAGACTAAGCTGTTGCGAGTTACTCATCCATGATGTAATAGCGTTATAGAAGTTCTCCACGACCTTTCTGATACCTTCCGTGGGGATGCTGTGAAAAGCCCGCAGTTCAGCGAGGGCAGCCTCCCACCGCAAAAGCAATCCAAAGTTGCTTGCATTGTGAAGCGACATGATGCCATTCCAATGTAGCGGCCACTCTGCGCGCGCACTATTGACGCGAAGTGCCGGATCGACCGGCCGCTTCATCAATCTGCATGCTGCGTCTGCCGGAACCAGCAACATTGCGGAAAATGGAGGGCCGTTAAAAAACTTTGATCCAGTAATGATGACAATACTATCCGCACGGAGGTAACTTACTAACGTGCTCGATGCCAGCCTGAATTGAGAGGCATCGATGACAGTCTCGATGATGTTTGGCCAGCGCCGCTTGAGTTCGAGGACGCGATCTGGGCTGGGGCCCAACACGCCGGTCTTGGAGACGTCGGTTAATACGATCAAAATGCGCTCATACTGCTTTACAGCACTCGATACCGTTGCTTCAAGTTCGTCATCAACCGCAGTAATGGATCGGAGACTGCCGTTCTGTGAGCGAATTGCTATCGACTCGACGTCATTGACATCGCCGAAATCTCCCACATTCTCATCGTCCATCGCGGGCGGATAGCGATGATATAAGGCGCCCGCCAAAGCGCGCGCGACACCGCTCCCCGTCTCTTCCGGTTGAACCATGATCGCCAACGTTGTGCGAGAGCTGGTCCCGGCCACCAGTCTTGCGACAAGCATGTGAGCATCTGTGCCGGAAGCGGATACAATAGCCTCCAACCCAGATAGTTCTCCTAAGCCACACAGGTCGATAAATTCACTACGCAGCCTCGACATCTCCTCCAAATAAACATCCGCCGGATTTCTCTTCCGTAAGCTACTCAAGAGATGAGAGCGTAATTGTTGCGCAGCAGAGTAGCCAGATAGGGAGATAGTAGATGCCGTGGCGGAGCCAAATGCTAACAGTCCTGTATCTGGTATCGGTCGCCCCCCGTATTTGTTGATCATTGTGGCGGTGTCGAGTTCGATCCGCGGGTCCCCTCCTTGCGTTAGGGCTTCGAAAGTCGACGGGAGGTAACTGTCGAGATGGTGCGAGCGCGTTGTCATAGCGTCAGGGCCCTATTGTTCGCGGAGTGGTGTGCCGCTTAAGCATACGGAAAGCGCGCGTGCAAGAATCCGGCGGTTTTCCGGCACGGCCATCATTGTCACGTGATCGCCGGGAATCGGTATGGCGTGAATGGCCTCGGGATTTAGAACTCGGTCCCAGCCATGCATGGGTGCGATCTTCTTAGCCTCCGTTGCATCCGGAGTACACCCAGCCCGGAAATTCTGGGGAAGCTCAGATGCATAGAACTGGTGGATTTCGACTTGCAGGGATGGAACCTGATAATTCAGTAACGCGTGCTGGAAATGGATATACGTTTCGGCGGTTTCGTAGAAATCCCCTTCTACAACTATCGCCCCGATTTCCTGTGCCTTTTGGAGTAGTTGCGAGACAGAACTGTTCCTAGCGCAGCGCTGTAGCAGTTCGAATCGTTCATCGTCCAAAGACTCCAGAGGTTCAAATACCATTTCCAGTATTATTTCGGCATCCGATTTTTTCGGAGAATTTGCTGGCAGCGGGGCATCGATAAGACCCAGAAAGGACACCGTTTCATCAAAGCGCAGCAACTGCTGAGCAATCGCATAAGCTAGGATCGCACCGGACGAATATCCGGCAATCCGGTAGGGAGCTCGTGGCTGAATCTTCTTCATCGTCAATAGTGTATATGTTGCGATCTCCTCAAGAGTCAGTGAACGATCTTTGAAGGAGGGCCATGGCAGAGCGTAGATTGGACTATCCACTTCCATTTCTTTTGCCAAAGTGAAGACATACGAATAATCTCCATAGCCTGTCGGAACAAAGAACACGGGAGGCTGAGTTCCCGCCAAACGAACCGGCAACACTCCAGGGACATGACGCTCCATGGCCATCTCGGCCCTGGAGGCAAGGTCCTGCAGGACGGGGGCTTCGAAGAGATCGAGAGCGCTTAATTTCATTCCGCCATCCAGTGCTCGGCTGAGCAGCCGCACGGCCAGCAGTGAATGACCGCCCAGCTCGAAGAAGTGGTCATGCCGACCGACCCGCTCCAGACCCAGCAGCTCCGCCCACAGCTGCGCCAGCACCGTCTCGAGCTCCCCGCGCGGCGCCTCGTAACCCCGCCGCGCATACGCATCGTCAGCCGGCGCCGGCAGCGCCCGCCGGTCCAGCTTGCCGTTGACCGTCAGCGGCAGCGCCGCCAGCGGCACGAACGCCGCCGGCACCATGTAGTCCGGTAACTGCCCCACCA
This sequence comes from Paraburkholderia sp. JPY419, assembly GCF_050435705.1. NCBI lineage: Bacteria > Pseudomonadati > Pseudomonadota > Betaproteobacteria > Burkholderiales > Burkholderiaceae > Paraburkholderia > Paraburkholderia sp. JPY419. The sequence goes on along the minus strand of NZ_JBNDKV010000003.1, from coordinate 177,322 downwards.
GATGCGCGCGCAGCGTCGCCGCAAGCTGCGCTTCCTGCGCCTCCTCTGCGGCCACCACATAGGCCACCAGCTGCGGCTCGCCGGCCCGCTCCTCGCGTGCCACCACCACCGCCTCGCGTACCCACGCATGCCCGCACAGGTGCGCGGCCACCTCGCCCGGCTCGATCCGAAAGCCCCGGATCTTGACCTGCTCGTCGGTGCGCCCCAGAAACTCCAGATTGCCATCCGGCAGGTACCGCGCCAGGTCCCCCGTGCGGTACATCCGTGCGCCCGGCTGCCCACTGAACGGATCGGCCATGAACCGCTGCGCGCTCAGCTCCGCACGGTTCAGGTAGCCGCGCGCCACCCCCGCCCCGCCAATGTAGAGCTCCCCCACCGCCCCGAACGGCACCGGCTCTCCATGACCGTCCAGCAGATAGATCCGAAGATCGGGAATGCGCCTTCCGATCAGACCACCCGGTCCGGACGAGTCAGACTGGCCAAGAGACCGATAGGTCACATGCACGGTCATTTCCGTGATGCCGTACATGTTGATCAGTTGTGGCGCGTGACCGGAATATCTCCCAGACCATGACCTGAGCATCGACGGGTCGAGCCTCTCACCACCAAAGATCACGTATCGAAGTCGGTTCGGAACACGGCTGTGAGACTCCACATCCATCAGGGCTCTAAAAGCTGAGGGGGTCTGGTTCAGAACTGTGACGCCATATCTGCGGATTAGCTCATCGAATGCTGAAGGCGCGCGAGCAACATGCCCGGGCACGAGCACCACACAGCCGCCATGGCGTAGCGCCCCCCACAACTCCCATACTGAGAAATCGAACGAGAAGGAATGGAACAGACACCATACGTCGCGTTCATTGAAGCCAAACCAGTGCTGCGTCGCCTCGAACAAACGAACAATCTGGGCATGCTCAACCATCACGCCCTTGGGCGTGCCGGTGGAGCCCGACGTGTAGATCACATAGGCCAGATGACGTGGACCCAGGCCCAGCGCGCGCGCATCCGGATCCGATGACGGCTGCCCGGCCCACGCCGGTGACTGCGCCTCCAGCTCCACCAGCCCCACGCCAGCGAGCGCCTCCCCGCCCAGCGCCGCACACCCCGCCGCATCGGCCAGCACCAGCCGCGGCGCCGCCTCCCCCAGAATCTGCCGCAGCCGCGCGCCCGGATACGCCGCATCCAGCGGCACATACGCACCCCCCGCCTTCAGGATCGCCAAGAGCCCCACCACCATCGCCGCGCTGCGCTCCACGCAGATCCCCACCGGCTCGTCCGGCCTCACCCCCAGTCCGACCAGATGGTGCGCCAGCCGGTTGGCCCGCGCGTTGAGCTCGCCATAGCTCAGTCTCTCGTTCTCATGCACCAGCGCCACCGCCTCCGGTGCCCGCCGCACCTGCGCCTCGAACAGCTCGTGGATGCACCGCTCCGACGGATACGCCACCTCCGTGCGGTTCAGCTCCTCCAGCAGATACCGGCGCTCCGCCGCCGGCAGGATGTCGATGCGCTCCACCGGCTGCCCCGCGTCCGCAACCATCGCCCGCAGCAGCGCCAGCAGATAATCCCGCTGCCGCCTGACCGTCGACTCATCGAACAGCGCCGTGGCATAGCCCAGCGTGCCCACGATCCTCCCGTCACACTCGCCGACGTTCAGCTCCAGCTCGAACCGGACCTGCCCGGGCGCATTGTCCACCACCTCCTCCACGCCCAGCCCGGGAAGATCGAGCCGCCCCAGCGCGTTGTCCTGCCAGGCCAGCATTACCTGGAACAGCGGCGTGTGATCAAGCGCCCGTGGCGGCTGCACGATCTCCACCACCTGCTCGAACGGCAGGTCCTGATGCTCCTGCGCCCCCAGGGCCGTGCGCCGTGTCCGCTCCAGAAGCGTCGCCACGTCCGGCCCGCCCGACAGATCCATCCGGAGCGCCAGCGTGTTCACAAAAAAGCCGATCAGCTCCTCGATCTCGCGCCGGCCGCGGTTGGCACTCGGCACCCCGATCACAATGTCGTCCTGCCCCGACAGACGCGAGAGCACCGCCGCCCAGCCCGCCAGCACCGTCATGAACAGCGTCGTGCCATGCTCACGGCCCAGCCGCCTGAGTTCCCGCGTGAGCTCCGCATCGATCTCCACCGGCACCGTGGCGCCGGCAAACGACTGGCGCGCCGGGCGCGGCCGGTCCGTCGGCAACGCGAGCATGGACGGCGCGCCTGACAGGGCCTCGCGCCAGTACTGCGCCTGACGCTGCAGCCGCTCCCCGGAGAGCCATTGCCGCTGCCAGGCCGCATAATCGGGATACTGGATCGCCGGCACCGGCAGGGGATCGGCCTGTCCGGCCACGAACGCCCGGTACAGGCTGCCCAGTTCCCGTACCAGCACCCCCACCGACCAGCCGTCCGAGACGATGTGATGCTGCGTCAGCAGGAAGACATGCTCCTCCTCCGACAGCCGGATCAGGCGCCCCCGGACCAGCGGCCCGCGCGCCAGATCAAAGGGTGTGCACGCCTCTTCGGCGCACAGCGCCACAAGCGCCGCCGCTGCATCCGGCCGCTCCCGCAGGTCGTGCTCCAGCACGGGCAGGCCCGTGCCGGGCGGCAGGATCTCAACCCGGGGCCCCTCCTCCGCATCAACGAAGACGCTGCGCAGCGCCTCGTGGCGCGCATACAGCTGATCGAGGCTGCGTCGCCACGCCGCGCGATCCAGCCTGCCCTGCAGCCGCCAGCCCAGCGGAACGTGGTAGCGGGCGCTGTCTTTGTCCAGCTGTGCCAGAAACCACAGCCGCTGCTGCGCAAACGACAGCTCAAGCGGCGCCTGGCGCGATACGGCCACAATCGCCGGCAGGTGTTGGGGACCGGAGCGGCTCAACACCTCGACGATATTTGCGGCAAGATCGCCCAGCACCGGCCGCGCGAACAGCATCGCCAGCGACAGTTCCACACCCGCAATCTGCGACAGCCGGCTGAGCAGCCGCACGGCCAGCAGCGAATGGCCGCCCAGCTCGAAGAAGTGGTCATACCGACCGACCCGCTCCAGACCCAGCAGCTCCGCCCACAGCTGCGCCAGCACCGTCTCGAGCTCCCCGCGCGGCGCCTCGTAGCCCCGCCGCGCATACGCATCGTCAGCCGGCGCCGGCAGCGCCCGGCGGTCCAGCTTGCCGTTCACCGTCAGCGGCAGCGCCGCCAGCGGCACGAACGCCGCCGGCACCATGTAGTCCGGCAGCTGCCCCACCAGATGCGCGCGCAGCGTCCCCGCAAGCTGCGCTTCCTGCGCCTCCGCTGCGGCCACCACATAGGCCACCAGCTGCGGCTCGCCGGCCCGCTCCTCGCGCGCCACCACCACCGCCTCGCGTACCCACGCATGCCCGCACAGGTGCGCGGCCACCTCGCCCGGCTCGATCCGAAAGCCCCGGATCTTGACCTGCTCGTCGGTGCGCCCCAGAAACTCCAGATTGCCATCCGGCAGGTACCGCGCCAGGTCCCCCGTGCGGTACATCCGTGCGCCCGGCTGCCCACTGAACGGATCGGCCATGAACCGCTGCGCGCTCAGCTCCGCACGGTTCAGGTAGCCGCGCGCCACCCCCGCCCCGCCAATGTAGAGCTCCCCCACCGCCCCGAACGGCACCGGCTCTCCATGACCGTCCAGCACGTACACCCGCGTGTTCGCAATCGGACGGCCGATCGGAACGTGGTGCTGGCCATCGAAACCAGCAGGTACCGGATAGCAGAGAGTGAAGGTGGTGTTCTCTGTTGGCCCGTAGCCATTTGATATCCGCAGCGTCGGATGCCGGCTCTTGCATGCCTTAATGGAAGCGGCTGAAACCTCTTCGCCTCCGACCAGCAGTTGCTGCAGCGAACCGGTATTTCGCCCCTCCCCTACATACAGATCAAATAACCGTGCGGTCATCCAGGCAATGGTGACACCCTCGTCCCGGATGATCCGGCTCAACGTTGATGTCGAGATATAACGTCCGGGATAGAGCATCACCCTGGCGCCATTCGCCAAGGCGCCCCAAACCTCGAACGTCGTCGCGTCGAACGTCGGCGAGGAGGCGTTGAGAAAGACGTCCTGCGGCGAGATTGCGACGAAATCGTTCCCTGCCACCAGCCTGACCACCCCCTGATGTTCAACCATCACGCCCTTGGGCGTGCCGGTGGAGCCCGACGTGTAGATCACATAGGCCAGATGACGTGGACCCAGGCCCAGCGCGCGCGCATCCGGATCCGATGACGGCTGCCCGGCCCACGCCGGTGACTGCGCCTCCAGCTCCACCAGCCCCACGCCAGCGAGCGCCTCCCCGCCCAGCGCCGCACGCCCCGCCGCATCGGCCAGCACCAGCCGCGGCGCCGCCTCCCCCAGAATCTGCCGCAGCCGCGCGCCCGGATACGCCGCATCCAGCGGCACATACGCACCCCCCGCCTTCAGGATCGCCAAGAGCCCCACCACCATCGCCGCGCTGCGCTCCACGCAGATCGCCACCGGCTGGTCCGGCCTCACCCCCAGTGCGACCAGATGGTGCGCCAGCCGGTTGGCCCGCGCGTTGAGCTCGCCATAGCTCAGTCTCTCGTTCTCATGCACCAGCGCCACCGCCTCCGGTGCCCGCCGCACCTGCGCCTCGAACAGCTCGTGGATGCACCGCTCCGACGGATACGCCGCCTCCGTGCGGTTCAGCTCCTCCAGCAGATACCGGCGCTCCGCCGCCGGCAGGATCTCCAGCTCCCGCACCGGCGTGTGCGGCGAGCGCTCCAGCAGGCCCGCCAGATGCTCCAGCGCATGTTGCATGTAACCGCAGATACGCTCTGCTGAAACCGGCTCGACCGCTTCCGCCGTCAGGCCCAGCGCCTGCCCACAGTCTTCCACCGACAGGGTCAGGGGATAGTTGGTGCGCTCCTGCGCACCCAGCCACTCGATGCCGCCCAGGACATCGTCCGCGGCGCCGCCCTGAAGCGCCGCCAGCGTATTGTGGCGATAGTTCAGCAGCGCGCTGAACAGCGGCGCAGGCGCCGCAACGCCGCTGCAACGCTGCGCCAGCGCCAGCGGGGCATGCTCATGCGTGAGCAGCTCCGCCAGCCGCGCGTGCGTGCGGCGCACACTCTCCTCGACCCCGCTTCCATCCAGGTCGAGCCGCACCGGCAGCGTGTTGATGAACAGGCCCATCGCCCGGTCCACACCGCTGCCACCATGCATGCGCCCGAACAGCACCGTGCCGAACACCACCTGCTCGCGCCCGCTGCTGCGCGCCACCACCTGCGCCCACGCCAGATGGCACAGGCTGGCCAGACTCACCCCCAGCCGCCGCGCCTGCTCCCGCAGCCGGTCGTTGAGCGTCTGCGGCAGCATCCGTTGCGCCTCACGGGTTCCGCTGCCGTCGCCGCGCACCTCGCCCAGCCCGAACGGCAGCGTCGGCCCGTCGATGTCCGACAGCATCTCCCGGAAGAACTGCTCATGCGCCTGCTCTCCCACACCCAGCCGCGCCTGCGCTATCAGGTTACGGAATGGCTGCGGCTCGGCCAGTTCGTGCGCGCGTCCCGCCAGCACGCTCCGGACCTCCGCATGCATTACCTCTGAGGTCGTGTGATCGCCGATCAGATGATGCTGCAGCTCCAGCAGCAGCCAGCGCCCGCTACCCGGCTCCCGGGCCGTCACAAACCGTATCAGTGGCGCCCGCCCCAGATCGATGCGCTGCCCGCGCGGATCGAACCGGCCCCGCAGCTGCTCGTGAGCCGGCCCGTCAGCCTCGTCCAGTTCAACCTCCACCACCTCCAGCCGCGCCTGGCGCCACACCACCTGCACCGGACTGGACAGCCCCTCCCACACAAACGACGTGCGCAGGATATCGTGCCGGTCCACCACCCGCTGCACTGCCGCCAGATAGCGCTCCAGCAGGTCACGACCGGCAAATGCCATCTCCCGGACCAACAGATAGGGATCGCCCTCGCTGGCCAGCAGATGATGGAACAGGATGCCCTCCTGCAGCGGCGACAGAGCATAGATGTCCTGGATGTTGGCCAGCCCCCCGGGCACCGTGGCCACCACCCGGTCGATCTCCGGCTGGCTCAGCCCGATGAGCGGCAGCATCCCCGGGGTGATCGCCGTACTGTGCGCGGTGATCAGGTTGGCGGGGACCGCGACCTCCTGATGGCGGCCTAGGCTGGCCGCCAGATCGGCCAGCACCGGCCGCGCGAACAGCATCGCCAGCGACAGTTCCACACCCGCAATCTGCGACAGCCGGCTGAGCAGCCGCACGGCCAGCAGTGAATGGCCGCCCAGCTCGAAGAAGTGGTCATGCCGACCGACCCGCTCCAGACCCAGCAGCTCCGCCCACAGCTGCGCCAGCACCGTCTCGAGCTCCCCGCGCGGCGCCTCGTAGCCCCGCCGCGCATACGCATCGTCAGCCGGCGCCGGCAGCGCCCGGCGGTCCAGCTTGCCGTTCACCGTCAGCGGCAGCGCCGCCAGCGGCACGAACGCCGCCGGCACCATGTAGTCCGGCAGCTGCCCCACCAGATGCGCGCGCAGCGTCCCCGCAAGCTGCGCTTCCTGCGCCTCCGCTGCGGCCACCACATAGGCCACCAGCTGCGGCTCGCCGGCCCGCTCCTCGCGCGCCACCACCACCGCCTCGCGTACCCACGCATGCCCGCACAGGTGCGCGGCCACCTCGCCCGGCTCGATCCGAAAGCCCCGGATCTTGACCTGCTCGTCGGTGCGCCCCAGAAACTCCAGATTGCCATCCGGCAGGTACCGCGCCAGGTCCCCCGTGCGGTACATCCGTGCGCCCGGCTGCCCACTGAACGGATCGGTCATGAACCGCTGCGCGCTCAGCTCCGCACGGTTCAGGTAGCCGCGCGCCACCCCCGCCCCGCCAATGTAGAGCTCCCCCACCGCCCCGAACGGCACCGGCTCTCCATGACCGTCCAGCACGTACACCCGCGTGTTCGCAATCGGACGGCCGATCGGAACGTGCGTCGATACAGCGCATTCGCTCGGAATTTCGTAAAAGGTGCAACCCACAACCGTTTCGGTCGGCCCGTATTCATTCACCATCCTGGCGCCAGGCTGAACCCTGCGCCACAACTCGACTGTTGAATGCGACAGCGCCTCACCACCGATAACAAGCAGGTCAATCTGGCTGGTCATCGGGCCCGCCAGCATCTGTTGTCCAAGCGCGTCCAGATGGCTCGGGGTAATGTTGACCAGCCCGCATGCCGAACTGGCCTGTACCTTTAGTCCCGCGACCTCATCGCGTTCCCGTACCAGCCGTGCATGACCACCGCAGATCAGCGGTGCAAACAGGCTGTTGACCGTCGCATCGAACGCCAGGGAAGAAGAAACGATCGAGGATGATCGTGGCGCGTAAGCTTCACAGGCCCACGCAAGATAATTGGCCACTGCACGATGTTCAACCATCACGCCCTTGGGCGTGCCGGTGGAGCCCGACGTGTAGATCACATAGGCCAGATGACGTGGACCCAGGCCCAGCGCGCGCGCATCCGGATCCGATGACGGCTGCCCGGCCCACGCCGGTGACTGCGCCTCCAGCTCCACCAGCCCCACGCCAGCGAGCGCCTCCCCGCCCAGCGCCGCACGCCCCGCCGCATCGGCCAGCACCAGCCGCGGCGCCGCCTCCCCCAGAATCTGCCGCAGCCGCGCGCCCGGATACGCCGCATCCAGCGGCACATACGCACCCCCCGCCTTCAGGATCGCCAAGAGCCCCACCACCATCGCCGCGCTGCGCTCCACGCAGATCCCCACCGGCTGGTCCGGCCTCACCCCCAGTGCGACCAGATGGTGCGCCAGCCGGTTGGCCCGCGCGTTGAGCTCGCCATAGCTCAGTCTCTCGTTCTCATGCACCAGCGCCACCGCCTCCGGTGCCCGCCGCACCTGCGCCTCGAACAGCTCATGGATGCACCGCTCCGACGGATACGCCACCTCCGTGCGGTTCAGCTCCTCCAGCAGATACCCGCGCTCCTGCCCCGGCAGGATCTCCAGCTTCCGCACCGGCGTGTGCGGCGAGCGCTCCAGCAGGTCCGCCAGATGCTCCAGCGCGCACTGCATGTAGCCGCAGATACGCTCCGCAGAAACCGGCTCGACCGCTTCCGCCGTCAGGCCCAGCGCCTGCCCACAGTCTTCCACCGACAGGCTCAGGGGATAGTTGGTGCGCTCCTGCGCACCCAGCCACTCGATGCCGTCCGGGACATCGTCGCCCACCGCCCCCTGAAGCGCCGCCAGCGGATTGTGGCGATAGTTCAGCAGCGCGCTGAACAGCGGCGCAGGCGCCGCAACGCCGCTGCAACGCTGCGCCAGCGCCAGCGGGGCATGCTCATGCGTGAGCAGCTCCGCCAGCCGCGCGTGCGTGCGGCGCACACTCTCCTCGACCCCGCTTCCATCCACGTCGAGCCGCACCGGCAGCGTGTTCATGAACAGGCCCATCGCCCGGTCCGCGCCCGTGCCACCATGCATGCGCCCGAACAGCACCGTGCCGAACACCACCTGCTCGCGCCCGCTGCTGCGCGCCACCACCTGCGCCCACGCCAGATGGCACAGGCTGGCCAGACTCACCCCCAGCCGCCGCGCCTGCTCCCGCAGCCGGTCGTTGAGCGTCTGCGGCAGCATCCGTTGCGCCTCACGGGTTCCGCTGCCGTCGCCGCGCACCTCGCCCAGCCCGAACGGCAGCGTCGGCCCGTCGATGTCCGACAGCATCTCCCGGAAGAACTGCTCATGCGCCTGCTCTCCCACACCCAGCCGCGCCTGCGCTATCAGGTTACGGAATGGCTGCGGCTCGGCCAGTTCGTGCGCGCGTCCCGCCAGCACGCTCCGGACCTCCGCATGCATTACCTCTGAGGTCGTGTGATCGCCGATCAGATGATGCTGCAGCGCCAGCAGCAGCCAGCGCCCGCTGCCCGGCTCCCGGGCCGTCACAAACCGTATCAGTGGCGCCCGCCCCAGATCGATGCGCTGCCCGCGCGGACCGAACCGGCGCCGCAGCTGCTCGTGAGCCGGCCCGTCAGCCTCGTCCAGTTCAACCTCCACCACCTCCAGCCGCGCCTGGCGCCACACCACCTGCACCGGACTGGACAGCCCCTCCCACACAAACGACGTGCGCAGGATATCGTGCCGGTCCACCACCCGCTGCACTGCCGCCAGATAGCGCTCCAGCAGGTCACGACCGGCAAATGCCATCTCCCGGACCAACAGATAGGGATCGCCCTCGCTGGCCAGCAGATGATGGAACAGGATGCCCTCCTGCAGCGGCGACAGAGCATAGATGTCCTGGATGTTGGCCAGCCCCCCGGGCACCGTGGCCACCACCCGGTCGATCTCCGGCTGGCTCAGCCCGATGAGCGGCAGCATCCCGGGGGTAATCGCCGTACTGTGCGCGGTGATCAGGTTGGCGGGGACCGCGACCTCCTGGTATCGGCCAAGGCTGGCCGCCAGATCGGCCAGCACCGGCCGCGCGAACAGCGTGCGCACCTCTACCCCCAGCGAGCGCTGCCGCAGCCGCTCCATCAGTTGCACGGCCAGCAGCGAGTGGCCGCCCAGCTCGAAGAAGTGGTCATGCCGACCGACCCGCTCCAGACCCAGCAGCTCCGCCCACAGCTGCGCCAGCACCGTCTCGAGCTCCCCGCGCGGCGCCTCGTAGCCCCGCCGCGCATACGCATCGTCAGCCGGCGCCGGCAGCGCCCGGCGGTCCAGCTTGCCGTTCACCGTCAGCGGCAGCGCCGCCAGCGGCACGAACGCCGCCGGCACCATGTAGTCCGGCAGCTGCCCCACCAGATGCGCGCGCAGCGTCCCCGCAAGCTGCGCTTCCTGCGCCTCCGCTGCGGCCACCACATAGGCCACCAGCTGCGGCTCGCCGGCCCGCTCCTCGCGCGCCACCACCACCGCCTCGCGTACCCACGCATGCCCGCACAGGTGCGCGGCCACCTCGCCCGGCTCGATCCGAAAGCCCCGGATCTTGACCTGCTCGTCGGTGCGCCCCAGAAACTCCAGATTGCCATCCGGCAGGTACCGCGCCAGGTCCCCCGTGCGATACATCCGTGCGCCCGGCTGCCCACTGAACGGATCGGCCATGAACCGCTGCGCGCTCAGCTCCGCACGGTTCAGGTAGCCGCGCGCCACCCCCGCCCCGCCAATGTAGAGCTCCCCCACCGCCCCGAACGGCACCGGCTCTCCATGACCGTCCAGCACGTACACCCGCGTGTTCGCAATCGGGCGGCCGATCGGAACGTGCGTCGATACAGCGCATTCGCTCGGAATTTCGTAAAAGGTGCAACCCACAACCGTTTCGGTCGGCCCGTATTCATTCACCATCCTGGCGCCAGGCTGAACCCTGCGCCACAACTCGACTGTTGAATGCGACAGCGCCTCACCACCGATAACAAGCAGGTCAATCTGGCTGGTCATCGGGCCCGCCAGCATCTGTTGTCCAAGCGCGTCCAGATGGCTCGGGGTAATGTTGACCAGCCCGCATGCCGAACTGGCCTGTACCTTTAGTCCCGCGACCTCATCGCGTTCCCGTACCAGCCGTGCATGACCACCGCAGATCAGCGGTGCAAACAGGCTGTTGACCGTCGCATCGAACGCCAGGGAAGAAGAAACGATCGAGGATGATCGTGGCGCGTAAGCTTCACAGGCCCACGCAAGATAATTGGCCACTGCACGATGTTCAACCATCACGCCCTTGGGCGTGCCGGTGGAGCCCGACGTGTAGATCACATAGGCCAGATGACGTGGACCCAGGCCCAGCGCGCGCGCATCCGGATCCGATGACGGCTGCCCGGCCCACGCCGGTGACTGCGCCTCCAGCTCCACCAGCCCCACGCCAGCGAGCGCCTCCCCGCCCAGCGCCGCACGCCCCGCCGCATCGGCCAGCACCAGCCGCGGCGCCGCCTCCCCCAGAATCTGCCGCAGCCGCGCGCCCGGATACGCCGCATCCAGCGGCACATACGCACCCCCCGCCTTCAGGATCGCCAAGAGCCCCACCACCATCGCCGCGCTGCGCTCCACGCAGATCCCCACCGGCTGGTCCGGCCTCACCCCCAGTGCGACCAGATGGTGCGCCAGCCGGTTGGCCCGCGCGTTGAGCTCGCCATAGCTCAGTCTCTCGTTCTCATGCACCAGCGCCACCGCCTCCGGTGCCCGCCGCACCTGCGCCTCGAACAGCTCATGGATGCACCGCTCCGACGGATACGCCACCTCCGTGCGGTTCAGCTCCTCCAGCAGATACCGGCGCTCCGCCGCCGGCAGGATGTCGATGCGCTCCACCGGCTGCCCCGCGTCCGCAACCATCGCCCGCAGCAGCGCCAGCAGATAATCCCGCTGCCGCCTGACCGTCGACTCATCGAACAGCGCCGTGGCATAGCCCAGCGTGCCCACGATCCTCCCGTCACACTCGCCGACGTTCAGCTCCAGCTCGAACCGGACCTGCCCGGGCGCATTGTCCACCACCTCCTCCACGCCCAGCCCGGGAAGATCGAGCCGCCCCAGCGCGTTGTCCTGCCAGGCCAGCCCCACCTGGAACAGCGGCGTGTGATCAAGCGCCCGTGGCGGCTGCACGATCTCCACCACCTGCTCGAACGGCAGGTCCTGATGCTCCTGCGCCCCTAGGGCCGTGCGCCGTGTCCGCTCCAGAAGCGTCGCCACGTCCGGCCCGCCCGACAGGTCCACCCGGAGCGCCAGCGTGTTCACAAAAAAGCCGATCAGCTCCTCGATCTCGCGCCGGCCGCGGTTGGCACTCGGCACCCCGATCACAATGTCGTCCTGCCCCGACAGACGCGAGAGCACCGCCGCCCAGCCCGCCAGCACCGTCATGAACAGCGTCGTGCCATGCTCACGGCCCAGCCGCCTGAGTTCCCGCGTGAGCTCCGCATCGATCTCCACCGGCACCGTGGCGCCGGCAAACGACTGGCGCGCCGGGCGCGGCCGGTCCGTCGGCAACGCGAGCATGGACGGCGCGCCTGACAGGGCCTCGCGCCAGTACTGCGCCTGACGCTGCAGCCGCTCCCCGGAGAGCCATTGCCGCTGCCAGGCCGCATAATCGGGATACTGGATCGCCGGCACCGGCAGGGGATCGGCCTGTCCGGCCACGAACGCCCGGTACAGGCTGCCCAGTTCCCGTACCAGCACCCCCACCGACCAGCCGTCCGAGACGATGTGATGCTGCGTCAGCAGGAAGACATGCTCCTCCTCCGACAGCCGGATCAGGCGCCCCCGGACCAGCGGCCCGCGCGCCAGATCAAAGGGTGTGCACGCCTCTTCGGCGCACAGCGCCACAAGCGCCGCCGCATCCGGCCGCTCCCGCAGGTCGTGCTCCAGCACGGGCAGGCCCGTGCCGGGTGGCAGGATCTCAACCCGGGGCCCCTCCTCCGCATCAACGAAGACGCTGCGCAGCGCCTCGTGGCGCGCATACAGCTGATCGAGGCTGCGTCGCCACTCCGCGCGATCCAGCCTGCCCTGCAGCCGCCAGCCCAGCGCAATGTGGTAGCGCGGACTCGCTTCGTCCAGCTGCGCCAGAAACCACAGCCGCTGCTGGGCAAACGACAGCTCAAGCGGCGCCTGGCGCGATACGGCCACAATCGCCGGCAGGTGTTGGGGACCGGAGCGGCTCAACACCTCGACGATACTTGCCGCAAGATCGCCCAGCACCGGCCTGGCGAACAGCGTCGACAGCGGCAGTTCGACCCCAACAGCCTGCGACAGCCGGCTCGACACCTGTACCGCGAGGAGCGAGTGGCCGCCGAGCTCGAAGAAGTTGTCGTGGCGTCCGACCCGCTCGACCCCGAGAAGCTCGGCCCAGATCTCTGCCAGCGCCGTTTCGACTGCGCCCTGCGGCGCCTCATAGGTCGCCCGCGCATACGCATCGTCAGCCGGCGCGGGCAGTGCCTTGCGGTCGAGCTTGCCGTTCACCGTCAGCGGCAACTCCGATAGCCGCATGAACGCCGACGGCACCATGTAGTCCGGCAGCCGCGCACTTAGGTGCGCGCGCAAGGTGTTGGCAAGGTCACGGCCATCCAGCCCATCCGATTGAGCTTCGGGCGCACACACCACATAGGCGATAAGATGCTTGTCGCCGGCGCGGTTCTGTCGCGCCACCACCACCGCCTCGCGCACAAAGGCGTGCTCGCCAAGCCGCGCCGCGATCTCGCCCGGCTCGATGCGGAAGCCGCGGATCTTCACCTGCTCGTCATTGCGGCCCAGGAACTCCAGATTGCCATCCGGCAGGTACCGCCCCAGGTCCCCCGTGCGGTACAGCCGATCGCCCTCCACAAAGGGACTGGCGATGAACCGCTCTGCTGTCAGCTCGGGGCGGTTCAGATAGCCCCGCGCCACTCCCGCCCCGCCAATATAAAGCTCGCCCACCGCACCAAACGGCACCGGCGCGCCATGACCGTCCAGCAGATAAACCCGCGTGTTCGCAATCGGACGGCCGATCGGGACCACTGACCCATTAAAATCAGCCGGGCAATTCCAGGCCGTTACGTCGATAGCAGCTTCCGTGGGACCATATAGATTGTGCAGACCGGTCCAAGGTAATACGCACCGAACCTTCTGCGTTAGGGAAGCAGAAAGCGCCTCACCACTACACACGAGACGCTGCAGGGAGGTGCAGCGATCAACGCCCTTCGTGTCCATGAAGCTGGCCAGCATGGATGGTACAAAGTGTGCGGTGGTGATGCGTTGGCCGATTATCAGGTTTACAAGCGCATCCGGGTCTTTGTGTACACCAGGAACCGCCAGCACCAGGGTTGCCCCTTCAAGCAAGGTCCAGAAGAATTCCCAGGCAGAGACATCGAAGCTAAACGGGGTCTTCTGCAAGACGACGTCAGCCGTATTGAGTGCATAGGCCTTTTGCATCCAGATCAGGCGATTGATAACCGCTCGATGCTCATTCTGTACCCCCTTGGGAGTTCCGGTTGAGCCTGAGGTGTAGATCACATAGGCCAGATGGCGGGACGTGAGGCCAAGCGTGCGCGGCTCCGGGTCCGAAGGCGGCTGCTCGCCCCAGACCGGCGTGGCCGTCTCCAGATCGACCGCTATCACATCGGTCAGCACCTCGGGGCCGAGTGCGGCGCGGCCGGCCGCATCGCAAAGCAGCAGCTGCGGAGCGGCATCGCCCAGCACCTGGCGCAGCCGCGCGCCCGGATACGCCGGATCCAGCGGCACATACGCACCCCCCGCCTTCAGGATCGCCAAGAGCCCCACCACCATCGCCGCGCTGCGCTCCACGCAGATCCCCACCGGCTGGTCCGGCCTGACTCCGAGTGCGACCAGATGGTGCGCCAGCCGGTTGGCCCGCGCGTTGAGCTCGCCATAGCTCAGTCTCTCGTTCTCATGCACCAGCGCCACCGCCTCCGGTGCCCGCCGCACCTGCGCCTCGAACAGCTCGTGGATGCACCGCTCCGACGGATACGCCACCTCCGTGCGGTTCAGCTCCTCCAGCAGATACCGGCGCTCCGCCGCCGGCAGGATGTCGATGCGCTCCACCGGCTGCCCCGCGTCCGCAACCATCGCCCGCAGCAGCGCCAGCAGATAATCCCGCTGCCGCCTGACCGTCGACTCATCGAACAGCGCCGTGGCATAGCCCAGCGTGCCCACGATCCTCCCGTCACACTCGCCGACGTTCAGCTCCAGCTCGAACCGGACCTGCCCGGGCGCATTGTCCACCACCTCCTCCACGCCCAGCCCGGGAAGATCGAGCCGCCCCAGCGCGTTGTCCTGCCAGGCCAGCATTACCTGGAACAGCGGCGTGTGATCAAGCGCCCGTGGCGGCTGCACGATCTCCACCACCTGCTCGAACGGCAGGTCCTGATGCTCCTGCGCCCCCAGGGCCGTGCGCCGTGTCCGCTCCAGAAGCGTCGCCACGTCCGGCCCGCCCGACAGATCCATCCGGAGCGCCAGCGTGTTCACAAAAAAGCCGATCAGCTCCTCGATCTCGCGCCGGCCGCGGTTGGCACTCGGCACCCCGATCACAATGTCGTCCTGCCCCGACAGACGCGAGAGCACCGCCGCCCAGCCCGCCAGCACCGTCATGAACAGCGTCGTGCCATGCTCACGGCCCAGCCGCCTGAGTTCCCGCGTGAGCTCCGCATCGATCTCCACCGGCACCGTGGCGCCGGCAAACGACTGGCGCGCCGGGCGCGGCCGGTCCGTCGGCAACGCGAGCATGGACGGCGCGCCTGACAGGGCCTCGCGCCAGTACTGCGCCTGACGCTGCAGCCGCTCCCCGGAGAGCCATTGCCGCTGCCAGGCCGCATAATCGGGATACTGGATCGCCGGCACCGGCAGGGGATCGGCCTGTCCGGCCACGAACGCCCGGTACAGGCTGCCCAGTTCCCGTACCAGCACCCCCACCGACCAGCCGTCCGAGACGATGTGATGCTGCGTCAGCAGGAAGACATGCTCCTCCTCCGACAGCCGGATCAGGCGCCCCCGGACCAGCGGCCCGCGCGCCAGATCAAAGGGTGTGCACGCCTCTTCGGCGCACAGCGCCACAAGCGCCGCCGCTGCATCCGGCCGCTCCCGCAGGTCGTGCTCCAGCACGGGCAGGCCCGTGCCGGGCGGCAGGATCTCAACCCGGGGCCCCTCCTCCGCATCAACGAAGACGCTGCGCAGCGCCTCGTGGCGCGCATACAGCTGATCGAGGCTGCGTCGCCACGCCGCGCGATCCAGCCTGCCCTGCAGCCGCCAGCCCAGCGGAACGTGGTAGCGGGCGCTGTCTTTGTCCAGCTGTGCCAGAAACCACAGCCGCTGCTGCGCAAACGACAGCTCAAGCGGCGCCTGGCGCGATACGGCCACAATCGCCGGCAGGTGTTGGGGACCGGAGCGGCTCAACACCTCGACGATATTTGCGGCAAGATCGCCCAGCACCGGCCGCGCGAACAGCATCGCCAGCGACAGTTCCACACCCGCAATCTGCGACAGCCGGCTGAGCAGCCGCACGGCCAGCAGTGAATGGCCGCCCAGCTCGAAGAAGTGGTCATGCCGACCGACCCGCTCCAGACCCAGCAGCTCCGCCCACAGCTGCGCCAGCACCGTCTCGAGCTCCCCGCGCGGCGCCTCGTAGCCCCGCCGCGCATACGCATCGTCAGCCGGCGCCGGCAGCGCCCGGCGGTCCAGCTTGCCGTTCACCGTCAGCGGCAGCGCCGCCAGCGGCACGAACGCCGCCGGCACCATGTAGTCCGGCAGCTGCCCCACCAGATGCGC
The DNA here is from genome assembly GCF_050435705.1 of Paraburkholderia sp. JPY419. Taxonomy (NCBI): domain Bacteria; kingdom Pseudomonadati; phylum Pseudomonadota; class Betaproteobacteria; order Burkholderiales; family Burkholderiaceae; genus Paraburkholderia; species Paraburkholderia sp. JPY419. Next base: position 161,130 of record NZ_JBNDKV010000003.1, on the reverse strand, counting down.
GCGCAGCGTCCCCGCAAGCTGCGCTTCCTGCGCCTCCGCTGCGGCCACCACATAGGCCACCAGCTGCGGCTCGCCGGCCCGCTCCTCGCGCGCCACCACCACCGCCTCGCGTACCCACGCATGCCCGCACAGGTGCGCGGCCACCTCGCCCGGCTCGATCCGAAAGCCCCGGATCTTGACCTGCTCGTCGGTGCGCCCCAGAAACTCCAGATTGCCATCCGGCAGGTACCGCGCCAGGTCCCCCGTGCGATACATCCGTGCGCCCGGCTGCCCACTGAACGGATCGGCCATGAACCGCTGCGCGCTCAGCTCCGCACGGTTCAGGTAGCCGCGCGCCACCCCCGCCCCGCCAATGTAGAGCTCCCCCACCGCCCCGAACGGCACCGGCTCTCCATGACCGTCCAGCACGTACACCCGCGTGTTCGCAATCGGGCGGCCGATCGTTTCAACGACCGCCTCCCCCCTTGCCATGCAGGTCCAGGTCGAATACGTCGTTGTTTCGGACGGTGCGTACAGGTTGCAGATCTTCTCTGCGCCACTGCTGCTGAACACTCTGCCGATCAGGCTGGCAGGCAACCGCTCACCCGCCAGGTTGATTACGCGCGCCGATGCCGGCACGGCCTGCTGGTCGAGCAGCGCCGCCATCGCCGAGGGGACCGTGTTGATCAGCGACACATCCAGAGGCGTATGTGCCAGCGCCAGCGCATCCTCGACAAGATAGAGTGTGCCTCCCTGCGACAGCGTAACGAAGCACTCATAGACCGACAGGTCGAAGCCGATCGAGGTAGAGAACAGCATGCGGCTGGTCTCGGATTCCGCAAACACGCTGCGGCTCCAGTGCAGCAGGTTCACGGTGCTGCGGTGCTCGACCATGACGCCCTTGGGCGTGCCGGTGGAACCCGACGTGTAGATCACATAGGCCAGATGGTGCGGGCCCAGGCCCAGCGCGCGCGCATCCGGATCCGATGACGGCTGCCCGGCCCACGCCGGCGACTGCGCCTCCAGCTCCACCAGCCCCACGCCAGCGAGCGCCTCCCCGCCCAGCGCCGCACGCCCCGCCGCATCGGCCAGCACCAGCCGCGGCGCCGCCTCCCCCAGAATCTGCCGCAGCCGCGCGCCCGGATACGCCGCATCCAGCGGCACATACGCACCCCCCGCCTTCAGGATCGCCAAGAGCCCCACCACCATCGCCGCGCTGCGCTCCACGCAGATCGCCACCGGCTGGTCCGGCCTCACCCCCAGTGCGACCAGATGGTGCGCCAGCCGGTTGGCCCGCGCGTTGAGCTCGCCATAGCTCAGTCTCTCGTTCTCATGCACCAGCGCCACCGCCTCCGGTGCCCGCCGCACCTGCGCCTCGAACAGCTCGTGGATGCACCGCTCCGACGGATACGCCGCCTCCGTGCGGTTCAGCTCCTCCAGCAGATACCGGCGCTCCGCCGCCGGCAGGATGTCGATGCGCTCCACCGGCTGCCCCGCGTCCGCAACCATCGCCCGCAGCAGCGCCAGCAGATAATCCCGCTGCCGCCTGACCGTCGACTCATCGAACAGCGCCGTGGCATAGCCCAGCGTGCCCACGATCCTCCCGTCACACTCGCCGACGTTCAGCTCCAGCTCGAACCGGACCTGCCCGGGCGCATTGTCCACCACCTCCTCCACGCCCAGCCCGGGAAGATCGAGCCGCCCCAGCGCGTTGTCCTGCCAGGCCAGCATTACCTGGAACAGCGGCGTGTGATCAAGCGCCCGTGGCGGCTGCACGATCTCCACCACCTGCTCGAACGGCAGGTCCTGATGCTCCTGCGCCCCGAGGGCCGTGCGCCGTGTCCGCTCCAGAAGCGTCGCCACGTCCGGCCCGCCCGACAGATCCATCCGGAGCGCCAGCGTGTTCACAAAAAAGCCGATCAGCTCCTCGATCTCGCGCCGGCCGCGGTTGGCACTCGGCACCCCGATCACAATGTCGTCCTGCCCCGACAGACGCGAGAGCACCGCCGCCCAGCCCGCCAGCACCGTCATGAACAGCGTCGTGCCATGCTCACGGCCCAGCCGCCTGAGTTCCCGCGTGAGCTCCGCATCGATCTCCACCGGCACCGTGGCGCCGGCAAACGACTGGCGCGCCGGGCGCGGCCGGTCCGTCGGCAACGCGAGCATGGACGGCGCGCCTGACAGGGCCTCGCGCCAGTACTGCGCCTGACGCTGCAGCCGCTCCCCGGAGAGCCATTGCCGCTGCCAGGCCGCATAATCGGGATACTGGATCGCCGGCACCGGCAGGGGATCGGCCTGTCCGGCCACGAACGCCCGGTACAGGCTGCCCAGTTCCCGTACCAGCACCCCCACCGACCAGCCGTCCGAGACGATGTGATGCTGCGTCAGCAGGAAGACATGCTCCTCCTCCGACAGCCGGATCAGGCGCCCCCGGACCAGCGGCCCGCGCGCCAGATCAAAGGGTGTGCACGCCTCTTCGGCGCACAGCGCCACAAGCGCCGCCGCTGCATCCGGCCGCTCCCGCAGGTCGTGCTCCAGCACGGGCAGGCCCGTGCCGGGCGGCAGGATCTCAACCCGGGGCCCCTCCTCCGCATCAACGAAGACGCTGCGCAGCGCCTCGTGGCGCGCATACAGCTGATCGAGGCTGCGTCGCCACGCCGCGCGATCCAGCCTGCCCTGCAGCCGCCAGCCCAGCGCAATGTGGTAGCGCGGACTCGCTTCGTCCAGCTGCGCCAGAAACCACAGCCGCTGCTGGGCAAACGACAACAATAGAAGGTCTTCGCGGCCTATGGTTTGTATCAACCTGGGCTTTCGCTTACCGTCATTACGATTTCTGTCTTTGGCAAGCAAGACAAGCTCGGTTAAGTCATCAATATCGAGATCTTCTAACTCGATCCTAGTTAGATCTGTCATGTCCGCATTCCCAAAGAAAGCAGGTTCCGAAGTTCATCAGGATCGAATTCTCGTTCGATCAAAGCGATAGCAGTCATACGGGCCAGATCGGCCAGCACCGGCCGCGCGAACAGCATCGCCAGCGACAGTTCCACACCCGCAATCTGCGACAGCCGGCTGAGCAGCCGCACGGCCAGCAGCGAATGGCCGCCCAGCTCGAAGAAGTGGTCATACCGACCGACCCGCTCCAGACCCAGCAGCTCCGCCCACAGCTGCGCCAGCACCGTCTCGAGCTCCCCGCGCGGCGCCTCGTAGCCCCGCCGCGCATACGCATCGTCAGCCGGCGCCGGCAGCGCCCGGCGGTCCAGCTTGCCGTTCACCGTCAGCGGCAGCGCCGCCAGCGGCACGAACGCCGCCGGCACCATGTAGTCCGGCAGCTGCCCCACCAGATGCGCGCGCAGCGTCCCCGCAAGCTGCGCTTCCTGCGCCTCCGCTGCGGCCACCACATAGGCCACCAGCTGCGGCTCGCCGGCCCGCTCCTCGCGCGCCACCACCACCGCCTCGCGTACCCACGCATGCCCGCACAGGTGCGCGGCCACCTCGCCCGGCTCGATCCGAAAGCCCCGGATCTTGACCTGCTCGTCGGTGCGCCCCAGAAACTCCAGATTGCCATCCGGCAGGTACCGCGCCAGGTCCCCCGTGCGGTACATCCGTGCGCCCGGCTGCCCACTGAACGGATCGGCCATGAACCGCGCGCTCAGCTCCGCACGGTTCAGGTAGCCGCGCGCCACCCCCGCCCCGCCAATGTAGAGCTCCCCCACCGCCCCGAACGGCACCGGCTCTCCATGACCGTCCAGCAGATAGATCCGAAGATCGGGAATGCGCCTTCCGATCAGACCACCCGGTCCGGACGAGTCAGACTGGCCAAGAGACCGATAGGTCACATGCACGGTCATTTCCGTGATGCCGTACATGTTGATCAGTTGTGGCGCGTGACCGGAATATCTCCCAGACCATGACCTGAGCATCGACGGGTCGAGCCTCTCACCACCAAAGATCACGTATCGAAGTCGGTTCGGAACACGGCTGTGAGACTCCACATCCATCAGGGCTCTAAAAGCTGAGGGGGTCTGGTTCAGAACTGTGACGCCATATCTGCGGATTAGCTCATCGAATGCTGAAGGCGCGCGAGCAACATGCCCGGGCACGAGCACCACACAGCCGCCATGGCGTAGCGCCCCCCACAACTCCCATACTGAGAAATCGAACGAGAAGGAATGGAACAGACACCATACGTCGCGTTCATTGAAGCCAAACCAGTGCTGCGTCGCCTCGAACAAACGAACAATCTGGGCATGCTCAACCATCACGCCCTTGGGCGTGCCGGTGGAACCCGACGTGTAGATCACATAGGCCAGATGACGTGGACCCAGGCCCAGCGCGCGCGCATCCGGATCCGATGACGGCTGCCCGGCCCACGCCGGTGACTGCGCCTCCAGCTCCACCAGCCCCACGCCAGCGAGCGCCTCCCCGCCCAGCGCCGCACGCCCCGCCGCATCGGCCAGCACCAGCCGCGGCGCCGCCTCCCCCAGAATCTGCCGCAGCCGCGCGCCCGGATACGCCGCATCCAGCGGCACATACGCACCCCCCGCCTTCAGGATCGCCAAGAGCCCCACCACCATCGCCGCGCTGCGCTCCACGCAGATCCCCACCGGCTGGTCCGGCCTCACCCCCAGTGCGACCAGATGGTGCGCCAGCCGGTTGGCCCGCGCGTTGAGCTCGCCATAGCTCAGTCTCTCGTTCTCATGCACCAGCGCCACCGCCTCCGGTGCCCGCCGCACCTGCGCCTCGAACAGCTCATGGATGCACCGCTCCGACGGATACGCCACCTCCGTGCGGTTCAGCTCCTCCAGCAGATACCGGCGCTCCGCCGCCGGCAGGATGTCGATGCGCTCCACCGGCTGCCCCGCGTCCGCAACCATCGCCCGCAGCAGCGCCAGCAGATAATCCCGCTGCCGCCTGACCGTCGACTCATCGAACAGCGCCGTGGCATAGCCCAGCGTGCCCACGATCCTCCCGTCACACTCGCCGACGTTCAGCTCCAGCTCGAACCGGACCTGCCCGGGCGCATTGTCCACCACCTCCTCCACGCCCAGCCCGGGAAGATCGAGCCGCCCCAGCGCGTTGTCCTGCCAGGCCAGCATTACCTGGAACAGCGGCGTGTGATCAAGCGCCCGTGGCGGCTGCACGATCTCCACCACCTGCTCGAACGGCAGGTCCTGATGCTCCTGCGCCCCCAGGGCCGTGCGCCGTGTCCGCTCCAGAAGCGTCGCCACGTCCGGCCCGCCCGACAGGTCCACCCGGAGCGCCAGCGTGTTCACAAAAAAGCCGATCAGCTCCTCGATCTCGCGCCGGCCGCGGTTGGCACTCGGCACCCCGATCACAATGTCGTCCTGCCCCGACAGACGCGAGAGCACCGCCGCCCAGCCCGCCAGCACCGTCATGAACAGCGTCGTGCCATGCTCACGGCCCAGCCGCCTGAGTTCCCGCGTGAGCTCCGCATCGATCTCCACCGGCACCGTGGCGCCGGCAAACGACTGGCGCGCCGGGCGCGGCCGGTCCGTCGGCAACGCGAGCATGGACGGCGCGCCTGACAGGGCCTCGCGCCAGTACTGCGCCTGACGCTGCAGCCGCTCCCCGGAGAGCCATTGCCGCTGCCAGGCCGCATAATCGGGATACTGGATCGCCGGCACCGGCAGGGGATCGGCCTGTCCGGCCACGAACGCCCGGTACAGGCTGCCCAGTTCCCGTACCAGCACCCCCACCGACCAGCCGTCCGAGACGATGTGATGCTGCGTCAGCAGGAAGACATGCTCCTCCTCCGACAGCCGGATCAGGCGCCCCCGGACCAGCGGCCCGCGCGCCAGATCAAAGGGTGTGCACGCCTCTTCGGCGCACAGCGCCACAAGCGCCGCCGCTGCATCCGGCCGCTCCCGCAGGTCGTGCTCCAGCACGGGCAGGCCCGTGCCGGGCGGCAGGATCTCAACCCGGGGCCCCTCCTCCGCATCAACGAAGACGCTGCGCAGCGCCTCGTGGCGCGCATACAGCTGATCGAGGCTGCGTCGCCACGCCGCGCGATCCAGCCTGCCCTGCAGCCGCCAGCCCAGCGGAACGTGGTAGCGGGCGCTGTCTTTGTCCAGCTGTGCCAGAAACCACAGCCGCTGCTGCGCAAACGACAGCTCAAGCGGCGCCTGGCGCGATACGGCCACAATCGCCGGCAGGTGTTGGGGACCGGAGCGGCTCAACACCTCGACGATATTTGCGGCAAGATCGCCCAGCACCGGCCGCGCGAACAGCATCGCCAGCGACAGTTCCACACCCGCAATCTGCGACAGCCGGCTGAGCAGCCGCACGGCCAGCAGTGAATGGCCGCCCAGCTCGAAGAAGTGGTCATGCCGACCGACCCGCTCCAGACCCAGCAGCTCCGCCCACAGCTGCGCCAGCACCGTCTCGAGCTCCCCGCGCGGCGCCTCGTAGCCCCGCCGCGCATACGCATCGTCAGCCGGCGCCGGCAGCGCCCGGCGGTCCAGCTTGCCGTTCACCGTCAGCGGCAGCGCCGCCAGCGGCACGAACGCCGCCGGCACCATGTAGTCCGGCAGCTGCCCCACCAGATGCGCGCGCAGCGTCCCCGCAAGCTGCGCTTCCTGCGCCTCCGCTGCGGCCACCACATAGGCCACCAGCTGCGGCTCGCCGGCCCGCTCCTCGCGCGCCACCACCACCGCCTCGCGTACCCACGCATGCCCGCACAGGTGCGCGGCCACCTCGCCCGGCTCGATCCGAAAGCCCCGGATCTTGACCTGCTCGTCGGTGCGCCCCAGAAACTCCAGATTGCCATCCGGCAGGTACCGCGCCAGGTCCCCCGTGCGATACATCCGTGCGCCCGGCTGCCCACTGAACGGATCGGCCATGAACCGCTGCGCGCTCAGCTCCGCACGGTTCAGGTAGCCGCGCGCCACCCCCGCCCCGCCAATGTAGAGCTCCCCCACCGCCCCGAACGGCACCGGCTCTCCATGACCGTCCAGCACGTACACCCGCGTGTTCGCAATCGGGCGGCCGATCGTTTCAACGACCGCCTCCCCCCTTGCCATGCAGGTCCAGGTCGAATACGTCGTTGTTTCGGACGGTGCGTACAGGTTGCAGATCTTCTCTGCGCCACTGCTGCTGAACACTCTGCCGATCAGGCTGGCAAACCTCTTCGGCAACCGCTCACCCGCCAGGTTGATTACGCGCGCCGATGCCGGCACGGCCTGCTGGTCGAGCAGCGCCGCCATCGCCGAGGGGACCGTGTTGATCAGCGACACATCCAGAGGCGTATGTGCCAGCGCCAGCGCATCCTCGACAAGATAGAGTGTGCCTCCCTGCGACAGCGTAACGAAGCACTCATAGACCGACAGGTCGAAGCCGATCGAGGTAGAGAACAGCATGCGGCTGGTCTCGGATTCCGCAAACACGCTGCGGCTCCAGTGCAGCAGGTTCACGGTGCTGCGGTGCTCGACCATGACGCCCTTGGGCGTGCCGGTGGAACCCGACGTGTAGATCACATAGGCCAGATGGTGCGGGCCCAGGCCCAGCGCGCGCGCATCCGGATCCGATGACGGCTGCCCGGCCCACGCCGGCGACTGCGCCTCCAGCTCCACCAGCCCCACGCCAGCGAGCGCCTCCCCGCCCAGCGCCGCACGCCCCGCCGCATCGGCCAGCACCAGCCGCGGCGCCGCCTCCCCCAGAATCTGCCGCAGCCGCGCGCCCGGATACGCCGCATCCAGCGGCACATACGCACCCCCCGCCTTCAGGATCGCCAAGAGCCCCACCACCATCGCCGCGCTGCGCTCCACGCAGATCGCCACCGGCTGGTCCGGCCTCACCCCCAGTGCGACCAGATGGTGCGCCAGCCGGTTGGCCCGCGCGTTGAGCTCGCCATAGCTCAGTCTCTCGTTCTCATGCACCAGCGCCACCGCCTCCGGTGCCCGCCGCACCTGCGCCTCGAACAGCTCGTGGATGCACCGCTCCGACGGATACGCCGCCTCCGTGCGGTTCAGCTCCTCCAGCAGATACCGGCGCTCCGCCGCCGGCAGGATCTCCAGCTCCCGCACCGGCGTGTGCGGCGAGCGCTCCAGCAGGCCCGCCAGATGCTCCAGCGCATGTTGCATGTAACCGCAGATACGCTCTGCTGAAACCGGCTCGACCGCTTCCGCCGTCAGGCCCAGCGCCTGCCCACAGTCTTCCACCGACAGGGTCAGGGGATAGTTGGTGCGCTCCTGCGCACCCAGCCACTCGATGCCGCCCAGGACATCGTCCGCGGCGCCGCCCTGAAGCGCCGCCAGCGTATTGTGGCGATAGTTCAGCAGCGCGCTGAACAGCGGCGCAGGCGCCGCAACGCCGCTGCAACGCTGCGCCAGCGCCAGCGGGGCATGCTCATGCGTGAGCAGCTCCGCCAGCCGCGCGTGCGTGCGGCGCACACTCTCCTCGACCCCGCTTCCATCCAGGTCGAGCCGCACCGGCAGCGTGTTGATGAACAGGCCCATCGCCCGGTCCACACCGCTGCCACCATGCATGCGCCCGAACAGCACCGTGCCGAACACCACCTGCTCGCGCCCGCTGCTGCGCGCCACCACCTGCGCCCACGCCAGATGGCACAGGCTGGCCAGACTCACCCCCAGCCGCCGCGCCTGCTCCCGCAGCCGGTCGTTGAGCGTCTGCGGCAGCATCCGTTGCGCCTCACGGGTTCCGCTGCCGTCGCCGCGCACCTCGCCCAGCCCGAACGGCAGCGTCGGCCCGTCGATGTCCGACAGCATCTCCCGGAAGAACTGCTCATGCGCCTGCTCTCCCACACCCAGCCGCGCCTGCGCTATCAGGTTACGGAATGGCTGCGGCTCGGCCAGTTCGTGCGCGCGTCCCGCCAGCACGCTCCGGACCTCCGCATGCATTACCTCTGAGGTCGTGTGATCGCCGATCAGATGATGCTGCAGCTCCAGCAGCAGCCAGCGCCCGCTACCCGGCTCCCGGGCCGTCACAAACCGTATCAGTGGCGCCCGCCCCAGATCGATGCGCTGCCCGCGCGGATCGAACCGGCCCCGCAGCTGCTCGTGAGCCGGCCCGTCAGCCTCGTCCAGTTCAACCTCCACCACCTCCAGCCGCGCCTGGCGCCACACCACCTGCACCGGACTGGACAGCCCCTCCCACACAAACGACGTGCGCAGGATATCGTGCCGGTCCACCACCCGCTGCACTGCCGCCAGATAGCGCTCCAGCAGGTCACGACCGGCAAATGCCATCTCCCGGACCAACAGATAGGGATCGCCCTCGCTGGCCAGCAGATGATGGAACAGGATGCCCTCCTGCAGCGGCGACAGAGCATAGATGTCCTGGATGTTGGCCAGCCCCCCGGGCACCGTGGCCACCACCCGGTCGATCTCCGGCTGGCTCAGCCCGATGAGCGGCAGCATCCCCGGGGTGATCGCCGTACTGTGCGCGGTGATCAGGTTGGCGGGGACCGCGACCTCCTGATGGCGGCCTAGGCTGGCCGCCAGATCGGCCAGCACCGGCCGCGCGAACAGCATCGCCAGCGACAGTTCCACACCCGCAATCTGCGACAGCCGGCTGAGCAGCCGCACGGCCAGCAGTGAATGGCCGCCCAGCTCGAAGAAGTGGTCATGCCGACCGACCCGCTCCAGACCCAGCAGCTCCGCCCACAGCTGCGCCAGCACCGTCTCGAGCTCCCCGCGCGGCGCCTCGTAGCCCCGCCGCGCATACGCATCGTCAGCCGGCGCCGGCAGCGCCCGGCGGTCCAGCTTGCCGTTCACCGTCAGCGGCAGCGCCGCCAGCGGCACGAACGCCGCCGGCACCATGTAGTCCGGCAGCTGCCCCACCAGATGCGCGCGCAGCGTCCCCGCAAGCTGCGCTTCCTGCGCCTCCGCTGCGGCCACCACATAGGCCACCAGCTGCGGCTCGCCGGCCCGCTCCTCGCGCGCCACCACCACCGCCTCGCGTACCCACGCATGCCCGCACAGGTGCGCGGCCACCTCGCCCGGCTCGATCCGAAAGCCCCGGATCTTGACCTGCTCGTCGGTGCGCCCCAGAAACTCCAGATTGCCATCCGGCAGGTACCGCGCCAGGTCCCCCGTGCGGTACATCCGTGCGCCCGGCTGCCCACTGAACGGATCGGTCATGAACCGCTGCGCGCTCAGCTCCGCACGGTTCAGGTAGCCGCGCGCCACCCCCGCCCCGCCAATGTAGAGCTCCCCCACCGCCCCGAACGGCACCGGCTCTCCATGACCGTCCAGCACGTACACCCGCGTGTTCGCAATCGGACGGCCGATCGGAACGTGCGTCGATACAGCGCATTCGCTCGGAATTTCGTAAAAGGTGCAACCCACAACCGTTTCGGTCGGCCCGTATTCATTCACCATCCTGGCGCCAGGCTGAACCCTGCGCCACAACTCGACTGTTGAATGCGACAGCGCCTCACCACCGATAACAAGCAGGTCAATCTGGCTGGTCATCGGGCCCGCCAGCATCTGTTGTCCAAGCGCGTCCAGATGGCTCGGGGTAATGTTGACCAGCCCGCATGCCGAACTGGCCTGTACCTTTAGTCCCGCGACCTCATCGCGTTCCCGTACCAGCCGTGCATGACCACCGCAGATCAGCGGTGCAAACAGGCTGTTGACCGTCGCATCGAACGCCAGGGAAGAAGAAACGATCGAGGATGATCGTGGCGCGTAAGCTTCACAGGCCCACGCAAGATAATTGGCCACTGCACGATGTTCAACCATCACGCCCTTGGGCGTGCCGGTGGAGCCCGACGTGTAGATCACATAGGCCAGATGACGTGGACCCAGGCCCAGCGCGCGCGCATCCGGATCCGATGACGGCTGCCCGGCCCACGCCGGTGACTGCGCCTCCAGCTCCACCAGCCCCACGCCAGCGAGCGCCTCCCCGCCCAGCGCCGCACGCCCCGCCGCATCGGCCAGCACCAGCCGCGGCGCCGCCTCCCCCAGAATCTGCCGCAGCCGCGCGCCCGGATACGCCGCATCCAGCGGCACATACGCACCCCCCGCCTTCAGGATCGCCAAGAGCCCCACCACCATCGCCGCGCTGCGCTCCACGCAGATCCCCACCGGCTGGTCCGGCCTCACCCCCAGTGCGACCAGATGGTGCGCCAGCCGGTTGGCCCGCGCGTTGAGCTCGCCATAGCTCAGTCTCTCGTTCTCATGCACCAGCGCCACCGCCTCCGGTGCCCGCCGCACCTGCGCCTCGAACAGCTCATGGATGCACCGCTCCGACGGATACGCCACCTCCGTGCGGTTCAGCTCCTCCAGCAGATACCGGCGCTCCGCCGCCGGCAGGATGTCGATGCGCTCCACCGGCTGCCCCGCGTCCGCAACCATCGCCCGCAGCAGCGCCAGCAGATAATCCCGCTGCCGCCTGACCGTCGACTCATCGAACAGCGCCGTGGCATAGCCCAGCGTGCCCACGATCCTCCCGTCACACTCGCCGACGTTCAGCTCCAGCTCGAACCGGACCTGCCCGGGCGCATTGTCCACCACCTCCTCCACGCCCAGCCCGGGAAGATCGAGCCGCCCCAGCGCGTTGTCCTGCCAGGCCAGCATTACCTGGAACAGCGGCGTGTGATCAAGCGCCCGTGGCGGCTGCACGATCTCCACCACCTGCTCGAACGGCAGGTCCTGATGCTCCTGCGCCCCCAGGGCCGTGCGCCGTGTCCGCTCCAGAAGCGTCGCCACGTCCGGCCCGCCCGACAGGTCCACCCGGAGCGCCAGCGTGTTCACAAAAAAGCCGATCAGCTCCTCGATCTCGCGCCGGCCGCGGTTGGCACTCGGCACCCCGATCACAATGTCGTCCTGCCCCGACAGACGCGAGAGCACCGCCGCCCAGCCCGCCAGCACCGTCATGAACAGCGTCGTGCCATGCTCACGGCCCAGCCGCCTGAGTTCCCGCGTGAGCTCCGCATCGATCTCCACCGGCACCGTGGCGCCGGCAAACGACTGGCGCGCCGGGCGCGGCCGGTCCGTCGGCAACGCGAGCATGGACGGCGCGCCTGACAGGGCCTCGCGCCAGTACTGCGCCTGACGCTGCAGCCGCTCCCCGGAGAGCCATTGCCGCTGCCAGGCCGCATAATCGGGATACTGGATCGCCGGCACCGGCAGGGGATCGGCCTGTCCGGCCACGAACGCCCGGTACAGGCTGCCCAGTTCCCGTACCAGCACCCCCACCGACCAGCCGTCCGAGACGATGTGATGCTGCGTCAGCAGGAAGACATGCTCCTCCTCCGACAGCCGGATCAGGCGCCCCCGGACCAGCGGCCCGCGCGCCAGATCAAAGGGTGTGCACGCCTCTTCGGCGCACAGCGCCACAAGCGCCGCCGCTGCATCCGGCCGCTCCCGCAGGTCGTGCTCCAGCACGGGCAGGCCCGTGCCGGGCGGCAGGATCTCAACCCGGGGCCCCTCCTCCGCATCAACGAAGACGCTGCGCAGCGCCTCGTGGCGCGCGTACAGCTGATCGAGGCTGCGTCGCCACGCCGCGCGATCCAGCCTGCCCTGCAGCCGCCAGCCCAGCGGAACGTGGTAGCGGGCGCTGTCTTTGTCCAGCTGTGCCAGAAACCACAGCCGCTGCTGCGCAAACGACAGCTCAAGCGGCGCCTGGCGCGATACGGCCACAATCGCCGGCAGGTGTTGGGGACCGGAGCGGCTCAACACCTCGACGATATTTGCGGCAAGATCGCCCAGCACCGGCCGCGCGAACAGCATCGCCAGCGACAGTTCCACACCCGCAATCTGCGACAGCCGGCTGAGCAGCCGCACGGCCAGCAGTGAATGGCCGCCCAGCTCGAAGAAGTGGTCATGCCGACCGACCCGCTCCAGACCCAGCAGCTCCGCCCACAGCTGCGCCAGCACCGTCTCGAGCTCCCCGCGCGGCGCCTCGTAGCCCCGCCGCGCATACGCATCGTCAGCCGGCGCCGGCAGCGCCCGGCGGTCCAGCTTGCCGTTCACCGTCAGCGGCAGCGCCGCCAGCGGCACGAACGCCGCCGGCACCATGTAGTCCGGCAGCTGCCCCACCAGATGCGCGCGCAGCGTCCCCGCAAGCTGCGCTTCCTGCGCCTCCGCTGCGGCCACCACATAGGCCACCAGCTGCGGCTCGCCGGCCCGCTCCTCGCGCGCCACCACCACCGCCTCGCGTACCCACGCATGCCCGCACAGGTGCGCGGCCACCTCGCCCGGCTCGATCCGAAAGCCCCGGATCTTGACCTGCTCGTCGGTGCGCCCCAGAAACTCCAGATTGCCATCCGGCAGGTACCGCGCCAGGTCCCCCGTGCGGTACATCCGTGCGCCCGGCTGCCCACTGAACGGATCGGCCATGAACCGCTGCGCGCTCAGCTCCGCACGGTTCAGGTAGCCGCGCGCCACCCCCGCCCCGCCAATGTAGAGCTCCCCCACCGCCCCGAACGGCACCGGCTCTCCATGACCGTCCAGCACGTACACCCGCGTGTTCGCAATCGGGCGGCCGATCGGAACGTGCGTCGATACAGCGCATTCGCTCGGAATTTCGTAAAAGGTGCAACCCACAACCGTTTCGGTCGGCCCGTATTCATTCACCATCCTGGCGCCAGGCTGAACCCTGCGCCACAACTCGACTGTTGAATGCGACAGCGCCTCACCACCGATAACAAGCAGGTCAATCTGGCTGGTCATCGGGCCCGCCAGCATCTGTTGTCCAAGCGCGTCCAGATGGCTCGGGGTAATGTTGACCAGCCCGCATGCCGAACTGGCCTGTACCTTTAGTCCCGCGACCTCATCGCGTTCCCGTACCAGCCGTGCATGACCACCGCAGATCAGCGGTGCAAACAGGCTGTTGACCGTCGCATCGAACGCCAGGGAAGAAGAAACGATCGAGGATGATCGTGGCGCGTAAGCTTCACAGGCCCACGCAAGATAATTGGCCACTGCACGATGTTCAACCATCACGCCCTTGGGCGTGCCGGTGGAGCCCGACGTGTAGATCACATAGGCCAGATGACGTGGACCCAGGCCCAGCGCGCGCGCATCCGGATCCGATGACGGCTGCCCGGCCCACGCCGGTGACTGCGCCTCCAGCTCCACCAGCCCCACGCCAGCGAGCGCCTCCCCGCCCAGCGCCGCACGCCCCGCCGCATCGGCCAGCACCAGCCGCGGCGCCGCCTCCCCCAGAATCTGCCGCAGCCGCGCGCCCGGATACGCCGCATCCAGCGGCACATACGCACCCCCCGCCTTCAGGATCGCCAAGAGCCCCACCACCATCGCCGCGCTGCGCTCCACGCAGATCCCCACCGGCTGGTCCGGCCTCACCCCCAGTGCGACCAGATGGTGCGCCAGCCGGTTGGCCCGCGCGTTGAGCTCGCCATAGCTCAGTCTCTCGTTCTCATGCACCAGCGCCACCGCCTCCGGTGCCCGCCGCACCTGCGCCTCGAACAGCTCATGGATGCACCGCTCCGACGGATACGCCGCCGCCGTGCGGTTCAGCTCCTCCAGCAGATACCCGCGCTCCTGCCCCGGCAGGATCTCCAGCTTCCGCACCGGCGTGTGCGGCGAGCGCTCCAGCAGGTCCGCCAGATGCTCCAGCGCATGTTGCATGTAATCGCAGATACGCTCTGCTGAAACCGGCTCGACCGCTTCCGCCGTCAGGCCCAGCGCCTGCCCACAGTCTTCCACCGACAGGCTCAGGGGATAGTTGGTGCGCTCCTGCGCACCCAGCCACTCGATGCCGTCCGGGACATCGTCGCCCACCGCCCCCTGAAGCGCCGCCAGCGTATTGTGGCGATAGTTCAGCAGCGCGCTGAACAGCGGCGCAGGCGCCGCAACGCCGCTGCAACGCTGCGCCAGCGCCAGCGGGGCATGCTCATGCGTGAGCAGCTCCGCCAGCCGCGCGTGCGTGCGGCGCACACTCTCCTCGACCCCGCTTCCATCCACGTCGAGCCGCACCGGCAGCGTGTTCATGAACAGGCCCATCGCCCGGTCCGCGCCCGTGCCACCATGCATGCGCCCGAACAGCACCGTGCCGAACACCACCTGCTCGCGCCCGCTGCTGCGCGCCACCACCTGCGCCCACGCCAGATGGCACAGGCTGGCCAGACTCACCCCCAGCCGCCGCGCCTGCTCCCGCAGCCGGTCGTTGAGCGTCTGCGGCAGCATCCGTTGCGCCTCACGGGTTCCGCTGCCGTCGCCGCGCACCTCGCCCAGCCCGAACGGCAGCGTCGGCCCGTCGATGTCCGACAGCATCTCCCGGAAGAACTGCTCATGCGCCTGCTCTCCCACACCCAGCCGCGCCTGCGCTATCAGGTTACGGAATGGCTGCGGCTCGGCCAGTTCGTGCGCGCGTCCCGCCAGCACGCTCCGGACCTCCGCATGCATTACCTCTGAGGTCGTGTGATCGCCGATCAGATGATGCTGCAGCGCCAGCAGCAGCCAGCGCCCGCTGCCCGGCTCCCGGGCCGTCACAAACCGTATCAGTGGCGCCCGCCCCAGATCGATGCGCTGCCCGCGCGGATCGAACCGGCGCCGCAGCTGCTCGTGAGCCGGCCCGTCAGCCTCGTCCAGTTCAACCTCCACCACCTCCAGCCGCGCCTGGCGCCACACCACCTGCACCGGACTGGACAGCCCCTCCCACACAAACGACGTGCGCAGGATATCGTGCCGGTCCACCACCCGCTGCACTGCCGCCAGATAGCGCTCCAGCAGGTCACGACCGGCAAATGCCATCTCCCGGACCAACAGATAGGGATCGCCCTCGCTGGCCAGCAGATGATGGAACAGGATGCCCTCCTGCAGCGGCGACAGAGCATAGATGTCCTGGATGTTGGCCAGCCCCCCGGGCACCGTGGCCACCACCCGGTCGATCTCCGGCTGGCTCAGCCCGATGAGCGGCAGCATCCCGGGGGTAATCGCCGTACTGTGCGCGGTGATCAGGTTGGCGGGGACCGCGACCTCCTGGTATCGGCCAAGGCTGGCCGCCAGATCGGCCAGCACCGGCCGCGCGAACAGCGTGCGCACCTCTACCCCCAGCGAGCGCTGCCGCAGCCGCTCCATCAGTTGCACGGCCAGCAGCGAGTGGCCGCCCAGCTCGAAGAAGTGGTCATGCCGACCGACCCGCTCCAGACCCAGCAGCTCCGCCCACAGCTGCGCCAGCACCGTCTCGAGCTCCCCGCGCGGCGCCTCGTAGCCCCGCCGCGCATACGCATCGTCAGCCGGCGCCGGCAGCGCCCGGCGGTCCAGCTTGCCGTTCACCGTCAGCGGCAGCGCCGCCAGCGGCACGAACGCCGCCGGCACCATGTAGTCCGGCAGCTGCCCCACCAGATGCGCGCGCAGCGTCGCCGCAAGCTGCGCTTCCGCTGCGGCCACCACATAGGCCACCAGCTGCGGCTCGCCGGCCCGCTCCTCGCGTGCCACCACCACCGCCTCGCGTACCCACGCATGCCCGCACAGGTGCGCGGCCACCTCGCCCGGCTCGATCCGAAAGCCCCGGATCTTGACCTGCTCGTCGGTGCGCCCCAGAAACTCCAGATTGCCATCCGGCAGGTACCGCGCCAGGTCCCCCGTGCGGTACAGCCGATCGCCCTCCACAAAGGGACTGGCGATGAACCGCTCTGCTGTCAGCTCGGGGCGGTTCAGGTAGCCGCGCGCGACCCCCGCCCCGCCAATATAGAGCTCCCCCAGCCGCCCCGAACGGCACCGGCTCGCCATGACCGTCCAGCACGTACACCCGCGTGTTCGCGATCGGACGGCCGATCGGGATAGAGGCGGATCCATCGATAACTTTGGATATTTCGAATGTGACGCTTCCAACTGTCGCTTCTGTAGGACCGAAGTGATTGATCAGACGCACATGCGGGAAGCGCTTTCGCCAAAACTGAATATCCGCAGGTACTAACGGTTCCCCACCAACCATCAGTGCCTTAGTCGGAGCCGGACCTTCGTAACACTCCAGTTGCCTGTTTAACAGGCTCAGGTGCGAAGGCGTCAGCTTGATCAAATCGTAGACCCGACCATCGTTAGCAGCAGAAAGTAAATCAGTTTCAACAGCAGGTTTTAGAAGGTGCAGCCTTGCGCCTGCCAACAGGGGCCCGAATAAAGTTGTAACGATGCCGTCAAAGCTCAACGAATGTAGTATCGGCGAACCATTCAAAGCTTCTTCGTAATAACTGCGATGTGACCATTGCAAATAATTCAACAGGTTTCTGTGCTCGACCATGACGCCCTTGGGCGTGCCGGTGGAGCCCGACGTGTAGATCACATAGGCCAGATGACGTGGACCCAGGCCCAGCGCGCGCGCATCCGGATCCGATGACGGCTGCCCGGCCCACGCCGGCGACTGCGCCTCCAGCTCCACCAGCCCCACGCCAGCGAGCGCCTCCCCGCCCAGCGCCGCACGCCCCGCCGCATCGGCCAGCACCAGCCGCGGCGCCGCCTCCCCCAGAATCTGCCGCAGCCGCGCGCCCGGATACGCCGCATCCAGCGGCACATACGCCCCCCCCGCCTTCAGGATCGCCAGCAGCCCCACCACCATCGCCGCGCTGCGCTCCACGCAGATCGCCACCGGCTGGTCCGGCCTCACCCCCAGTCCGACCAGATGGTGCGCCAGCCGGTTGGCCCGCGCATTGAGCTCCCCATAGCTCAGTCTCTCGTTCTCATGCACCAGCGCCACCGCCTCCGGTGCCCGCCGCACCTGCGCCTCGAACAGCTCGTGGATGCACCGCTCCGACGGATACGCCACCTCCGTGCGGTTCAGCTCCTCCAGCAGATACCGGCGCTCCGCCGCCGGCAGGATGTCGATGCGGCCCACCGGCTGCCGGGGCTCGGCCATCACAGCACCCAACAATTGTTCCAAATGCCGTGTGATACGTTCGACATTCTCCGGTGCCAAGCGGCTTCTATCGAAATGCCATCGAAAGCTACCGTCCAAAGAGCACACTTCAAGCGTCAGCACGTTGCCCGAACGAGGTATTCCAGAATTAGGCGCTGATCGTGGCTCATGCGAAGAAGCACCTTCCCTTATCGTGATACCAATCGGCCACGCGCACCGCGATCGAAGTGCCTCTATGTTCTTTAACGCCGGGTAGCGCGCAACGAGATCCCTAGCAAAACTTTTGTGTGCTCGAAGCAAAGCGAATTCGGTCCTAACTGTCCTAAGCACCTCTGCAAAAGCCTCATCGAGACCAACTACAATTTTCATCGGCACGACTCCGGCAATATGCAACCCTGTCGCTTCCGCTGCACCTCCCGATACGTTGAGTGTAGGACTCCATCCCAACTGAAGCTCAGATTCACCTGAGATGCGAGCAAGATAGATTAGCCAGCCGACCACTATGTGTACCATGCGCTCGATCGGTGGCAATTCAGCCAAAGCGCTAAAAGCAATCTCCGAACTTGACTGCCATTTCGTCATGGCCAAAGCCGACGACGAAAAAAAGGGAAGCTGCAACGCTCTAAACCCCGCAAGCCGCTGTCGCCAAAATGCCTCTTGCGCGGCTAACATTTCGAGCTCGGAAGTAATGCTCGACGCCTGTTCCTCACCGAATATGTGAAGACGGTCTCCTGTATCCAGACCGTGATGCTTCGCGAGCGCCGACGCGTCGATAGATTGACCGTCCGGGCCAGAAAACCAAACATCCACATCATGCGTAGCTGTCGCAACACGCCAATGCCAACGGTAGATCCCCAGCAAGGAACCCGGAAGCTCATCCGAGCATCGATCCAGAACCTTTAGGCGTTTGACTGCCACAAGATCATTGACTAAGATAATCTTTGGCAATCCTAACGGATTTGGATAATTTGCTCCGAAATCCAAGGCCCGCACCATTGCAGACAAATCTTCCGCAGATCGATCCCAACGTAAACAGCCCCCAACATCGGGCCTCCGATGTCTCGGAAAGTAGCTCCTGTCCAGCAGCCTTTGCGGACGTATATCGAGGGCCCCGTCGGTCAATCCAATCAGCAACTCGCGAAACCCCTCGATAGCAGCCTCATAACATTTAATGTTTAGAGTCAATGCGGTGTCGGTCGGCGTTATTAAAACCTGACGCCGAACGACCACGTCACCAGTATCAACGCCTTGATCCATACAATGCCACGTAATTGCATACTCGCTTTCGCCGGCAAGCAACGCCCAAGAAGTGGCATGAGTTCCCGCATATTGAGGTAGGGGGCCGTCATGGTAATTGAAAGCGCCTTGACGTGCTTTCCTAAGCACACCCACTGGCAATATGAACGGATTGGCGATAGAAAATATATATTCAACGGGCTCAATATCTAGAAATGTCGAGAGCTCGTCGACGCTGCTACAACATAGGATATTGGCACCAGTGGCCCAATCGGAAAGCCGGGAGTCCGCGCAAAGCACCGCGCGGATCACATGCCCCCTCTCTTTGGCTAGCTGAGCACACCTAATGGCTAGCGTACCGCTACCGACAATAACGGTAGACGCGTTTGATAAGGTTAACCGTTTATTCGCCCGATGATCCGGGCGCACCAACGGAATACGATTTAACATCTTAATCTCCCAGCCAAGACCGGAGTCATTTGGCCAAGCGTGCCGCCGTTACGACGACACCGCCACGGAAAGCATCGAAGGCAATGCTGCCGCTGAATGCGGGTTCGTGAACACGCGCTCGCTATTTGACACAGCCGGCGCGTTGACGAGTTCCCAGCGACTCACGAACAAATATCCGGCGCTGCTGATGTCGCGATTTCTCCCATACACGCCAGAATGGCAAGCGTTCGCATGCGCATCAATTCGACGCCTATCTGCGAGAAGAAGCTGAGCCCGCCGCTTCAAATCACGACATCCCACCCGCAGATGTATCTTTGCCGCCTTGCCCCAGCCAAACTATCGCTCATGCATTTGCGTTTGCGCCGATCGGCGACAATAGACAAGGCAACACAACTACTTTTGCAAACCCGAATAAAGTACCCGACCTTCTGGAATTCGCCTCCCGACGCACGAATACGCCCCTATCAGTGAAAAACCTTGTGCGCGCAAAAGCAAATCAGACACTGTGGGCCGTACGGAATGGTTACCATCATGCCACCGATCGCGCACCGCATTGATATCAAATGTTTTTTCGATGTCCTAGCGATTTTCTAATATCGCCCAGTTTCTGAGGCTTCGAACGGCACCGAATTTGGCCGAAGCTCCAGAGCGTGGGGAGTTATTCATCCGGTAGTGCCCGACCCAGAAGCATGAATCGAACGACTTCTGCGGGCGGATCCGAGAAGGAGTACGAATACGAGGCGGCACTGGTTGAGGTCGGCCAATTATCTAGTGCACCGAGCCCAAGACGCATGGTCGCGGGTATGAAGTCGCGCGATCGTTGCCACCTCGCGAGGGTGCGCCCGTTCTGCAGGGAGGCGCCATCCGCAGTCGTTGTGGTCGCTTTTCCGACTCCGCTACGCTACGCGGAAGACAGGAAGCCTAGTATGTCTGCGATCAAGCACAAGACGCTCTTGGAGAACCTTCCTGCCAGTCAATTGACGGAGCGCCGATCGGGTGAAGCAGTTTGCGCGTTGATCGTCGCGTCGATGACTCCGGCTGCCGATGACTTGGCAGGGGAGATACGCAGGGAACTCGAAGCGCGTCACGCTGAAGCCGATCGGTTACGCCTGCGCGCTATAGAACGCGCGCGGGTCGACGCAGATCTTGCGCAACGGTGCTTCATGCTGGTCCATCCAAGTAACTGACCTGTCACCGACACACTCGCGCAAGAATGGAACGACAAGCTGTCGCATATTGCAGTCTTAAAGAGCTTCTCAAGCAATCGAACGCTGAGATGGGGTGGCCAGCTAGCTAAGATCGGCCAGCCGTGCATACGGTCACGCAGTCACGGGCTGCATCACGTCTGGAGGCGGCGCTGTCCCTGATTGGACAGCAGCGGCAGAAATGGGCGTTGCCAGATGCTATGGATTGCCCTAAGCTATGAGACCGGCTAGGACGCGTTCTGGATCTGTCATGCCTTGCAAGGTCGAGGGATCGAAAGCTGTCTTGTCGATCCCGCGAGCATCTCTGTTGACCGACAGAAGTGGCGCGACAAGACGCACCGAATGGAAGTAATCGTGCTGGCCATTAATCTGCGTGTGTTGGCCGCATGGTAAACGGGATCGCATGCACGCGATCCGTGTGCCGTTGCCGCACGATGCGACGTCGTGCAACGTCATACGCGACCGTGGGCAACTGCAGAGGGAAGTCCCGCAACACCGGCGGCGCACGTGCAAGCTACTGGTCACGCTCGGTTACTGGGGGCGAGTCGACAGCCGGAAGTTCACCGCACGTCTGGCACGCGGCGAGGTACGGTGCCACGACGGTACGCCACTATCACTGGAACTTCAGCGACGGCTGTTGCGCGAATGCGAACAACTGGTGCTCCTTAAGCAGTAACTGGCGACACTGGAAAAGGAGACGCTCGGGAGCCTCCCGAAGCCGAGCGGAAGCGAATCGATCGCCTCAAACGCCTGAGTGGCATTGGGGCCGTTGGTGGCTCGCGACTGGCACTGGAACTGCTCTGGCGGCGGTTTGAGCCTCGTGACAGTGGTGAGAGCCAGGTCACCAAGGCATCAGCAATCAAGGCAATCGGAGAGTGCGGGCACCACGGATCGAGATGGCATGGCCGTGGATCCGTTATCATCCAAGGAGCGTCCTTGACGTATTGGGTTCTCGCAGCGAACAGCTGGCACGGACCCCAATCGCCGCGCGCGACGGATAGCAATCGTCGCACTCGCACATTTCGTACGGCGGGGAGCTGGTCGAGAGCATGCGCCAAGATGCACCGGCCTGCACCATCCAGCGCAGCGCGTTGAAAATGTCGCGAAGCACATGTCGGCGCTGCGGCGCGGCTTCGCTCGTCAAGAGTACCGTCACTATCGGAGCGAATTGATGACTGTCCCAGCAACGTCGGCTTTCGATGTGCGCGAGCTCGCTGTACCACGTGCTTCGGCAGCAGATATTGAGATCTTTTTCATCACCTTCGATTTTCGCGCGACGCTCGACTGTCCCGCATTCGCTCCACTCTCGGACGATGAGCGTGCGAAGGTCGCGCGCTTCCGACGCCGCGACGATGCGCTGCGTTGTGCCATCACGCGCGTCGTGCTGCGTCAGTTGCTGGCCGAACGAACAGAATTGAAGGCAAGTGAATTGCGTTTCGAGCTAGACACCGGTGGTCGACCGCGTCTCGATAAGTCGATACAAAGGGGCCCCGGTCGACAACTCGACTTTAACGTTTCGCATTCCGAGCAGTATGGTCTGGTCGCAATTGCACGGCGACGGACGGTTGGTGTCGATATCGAATTTGCTCGCAATGACATCAACTGGAGAAAGCTCGCGTCATCGGTGTTTGCGCCGCGCGACGAGGCACACGTGAGCGCTTTGCCGATGCACAGACGAACCGACGCATTTTATGACGTATGGACGGCAAAGGAAGCAGTGTTGAAGGCACGTGGCGTCGGCATCGGGGGAGGCATGACATGGTTTTCTGTACTTGGCGACGGCCAGCACGAGCCAAGCATCGTAGTTTCCGAGGAGAGTGTGTGCAATCGCGACCTGATTGCGAATCTCGACGCAGTTTGGCTTCGTGCCCTGAGCGGTTATGCCGCGTGTGTCGCGTGGTCGCGCGACGCCGCTTGACGCGATGCGTAGGCACAATGTAGCTTGAGCGTTTCGAGAATTTAACTCCGACCAAAGTTTGCGCTGGCGCGAAGCGAAAGCAGCCTGTCGGCGCATCCGAAATGCATAACCTGTGCAAAAATCATCGTAATCTGATCAAAAGCGCCGTTGCAGAGAAAAGGAATTGGTGAGATTCGGCCCGTTTCCTGAGACCAGAAATACCAAAAATCGAGATTGCCCGTACGGCAAGTGCCAACCATGACATGCTAGCAATGGCAGGACTGCCCTTTCCACGTCGATGTGTATGTCCAGACTCCCATGCCCCCCCAATACTCTGGAGCCCACATGTCAACGCCATTCGTCTACTTCGACTGGTCAGCCAACATGTTGTAGACATCGGCGGTGACGCGA
Organism: Paraburkholderia sp. JPY419; assembly: GCF_050435705.1. Taxonomy (NCBI): domain Bacteria; kingdom Pseudomonadati; phylum Pseudomonadota; class Betaproteobacteria; order Burkholderiales; family Burkholderiaceae; genus Paraburkholderia; species Paraburkholderia sp. JPY419. The sequence goes on along the minus strand of NZ_JBNDKV010000003.1, from coordinate 138,153 downwards.
GTTGTAATGTCGAGGACGGCAGAGGCAATTTTAGCGCACATCGGGCTGTCGACGTATTCTTATACCAGTACTCTCTTGAACTTCCGACTCACCAGTGAACGTTTCACTAACCCATTTCTTCAAATCGTCGGTCAGAGCCATTGATATTCCCCACTTGTTTGCCCCCAAGCTGAAGTCGAATACTACGTTGGCGGTGGCACGACCCACCTTCGGCTTCGAGATCGATTTCGGGGATATTTAGCAAATCGTTCCAAGGCTGATGATGTGCTTGCGCAGCGCAGTCGCAGCCGGGCCAAACTTCGCCTCTGATCGTTCTCTTCGCCGTTGACGTAGCGGATTGTCGTCACGCCGCCATGTCGCTTGGAAGCTTGACGCCCTCGCCGCGCGGTTCCATCAGGATTCCGCGCTTGCGGCCGAGGCGACCCATGGATAGGCCAAGCTCGAAAACGACGTTATCGCGCGGGCGCCGACCATTCAGTGACGCGGGCATTGGTGACGTCGTCGCCATGTGCGATCGCCACCGCGAAATCGCACTAAACCAGCTCACGTTCGATATCGTCGCGCGTATGGTTTGCGACCTTGAACACCCCTGGTTCCATGGCACTGTCAGGAACTTGCCGTGTGCGAACATGGTTTGTAGCAGGTGCGAGACGTCAAGCGCCTCAGCGCTCGAAATCACGAAAACGCGGATTTTGTCGCACTTCGCGTTTACGATCTGGTTGCGCCCCGATCAGGCGTTTCCAGAGTTCTTTTGCCATCCGGCGTCAGATGTCTGGATAGCGGCTGCCGAGCTCGCTCAGTTGCTGTTCCGTGATTTTCGCGACAAGGGAATCCTCTGCCTCACGAACCGTCGCAGACCGTTTCTGGATCGGCTCAACGGCTGCCATCTCTCCGACCGAATCGCCGGGGAACCGCCGGCGGATCGGCGCAGGGTTGACGACGATGTCGAACGCGCCGGTGACGATGAAATACACGTCGTTGTCGGTGGCGTCCTGGTGGATGATAACGTCGCAAGTCTTGACCTGAATCAGTTCGGCCATGTCGGCCAGCTCCGCGGCCAGATCTTTGTCGCCGCCGACGAGCTTCTGGCCCGTGAACGCTTCAACACGCAGGCGTTTGCCCGTTTCCCCAGAAAATCTCTCAATCATTCTTGCTCTCTCCGTGCCGCTTTTGGGAAACAAGCAGCAGCGATGATTCTAATGGACGACAGGCTAGAATTCGGTGCCGGCAGCGCCGTCCGCGGTGTGTCGGTGAACGTGAGAAAGCGGAGTCCGACCGCAGGTCAGCCTCGGCGATGTCGCCGGTCGTCCCTTGCGCGATACAAAGCTTTCGCTCATTGATGCGCCCAGTCGCTCCCAGTTGATCAGGTCGGCCAAACGTATCAACGGATGCTTCAGGTTGATCTGTTCGCGCAGCGGCTGGCGGAAAAAATCTCCCTCCGTCACAGGCGTCTTCGGACCCATTCGCACCTCGTCGAAAAATGCAGGATTCTCACGTTAATGTGCCAGGATCCTGCAAATCTCACAACACCAATTCGGCCTCAAAGCTCTGCCACGCAAGGCTCTCCGAATTGATCAGGCTCGACTATTGACTCTTCTTCATCCTGCCGATCTAATGGACTCGACCTTCAATTTGACAAAGTCCGCGCCGGGCGATCCAAGGTGCGGCATTACCGGTCTGATGCCGTGCGCTACTATGGCTTTCCAAAATTCGAATCGAATAAATGGGCTTCGAATAGGTCCCACGCCCTTCAAATGTCACATTGACTCTCGATTCGATTGCGTGAGCGTGCCTGGCGATATCCAGCATAGATTCACGAATACTTGCGTCGCACGACCATTTCCCCCATTGAAACGGGAGGCCGATTGAGAGCTTGCGAGGCCAATCTCACACTCCCCACCCTGAAGATTTACTTTTAGACTAGAAATATACCCCTCTTGACAATATCCCCCGCCAAATACCAAACCAGATGCCAACATCACACCCGCCATCGAAATACAAAGAACATATTTTTTGGCCCACATTCCGCACATCCCAGTAAAAATTCAAAATTAACTACCCATTAAAAATCACCACGCAAAAGCCCGACAGGCGCCCCAACTACCGAATTCAAACAAATCGCGACTACGTAATAACACGCGAAAGACTATCAGAATCCCATATTACACCGCCCGATATTACCCTGAACACAATCGTTATATGGAAGGAATGGAGTCTTTGATGCGATCTTCTTGCCCGTGCAGGTCGTCATTCCGAAAACGTCTCTGACGTTTGTTAGTAAGATCGGGGCCACGCCATGCGTAGCAATCTTTATTGCGCCGTACTGAACCTTACGTATCTCATCACTTAGCCGATCCCACCGCGTAGTTCTATTTGAATCTTCGAGACTCAATCGATATGGAGTGAAAGCATCATCGCCTAATGCAGTCGATGCAAAATTCCCTTGAATACTACGAAACCTTACCGCCTCTGATAGCACTGTTGCGTACGATAGCAAGGCCCTTGCCTCCGCTCCGTTTATCGTACTAGTCGAAGAACCATGATTCATTAGGTCCCTATACCCCTTCATCAGTGAATATCTATCGATTGACAAATCTGTTCTATCCGCGCTTACTCCGGCACTCCTTGCCAACGAGAGATAGCTAGAATCTCCTGTCATATCTATCGTGAAATCTACCAAATGCCGTGGCGCATTCACCTGTACTCTTCCGCTCGCCGTGTCCGAAAAATCAGAAAATCGGTAAAATATACGCCCAACGATAAACCCTGTTAGGTACAAATCGGATGGATTCATCACAAACCTAACGTCTGGATTTGAGGATGAGTTATTGGGACCAACTCCAATTATTTCAATTGCAATCCCCTCTACAATATTTGATGCATTGGGTCTTAATTGATACAAGATTTTATTGCCAGGGATATTCGTGAGCGACATCGCATCGCCCATTGCAGTTCTAATTGCACCCAACGATTGAACATATTTTTGCGGGGAACCAAAATCGACCCTGAATTCGGCAGCATATAAAAATGAACAGGTCGAAAAACACCACGAAATTAAAATGCCCTTCAGGAATTTTTTCATCAAAGCTCCAACGTTATATCGCGTCATCTCAAAACGAAATTCGCGAATCTCGATGCCTTTTATTTATTAAGCGAAGTTGCCACATATTAAGAGCCATCAATTTTATCAAAAAAACGCATAAATGCGCTCAAAATTGAAGTGCCCTTTTTCACATAGCGACATCAATTATCAATTTTGCGCAAATACAGGGGCACGCCGACATTGGATGAGCCTAGCAGCTGGATTATTTACGCATAGTCCCACTCCCACAAGATTAGCCTAACCGCATATTCATATGCGAAATCTATGCCAACCAGCCAACGCCAATAGCAAGTGGAACCTCGAAAGGCCTTAAAGCCCATTTCACCGATAGCATCAACAGACAAACCGGACAATTTCGCCAATTTGTGTCGCTACAGAGGTGGCGCCGGAATTTCGGACAAGGTCGGTAAGTGGAACGGTCGGGGCCTGAGCTGGGCATAGGGACCAGCAAGAGGAACCCAAAGATGGCAAAAAGAAGCCGCCGGTCGCATAGCCCGGCATTCAAGGCAAAGGTAGCGCTGGCAGCCCTGAAGGGCGACAAGACGCTGGCAGAACTGGCACAGCAGTACGACGTTCATCCGAACCAGATTACGGACTGGAAGAAGCAGCTGCAGGAGCGCGTGTCGGAAGTGTTCGATACGGGCAAGTCGACGACGGGTGTGCCACCAGTGGACGTCACGGTGCTCCACGCAAAGATTGGCCAGTTGACGCTGGAGAACGATTTTTTAAGCGGAGCGCTCGGCAAGGCGGGGGGGGGGGCTGAGCGGAAAGCGATGATCGACCGTGCACACGCGCGGCCGATTGCGCAACAGGCGCGACTTGTGGGGATCGCCCGATCAAGCGTCTACTACCGCCTCAACCGGTCAGCGAGACGGAACTGAAACTGATGCGCCGCATCGACGAGCCTGGCGCGACAACGTGTTCGTCGAACGGGTTTGGCGAAGCGTCAAGTATGAGGAGGTGTACCTGAAGGCATATGAGTCGGTCAGCCACTCCCGGCGTTCAATCGGCGATTACATCAATCTGTACAACCAGAGACGACCTCACTCGAGTCTCGAAGACCGCACGCCGGATGAGGCATACTTCGCGACGCTGCCTGCGATTAAATCGGCAGCATGAACGCCCGGTGGTTCCACTTAAAAATCTCGGGACCCTGTCCGAACAAGCGACGCCACCTCTTAAGGTAGCGTTGCTTGTGTTCGCTGAGTTCCTCTATCGGTACTTTCACAGCGAAGAGAACAAAGAGCTCTGCTGGCTAAAAGCGCGGGAAACCTTCCATTTTTGTCGAGTCGAACTCGAACACTCTGATCTTGGGCTTGTCGACGCTGGAACGCGTGGTTCGGCATGAGAGGAAGGACCGGCGACAATAACCACCGCTATGTGGAATAGTCAGGCACAGTAGAGACCGCCGGGAAGTGGCGCGATGCCTTGAAACCGGCAAAGCGGCCTTATAGATATGTAACGTCGGCCGTCTGGGAGACAGGAAACGCTGGCAGATTTCTCGCGCCCATGAGACACCGGTTTTCGTCTGTGGCGACGGCGACCGAGGACGAGCTCCTGTTACAGGTATAGGCTCTCCCGCTGAATGCTCCTCATCAAATTCCCGTTGCGCTCACTTCGTTTCGATTCGGTCGACACACAGGCGAGCCATGCGAAAATGCGCGTGTAGTGCGGCCAGCGGTGTTCGTCAACGTAGTTGTCATGTCACTTCACGCGCACTGCTTTAATTCGACCGGCGGCATCCGCTCCGGATTGAGCCAGACTTCATCCTTCAATTCCCAATTGCGAGTCGAGCGGGACCAACGCTGCGGATTGCGCGCCTTGGCCTGAGCGTACAAGACTTCCCGTTGTGCCAGCACCGCAGTGGCGACGCCGCTATGACGCTGCGCCGGCGTGACGAATTTCAGGCCGCTGTGTTTATGCTCGTGGTTGTACCAACGCACGAACTGCTGCGTCCAGGCGCGCGCCTCGTCAAGGCTCGCGAACGCTTTACGCGGATAGTCGGGCCTGTACTTGCATGTGCGGAACAGCGCCTCGGCGTACGGGTTGTCGTTGCTCACACGCGGTCGGCTGAACGAAGCCACCACGCCCAGGTTTTCCAGCGTGGCTAGCATCGTCGCACCCTTCATCGCACTGCCATTGTCCGAGTGCAGCACCAGCGGACGTCCCGCCAAGCCCTCGGCCAAACTCGTGCGCCGCATCAGCAACGACGCAAGTTCTGCAGATTCCGCTTCCTGGACTTCGTGACCGACGATCTTGCGGCTAAACACATCGAGCACCATGTACCAGTAGTAGAACTTGCCCTTGATCGCCGCCGGTAACCAGGTGATGTCCCACGACCACAGCTGATTCGGTGCTGTCGCACAATGGCTGGTGGGCATACGTGACGAAGGCTGCCGTGCCCGACCTCGGCGGTGCTGCTGCGAGGCACTTCGCAGCACACGGTAAAAGCTCGATTCCGACGCGAGGTACACGCCGCGCTCGGCCAGGCTCGGCACGAGCTGGCTGGGCGGCAAGCTGGCGAACTCAGCGCTATTGGCCACCTCCAGAATCTGTTGCCGTTCGGCCTCGCTCAGCCTGTTGCGCGGCGCCGGCCGCTCGGTCGTGGTCCGACCATCAGCGCGCACCGCCTCGCCATCACGGACCCAGCGCTGGAACGTGCGCAGGCTCAGGCCCAGCTCCTTGCAAGCCTTCTCCAACCGGCTGCCCGACTGCACCGCCTCGCGAATCAACGATATACACATCAGGCGATCCGGGACGTTGATCAATCGTCCTCTTTGTCCCCCCAGACCGCCTGGGCTTTTTTTCTGAGAATCAGCAGCGCCGCCGCTTCCGCCAGAGCCTTCTCCTTGCGCTGCAATTCCTTCTCGAGCTGCTTGATGCGCTGCTTGTCCTCTTTGGACTGGTGACGCTGCTCGCGCGCCTGCTCGGCAGCATTCGCGTTGGCGGCCTGGCAGGCAGCCCGCCACGCAGCGATCTGCTCGGGGTATAGACCTTTGCGACGACAATACTCGGCCAGCTCCGCTGCGTTGAGCGGGGCGGCTTCCAGCACTACGGCAAACTTGTCTTCCGAAGACCATCCTTCGGGGTTCTTCCCGTCGCCCGGCACTGCCAGCCCTTGTCCTTTCGCCTGTCGGCGCCACGTGTACAACGTCTGTTCGGTAATCCCCGTTTCTCGTGCTAGCGCCGACACCGGCGCATTCTCCGGCGGCATCATGCGACGCACGAGGGCTTCTTTTCTTTCTTCTGGGTAGGCTTTCATTCATCCCGATTCTACCGCCCCCGGACCATGTCTAAGAATCAAACAACATGACATCTATTCTGACGCCGGGGGAACCCACTAAACGGAAGTTTGCAGAGGTTCTGACGTGATGGACGATCCTCCGTTACACGGCGGAAAGTTCATGCTAATGTGGACAAGTCGAGATGCCACGCCGCGCAATCTAGTCGGCATGGAGATGTTACTTTAGTATGGAAAGTCGGACGCGTATCAGATACCGAAACTTCTTAATAGTCTCTCACGATGGAACATTCGGTATGTCATATGTCACCGCTCTCACATCATTTGAATGCCAATCGAAACCGCCGCGCAGTAGAAGAGGATCACTTAGCAGCGTCGGAGCGCAAGGGACCATCTTCAGGGCCTGCTGCAACATGGACCGTCTCCATCGGACCGACTGGTCGGCACACGACGAGGCCCTCTCTTCTCTTCCCTTGCTATGGAGCCTTTCCGACGACGGTTCCTGGGCGTCGGTCTTCACGTGCTGTTGCATGACCTCAGACATGCTGTCCTCCATTGACGTGCAACTCTGCTCCGTTGATGTACGAAGAGGCCTCAGTGCAGAGAAAGTAGATTACTCGTGCGACCTCGGCCGGATCCCCGAGACGACGCATAGGAATTCCGTGATTCACGATCTCCTCTGTGCCGGGCGACAGGATTGAGGTATCAATTTCGCCCGGAGCAATAGCGTTGACGCGTACACCCTTCGGGCCAAACTCGTGCGCCATTTCTCGTGTTAGAGCTGCGAGCGCAGCCTTTGAGGCTGCGTAGGCAGTACCTGCGAAAGGATGAACCTTCACCCCGGCGATTGATGTTACGTTGGCAATGGCCCCGTTTCCTCGGACCAACTCTGGGAACAACGATCGCGCCAGTAATGCGTTTGATACCAAATTCACGTTAAGAACAGTCATCCAAGTCCGAAGATCGCTCTTGAGAACTCCGAGGCGCGATCTATCCTCGCCTTTAGGAGAGACGCCAGCATTGTTGACGAGCGCGTGTAACTGTCCATTAGGTAGCCGTCGCCTGACTTCCAAAGCGATTCGGTCGATACTATCTAGGTCCGCGAGGTCTGCCTGTATGTGCGCTTCGCGCGCAGTAGGCCACTTGCAACTGTCCGAGAACGGCCGCCGGGAGACAGTGAACACCTCCCAGTTGTTCTCCTGAAAAAGCTTAACTGTGGCATGACCGATACCGCGGCTGGCGCCGGTCAGCAGCATATAACGAGTAACTTGGCCCATCTGTGCATGTCCAATTGGATAGATCGTTGCGGCGTGCAGTTGAGCGACTGCCGCCCTGCATGGGTGAGGTGTACCTACTCGCAAGCAGGCGTGCCAAACGCACTTCATGCCTGCAAGTATCTCGCCGACTCCCGACCCGCTCGTTGTCTTCAATCAAACGTGCTGCGGATATGCTCAGCAACATTCAAAAGTTCCTGCAGTGCAGTAATTGACCAGTTTCCACGATGCGTCACCGCGGTCACGCGACAAGGTCAATTGGTGTTGCGAAAACGGAGACGAGCAGTGAGTAAGAAAGGCAATATCGCGATTGGCGGGCAATGCGCGGCTTGGACAGCAGCCGCCTCCGTTCGCCGCGGATCCGCGGGATCGCTTCGACAAACACTGGCATCAAGCGTCCGAGGGTCGGTCGCGTTTTGTGAGGATAGCAGACTCTCATATGGCGAAGTGCCCGCCGCATTCGAGCACTCACAGAGGTCCTGCTCGACGCGAAAATGCACACGGCCACGCAGATAACCCCGCACCAGGTCGCGTGTCAGTCACGCGTGCCGGTGCAAGGTCAACCGACTGACTATCGCTGAAGAACAGATAACCACGCCACCATTGATCACAAGACTCATCAACGTAAAATGGGCGAACAGGCGGCAGTAATACACCGCGTGGCGCAATACCAGTGCAACCCTCATCTCTGTGTGAGAAACGACAGCTTGGCACCGAGTGCAGTGTCCACGATCGAAAACGCAACATGCACACCGACACGAGCCACGAACGCCACGCGCGCGCGTCCAATACGGACGCGCCAGTCCGATGAAGCGCCGGAAGAATCGGCCGTTGATGCTGTAGACTACCTCGAATATCTGATCACCAGCAAGGATTCGTGTTGGCCTGCTCCCTCTGGTTCTGCGTCATTTCGTTCTGTAACTTCGCCACTGACGACGCCTTGAGCGCTGCATCGTCGTTGAATGCGCACTACTTCTTCGCTCCTGACTGAACCTCGATGATTTCAGGCCGAACGACATCGTATTGAGGCAGCCATTTCTTGACCCTTTTCCTTCAACCTTAAATAGACGTCACGACCAATCTGTCGTATTCCTTTCCGTTCACATAGAACATCAGTGACCGAATGCTACGCGCTCCCAAATAATCGAAGACTTTCTCGCCTTTAGCCACTTTCAGTTGCGCCATCTTGATCCTCCAGAGAACCTGCCTGCTGTTCGGCGAAGGGGTTTTCGTACCGCACCGTGACTAAGATCCTCATTCCCGCCGCGCGCGACGTCTACGCCGACCGCCTTCTGGGCATGGCTCGGCCTCAGTACGCGACCGAGCGGCCCCGGAGCCGCAAGCACGACGTCCATCGCGCCGTTCTGCTGCCAGCGCTTGGAGTTGTGCCGGACGGTAATGTGTGACGGGAAGCCGAGGTTCTGCGGCAGATGCACCAAGCGGCATTTCGTGGTGAGCACATGCACGATGGCTTTCAGCCCCGCAGACTGGCGACGCGCGGACGATCAAGGCCAAGTGTCTGCGAACCGAAGAGCGGCTCAACCATCACCCATTCGTCGTAAGTGGGCGGCTGGTAGATCAAACGTCGCTTACCTCTTCTTCGACCGATCGTTGAGCGGTCTGGCCGTCCAGCACTTCTATCCGGAACGGGCCACGGACTCCCGTTGAAAATTCGGCCGCCGCGGCCAAGGCGCGTTCGATTCTGACGTCCGGCCGCATCGGCACACCGACGGTGGTATGCAGCGAGCCCAGCGCCACCTGTTCGCCGCTACCACAGGCATCGAAGTTCACGGCGCGTTCAGCAACATGATAATCGACGCCAATCTGGAAGATACGCCCCATGCACCCAACCAGAAAAGTGCCAGCCGATTCGCGTTCGCCGTCCTTGCGCGCGAATCCGCCGCGGGTAAAGCAAGCGCGTACCGCATCAATGACCGTCGTGCACATGAAGGCGAACACGTCGGTGCCTTCCGGGTGCGGCGCGACGGTCAGACCATGGCCCAGAAGCTGCCCCATCCTGAAGGATGTGGTGAAGCCGATCAGGAACGGTCCCACCCGATAAATCTTGGGGTCGGCGCGCACGGTGATGGCCCCCCCGATCCTGCCGAATCCGCACCCATGTAAACCTTCTTGCCATCTGTCAGCGCCACAATGCAGGTCATGCTGCCTCCGTAGGTGTTGCCCGATAGAACGCGACGCGCACGCCCTCGCACGGCTCAGCCGTGGTCGAAGCCATGCAAGTCCGCCCATTGCCGTCCAGAACTGCCCCGCAGTTCCATGACGTCCCGCCGGCGGGCATCGCGCCCCCCCGTGATACTTGCCTTCTTGCCAGGTAACTTCATCAGCATCAGCGCGGCAATCTTGTGCCACTGATTTTCAGTGGCACAAGATTGCCCGTGATTGGCGTTGGTCCAACGCAGAAACCAAGTCATTGGCCTTTTGAAGCGTGACAGCTCCTGTATAGAATATTTTGCTGGTCACTACCGCATCGGGTCCGGCGGAGTCCCAGACAGTTTTTGATAAATCGGCATGAGCCGATCCTGCACAAAGAACGCATAGCAGCAACACAGCGAGGAGAACGTTTTCGCGAAAGAAATTCATGCCTTCCTTTGTAAGCAAACCACTCGTCAACTAGCCATCATCCACGTCGCCAACGAAGGCCATCGAGCGCCAGACGGGGATGGCTATAACTGCGCAAATTCGTTGCCGCGCATAAGGGTCAGCACCTCGGATTCTGATACCGTGTAAAATGAATGCCACGATATCACTAATTGCCAGCCACACTAATATAAAAAGTTTTTTTAATGCCATAACGATTGTTTAATATTTAATCGTTTGGAAGTGCGATCTACTGAGTCCAGTCTTAATAATTCGCTCTCGCGGTCGACCCCGCTCAGGATGTCGATGCGTGAGCCGCGAAGCGGGTGAGCAAAGCGACCCGGGGAAGGACGTCAAAACACTGTGGCGTTCTGAGAATCATGCGCAGATTTTTGGCCGGCGCGGCACAGCACGGCATTGATCGATCGCCCAGCGCTACCTTCAGCCAGTTGTTTCGAGCTTGCCATCCGCCTTCATATGACCGATAGTCGGCTCAATCGCGCTACGCCGCCGGATCATGACGCGCAACGTTCGCGTGATGCCACGCCGCAGACCGGGGTGGTAGACCCTAACGCTGTCCGGCTCGGCGCCCCCGGCAACCACGGTCGACGATCACGATTTCAGGTTGGACGTCACTGAGAATCGCCGCGTAGTCCAGCGCTTCTTCCATGGGATGACCGTCGTGCGCATTGCCCGGCATCATCGAGCGGGTCCTAATCACCGGCTCCTCCGCCGCGTCGCCGTGACCAACACCTCTACACCGTAAGCGCTAGATTTAGCACACCGAATGCGGAATCGTTTGCATTCTGCGCGCGTGAGTAGCCCCATCGCGCCGGTCGATGTTGACCGGCGATGTTTCCAATTGTGTTCGGGGAGTGTGCGCCGACGTGGCGGCCTACGCGCGTCTTGTGTGTCAGCTCGCTTTCGACTCGGCGCTGCGCATAGTTGAACGGCAGCAGATCGCTGATGTCGGCATCCGGCGCGCGTTGCGGCAACTCGGTCAGCACGTGTACGAGGTACGCATAGGGCTCGACGCCGCAGGCCCGACAGGTCCGCATCAAGCTGTACTGTACACCATGGCGCTCGCCTTTGCTCCGGCAACGGTGTCGCTGAACAGCCCCGAAGCTCTGCCAGTGCAGAAGGGGCGGATATCGCGTTCCATGACGTTATTGTCTACCGGGGCAAGCCCATCGGCCACATAGCGGCTCAGATATTCCCACTGGTTGCGTGTATAGCCAATTGCCTTGCCCAGCAGGCTCTCGGGCAACACCTCAGGGGCCTGCTCATCGAGCCATTTCCTGAATGCTTCGAGCAATGGAACACTGTGCTGCTGGCACAGGCGGTACATGTAGCCGATACGCGTCTCGCCTTCAGGCAGATTCCCTTTGGCAAGCCGCTCGACCTAGTACAGTGCCTCGAAGTACTTGAGTGCCTGCGCTACGCGGCCACCGGGTTTCTTCTGCCCCTTGAGCGCGTCGACGAAGGTCCGTCTCGCATGGGTCAGGCAGCCGAAGTGAGTTGGGCCTTCGAGCGTGCGCCACGCAGCGTAGCCGTCGCTCATGAGCAAGCCCCTATAGCCGGCGAGGAACCTCTCCGGATGTTCCTAACCGCGCTCCGGCTGGAGCCACCGGCTCCCCGCAGTCCTCGGCACTGCGGGGAGCCCACACATAGCTCTTGCTCTGCGCGCTCTTGGTAAGCGGCTCAGCTGGGCCGTTCGTCCATTCGCGGTGCGCGTAAAGCATGATGGTGAACTGGAGCTGCCGGTCAGGTAGAGGGCTTTGGCGAACTGGCTGGCGTGTGCAGCTTGTCGGCCACACGCCAAGGCAGGAGCTCGTCGATGCGATTGATTTTGTGACCGGCGATATGGGTTAGCACATAGTCGAGGTAGGCACGCGGATCGATGTCATTCAGTGTGCAAGTGCCAATCAATGCGTACATCGCGGCTGCGCGTTCGCCGCCGCTGTCTGAGCCGGCGAATAAAAAATTTTTCCGACCCAGGCTTACACAACGCAGCGCGTTCTCCGCGATGTTGTTGTCGATCTCGAGCGTACCGTCTTCGCAATACAACGTCAGTGCGCTCCACTGGTTCAGCGTATAGTTGATCGCCTTGGCCGTATCGGACTTCGACGACAGCGTTTCGAGCTTTGCCCTGAGCCACGCTTCGTAGATCTGAAGCAGAGGTCTGGCATTCTCCTGCCGTATTCGCAGCCGTTCGGCGGCGGGCTTGCCGCGAATGGAGGCCTCAATGTCATAGAGCCCGCCAATATATTCGAGTGCCTTTTGTGTTGTGTCAGATGGCGTGCGCACATGGATGTCGTAGAACTTTCTCCTCGCGTGGGCATGGCATGCCGCCTCGCGTATCAAGCCATCGCGGAACAATTCGTCGAAGCCCGCGTAAGCGTCCGCTTGCAGAATCCCTTTGAAGCTGGCGAGATGGGTTTGAGGATGGATGCCTTGCCGGTTCGGCGAGTACGCGAACCAGACTGAAGCAGGTTGCGCCGAGCCGGAGCGATGATCGTCGCGCACGTAGACCCATAGCCGGCCGGTGCGGGTCTTCCTGTTGCCCGGTGAGAGCACCGGGATCGGCGTGTCATCCGCGTGCAGCTTGGTGGCGGACACGGTATAGCGGCGCAGCGCCTCTGTTAGCGGTGCGCACAGTGCCTCGCACTGGCCGACCCATCGGCCCATGCTGGCCCGGTCAAGCGTCACGCCGTCGCGCGCCGCGATCGCCGATTGCCGGTACAACGGCTGGTGGTCTGCATACTTCGAGACGAGGATGTCTGCCAGCAAGCTCGGATGGGCGATGCTGCGCTCGATCGGCAGGCCGGGCATCGGTGGCTGGGTGATAGTACTGCAGGAGGGGCAAACCAGTTTGCGCCGGATCGTGCGAATGACCTTGAACGCAGCTGCGACCCGGGCGAGTTGTTCGGACACGTCCTCGCCGAGCACCTGCATTGGTTGACCGCAGTCCGGGCAACTCGATTCGGGCCCGAGTACATGATCCTCGCGCGGCAGATGCGCGGGAAGCGCTTGCCTCGAAGATGCTTCGTCCGTCCTCGCAATCGAGGCGGACGCATTTGCACCGCGAGCCTGCGCACGCTGCACATCCGCAACGCCGCGCCCGGCGGCCAGATCCTCGAGTTGAGTCTCGAGCGTCTCGATTTGCCGCTGCAGCTGCTCGGACTTGCGACCGAACTGCATGCGCCTGAGCTTGTCGATCTGGGCCTTGAGCTGCTCAATCTCGACATCGCGTTCGGCAAGCAGACTACGAGCCTCGACCAGCAAGGCCTTCAGGAGTTCGACATCGTCAGGAAGATCGGCGCCGCTCGACATGCGCCGTAGTTTACGAGTCTGCCGCGCGGTTTACAACATCGATAATGCGGCGGTGCGACGGGGCTGTCGCCAGTCGATGCCCTCAAGCAGCATCGACAGCTGTGCAGAGCTCAGATGCACCTTGCCACCGTCGGCCTGGGGCCATATAAAACGGCCTCGTTCAAGCCGCTTCGCGAGAAGCCAGATTCCGTCCTCCGTGGCCCAGAGAATTTTTATCAGATCGCCGCGACGGCCCCGGAAGATGTAGACGTTGCCGCCCAGAGGATTCTCCTCAAGCGCTGTTTGCACCTTCGCTGCCAACCCCTGGAACCCGCATCGCATATCGGTGACGCCAGCAGCGATCCAGATGCGCGTGCCTGCCGGTAGGGAGATCATGAGCGCAGACTGCCCAGCACGATCCGCAACATATCGGCATCAACCAGGCCGTCCACTTTAACCACCGCACGACCGATCCGGATCTCGATCGTGCCGACCGGTGAGACAGGCTTCGCGCCCAGCGCTTGCGCTTCTACCGGAGCTGATGCAATGACCTCTGTTGGCGTGTCGCTGAGCAATACGACCGGAATGAGCCCGGCAGATCGAGCTTGCTGATCGTCCAGATATCGCCGCCGCCAGGTGAACAGCATGTTCGCGTTGATGCCATTCTCCCGGGCCAGCTTTGAGACTGATACGCCAGGCTCGCAAGCTGCCGCTGCCAGTCGCTCACGAAGCTCCCGGGGGTAATTCGGGCGCCCCGTTCGTGTACCTGGCTTCTTCTCTGCAGACTGTGTCAAAGTGGTGCCCATCAGATCGGAAATGATGGACATCACTTTGATGTCGACCTCAGCCACCGTCTATAACGGCCGGCACGAGCCGCTTACCGCTCTTGCCGGGCTCCTTGAGTACCTGCACCGTGGTTTCGTCGCCGTGAATCAGCGGCTGCGAGAGCAGCGTCTTACGCAGCGCTGCGTACAGGCGGCTGTAATGCAGCTCGGCGGGCCGGATGATCCAGTTGGCCAGTGTGCCGCGGCCTACCGGAATGTCTGCGCGTGCAAATACGTCTGCCATCCGGTACAGCGGCGTACCGTCGACAAACTTGCCGGCCGTGACGGTGGCGATCACCGACGCGCTGGCATTGCTGCCCGGCAGCGCCTGCAGGCATCGACGCCAGGACCGGCGTGCGGTCTGCGTGGCGCTCGCAATGCCGGCATGCGTACTTGAACCGCACGTGTTGCAGCACCGGCGCCTTGACCTCGATGTGCAACTGCACGCTGTTATCCTCGCCCATGCGGTGCATCCCGTGACCGCAGCAGGCGCAAATCTTCTGGTCCTCAGGCACGTCGTATTCGATGCGCTGGGGCGCAGGTTAGCCGGCAGCGGTTTGCGCCCGCGCTTGCCGCGTTCCGGCTCGTTGACTTGCGGCAGTCCGGTGTCAGGCAACGCGAACGCGTCATCAGCGTTGTCGTAGGCCTGGGCCATCTGTTCGGCTTCGTTGAACACGCGATCCTTGAGCTTCACACTGCGGGGCGCAAAGCGCTGGCTTTGTGCAAGCCGCAACCGCTCTTCGAGGGTCTGTATGCGCTGGGCCAGGTCAGCAGTACCCTGCTCAAGTTCACGGATATAGGCTTGGGCGGCCGGCGGAAGTCCAGAGAAGTCATGTGTGTCCATGCCTCTCACGATAGCGATGCAACCGCCCAAACAGTTTTACGTGCCGCCTTGATATCAATCAAGGTTTGTGTCGATCGTCTCGGGCCGATAGCGGCGGGAGGGATGTCGACGAACCGCTTCAATGTCGATGCCCTCAAACAGCCAATGCAGTTGTTCGGTCGTCAGTTCGATGACGGCCTACTGCCGGCGCGGCCACACGAACCGGTCTGCTTCCAGGCGGCGCAGCATCAGCCAGAAGCCGTTACGCTCCCACAGCAACAGTTTGATGCGGTTAGCCCGCCGGTTG
Organism: Paraburkholderia sp. JPY419; assembly: GCF_050435705.1. NCBI lineage: Bacteria > Pseudomonadati > Pseudomonadota > Betaproteobacteria > Burkholderiales > Burkholderiaceae > Paraburkholderia > Paraburkholderia sp. JPY419. The sequence goes on along the minus strand of NZ_JBNDKV010000003.1, from coordinate 122,671 downwards.
CTGAACGCGTACACGGCGCGTGCGAGCGGATCGAGCTGCATCGACTGCTCGACCAGGTTGACGAGGCTGTTGATCCCAGCCCTGAAGTCGATCGGCTCGCGGTGCAGATAGACCAGCAGCTCCGTATCGAAGCGGAACATCAGCGCGCTCGCAATGCTACGATCATCGCCGTCACGAGTGAAGCGTCGCGCCCGGTACACTCGAGCTCAACGACATCCCCATTGGGCAGCGTCGCCGACAGGCTCGCCAGCGATGCCGAGCGCGGCGAAGGACGAGAAGGTTCACGCTGTGGCGTCGATTCCGATGCGGGTGGCACAGCTCCCCTTGGGACCAACGCCGGGGCCGCGTCGTCGATTGTGACGACTGTCGCGAATGCCGATGGTGCTTGCCCAAGACCAGCATTTGCGACAGCAGTACATTCACGGTGCTCTTCCAGGCGCACCCCCTTGTGCAACTGGTTTGCATTCACCCCGGCCTTCAGCGACAAGCCAGCCAGCGATGCGCCAGGCCTCGATCAGCTTGCGCTTGCCCTCCGGGTTGGATCCATGCTTGCCATCAGCACATGTCGGGATCACCCGCAGGGGGAAAAGTCAAAGTCAGTGTCGGCCATTATCTGCGTCCTCAATTCAAGTCTGCGGGCGCAGCTTGCATCTTCCCGACTACGGAGGCTAGGTGCGCCTGATTTCGCGCTTACTTTACACCTTATATGGTCGCGCCCGGTTTATCAGGCTTTCTTTCAAGTGGTGGCGACGCTGGTAATCGACTGTTCCGTATATCCAGACTGTCAAACGAGCCAGATGAACTCTAGGCCTTCGATGCAACCTGCTGTCCGGGTTCTAGTTGAACTCTCGGGCTCGGACGTGTGGTGCGTGGGGTGATTCAGGATCTCTTGGCCACGGTCTAACCTAGCGGGAAGGGAAAACGCTGGCTCAGAAAGCGGACGGAACTTCGGTGATGTCTGCCAAACGCCGCCACGCGGTGAAGCGTCCGCGAGCTGTTTGCGGTAGAGCGAGGCGCGTAGCAGATGTCGCTTGAGTTCAAAGTGCTGACGGATGGGACCGAAGCTTGATAAGAAAGTCTGCGCGCGTTCAGGATCGCGGAAGCCACGCATGCGTCGTTCGCGTTCACGGTCGGCTGATAATCATTTTCGGCCCGGCTATTGACCCGCGCGCTGGCTCTGACAAAGATGTGCTTGACGTAAGCCAGTTCGAGAATCTCGGCAGGCCAAACGGTCATCCCGGCCGCCGCTCGTTTTACCGTGAACTTGGTGGAATCACCCTTGGACGGTATCGAAGCGGTGCATTATCTAGCGCCACTCGGCGACATAGCGCCATCGTGATACAGGCCAAACACATGACTGTTGACGGACGCTATCGGCCTTTCGCGGATCACCGCTGGATGCTAGCAAAGGCTTACCGGTCCAAGTCAAATCCCAATTCCGTGGAGCAATATCTGTAGGAGCGGTCAAATCCGATTACCCGGTCGCGAAATGTGAACCGCTGGCAGATACTTCTTACAATGCATTGCGCCAGCCATCCTTAGCGCCCTCAATATCGCCCGCGCGGCAAGAGGAATGCGTGCGAACTCGCTGACGACCACTCGTAACTTCATTTCATCAGGCGATTGCCAGCTTCCTTCTACTCGACGATCAGCCCATGCCGGATCGCGTATCTAATCAACTCGGCGTTGTTGGACAGCCCCAGTTTGCGCATTAATCGCATCTTGTGTGTACTGATAGTTTTCGCACTGAGCGTACATGTCTCGGCGATTTCATTGATGCTCCTGCCCGCCGCGAGCATCTGCAGCACCTGGAATTCGCGATCCGACAGTACTTTATGAGGAGGCACGTCGTCGCGCTGAGTATCGAAGACCAGTGCATCGACGAGCTTCGGGTCGAGGAAACGCCCGCCCTCCGCGAGCTTGCGGATCGCTGCGAGCAGCACTTCCGGGTCACTGTCCTTGGTCAGATACCCCGTCGCTCCCGCGCGCAGCGCGCGGGACGCGACCTGAGCCTCATCGTGAATGCTCAGTACGAGCACCGGCAATGAAGGATGTTCCGCCCGTACTCTGCGAATCAGGACGATACCGCTGATGCCTGGCATCGTCATGTCGAGCAACAAAAGGTCGACTGCCCGCGAGCGCAACCCATCGATCACTTCTGACCCCTGTGCCGCTTCCGCCACAACGACGATATCGCTCGTAGTAGCTACGATTTGTCTGAGTCCACCACGGACGATTGCATGATCGTCTGCGATGAGTATCCTGATCATGTTCGAAGTCCACTATCGAGCGGAATGTGAATTGAAACCATGGTGCCCGCGCCCGGCACACTTTCGATTGAAAGCGATCCGCCAATCAGCCGCGCGCGTTCGTTCATGCCGAGCAGGCCATATGAATAGTCGTCCCTCACGACTTGCTGGTCGAAGCCGCAGCCATCGTCACGCACCTGCAGTAGGAGCTTCGCCGCCGTCGAAACAAGCGTAACCTCGACATGTGTGGCGTCGGCATGCCGCGCGACGTTCGTCAGCGACGCCTGTGCGATGCGGAACAAGGCCGTGGCATGTGAATCGGACAGCGAGGGTTCTCCGCCTTCGATGCGCAATTCACACGCAATAGCATTCCGGAGGTTGAACTCGTCGACAAGCCATTCAAGGGCAGACGCAATTCCGAAGTTGAGCGCGGCGGGCCGCAAATGGCTCGCGACATTTCGCACCATCGAGATCGTGCCTTCGACTAGTTGGCGCATATCGTCGGCTTTTTTTGACGCTTCCGCGTCGTACGCTATACGCATCTTGAGCAGGGACACGTCCATCTTAAGCGCAGTCAGCAATTGCCCCAGTTCGTCGTGAATTTCCATCGCAATGCGCCTTCTTTCTTCCTCGCGAATCGCCTCCATATACGCGGACAGTTCGCGCTGCTCCTCGCGCGATTCGACGAGTTCCTGCTCCATCTGCTTGCGCCCAGTGATGTCGTTCAGGCCAACATAGATCGCTGGAGAATCGTCGTAAGTCGCAACGCGTGCCGTCACCATCGCCCAGAATCGTGTACCGTCGAGACGCCGGAACTTGACTTCGGTATTGCGCAGGCCACCCTTCGTTTGTAGATGCTCGATCAGACGCTCACGCTCGCCACGTTCGGCATAGAAATCGTCGATATTGGCGGACGAGCCTTCGTCCATACCGAATAGCTCACGCAGCGGCCGGTTTGTGTACAGGATATGTCCGTCAGGCATCGACGTGATGCACAGCGGCACCGGACTCGTTTCGACAATCGCGCGAAAGCGAGCCTCGCTTTCCTTGAGACGAGCGTCCGCACGCCTCCGCTCGTCAATCTGCGCCAGCAAGTTCGTGTTGGCATGCGCGAGCTCTTCGGTTCGCAACGAGACGCGGTGCTCCAGATCGTCGCGCGCAGCCGATAGCACCGCTTCCGTCTTCTTTCGCACGGCTATTTCCGCGAGCAGCAGGTGGTTCTGCGCGAGCACCTGCTTGTGCATCATCCGCAGCTCAAGGTGCACGCCAACGCGAGCCAGCGTCTCGTCAACACGTAACGGCTTGGTTACATAATCGACGCCGCCCGCCAAAAAACCTTCGACGCGGTCCGCGTTGCCTGCGACCGAGGTCATGAATATGACCGGGATGTCGCGCGTGCGCTCATCGCGCTTGAGGCGTCGACAGGTCTCGAAGCCGTCGATGCCTGGCATCTCCACTTCGAGCAGGATCAGGTCCGGCTGCGAAAAGACCGCACGCTCGACCGCTTCCGTACCGTCGAGCACCACCAGCACCCGAATGCCGTGCGCCTCGAAGCTGTCGACAATCACACCAAGATTCCCCGGCGTATCGTCGACGATAAGAATCGTGCCCTTGTGCGCGACTAAAGCGGCCAAATCGGTCATGATGCGGTGTTTCCTTCGAGATACCGCTCAACGAGTTGAAAGATCGCTTTCCACTCACAGGTTTACGCGAACTGATGCGGTTCGTTCATCGCGTCGACGGATCGAATGGGGGAATTGTTCACAGTCCATGTATGGTGCAACGTCGCACTCTATACCCACCATGAACCCATATAAAGCCTAAGAGACTCGCCCCGCGTGGCGAGCAGTGCATCGGGTATAAGCCATTTGCGCTTCCAAGCCTTTGCGACGGCATTCCCAGACTTTGCGCTGCCCAAGCGGAACAGCGTACGCGGACGAGCATCGTCACGAGCAGTCGCAAAACAGCGCAGCTTGTAATTGAGCACGATCCACCATGCGTGGATAATTCCTATCCCAAATATCCCCTCGAGTGCCGCCATTGTGGGAGTCCAATATTGCACTCGATCTAGAGCCTAGTCTACGCGCCTTCACCGGGTTCAAAGGTCCGCTGAGACAACGCGCGCCGCGGCGTCAAATCCGCCGCACGCTCCATGTATCTTTGCGCTTATGCTTGCATTTCCTCTCCCTACTCCGCTCTCTCCGTCAGCGTGACTCTGCGCGGCGCGGCCAGTTCGTCAATCAGATCTGCCACTTCGCACAGCGCGCGGAAGTCACAATCGTCGATCCGATTCGCGTGATTCCGCCGCAAATCGCGCAGTGTTTCGCCAAGGCGCCTGAGCGCGCTGGGGCTACTGTCGCTCAATGGCCAACAATGCATCAGATACGCAAGCGCTGTCAGGCTGCGCGTCTCGCACCAAGGCGTCGAACAGTCGCAGACATATCGCGTCGATCTGCGAGACGACGTTCTCCCTCTCCGACAGATAGCCCATCATAATTCGTCAAGTCGACGTTGCATGTCGTCCTGTTCATTATCGACTAGCAGACTTCCTACCGCATTCAGCGCTTACTGCAAAATGCGGGTATTAGATTCTGAATCACGCGTCAGGAAATCCTGACCCATATCGCAAAAAGCCCGCCGATAGGTACAAACCCTCGATTTCCGCCGCACAAGGGCGATCCGACTCAGGAAGTCCTGACGGCCGCAACCAGCGCTTCCTGAGACAACATTCGGCCGGCTCCGATTGGACGCGCGCTCCGATCGCCATACCATCGATTCATACTAGATCGAGGGAAAACCATGGCGGCCAACACATCGCTGCGCTCTCAAGTCGAAAAGCTCGTTGGCCCGACGCGCGACTACTGGGCGCGTGTCCGCCTGCTGGACCGCTTCCTTTCACGTAGGAACATGCCGCGCGCGCATACAGATGGCTCGGCCGACTGGTGCGTGCTCGGTCTTCCTCTCTCGCCATGCCGACGCCACGTGGCACGTCTTCTCACCCGCCCCCTCCGCCAGAAAAGCGGAGATGCCGCACCGCCGCCTCATCGTTCAGCGAGCCGGAGAAAGACATATGCACGACGATGCCTTGAGCATTCTGCCGAAGGAAGTGAGCCAACTTCACGCGTGGCTCAGCGACTGGTACGACCATGCATTCGCCGCGGGCTACATTCACCCGCCCTTCACTCTTGACGAAGTGACCGCCGACCGGCTGGAAGGCTATTTCACGGCGGCCCTGACGCCAGCCGAAGGCGCAATTTTGTTCTTCGGCGTCGTGCATTGAGCGCAAGCGCTGATGTTCGAAGAACCCGGCTCGATGTGCATGTCGACCACGACCGCGAGTGCCGGATGTCGACGTCCGAAGCGTGGTCACGGCTTTTCGCCTCCGATACGGCCTTGATCACGCCTGCCGCCTCGCTAATCATAGGCCTTACCATTGGCCGGTTCTCAGGGGCGCGATGCAAGTCACTCCGTATATCTTTCAACTTGCTCGCGTCGCTTCAGCACACCGAACTCACTTGTAGCTAAAGTACTGTCGCCAGCAGCGCAAGCACGGCGACTGAGCCCTTGGTCCCTGAAAAGTGCCGGCAAAAAGCGATGATAGCGAACCGAACCCGCGGCATTCACTCGCCGTCGCTCGAAACGGACGGGCCATAACTCGCTTATTTAGGTGAAACTGCAAGCGATCAACCAAATGGGCGGATAGGTGTACGGATCACATGGTAGAGGAACATTTTCCTGATGCGATCCTGTTTAGTGGAGCAGAATCGGCGCTTCGCGGGCGCCCAAGGTCGCATGTAAGGGGATGCAGGGCTAGTGCATGTCCGGCGCCGGAAAGCAAAACCCGCAGGCAACTGACTAACGCGACATCATCAGCATCTCGACGTTCCGCATCACCCAGACCGTGCCGAGGATCAGGAACGCAGCGGCTAGTATGGTGTAGCAGAGTGAAAGCACGTTCCATCCCTGCCCAGGCGAGAGGGTCAGGTGTAGAAAGCACACAAGGTGCACGACGACTTGCAAAAAGCCGAGTACGGCGATCGCGATCATGGCCGTAGTTGCATCGATGGCATCGTACAGCCCGACACCGAATGCGCCGGCCGTAAGTAATACCGAAAGAAAGAAGCCCGCGAGATACCTAGTGAGGCTGCCATGCGACCCCGCGTGAGTCTGTGCATAAGCCATTAGAGCATGCTCCCCAGATAGACGAAAGAAAACACGAAGATCCATACTACATCGAGGAAGTGCCAGAATAGGCTCAGGCACGTTAGCCGCCGGACCTCCTGCTCACCAAGCTGAGGCACCCGCAGCACTTGAATCACCAGTACGAGCATCCACAGCAGGCCGAAGAAAACGTGAATTCCGTGCGCAGTGACGAGCGTAAAGAAGGCTGAGAGAAACGCGCTGCGCTGCGGACCCGCGCCTTCCGCGATCAGCTGCGAGAACTCGCGAAGTTCGAGCGCGAGGAACGACGCGCCAAGAATGAATGTGATCACGAGCCAACCGAGCACGACACCGCTCCTTGCCCGCGGCACACCCAACATCGCGAAACCATAGGTGATACTAGAAAGCAACAGCACAGAGGTTCCCAGCGCCACGCCCGATAGATCGAAGAGATCGTGACCCGTAGGACCACCGGCGAACTGGTGCCTCAGCACGCTGAACGTAGCAAAGAGCGCCGCGAACAGCATACAGTCGGTCATCAGATACACCCAGAAGCCGAACACCGAGTGCGATTGTGGATGATCTTGATAATCGACTGCTGAAAAATCTACGCCAACGGTTTTCTGTAACATCAGTAAGCCTCCTCGCCGACTGGACCGTTAATGCCCATCGGGACTCTGGTGCCAAACCGCCTTTCTTCGATCTCACGGACCATCGCCGCGGGAATGTAATATCCGTCGTTCTTGTCGAAGCTCTTTATGATGATCGTAAGGACGATCCCAATGAAACCTAGCAAAGCGAGCCACGCGATGTGCCATACGGCCGCGAAACCCAGCACCAAGCTGCACATCCCTGTGAAAAAACCCGCCGACGTATTGGATGGCATATGGATGTCCACGTACTTTGACGCCAGCCCAAGGCCGCGGCCCGTTTCTTTCATGTCCGCGAAGGCGTCAATGTCCTCCACTTGCGGAATGAGAGCGAAGTTGTAGACCGCCGGCGGTGAGGAAGTTGCCCATTCGAGCGTGCGCCCATCCCATGGATCGCCTGTCATATCCTTGCATTCGGTCTCGTTACGGTTCACGAATGCCATCACCCACAGCAGAACCTGTAACAGGATCCCCACCGCGATGATCGCTGCGCCGAGCGCCGCAACGATGAAGTATAGTTGCCATTCAGCCACATCATAGTGATTTGTGCGGCGCGTCGCGCCCATGAAGCCGAGCACATAAACAGGTACGAAGGCCACATAAAAGCCGACGAACCAGCACCAGAACGACGCCTTGCCGAGCTTGTCATCGGGCTTGACACCGAACACCTTCGGAAACCAGTACTGCAGGCCAGCTAAATAGCCAAACACCACACCGCCAATGATGGCGTTATGAAAATGAGCGACCAAGAAAAGCGAATTGTGCAGCACAAAGTCCGCGCCCGGGATCGCCATCATCACGCCGGTCATGCCACCGATAGAGAACGTCACCACGAAACCGATGGTCCAGAACACGGGCGCGGCGAATTGAACGCGCCCGCGATACATCGTGAATAGCCAATTGAAGATCTTGACGCCGGTTGGAATCGCGATAATCATTGTGGCGATGCCGAAGAATGCGTTGACGTCGGCGCCTGAGCCCATGGTAAAGAAGTGGTGCGCCCAAACAAGAAACGAAAGTAACATGATCGCACACGATGCGTAGACCATCGTCCTGTAACCGAATAGCGGCTTCTTGCAGAAGGTAGCCATCACTTCCGAATAGATGCCGAAAGCGGGCAGCACCAGAATATACACTTCGGGGTGGCCCCACGCCCAAATCAGGTTCAAGTACAGCATGGCGTTGCCACCAAGTTCGTTCGTGAAGAAGTGCGTGCCAATATAACGATCGAGGCCGAGCAGCGCTACCGCGACCGTGAGAATGGGAAACGTCGCCATGATGAGGACATTCGAGCAGAGCGCCGTCCATGTGAACACGGGCATCTTCATGAGCGACATCCCCGGCGCGCGCATCTTGATGATTGTGACAAAGAAGTTCACGCCCGACATCAAGGTGCCGACACCCGAGAGCTGGATCGCCCATATATAGTAGTCCACTCCAACGCCCGGACTAAATTTCAGCTCGGAAAGCGGCGGATACGCGAGCCAGCCGACCTTCGCGAATTCGCCAGCTACGAGGGACAGATTGATCAACACCGCGCTGACTGCGGTCAACCAGAAGGAAAGCGAGTTCAGAAACGGAAACGCCACATCGCGCGCGCCGATCTGCAATGGCACGACGAGATTGAAGAAGCCTACCATGAGCGTCATCGCCATGAAGAAGATCATGATGACGCCATGCGCCGTGAAGATCTGGTCGAAGTGATCCGGCGGCAGATAGCCTGGCGAATTGAACGCGACGGCCTGTTGAAGGCGCATCATTACGGCGTCGGCAAAGCCGCGCACCAACATGAGCACGGCCACGATCATGTACATGACGCCGATGCGCTTGTGGTCCACGCTCGTGAGCCACTCGACCCAGAGGTACTTCCACTTACCTTCTAAGGTGACCAGCCAGAACACGCCGAAGACAACAAGCGCCATGAACACCGACGCCCCCATGATGATGGGCTGATCGAGCGGCATCGCGTCTAATGTGAGTTTTCCGAACATGGCTGTTTACCCCTTGGTTACGCACGATGAGACAGTGAAATCCGCGACGTTGCCGTTGTTGTATTTGCCGACGATTTTGTCGAAAAGCCTCCGGTCGACCTTCGAGAAGTACTGCACGGGCGCGTTTGCCTGCGGCTGCGTGACCGTTGCGTACCGATCCATCGTAAGCTGGGTCGATGAAGCTTTTACCGTCTCCACCCACGCATCGAAGCCCTGCTGGCTCGTAGCCACCGTACGGAACTTCATGTCAGAGAAGCCTTTGCCGCTATAATTCGACGAGAAGCCCGTGAAGTCGCCCGCTTCGTCGGCGATCAGGTGTAACCGGGTTTGCATGCCGGCCATCGCGTAGACTTGAGTGCCAAGTTGCGGGATGAAGAATGAGTTCATCACCGAGTCCGACGTGATGCGAAAATTGACCGGCGTGCTCACAGGCACCGCCAATTCGTTCAGTGTAGCGATGCCGAGGTCAGGATAGATAAAGAGCCATCTCCAGTCGACCGCGACGACTTCGACGTTGATGGGCTTCACGTCTGATTCCAGTGGTTTATAAGGGTCGAGCTCATGCGTGGTACGCCACGTAAGGATGGCGAGGAACAGAATGATGGCAGCGGGTATGGTCCAGATCACCACTTCAATCGCCGTTGAGTGAACCCAGGTCGGGACGTAGCGTGCGCTGCGGTTCGACGCGCGGTAGCGCCACGCGAAGGCAAGCGTGAGGATAATAACGGGCACAACGATCAGCAGCATGGCCCATGTGGCCGAGGCGATGAGTGATCTCTCCGCCGTGCCTACGCTACCCTTGGGACTCAGCACGAGAAAGTTGGGTTTGCACCCAGCAAGAGAAACGAACAGCCAACCACCGATGGGGATTAACCGCTCTTTAAAAGCTTTCCTGTCTGTCATGCCCATCTTCTCCCAAGTTGCCACTGTACAAGGAGCGAAGCCAGCCGTTCACTGAATGGTCTGTCGCTTGAGATTCGCAACGTCTAGAACTTCACCCCGACGCCAATACCAATGACCAGCGGATCGACATGCAAGGTGCCAATTGACGAGCCGCTAAGCGATGCGTCAGTCTTCATCCATATCTTCTTGATGTCGGCGTTAACGAATAGACTCTTTGATGCCTGCACGTCAATCCCGACCTGCAGTGCAGGACCAACGCTGTGATTCTTTATAGCGACGGGTACACCTCCCGCGTGCAATCCGTTGTTATAGAAGAGCGTGTAGTTGAGTCCGGCACCAACGTACGGTCGAACGCGTCCCGCATGATTAAAATGATATTGCAATAACAATGTCGGTGGCAGCAAGTTAGCGCCACCAAGGTCGCCGAGATTCGACGTCAGGTGATGACGTGAGGTACCAAGAATCAACTCCACGCCGATGCTGTCCCGTACCATATAAGTGAAATCGACCTCTGGCACCAGCGCGTTGCTTACGCCGACATCGAGCACGGAAAGCGTGTCAGTCCTGCGAACTTGCGGCTCAATGCTTATCGCGCGGAGGCGTACCAACCAATCACCTGCGTAGTTTCCGACGACTGCACTGTCAGCGGCGTTAGCTGCGTGCGGTCCAAATGGTGACATAAGGAGTAGTGCAGCAGCCACATTGCGGAGTTGCTTTATCATTGTCATTACCTTTAGCCATTAACCTTCTGCACTGTGCACGAACTTGTGGCCGATAGCGTTGATCGCAATCAACTGATGTTTTGCGCAGTGCTTGTGTGCGTTCCCGCGTCGCAGACCATATAAATTCTTGCACTTCTCCGTCCGCGCTCCGAATTGCGCAATGCGTCCCGAAATGCTTTTCAGCCGATCGTGGGATGGCGATCTGCCGTGTAGCTCTCCGTGACACTAAGTAGCGTTATGAATGGCAAAATGCAGCGCGGAGAAGTCGATCTTCGTCTGCTGGTCGACTAACCGCCGACGCTTCGCGAAAGGTCCGGCGCAATCGTCCCGCCGCTCCTATTTGTCGATTTTTGCCTTCGCGCTTCGGTATTGCCAGCGATGTCGAGCAACTAGGGAGACCCAATATCCATGCTTTCCGGAGGGTTGAACTGCCCCCCCTTTGAGCACTCAACACTGAGCCCATCCCCGAACAGCTCCACCTCTCACCGGATGATGTCATAGCTGTAATCGGTCTTCGAGATGTCAATCGTGTTTGCATCGAGTGTCTCGAAGAATTCATCCAGCAGCGCTAACAGAACGCGTAATGCCCCCGCATACCCCCACGTCGGATAGCGATGGTAATGGTGACGGTCGAAAATCGGAAACACGAGTCGGACGAGCGGCGTACCAGTGTCGCGCTCCAAGTACTTTCCGTGTGTATTGCCGATCAGGAAATCCACTGGTTCCGTAAATAGCAGCGAGCGCAAGTGCCATAGATCGCGCTTTGGATAGACCTTGCATCCTTCACCGTATGGCGACGCGTCCAGCAATGCCCGAACCTTTTCCGCCCACCCGTCGTTACCGTTCGTCGAGAGCACGTGCACTGGCTCCGCACCCAACTCGAGCAGGAAGTTCGTGTAGCCGAGCATCTGATCTGGATCGCCGTAAAGCGCATAGCGCTTGCCGTGCAGACTCGCCTGACTGTCTGCCATCGCATCAACTAGTTGCCCACGCTCCTTTTCAAGTTCAGCCGGAATTGGTCTTCCCGTCACCCGCGAAATCTCCATGAGGAAATGATCTGTACCGGAAACGCCGACAGGCGCATTCAGTGACACGACTTCGTGACCATGATCCGCGAGGAACTTGCTGGTCTTCTCACAGCAATACTCCTGGAAGACGAACGTTGCTTTGGCGTTCAGCGCACGCTCGACTTCCTCTTTCGTAGTCCCGCCCTCGTACATCCGAAATTCGCCATCAGTTGGGGTGTTCCATGTTCCCGATGGATCGCAAATAATATTCACGCTTACGCCAAATAAATCGAAGATACGCCGAATCTCCTTCATGTTTCCGACCACGAAGCCGTCGAATCCTCCGATAAAGTTTACGCTCTCGTCCGGCACTCGCAAGAGTGGTGCTGTAGTGCCTGCCTTGCCGTCCCAAAAGTACTTGAGGATGCCCAAGAGCGCATTGTCGTAGCCGGTCACGTGGCTGCCGACAAAAGCGGGCGTATGTGCGAACGGCACGTCGTAATCTTGTGGCACGCTGCCCTTCTGCTTGCTATTCTTGATGAACGCGTCGAGATCGTCGCCAATCACCTCCGCCATGCAGGTCGTGGAGACGGCGATCATGTCGGGCTTGTAGAGATTGTACGCATTCGCAAGACCGTCGATCATGTTGTTCAGACCACCGAAAACGGCCGCGTCCTCCGTCATGGACGAACTGACGCATGACGTTGGCTCTTTGAAATGTCGCGAAAAATGCGAACGGTAATAGGCCACGCAGCCCTGCGAGCCATGCACGAAAGGCAATGTCTTATGGAATCCGTTCGCCACGAACACGGCACCAAGAGGTTGACACGCCTTGGCTGGATTTATGGTCAGTGACTCTCGGGCGAAGTTCTTCAGTTTATAATCTTCTGTCTTTGTCCATTCGGCGACCTGATTTATCGCCTCGTCGGAATGGTTGAACTCGAAGTTATCTTTCTTATTCCGAAGGAGCTCCTGATACTCCGGCTCGCGAAATAGCAGTTCGTGATCGAGAATTTTGTCGCTTGATTGGGGCATGATTCACTCCTGTATTGGTGTTCTATGCAACCGGCAGTCGGCACCCATGCCGCTACCAGCCCGCAGCGCTCACGCCGCCTTTTTCCACGGTGCCTTCGACAGGCTCCAGACTGGACTCGAGATCGCCATGTCCATGTCCCGCGCGAAGATTGCGAAGCCGTCGTAGCCATGATATGGGCCAGAATAATCCCAGCTGTGCATCTGGCGGAACGGGACGCCCATCTTCTGAAAGACGTATTTTTCCTTGATGCCGGAGCCGACGAGGTCTGGTCGCGTATGTTCGACGAACCTCTCGAATTCGTAGCCAGTCACGTCGTCGTAAATCAGAGTGCCGTCTTTTATGTGATGCGTTGTGCGCTGGTAGTCGTCGTTGTGAGCAAATTCGTAGCCGGTACCGACAACTTCCATCCCAAGATCCTCGTACGCGCCTATCACGTGGCGCGGGCGAAGGCCACCTACAAACAGCATCACTTTTTTCCCCTGAAGCCGCGGCTTATATTTGGCTATGACGGCGTCCATCAACGAACGGTATTTTTCGATCACCTTCTCGGCATTTGCCATAATGGTGTCATCGAATCGGCTCGCAATCTCGCGCAAGCTTTTTTCGATCATTGTCGGGCCGAAAAAATTGTATTCGACCCATGGAGTGCCATACTTCTCCTCCATGTGCCGGCTGATGTAGTTCATCGAACGGTAGCAGTGAAGTAGATTGAGCTTAGATCGCGGCGTATTCTCAAGTTCTGCGAGGGTGCCATCGCCTGACCACTGCGCGATGACCCGCAGGCCCATTTCCTCGAGCAAAATGCGGCTCGACCACGCATCACCGCCAATGTTGTAGTCGCCGATGATCGCGACATCGTACGGTGTGGACTCAAGCGCAGATCGCTGTCCCGAATCGGCGCGATCGAACACGCAGTCGCGAATCGCATCGTTTGCGAGGTGATGACCGAGTGACTGCGATACGCCTCGAAAGCCCTCACAGCGCACTGGTACGATCGTGTGCCCGCCGTACTGCGCGCTTTTCCTTTTAGATACTGCCTCAATATCGTCACCAATGAGGCCGATCGGGCATTCGGTTTGTACGGATATGCCCCTGTTCAGCGGAAACAACTCCTGAATCTCGTCAACGATCTTATCGAGTTTCTTGTCACCGCCGAACACAATGTCCTTCTCTTGGAAGTCGGACGTGAATTGCATTGTGACAAACGTATCGATTCCTGTCGTCCCGACGTAGTAGTTGCGGCGCGATCCCCACGAGTACTGCCCGCATCCGACAGGTCCGTGACTGATGTGAATCATGTCCTTGATCGGCCCCCAGACTACGCCCTTCGAGCCCGCGTATGCGCAGCCCCGAATTGTCATCACCCCCGGCAAAGACTTTATGTTTGACTTCACACCACAGTCAGGCTTGCCCTGTTCGAAGGAGCCCAAATGCTTAGCCCGCCGTTTAGCCATTTTTTCAGGGTAAGCTCGCAGCACTTCGTCGATCAAGGCCTTATTCGCAGCTTTGCGTTCTTCAACCGTCGCGATCATTGAATATCCTATAAGTGAAGACTGTCATCGCGGGAGACGGCAGCCGTGCGTCACACGGCAACCGTCGTCAAGCACTCGTCAGGCGGTGAGCTCGGTGGCGGTCTTGCCGACTTGGGACTCATCGACTTGCACCATAATTCCCTTTTCCATCAGTAGGTCTTCGAGCTCATCCATCGTGATCGGGGTCGGGATCACGCCATTGCCGCCGTTGTGGTGAACTTTCTCCGCAAGCGCGCGATATTGCCCAGCCTGCTCGCTGTCCGGCGCATACTCGATCACGGTCATCCGACGAAGTTCCGCGTGCTGAACAATGTTGTCGCGCGGAACGAAGTGAATCAATTTAGTGCCTAGCATCGCTGCGAGCGATTCGGCCAATTCGAGTTCCTTGTCGGTTTTACGCTCGTTGCAAATGAGTCCACCCAAACGTACACCCCCACTGTTCGCATATTTCAAAATTCCCTTCGAGATATTATTAGCGGCGTACATCGCCATCATTTCTCCCGACATCACGATGTAAATTTCCTGTGCCTTGTTCTCGCGAATAGGCATTGCGAAGCCGCCGCAAACGACGTCGCCGAGCACATCGTATGACACGTAATCGACTCCGTCGTAGGCGCCATTCTCCTCAAGGAAGTTGATCGATGTGATGACACCGCGACCCGCGCAGCCGACGCCCGGCTCAGGGCCGCCCGACTCCACACAGCGGATGTTCTTGTAGCCTATTTTCATCACGTCATCGAGTTCGAGGTCTTCGACCGAGCCGGCTTCGGCCGCGAGAGAGAGGATGGTGTCCTGAGCTTTCGCGTGCAAGATAAGACGTGTCGAGTCGGCCTTCGGATCGCACCCCACGATCAGAATCTTTTGCCCAAGGTCGCTAAGTGCCGCAAGCGTATTCTGCGACGTGGTCGACTTACCGATGCCGCCCTTTCCATAGAAGGCAATTTGTCGAAGTTGAGACATTGTTGTACTCCATTGAGATTAGAAGGTAAAACCATAGGTGCGAATCAGCACTTAATAGCCGCGACCAAGTCCTCAGCCTGCTGTGTCTGTATGGTCTTCTTCTAGAGTCACGCATCGGCCGGAGTGTGTCCGCGCCCTCCGTCCCTGCAACGTCCATGCCACAAGCCCCTGAATCGACCAAATGCTCGCTCAGCGAGGCCATCCGCAAACTCTCAAATTCCGGCCACCGACAATTTCGACGTCGTGTTCCTGACAAACCGCACGCCGCTTTGCCCCAAATGACATCCACATACAGAGTCGCTGCCCGCTTGATCCGGCTTACCGCAGTATTGGCCAGCATGCAGCATTGGTACGGATGTTGCGAGTTTCTGGCTGCCCGCTGAAAAGGCACGATCCAGCACCAGATTCACTATGCCAAGCTATTTCTCCAATTAGGATTACATAATGTCTGATACGCTAAGCTATCCTGCACTTAGTGGGACACCATTTGCCCGCCTCGATCGCGAGGGGCGCCTCCTCAACCCCGTCTTTAAGGGCCGCACGAATGAGGCTGACAGGATCGGCTTTCGCGGCGAGCTGGCGCTACGATTTGGGCCTCACCTCGCCGACGAGGCCCGTCCGCCCGAGCTCTCTTGCGAGCAGGTGATGGCTGTCGCGAATGCTGGCGACCCACACGTCCAATTCTTCGCAGGTTGGCTATTGAGTTTTGAACACTTGACTAACGTCGGAGAAGTACTCGGCGAGGCCCTGTCGAACCATGGCAAGTACTTCCTGTTCTGTGACAACATCGATCTGTCCAGTCGCTTTCAGGTGCCGTACAAAGAAGCGACGTTTTATGTCCTGCCGATACTCGAATCGACAGTCTACAACGAGATGCTCGAACTCCTTTACCTGGAGAAGGGCGAACTCAAGAGGAAAGACACTGCCGGGAAGCTCGACGCTATCGTCGATGCGGCGATGCAATTTAGCTTTTCCTTTGACACGATAAGTTACGCGGAAGGCCTCAAACGGATGGGACCGATTCGCGATCAAAATGAAAACAGGCCCGTCTGACGACCGCGTCACGGCAGGTCGCCCGCATGTAATTGCTGACTCGCGTTTCAGAATGTGACGGCGGTTCCAATCACCTCCACCGGAGTGAAAGCATGTCAATGCGCACCAAGACCGCATCACGTCAAACCGCGTCACTCGAGACACCCCTACTCGAAAACCCGAGCCACAGGCGTACGGATATCGTGAACGCCGACGCAGATCTTCATGCACCTCCGTGCGTGGCGGTTATGAAATGGCTCGATGCTCACGACTTTCCGGACACACAATCGCGCAGCATTGACGGCATTACGCCCTTAATGCTGGCGGCGCTGCACAGCGAAGACTACATTGTCGCTGCGCTACTCGAATCAGGCGCACGCATCAACGCCCTCGACGACGAAGGAAACCATGCGCTGTGGTATGCATGTTTGGGCGGCGCACCAGGACCGATCCTTCGGTTGGTCGGTGCAGGACTCGCTCTTGATCACTTAAACGCGGACGATATGACGTGTCTGATGCAGGCGGCCGCCACCGGTCGATTTGAAGTTATGTGGCTGTTGCTGTCACTCGGCGCGAATGACAGTCTCGTTGCGCCAGACGGCCGTGACGCGCTCGACATGGCTGCCGATTTGGGACTCCAGTTACTGCACGCGGTACACGAACGCAGGGGCCCCAAATTGGTCTCAGCCGGCGAATCGCCTTATTATGGCCCGGGGAGCGCGCGCGGCGTCTTCTCCGATAATGTTTCCCGCTGACCTGCCCCTCGTCATGCCGCTCTACGACTATGTATGTCGCAACTGCAGGTTGCGTTTCGAAACTCTCGTGCGCACGGACTCGCCCGTGGCCTGCCCCCGCTGTCAGAGCACCGAACTGGAGAAGCAGGTCAGTGCGCCGTCCGCCCCAGCGCGCAGCAGGGCAATCATCGCTGCGGCGCGCCGTCAAGCGGCGCATGAGGGACATTTCAGCAACTACTCGACGGCGGATCGCAGCAAACTGTTGCGTGAGAGTTAATAAAGGCGCAGCGACAACATGGCCGATGTTACCTTCTTCTCTCTTTCCGCTGTTCGACCTAGAGATAGATCGGGGCCCCCGCACCGACGTTGGTCGCCGTGTCCTTCAAAGTTTTGACGATGTACTTCACATCCTGAACAGTAAGCTGAGTGTGCAGCGGCAACGCGAGTGCTCGATCCCCAATCCGCTCGGTATCGGGCAGGCAGCCTCGTCGACCTCCAATAGCATCGGCGGCCTTCATGTAATGAAACTGCTCATGCAACGGATGGCTGTAGGCTGCCGTTTCTACCCCGCAAGCCAGCATGTCGTCAATCATTTGAGCACGCGCGCTGTGAGTAAACCGCTTGCCCAGATGCACAACGTAAAGCATCCAATTCACTTCGTCCACGTCCTCCGCCTGATACGGTGGTTTGATGCCTTCGAAGCTCTCCATCGCTTCATGATACCAGGCTTCGACCTGCTTCCGTTGGGCGAGCCTCTCCTCGAGCCCTGCCAGTTGTGCCAGGCCGAGCGCGGCGGTGATTTCGCTCATACCCGCCTGCAGCGGCACCTGGGCACCGAGGGAGACCGACTTTCGATCGGCGCTCAGACATCGCCTCAAGTAACGCAGTTCGTGCGCCAAGCTGTCGTCGTCAGTGACGAGCATTCCGCCCTCTCCCGCACACAACGCGGAGGGTGGCGAAAAGTCAAAAACCGTCACTTTACCGAACGACCCCACGCAGCGCCCACGGTAGCGTGATCCGAGCGCCTCAGTGCTATCCTCGATCAGGCTCAGACCATTCACATCGGCAAGCTCGAGCAACGATTGCCAGGCGGCAGGATGCCCGTTAGTATTTCCCGCAAGGATTGCACGCGTCCGATCTCCAATCTTCTCTTGTGCCTTCATCGCGTCGAGGCAGCCGCTCCAATAGTCGATATCGGCAAACACCGGTGTCGCCCCAGCGAGGGTGATCGCATGCGCGATCTGATGCCATGTATGCGATGCGCAGATGACTTCATGGCCTTGACCGATGCCGAGCGCACGCAGCGCAATCCAAGTGCCGAGCGTCCCGCTCGCCACTGCGACCGCGTGGATACGGCCGCTCCATCCTGCGAATGCAGTTTCAAAGGAATCGAGCATTGGTCCGTCGCTCCAGCACGACGACTGCAGGACCGCGTGAACCAGCTCGATCTCCCGCGGCCCGCACGCTGGCTCAGTAAGTGAAATTGCCTCAGTTTCCATCGCAGACTCCGTCTTCGGCAAGGATGAGCATATTGGCCTCACTTGCGTCTGTTGTCACGGAGACACAGACACCTGTCGACGTCGCGAGATAAACGCGGCGGCCCCGAAACTGGATGAGGGGTTTCTCATCGACAAGCTCGACGGCGCTAACCCGAATGACTCGCACATCGGGATACAACTTCCGCCAGGTTGCCGCAGCCTCCGGCAGCGTCGGTTCGCTCAGAATTAACTCGGCGATAGCACTGATCTGATCTGCTGTAAGTGCCATGTCAGTCGCGCTCACCCGCGACGCGACGCGCTTCTACGGTGACAGGAAGCGTTGTATCGGCCGGCATCTCCGGCAGCTGGAATCGCCAGCCGTTCGCAAGCGTTATCACTCCGCCCCACATCTTCTTGCCATCGATGCAGACGATCTGCTCCTCGAGATCCTTCTTTGGCACGTAGGCGCTGAGTATGCCTTTCCTGTCCATGCGGATCATTAGTTTCACGTTAAGACTTCCAAGGTCGGTTAAAAGATTCGCACTGCAACAAGTAAATCCAATAAATCTAACGATCGGTCGACAGGCACAGCGCTCGTCGTAGGTGGATCTTGTTCTGCGACGAGCACCTCCCAGCTCTGATAGGCCGATATCGTCCTTCCGCTCTTACGACGGTCCAGCCGGGTGCGATCTCGCCCTCAGTGCCGCGACCGCCTGGCCGTCAAAATTAACTGATGGACCGCATCGCCAGGCTCGCCAACACCACGTGTTCTGGCCATTTCGGCAAGCCGCCAAGCCTTAACCAGAAAGCGACTTTCGCACCGGCCTCAATAGACGTCACCGTTGCAAAGTTCCCGCAACTCCTTGACGCGGATTACCGACGACTAGACGGGCTCCGTCGACTTGCGAACCGTCCGGTGCGTCGTCACCATGCGCGTTACCCGAGCCGCGTCCGACGGTTCCATTGCGGTCAGTTCCCTCGGGGCTACGAAGACCTATCCAGCCGAGATTGGCCGCATGCTCGCCCAAACGGGCGAGCACGTCATGTGGAAGGTGGTCGAGCGTGCATAGCTCCTTGGCGCGCATGCCGACGCGATGGTCGATTTCGACGAAGTGAACTGCATAGATGTAGAACCGTTGCAGGAAGGTTTGGATTCCGATCACATACCCCACGTCGCCTTTGCTGACGAGCGATTCACCCATAGCCTTACCGGCGTAGGTGCCGTCGTTACGGATGGAGAAGCGCGAAATGACGCGCTCACCAATGCTGAAGCGAGGCGCAAATGTGACCTCAATGAGGTCATCGTCGTCAATTCCAGTCATGCTTTTCCTCCTTGTCATACCGAACTGCTAGTTCAAGACAACTGCTGTGGAGGAACGGGGTCACCCGCGTCCGATCGCACTCACATCAATCCGAACGACATCCGCACTGACCGCAACGGCAGACCGTTGGTCCTCCTTGATAAATGCGAAACCTGACCGATCTGGTGTTTCGATAAAGTCGATCTTCAGACCATCTAGCAAAACGCGGCTTTCTGCCGGCAAGAAAAGCCGCAGTCCATGGAGCTCGATGGTCTCGTCGCCGGTCCGAGCCTCTACTTCGGCACTGAATTCGGCGTCGTATCCAGAGCATCCGCCGGACCTGACAAGAAGACGAAAACCAGCACTCGATGGCAAGCCGGAAAAACGCACCACACGGCGCATAAACTTTTCCGCGGCAGCGGTAACAGAAAATTTGGTCAACATGATATTGGCATGGTACCAGTTAGCAATCCTTGGAACATTCCTCAATGTGCTGCCCGTGACTAGCGATGCTAGCTCACCACAATGCACCCGTCCACGGGACAAACGGCCAAGCACTGCGGAGTATCAAACTGTCCTTCGCATACGGTACATTTCTTCGGATCGATCGCGAAGACGCCACCTTTCTCGCTTATGGCGACATTCGGGCACTGCGGCTCGCAGGCCGAGCAGCCGGTACAGGTCGAGGCAATGATCTTCAGGGGCATAATGGCACTCCTTGTAATGATGGTTTGTATAGCGCGCGGGCAGCCGTTCCCTTTGTCCGTCTGCCGCTCAATCAGCAGCAGCCGTCGCAGTGATCGACGTCTTCTGCCGGATCCCAGGGGCGCCACGCTCCACGTGCACGGTCACGCCTTTCGTGATGCGGCTGCAATATTCGATGAACCATATCAGCGCGGCTTTCTCGATTGTTTCGTACGCGTACTGGTCCACCGGCTCAATGCCCGCCTGCGACAGTTCCTTGCGCGGACACAAACCGACCTTCGCAACCAGTACAGCGTGGCAATCGCTGATCGCGTGTATGAGCGGTTGCAGGCGATCTTCATCATCATGGCCGCCCCGACAATACGACTCCACGCGGCGGTGTCCCACAAAGATCGCTCCGCCAGCGCTGACCTCGAAAATCTGGAACTCGGAGACATGCCCGAAATGTGCGTTCACGCGGCCGTCTCCCTTCGTCGCGACAGCGATCAGCACCTTCAGGTCGGCCGGCACTTCGCTCGCCTTCACCAAAGCCATTGCAGTCTGTTTCGCGTCGCGCTGCACATTGCGTTGCACTTCCACTCGGCGCTGATGTTCCCGACGGTAATTCGCGTCGGACCTAGTTTCCAAGTCGTTGATCCCGTCCAGCTTGAACTCTTCGCGACGGTCCTCACTCAGTAGACCTACTGCGTCCGCACGGCACTGACGGCAATGGCGCATTAACGTAGCGCCTCCCTTGCAACGGTCCTGCACGGCCATTAACTCGCTAGCAGTAGGGCCACGCTGTCCGTGCAGTCCGAAATACGTGCCATGCTCAGCGTCCGAGATGAGTGGCATGATGTTGTGCAGGAAAGCACCGCGCCTCTTCACTTCGCTGTTCACCTCGATCAGGTGTTCGTCATTTATGCCTGGAATCAACACCGAGTTGATCTTCGTCAACACGCCGCGCGCCGTGAGCATTTCGAGCCCTCGCATTTGCCGCTCGTGAAGGATCTGCGAGGCCTCCTTGCCCCTGACGCGCCGGTGGTCCCAAAAAATCCACGGGTAGATCAATTCACCGACGTTGGGGTCCACCATATTGATGGTGATCGTCACATGCTCAACAGCGTTGCTGCAAATCTCATCGACAAAGTCCGGCAACGCTAGTCCGTTCGTGGACAGACATAGCTTGATGTCCGGAGCGCGCTCGCGGAGCATACGGAAAGTGTCAAAAGTCCTCTTCGGATTGGCGAGCGAGTCACCGGGACCCGCGACGCCCAACACCGTCAACTGCGGAATCTTGGCCGCGACGGCCATAACCTTATTCACGGCCTGCTCCGGCGTCAGCTTCTCCGACACGACGCCGGGTCGCGACTCATTGGAACAGTCATATTTACGATTGCAGTAGTTGCATTGGATGTTGCAGGCGGGCGCCACCGCCACGTGCATTCGCGCGTAATGGCGATGCGCTTCTTCCGAAAAACAAGGATGCTTGTTTATCCTTTCCCATACTTCTGCCGGCTCGCGCTCAGGCACGTCCGATGAACCGCAGCCCGACTTGTCTGCGCGGCCGTGGGTGTCGCAGCCGTCGATCTGAACAAGCGCATGTCCGGTCACCCTCAGGGTTAGTGTCTTTTGGATGCCGACAGGCGCAGTCGAGGACTGCGTGCTGGCATTCGCGCAATCTTGCATGGATGTTCTCTCCAAAGCCTTCCGTGGTTCGCCGGCTTTATTAGCGAAATCCATGCCACTCACTCGAACTCCATTGGTATCGGTACGTGAGTTTGTCAACCAACTCAGTGTTCTTGTTACGCGTCTTGACCAAAACCCGACAACCAGGCCGTATTCTGTCGCTGTCACGACAAAAATAACGCACTGATCGTGAGCACAAGTTGCTTTTGGTAGGCCACTATCCGCTCTCAATCACCGGCACTGCCGCATTGCGCGTGCGGGGCATCCGCGATCTTCCGCGTGAAGGGCAAGCTTCGGCCGTTCGTGTGGCGCCGACAGGGTACAGCAAAGCGTTGTTTTGACCTGTAGACCTGCACCTGGCACAACGCTTGCGATCGATGGCCGACAACTGAAGAGATCCGACATGAGCAACCCAATCATCAATGACACGACACTTCGCGACGGCGAGCAAACCGCTGGCGTCGCATTTCGCACGGAGGAAAAGTGCGCGATTGCCGCCGCACTGTCGCAAGCGGGCGTCGCCGAACTCGAAATCGGCATTCCAGCCATGGGCGAAGACGAAATGGCGTGCATTGATGCGATTGTCGACATGAACCTCGACGCTCGTCTGATGGTTTGGGGGCGACTCACCGACGAGGACCTCAGCGCGGCGTTACGCTGCGATGCCGACATGATTCATCTTTCGGTCCCGGTATCGGATATTCACTTGCAACACAAGCTACGGCAGCCGCGTAGTTGGGTGTTAGCGCGCATCGCACGCGTCATTGGTAAGGCTGCGAAAAGCCACCCCAAGATCTCCCTCGGTATGGAAGACGCCTCGCGTGCGGACCCTTCGTTCATCTTAGAAGTTGTGCGATGCGCAGAGCAGCATGGGGCCCAGCGCGTACGATTTGCGGACACCGTAGGCATATTGGACCCTTTCAAGACATTCCACGCTATCGCAGCAATTCGCGCCGCCGTGGACCTGGAGATCGAAATCCATTCGCACGACGACCTCGGACTCGCCACCGCCAACACGCTAGCGGCCCTCTCGGCAGGGGCGACCCACGCCAGCACTACCGTCAACGGCCTAGGTGAGCGGGCCGGCAATGCAGCGCTTGAGGAAGTCGTCATGGGCACGCGACATCTGCTCCGACGAGACACCGGCATTGACGCAACTGCGTTACCCGACATCTCATCGCTGGTCGAACGGGCGTCTGGCCGCGCTATTTCCTCCAACAAGAGCATTGTTGGTAGGGACGTCTTTACGCACGAGTCAGGCATTCATACCGACGGCCTTTCGAAGCACCCCACGACCTACGAGGGATTCGATCCCGCAGAACTAGGCCGGCAACGGTCGACGATACTCGGCAAACATTCTGGATCCCAAAGTGTGCGTGACGCCTACGACGCTCTTGGCGTCACAGTGTCCGAGCGGCTTGTGCCCCAGTTGCTTGCACGTATCCGGTCATTTGCCACACAGTACAAACAGGCGCCGGGGACAGCCGATCTGCATCGCTTCCTGACGCAAGCACGTGGCACCCGAGTTAAGGTGTCTTGAGGCCGTCATCGGGTGCGCATTGGTCCAATAGGAGAAACGACGTGCAAGAGGTTATCGAACAACTGCATCGCCTGTCGTCCGCGGAAGACTTCCTGCGATTCTTTGACATTTCATTCGACGAGAAGGTAGTGAACGTCAGCCGCCTGCACATTCTCAAGCGTTTTTTTCAGTACATCGAGCAACAGAAGGCACTACCGCGTAATAACACGGCGGCTGTGTTCTCTATCTATCGATGTTTACTCAATAAGGCCTACAACGACTTCGTCTTGTCCACGCCCGCAGAGCAAAAGGTTTTCAGAGTCTTTCAGGAAGCGGACGGACGGCGGGTCGTCTCAATTGACCAGCTGCGCGCGTCGCTGCCAGCACGCCACGACGCCTGACCCCGGAGTACCCAATGCATATTGTCGTTTGCATCAAGCAGGTACCGGACTCGGCACAGATCCGCGTTCACCCTGTCACCAACACCATCATGCGTCAAGGCGTCCCCGCCATCGTAAACCCGTACGATCTGTTCTCGCTGGAGGAAGCATTGAGGCTAAAGGACCGCTTTGGCGGTACTGTAACCACACTCTGCATGGGGCCGCCGCAGGCTGAAGACGCACTTCGCAAATGCGTCAGCTATGGGGCCGACGACGCTGTACTCGTCACCGATCGCGCTTTCGCTGGCGCCGACACGCTGGCAACGTCATATGCGCTGGCTGCCGCGATCCGACAAATCGCCAAGGAACAGCCGGTCGATATGATCTTTACTGGCAAGCAGACTATCGACGGCGACACTGCTCAGGTCGGCCCCGGCATCGCTACACGCATGGGCTTCCAGTTGCTCACTTACGTGTCCAGGATCGTGAAAATTGACCTCACCGCACGCTCGATCGTCGTCGAGCGTCGCGCAGAAGGCGGCGTACACGTACTCAAAACTCGATTGCCATGCTTGGTGACGATGCTTGAGAACACCAACGAACTTCGCTTCGCGACCCTGCCCAGAATGATCCAAGCGGCAGCTTTTCCGGTACGGAAATGGAATCGCGAGCAGGCCGGCATCGAGGACGTTAGCAAAATTGGGCTGAAAGGCTCACATACCGTAGTGAGCAAAGTGTTCGGCCCAACACCGCGCGAGCAAAAAGCCGAGATGCTCACACTGGATATGGCGAGCCTGCGCGGCGTCTCGTTGGATCTGGTGCATAGGATGTTCGCTCGCCATCCGACTTTGGAGGCAGACGTGCTAATGAAGAGGACCTTATGAACTCGACCGTTGCCGCGAAAAAGCAGCCGGCCTTGAACGCCAGAGGCCGCAACCTAGAGCTACCCGAACATCTGAAAAACTACACCGGTGTCTGGGTCTTCCTTGAGCACGACCGCGGCCACGTGCATAACGTGTCGTGGGAGCTGCTCGGCGAGGCGCGCAAGCTTGCAGACAAACTTGGCAGCAACGTCTGCGTGGTGGTGCTCGGCGGCACGGATGAGCCCCTCGAAAAGTTTTCAACTGAGGCGTTCAGCCTTGGAGCAGACAAAGCCTATGTCATTCACGACCCAGTGTTGCGTGGCTATCGCAATGAGCCATTCACGAAGGGGCTGACCGATCTGGTCAACAAATACCGCCCTGAAATTCTACTGCTCGGCGCGACCTCGATGGGCCGGGATCTCGCCGGCTCCGTTGCGACAACCCTGCTCACCGGGCTCACCGCCGACTGCACCGAACTGAACATCGATCCGACCTCCCGGGCACTGGCGGCCACCCGTCCGACGTTTGGCGGCTCGTTGCTCTGCACGATCATGACGCTTGCATATCGCCCGCAGATGGCGACGGTACGCCCACGCGTCATGGCGATGCCCTCAGCGCAAGAAGGCCGCGTCGGCGAGATCGTGCAGGAAACACTGGGGCTCGTCGAAGCCGACATTGCCACCAAATTGCTCGACTTTGTCGCCGATGCGACGACTTCTCAGATCAACCTTCCGTATGCGGATGTGATCGTCAGCGGCGGCAAGGGTCTCAAAACTCCGGAGAATTTTCAACTGGCGTTTGATCTGGCGCGCGTACTCCGTGGTGAAGTCGGCGCTACGCGCCCCTGCGTGCAGGCAGGTTGGGTCGAGGCGGATCGACAGGTCGGGCAAACTGGCAAAACCGTGCGGCCAAAACTTTATATCGCAGCCGGCATCTCGGGGGCAATCCAGCATCGCGTCGGCATGGAAAGCTCGGACGTGATTGTCGCAATCAACACCGATCCCAACGCACCTATTTTCGATTACGCGCATTACGGCATCGTCGGGGACGCACTTCAGTTGCTGCCCGCGCTAACGCACGCCTGCAAGGAACACTTGGCATTTCGGCAAATGCGAGACACCAGGAGAGTTAGATGAGAGAATCGTCGCAATTCGACGCGATCGTCGTGGGTGCCGGACCGTCGGGCAACGCTGCGGCCTATGTTATGGCTAAAGGTGGACTGAAAGTACTTCAAATCGAACGCGGCGAATATCCCGGTAGCAAGAACGTTCAAGGTGCGATTCTATACGCCAATGCACTTCAAGAAATCATCCCAGACTTCCGTGACGACGCGCCACTTGAGCGCCACATCATTGAACAGCGCATGTGGATGCTCGACGATACTTCGTTTGTAGGCACACACGCGCGTAGCGACGACTATAACAAGCCACCGTATAACCGCTACACGATCATACGGGCGCAATTCGACAAGTGGTTTTCGTCGAAGGTCCGTGAGGCCGGTGCCTTACTGATCTGCGAGACTACGGTGAATGACCTGATTCTGGACGGAGACCAAGTTGTCGGCGTCCAGTGCGACCGCGAACACGGCGAAGTTTATGCGGATGTCGTGATTCTCGCGGACGGCGTCAACTCAACTTTGGCCCGCAAAGCGGGCTTTCATGGTGAGATCGAAGCGCGCAACGTCGCACTAGCTGTGAAAGAGATCCTCTTCATGCCCGAGGAAACAATTCGCGAGAGGTTTAACGTTGCCGATCAAGAAGGCGTTGTAATAGAGATGGTTGGACGAATCACAGATGGCATGGCAGGGACTGGGTTTCTTTACACGAACAAGGAGTCGCTGACGATCGGCGTCGGCTGTATGCTGAGCGACTTCAAGAAGAACTCTAATCGCACAACCCCGTATCTGCTTCTCGAGAAAATGAAGCGTCACCCGTCCATCGCTCCTCTTATCGCGGGCGGCGAGATGAAGGAGTACTGCGCGCACCTCATTCCCGAAGGAGGGTTTAATGCGATCCCGCAAGTATACGGTAACGGCTGGATGATCGTCGGTGACTCGGGCGGCTTCGTCAATGCCGCGCACCGAGAAGGCTCCAATCTCGCGATGACGACGGGGCGCCTCGCCGCCGAGACAGCAATAGCCGCCAAAGCGGCCGGCCGCCACGGCTACCGTGCCAGCACGCTGTCAGCGTATAAGGACGCGCTAGACAAGAGTTTCGTGATGAAGGACTTGCACAAGTACCGCGATATGCCGAAGGTCTTACACCATAATCCCCAGTTCTTTACCACATACCCTGATCTCGTCGCGAAAGCGGCCCGCACGATGATGACGGTCGATGGCATCGACAAGAAGACCAAGAAACGCGAGGTCATAACCAGCTTCCGTAAAAGTCGCTCGGTGACAGGGCTGATCGGCGACGCATACAAATTCTGGAGGGTTTTCCGATGAATAATACGATCACTGCCAACATCGACGAAAAGCTGTTTCAAAATCGCTACCGAGTGGACGTCGGGCGGCCGCACGTCCGCATAAAAGACGTGGACATTTGCACCAACGATTGCACAGAAAAGAGCTGTACATTCGTGTGTCCCGCCTCCTGTTATAGGAACGAGAACGACGGCTCAATCACGTTGGTCACCGACGGCTGCCTCGAATGCGGTAGTTGCCGCATTTTGTGCACCGAACACCATAATGTTGAATGGGCCTATCCGCGCGGGGGATATGGCATACAGTTCAAGTTCGGTTAAACGAACAAGCTCAGTATCGCTCCCGCGGCTGAGCGCCTTATCACATCCGGAGAAACTTTGATGAATCTCATTACTGGTATCGAGTCGACGGATCTGTTCGGCGGTGAAGTTCCGGCCGGCGTACTACAGCTGCTCGAGAGAACCCGCCGCGGCAGCGATGACGATGTGGCCGCCGCGTTGTGGACCGCCATCCTGTCCTATCCGCGCTGCCTGCCACCCTACTATCTGCTATATAAGTTCCATGCAAACCGGGGAGAACTTGGCGAGGCGCATAGAGTCGCAACGAGGGCTTTGGCGGTAGCTGCCTGGGAAGCGTCGATCAGCAGTGATTGGTGCGCAGTGCAGCCGGACGACGCGGACTTCTCCATTCCCGGGCCGGCGCGCTTTTGGCTCTTTACGCTGAAGGCGCTTGCGTTCATCAGCGTACGGCGTGGCGAACGGGCCCTTGCACTGAAGCTGATTGCCAAACTACGCTGGCTGGACCCGATTGATTGCATCGGTTTCGAGGTCGTCGAAGCCTTACTCGCGCAGTCAGAACACGGCAATCGCAAACTGACGAATTGACAGACAGCAATTCGTCACTAGAAGGGGAACTCCCACGATTCATTGGAGCTTTTCCGCTGCCCAATCGAAATGCGCGGTCAGCTTTGTGATGCTCAATCCTTCCGGCATGTTGCATACCACCTCCTCAACAACATGCAGATCATGGCTTCGTGCGTGTTCGGTGCGGAAGGCAATCCCGGTATCGTCAATGTCGCGTCTACCTTCATGCAGGGGTGCGCATCAATCTGGCCGAAGGTTGCGAGCGAATTCCGGACCTCGCCGCTGACGGCGTCGCAATCCCCGAACAGCTAATGCAATTCTAGTTCGAAAAGCATGAGAACAACGGGCCGCCAGCGGAATTGAGCATCCTTTCGTGCGATGTGGGGGCGGCTGTTCTGCTCGTATCAGTAGCAATCCAGTTGGCCGGATGCAATTGAGACGATGCGGCAACCATTCGCATCCGGCCAGTCGACACCGCCCGGTACCGTTACTCCATCGACCGCACCATCGCGGCCACCCCCGACGCCGACGACCGAAGTGGGCGCAAAGTAGACGCGCTCGGGTGGCCACGCGTGGGTAGTGCGAACCGGTCACCCGACAGCTACAGATCAGCCGTCGTTGACGCTCGGGCCGTCATGCCCCGGATAAAGCGATGCGCGCGCCATTGAAGCAAAGCCTGATGCAGACGCTTGGACACCGATCAGGACGGCAAGACCGACTCAATGCCTGCGCGTCGTGCAACCTGCCGAAGTGGCGGAGGGACTCAGGACGCCGACAGTCGTGCGGGCGTCGATTTATTACGCAGATCCGCCCCCTTTACTATCTTCCCGCCTCAATAATTGAGGCTTTGGCCAGCCAGACCCGGCATGATTCTCGCCCCCAAGTCGCAGTCATGATCCGGGCGGTGTTGTCACCGGGCCTGGTGGGTGGCTGGTGATCCGCTAATAGGAGCTCGGCTGGGATATTCCAAGGCCGTCCGTAACGAGTGTTTTGCAGGTTGAGCGGTTTGGCCTGCAACAACGGTGACAAGTCTCGGCATCCACGCGCTTGATTGCGGCGCTTGCCCTGCTGGACCTTACGAGCCAGTCGGACTGGTTGCTGCTCTGTCATGGATCGTGCCGAACACGAGGCAACCGTGAGCGTCACGCGATGGCTAACTAGCGATCCCGTCGCGCGTGGTTTCGATAAATTGCGCAAACCGGTCGCGGCGACCAAGCCAACCGGGCATCTCGCCCTAGAGGGCATCTCGTACAATGGCACCTTGCCGACGATGATCGCGGCGACCGACGTGCCGAACCTTGACGCGATCGTGCCGGTACAGGGTATGAGCAACGGCTACGACCATTTCCTTACAGCGGCGTCGATGCGGATATTGATCCGGTTGGGTCCGTACATGGACCAGCAAGAGGCGGCCGCCCGCACGCCGATCTGCGAACTGACGCGATTCAAGGCGGTGGCTGACTCTGATGACGTCACTTACACCTACAACGACTTCTGGTAGGCGCGCAATGGTTGTCGCTCGTCGACTAGATCGAAGCGGCCAAGCTAATCACGCAGGCTGGTTAGGGCTACACCGGATGCCGCAGGCGTGAACGATGAGACAATCGCCACATTCGGACAGAACCTGCCGGGCAATCGGTACAAGCTGATACGCTTCACACCGTGCTCTTCGCAATGCGGTTTTTGTTAAGGCCGTGTCACTTATCCCTAGCTGGCAGGTTGACGACCATCGTCAACCGGATAACGCCCCGTTCGCGCCGGCCTCATCGCAAGGGCTTCCACACCACTACGGACGGCTCCCCCTCGTTGCGGCATCGGAGTTTTTCGTCATGGTGTTTGTCCCTTGTTTTTTCCGGCCATCAGGTCCGTAAGTCGGACCGGTTCGCAACTAACGATAACCCTTACTTGAACAGCAGCGCTTCGATATCACACAGACTGAGCCGAAACCTGAAGCATAGGACATCGCGCAACTGATGACCGCCGCTGGGAAGCGATGACCGTGGGTCACGGCGATCTCGCATCCTAAGCACGCGATCGTACTCGGTCAATTCAGCAATGTCACAACGCCTCTCTGAGTGCTCAGAGCCCAACTGATAGATTAGGCTCCATTCTCATTCTCCTTCGCGAATACGGGTGGATACTTCTGCGATTGTCATTTCACCAATATGACGCGAAAGCGAATGAAAGAACATTTCATCAAAGAGCTCTTCCGATTCTCTGAAAGCTCTTGCTGGATTCTCCTCAACGAAAGAGTAGGCTTCTTCGTGAGCAAGGTCGAGAAGTTTATGAATCTGTCTTTTATGCATCGTGAACAGCGTATCAACTAAAAATAAAGGCGCACACTGATTAAATGGCTGCACTTCTTCGTTCTAGTACGTCCGAGCATTACCACCAGCCGCTTCGCTGGTAGTTTGAGCGCCCCGTTTCTTCGGTACGTATATGAGCAATTTCTGTATGGTTTGCAACGCAATTCACCGCCGAAGCGACGCAGCAGCGTGGCCTCGCGATTCAGCGTCAAGCCCTATTGGCGCATGCGCGACCTTGAAAAGGTTGCAGAACGGGCAAGCGTGTCTAACCGGCTCGCGCTGCGCGACAGGCACATGCTCGGGGTCAAGTCCACTTGTTCTCTTGTCCCGATTTGCGAATCTACTCCGTACCGGCACTACAGCAGTAGGCGAGGAGGAATACATGGTTTCCGGTGTCGGTCCTGACGATTGAGCGGATATCCGCGTTGAGCTTCGCCATTGCCGCAGACACGTAGTCGGGGGCCGGCAGCTTGTCGGTATTGAAGTCGTGGACAACCACGGCAACGGCGTTGTTGTCCTTCGTCATTGGATGAGCGAGAACTCGATCTTCTTCCGCGAACCTCTGCTCCCGCGTCGCTACTGCACCAACCCGTCCGCTGCAGTATCCGTGAGTACCTGACATCACATGAATCGTATTACCATCACCGCTCAGCCCCGCAGCGATCGTGTTGAGAGCGGCCGCGACGTCGTCCACGCCACACAGATCATGGAATCCCCAAATTTGCACGGCATCGGGAGTACTGCTGGTAATGTTTACAAGTGTTGCCACGATGTTCTCCAAGGTTTCGAAAAGGACCCATTTGATGATCAACCAACAATGACGACTAAAGTGAGATGTCACTGCTCCGCCATTCCGCGCACAGCGACTACGCACGAGCCGCGAAAGTAAGAGGCCAGTTCAAGAAGCTTGCTCTGCGTGACTTAACGTTTTCCAATCGTCAAAAGAGTAACCGAATTCATAGTGCTTCATGAATGCCGGCGGGACGCTTGAAGCGGAGGACGACGGGCGACGGCACCCCAAAAACGAGTTCGCCCCCACCGCAATCTTTAGAAGTTAGGCCGACGATACATATAGTCCCGCGCCCGGACCGAGGGCCATTCTCCAAAAGTTTGTCAAACGCGAAGTCACCTTGACGAGCATGTGCCTCATATCAACGAGTTTTGCTGCTTTGGCCGTTTCGCACCTGTGCCGTTGATCAGTACAGCAACAATCATGCTCGTCACCGGTTAAAAGTAACGCCCACTGGCCCTCCGTCAAACGTTGCGCAGCAGTAAATCCCGGAAGGATTTTGCGAGACTGACAGGCCGCCGCGTACTCAGCAGGCGACCAGCGGCGCTTTCCGGCTAGCACTGCGGCCAGCCCCATCCACACACGACCCTCTTGATTTTAGGCATGGACTCCTTATCGGTAGCAGATGGCCATCGAACCCGCGGTTCATAGCACTGCTGCCACGATAACGAAACTAACGTCATGGGTGCCGCCCCCACCTCAACGCTGAACGCGCTCGAACTCTGTCACATTTTAGCTAGAGTTCCGGAGGTTACAGACTCTAGAACAAATTGGCATTCAAAATTTCTTATACCGCTAGCCGCAAATTCTTATCGACCGCTTTCGACGAGACATATCCTTCGCGTGCGAGCCGGTATCGAAGTCCGATACTGATGGGGCCACGCAAACCGTGCCAGAGCAGCACATTCCTGTGGCGATTCGTTGGGACAACGGCTGACAATCGTCCCACCGCGCATGCCCGATGACATAGCGAGACGGATGAGACGCTTGTGCGCCGTGAGCGTACCACTGACGAGCTATGGAGGCCTGGATTGCAGCAAAGCCGCCCGGGTGGAATAGCCCGGCTCAGATCCAATCTATGACGGCGAGGCCGGGTTGCAGTTGCGCAAAGAATCGGAACAGCGACTACCAAAAAGTAGCTAAATTTTGGCGACCACGCGGACCACCACTTGATTGTTCCATTTACGCGGCGCGCAAACCAGCCAAAGATTTCTATCGCAGCCAAAGTGATTCAGAATTCAATCGGGGCTGCGTTGCATCGTCCTTCCAGACATCACAACATCGCGGCGCTTGGCGTTTCCTTGATAGCACGGGCAAGCTATTGACAATGCTTTCAAGATCAGGCTAGATGCCGATCGGCGTGACACCTGATATTCATCTAGCTTGAAAATGCGGCGCAGCGCCGGCGCATCAATTCACCTTGCACCTAACGCTACGTCAGGCTTTAGCGTTGATGTACGCAACCGGAGACGCAATGCAGTTAAAGATCGGTGAACTGGCAAAAAGAGCGGGGCTGAGCGTTCGTGCTTTACATCACTACGACGCGATCGGCTTGCTGTCTCCGTCGCAACGCACTGATGGGGGAGCACGCCTGTACAGGCGTGGCGACCTGATCCGGCTGCATCGTATCGAGGCACTGAAACGGTTCGGTTATTCGCTTCCCGATATCAAAGCCAGCCTTGACGACCAACCGGCCAGTGCCCCGATAAATATTCTTCATCGCCAGATCGCCGAACTGGACGCGCAGGCTTCGCGGGCGCAGCGGCTCAGTCGCCACCTGCGACGCCTCGCCAAGATGCTGGCCGCCGGCAGCGAAACGCTCGCAATTGATTGGCTTAACACCTTGGAGTTGATGAGTATGTATCAAAAGCACCTGAACGAAAACGAACTCGACACGCTGTTTGCAACGGGCCCGGACGCGATTGCGCCGATGGATCCAATATGGGACGAGCTCGTCGTTGAGGTTCATAGCGCCATGCGGGAAGGGCTGTCTAGTGAAAGCAGTGTTGCCCAAGAGTTGGCTTGGCGCTGGGTTCGGCTCATGACCCGCACGACGAACAACGACCCGGCGCTCGCTTACAAGTTGATGAAGATTCAGACCGCGGAGCCACGCGCACAGCAGATTGTCGGCATTACGGCGGAGATGCTGGTTTGGATAGACGAATCGTTTGCTCACGCGCGCTGCACACTTCTCGCCAAACACTTGAACCCGGCGCAGATGGAAGAAGTTCGGCGCCGCCAGCTTAACGAAAAGAACAGGCGCGAATGGCCAACGTTGGCGCTTGAGTTGCGGGCACACATGCAGGCCGGCGTCGAGGCCGACGCTGCGCCGGTACAGGCTCTCGTCGAGCGCTGGCAACAGCTTTTCCGTGAAAGCTTCTGTGGCGATGACGTGGTCTTGGAAGTGCATGTTCGAGACGCCTTGAACCAAGAGCCGGACCTGCAACTTGGGGTGGGGCTCGACGAGGCATTGTTGGCCTATCTGCATAAGGCACACATCGTTGGGCACGATCTGACGCCAATCGACGCCGGGCCGAAGCCTAGCGCCCTGATCGTGGCTAGACAACGGGCGGCGCACCAACTACTGGATCGCCCGCTGGTGCTTGATGATCCGCTCGCATTGGCCGTGCTAGGCAAAGCCGAGGCACAGGACCTACGCAATGGCCTCGATCGGTTCCGCCACCCGATGTCGATGTGTAGGCGCAGCGCGCTGGTCGTACGCAGTAGGCTAGCTGACGACATTTGGACCGAGGCCGCCGAGCGGGGCGTGCGACAATACGTCGTGCTCGGGGCAGGACTCGACACCACCGCCTACCGGCAGCACGACACGCCCGGGAGCATCTTCGAGGTTGACTTGCCGGCCACGCAGGAATGGAAACGAGCGCACCTAAATGAGGCGGACATCCGCTTGCCGCAATCGTTGCGGTTCGTACCGGTCGACTTCGAGCGCATCAGCCTTGCCGAGGGCTTGACGCGTGCCGGATTCGATCCACTCGAACCGGCCTTTTTCAGCTGGCTCGGGGTAACCATGTACCTCGACGAGGCTGCGGTCGTTGATACTTTGCGGTTCATCGCGCGCTGCGCCAGGGGCAGCGCCGTGCTGCTGGAATACGCATTGCCAGTGTCCAGCTTGCCGCCGATGATGCGTGTCTTCGTCGAACAGTTGATGGCGCAATTCGCCGAGGGCGGCGAGCCGTGGAAAAGCGCGTTCGATCCGGCTGAGTTGGCTCAAATGCTGGTTACACTGGGCTTCAGCAGTTCCCACACTTGGACTATAGACCAGTTGAATCAAAGGTACTTTGCGAACCGCTCAGACGGACTGCAAATCGGAACAACACCGTCACGTCTAACTCTAGCCACGGTCTAATCGTCAGACTATGCCTCGCAATTACTTGTTTATCCGCCCCAGTCCGCGCAATGGTCAGCGCTACAAACGGCAAGGGCATCCCACAATCGCAAGCATATACGAAGTACGAATGCGCCAGCGCAGCGATGCGACCGAGCTAAGTCCGGGTCACAGCGTGCGCCGGGGAGCCGAGCAGGAAATCCTCGGGTGCGAGATGCACCGAGGATTTTGGGTTGTTTGCAGCCTCGGTACAGTCGTGTGCGACGAGACACCCGGAGGCGATGACGCATAGGAAGACATGATGATGACATCCACGCTTAACACCTTGATCCACGCTCAACGCAGTCAGCTGGCAATCGTTAAAGTATCTCCAGAGCATTTGTAGCGCACCGTCACGGCGAATATGCCAAGGCCCCGCATGGCCACGAATCGTCGGTAGCCAGACCATCAATCTGGTCCGAAGCAATCCGCGAAATCGCCACACTCCGCGCAGTTTGAAGACTTGCAGACAATCAACGCCTCACGCTCGCACAGTTGCTTGTAGAGGAATTTCTTCCACTTCATACCGTGAACGTTTTTTTGCGCCAGCCGCGGAAACCAATAGCCCAACAGCACCGGCAATTCGCTACGCGAGCGAAGGCGCAACTCCTGCCACAGGTGTTTTTCCCCCGTACAGGCGCAGGCGAGCGCATGCGAAACACAATGGATTTCAATCGTTGTGCCTGCGAGCGGATCAGCATGTGCCTTCAACAGGTTTGCGAGGTCTCCGACCTCATCGTCGCACGATCGCTGGCGCCACGCCTCAGGCGAGGCGCCCGGTTGCAAGAAAAGGGCGCGGTCGACGCCGGGAAACCAATGCACGAGCAGCCAGTGGGTTTCATCCAGATTCAACCCGCGGATGGGCAGTGTGTGCACGCCGGCTTGGCCGAACGCCGTCGAGAGTACCCCAGCGAGGGCAAGAACCGTGGAATCGTTGGTGTCCACAGCGTGACGCATCAACGTCGCGTGGAAGTCCATCACCGTCCTTTGTGGCTCAGACCATGGCCACCGCGTGCGTATAGCACTTTTTTGGGCATATCCTCGCGCATGCCGTGCAACCGATACACAACTCCCGGCGCGCAATAGTCATAACCTTCTTTTCGTACTCGTCGTCGTCGTCCTCGCCTACCGGAGTAAGCCCCCCCCCTCGTCTACCCCGACGAGCTGCAGGACCCCGCGAGAACACGCCCGGAAGCATCGTCCGCAGCCGATACACTTCTCATCATCAAGGGCGGAGACAAAGGTAGGCGTCCACATCTCCCCGCTAGGTAGCTTTACGCAAAAAATCTCGCTCATCTCCGGCTCCTAGGCGCTTCGTCGAGAGCCGCTGCCGCGGCCTTGCGCGCGTCCATCAGCGCGGCGTGAGCTTCGTGACAGAGCTGCGCAACCGTCAATATCTCTTCCCACCTAGTAGGAAGATCCTCCGAAAGGTCGTGCAGATCCATCTTGGCCTGAATGGCCCGTGTATTGAGTGTCTTCAAGCGCACCTTCAGTTCATTCGGGTCACTCATGATCCCCTCCCGTGGCAAAAGGACGCACCTCAGTTGTCGCTGTCCGCAAAGTGGCGATCTTGTCAACAGTGGCTTTCGCCATGAGATACCTCGTCATTCTCTGCAAAATCGAATGAGCAGCGCACATTTCTGGTTAGCGCCTTGCGCAACCACGGCGGTGGCGTACCTTTCAGGACATCCCTAAGCTTGATAAGGATGTCCTGAATTGGCTCCGGCTGTGGTACCTTGACTGGATGCACCTTCAGCGCTACGACGCGCGCCGCTCCTGAACCACCGATTGCGGCAACGTACAGGATCGCGCAACCGCGGATCGCTTCCAGCTTCGGTGCAAGCTTATCTTCGTCGCCGTCCTCCTCTAACTTGCCGCCAAAATCGAAGGCTTCCACGAACGCGTAGCCCTCCGCCGTCACATCGAAGATAACAATGCTTTTCGCCCAGCCAAAGTGCGCGTCGACATGCAGTTTGTCCTGCGTGGCAAATGCGATTTTCATGCAATGGTTCCCTCATGATTTGATTGCAATGGGCGCGACGACCGGAATTCCTTACTCCGCGTTAGCGACTGGCGCAGCGAGGTCGAGCGACGACTGCGGCAGAGCCCAGTCGGCCGGGCGGTGGTGCGTAACCCGATCGATTAATAGATTCGCGACTTCGAAGACGAAGTTCATCGTTCCGCGATAGCCGACCTGGCATCGATGGGCATTGCCGACCCGGTCGAATACGGGAAAGCCTGTGCGCAACAGAGGCTTGCCGAGACGCGCGGCCATCTGCCGGCCGTGCGAATGCGTAATAAGCAGGTCGCAATCCCCCGCGCCTCGTTCCATGTCCTCAAGGTCACCGAGCACGACCTCGCTCGTCGGCAATAGCGCATGCGACGCCGATGTAGTCGTGCTGACGCAGACTGGCAACTCGGCGCCGATTTCGTGCAACAGCGAACCGATTGCAAGCAGCAAATCCGGTTCTGCGCCCAAGGCCACCTTGATGCCACCTATGTAAAAATGGCTGTCGAGCATTGCATCCAGCAGTTGGCTGCGCTGCCTCCGGTATTTGATCGGGACCTCCCGGTCTGACAATCGCGCGAGGCGATGCAAGAGCCGGTCGTTCGGTTCGAGCCCTGTGAGCCGCTCAAAAATTTCGAACGGGATGCCTGCAATAGTCTCCAGTGCCTGCGCACCGTCGCGCGTTTGCTCGCCCACGCCGATGGTGAATGTCGACGCACCTGCGGCGCGTATCTGGTCGAGAGAAGTTCCGCCCAGCGTGGTCCCGCGCCAGTCGGGAGCAATGTGGCCATCGAGCGAACCGGAGACGTCTGGCAATATGATCGGAACTAACCGGAATGCCTCAATGATCTCTCGCAACTCGTCGATATCGCTGGGTGACAGATGACTGCCGGGCAGCACGTTGACCTGTCGCTGCACGGTTGGCAGCGGCTTGACAAGCGCCTTCACAAATGCAACGATGGCGCGCCTGTAGCCGTCCTCGAATGCGCCAACGTAGTCTGGCGTCGATACGTACACGAGTTCGGTATTGCTCAACTCTGGCTTACGTTTGCGCACCATCGCGAGATGACCGGCGACATCTTCCCCGTTGGCCTCAGTCAGCCCTGTCGAGCAAAGCACGATGATTTTCGGCGCCGCGCGCTTGCAGATGTTCAGTAGCGCCGTTTCGACGTTTTCAAATCCGCCCAGAATGGTAGTGACCTCATTCATTGCAGTGGTCTGCAACGGGATGGCCTCCTTGAAATGGCGCGCCAACAGGACGAGGCCGAACGACGTGCAGCCCTGCGAACCGTGCATCACCGGCATGCACGCATCGAGTCCCAAGGCGGCATAACTCGCGCCAAGCGGCTGGCTCATTTTTAGCGGGTTGACCGTACAGGCTTTCCCTAGTTCGACGACTTTTGCCATTGTGTCTGCACTCCGCTATGCTCAGGCCAGCGACGCTGGGTCGAAGGCCCTTCGGGCGCTTGCACGCGGCGACTGTTCTGTCATGCGCTCTGTGAACTCCATTCGCTCGCCACAGAGCCCTTCGCCTTTGTCGTCCCACGGAGCTGGAATGCGCACCTGCTGCCAGACCGGGTTGCTGATTGCGCGGTCAATCTCGTGCACCAGCTCGACGATTCCCTCATACCCGGCATATGGATGATGGCGTTCCTGATTGACATCAAGCCAAGGCACCCGCGCCTTTAGCGCGACAAACTGCGAGCGCCCGCCGGACAGCATGATGTCGGCCTGCGACTCGCGGAGCGTGCCGTACATTTCGCTTGCCGTCATATTGTCGACTATGCGCGCGTCATCGCCCATGATCTCCTTGATCCTTTCCTTGTCTTTCTCGGTGCTTTTCTTCACACTGGTGCCAACGATCTCGAGCCCCACCTCTTGCAACGCCGCAACAAGCGACCAAGATTTCACACCGCCTGTAATCAGCAGCACGCGCTTTCCATCGAGGCGCGCCCGGTATGGCGCAATGCGCGCCCACGCGCGCTCCTCTTCTGCTTCAATCAAGCGATCGGCGCGTTTGATCAGATCGTCGGGCGCACCCCTTTGCACCAGCAGCTTGGCGACTTGGCGCAACGCATCGCTCACATCGCCGATTCCGTAGAAAGAGCCCTCGAAATAGGGAATGTCGTATCGACGCTGCATCTTTGTTGCAATGTTAATCATCGACTTTGAGCACACCACCATATTTACCTTCGCGCGGTGAGCGCTCGCGATGTCACTGTAGCGAGCATCACCAGAGATGCAAGCCAAGATACGGATACCCAGCGCGTCGAAGAGCGGCTTCGTCTGCCACAACTCCCCCGAGAGGTTGTATTCGCCGATGATATTGATGTCGAACGGCGTTGTGTGAGCGGGCTCACGCGAGCCGATTACATGATCGAAAATCGCCTCCCCACCGAGTTTATTGCCGAAGTTTTTCGACCCGGCGAAACCGGGCGCGTTGACCGGTATCACAGGTTTGCCGAATTTCTTTGACGCTTGCTTACACACTGCCTCTATGTTGTCACCGATCAGCGCGGTGACGCACGTCTGATAGACAAACACGGCAGAGGGATCATATTTTTGGATAATCTCGCGAATACTTCTGAACAGCCGTCTCTCGCCGCCATAGATTACATCGATCTCACTTAGATCAGTCGTGAACGCGGTCCGATAGAGCATCGACCCGGAGGATGCCGCAGGACGGTTATCCCACGAGTTGCCCTCGCACGCAATCGGCCCGTGCACAAGGTGCGCTACGTCAACCACGGGCTGAAGTGCAATCCGAGCTCCATCGAATGCACAACCGCCAGCAGTCGCTCCTGGCGGAAGTTGCTTGGCGCAGCCTTGCCTGCGCTCCGTCTCACTTTTCGCCCTATTCTTCGCGCAACCGGGTTCGTCGAAAATGTCTGCAGTCCTAGCCTTGAACCACATTGGAGAATCCTGACAATATGAGGTCCACAACTAATTGCAAGTTCCATACCACCGCTCGAACCCGCAGGCATCCGCAGTGTGGGTATCGGGCACTGTAGTAACAGCGTCAACTAACCAGTGCTTTGTCGGAGTTGAACGGATTGCGACACAACATACTTATCGACCTTCTTTCAGACCATGCGCGTGCGGTGTTCCACGCGCGCTTCGCTTTGCATACCGAGCAGACGAAATATCGGAGCCGTACAGGGCGTGACCTCAAGCTTCGCTTTCCTAGAAGCGGCGTAGTTTGATTCCGTGCTTGCGCAGTGCATAGCCGATCTGCCGCGCCGTAATGCCGAGCAGGCGTGCCGCCTTTGCCTGCACCCAACCGCAGCGCTCCATGGCCCAGAGCAGCCGCTCACGCTCGTCCTCAGGGATGTGCTCACCAGAGTGCATGCCGAGACCGCCGGCATCGCGCTCCGGGGCGCCGAATTTCGCGGGAACGTTCAGCGCGTTGCTGACTGTAACGTCCGACGAGCGTGCCGGACGTACTGCGTCTTCTCGCTCCATATGATGCAACACCTTCGTGAGGCACCGGTCGATCTCGCAGAGAAACGAAGAACGACCAATCGTGTCATGATGCGCCATTGTCGCAGTCCGCTCAATGCAGTTTTCGAGTTCGCGCACGTTTCCGGGCCAGTAACAACTCGACAGCACGCGCAACGCTTCCTCGTTGAAATGCAGAGCGCGACCGTTCTCACGATTAAAGCGGCTAAGGAAGTATTGCGCCATCTCGGGGATGTCTTCCCGGCGCTCGCGCAGCGGCGGCAACACGATGCTCACCACGTTGATGCGGTAGTAAAGATCCGCTCGGAATTCGCCCTCTCTCACCATTTGTTCCAGATTGCGATTAGTTGCAACGATGAGCCGCACGTCAACTCTCACGGGCGTTGTCCCCCCTACCCGCTCGAACTCCCGCTCCTGCAGAACGCGCAGGAGTTTCGCTTGGAACGACGGCGATATATCACCTATCTCGTCGAGGAAAAGTGTTCCGCCGTGCGCCAATTCGAAGCGCCCCTTTCGCTGAGTTTGCGCGCCCGTGAACGCCCCCTTCTCGTGGCCAAACAGCTCGCTTTCCAGCAGTGTTTCCGTGAGCGCCGCACAGTTCACCGAGACGAATGGCTGGTCCTTGCGCGGGGACAAACGATAGATTGCACGCGCGATCAACTCCTTGCCGGTGCCGCTCTCGCCGCGCAAGAGCACCGTCGTTCTCGCAGGTGCGACCTGATGGACCTGCGTGAATACGTGCTGCATCGACGCAGATCGGCCGATTGCCCAATCGACTTGATATATAGGAGGGGCCGCGTTCCGTCGGCGACTAATCTCCTCCTGCACGCTTTTTCGGTTCGGATTCGCCTCACGGTCAAGCAGAAGTGCCCTGCCCATTGGCGAAGCAACAACTTCCAAAAGTTGGAGATCGTCTACGAAAACACGCTTCCCGTCCGGATTCTCACAAAGTGCTACGAGCACCCCGAGCGGCCGTCCTTCGTGCCGGATCGGTGTCCCAAGTAGAGCGACACGCTCGGCATTGGAAACACGAACAGCCCCCGTGCGGTCGTCGAACATTGGGTCACCATCGAACTCAGACACAACCACGGCGGACTCGCTTTCCTGTATCCGCCCTACGATCCCTTCACCGGAGGGAAAACGCATACCTTCTCGCCAGCCGTCTGACAGTCCCGTGCTACACAGGCCGCCAAGCTTTCCATCCGGCTGCTCGACGGCGATGAACGCGGACCGCCAGCCTCTCGCACGCGACAGAAACCACAGCGACCTCTTCAACGCGTGCTCCGCATTTCGGGATGAGGCCAGCGTTTTTAGCACTTCTGTCACTACATCGAAATCGGGAGGGCTCTCGTTGATAAGAGAATGCGACATAGATCGGGCTCCAGCGACAACTCGCCAACGCAGTGAGGAGACGGCTCGGCACAACGGCAGAGCCATAGTCGCGTTGGTGGCAGCCGAATTCGGGATGCCGCTGTGCTCAGGCATCGCCAAACTCGACAAAAATGACAAAATCGCAGCAATGGCGTCGGGAAGCTGCAAACAGAGGCAACGAGGCCCCTCCGTTCGCGCCTAGCATACTAACCAAAAAAAACGTAGGTTTCACGACAAATTCGGGTCAACGGCAACCCGCACAGTCAGTCGAGGTTCCTAGTCTCGGTCGAACGCTGCCAGCGTTGAAGGAAGGCAGAAGCGGTTTCGTTATATGAAATTCAAATCGTAAGTGCCGTAGGCCCTCAAATGGCAGCTCAGGTTGCATTGCACCACACAGACGCAACTCCGCGCGAGTCCTTCCAAAATGCTATGAGTGCTGTTCAGCAGCTTGCTCGAGTGCATCCGCCCAATTGTTCGTCGTTTCTTTTTTAGCGTGCGATCCAATGCAACGTTACGCGCCTGCAACCGGTCGACACCTATGTCATTCCGCATCGAGGCCCGATGTTTCTCGTTGACATAAGTCAAACGTCACTCAGTGGGCTCCTGAATTCCCAAAGCAACGCTGCCTGCCCGCGTCAGCGTCGGGGCTGTTCATCGAAAATACCCGGCAGCAACCGTTTTGACGCGCCGAAATATCATCTCTTCGACGCGACCACGGCGCGACGTCACCTAAACCTGACCACGCGTTGGCATCGCCGGCTGCTCTACCTTGAATATTCCGTGCTCTGCCGAGTTCAGCTGCAGCGAGCGAAAGAGAAACCGTTGAAGTGCGGTAGCTGCGGATGTTCGGTCGTTCCAGTTCTCTTGAGTGAACAGACCGAATTCCGCCACTGGCGGCATCGGCAACCCGACAGCTTGCGGATCGATCGCGTGCATGGTATCGCGGCGCACGTGCCAGTCGAGCAGCACTGCAATACCGAGTCCTGCCTCAACGGCCGACTGCACCGCCGACAGGCTTGTGCTCGTACACGCAACACGCCACGCGATGCCGGCGTCGAGTAACGTCGCGAAAAAAATCTCCTGCCACCGGCATGCGCCGCCGAATGCAACAATCGGAAGCGGGCCCTCGCCAAGGTCCGTGTTCCGGGTACGTGCGACTGCCCAGCGAAGCGGATGCCGCCATGTAACTATCGGCTCCGAGTGAATCAGCGCAGGGTCGCCGATCGCGAAATCTAGTGTGTTGCTTGCGAGCCGCTGCGATAACGCCGGGCTCGCATCGACAACAATCTCCAGCGCTACGTCCGGGTAGAGAGCAGAGAACTGCCGCAACGCATGGCGAAGGTGGCTCATTGCGATGTCTTCCGGAATGCCGACCCTCACCGTGCCAGAAACGTCGCCCTCAGTCAGGGCGGAGCGAGCCGCGAGGCCAATGTCGAGGAGCTTGTGCGCATATGGCAGTAGCACGTTGCCCGCGGTGGTCGGCTTTACGCCGCGCGGTGAACGTTCGAGCAAGCGTTGGCCAACCTCATCTTCGAGCCGCCGAAGGGCCATGCTGACAGCAGCCTGTGTCCGATGGAGAGCCATCGCAGCATTGCTCACGCTGCCGGCTTCTACAACCGTCACGAACGTACGCAGCAGAGTGCTGTCGAGATCGCGAATCATCAATTTCCCTCATGCAGACATAAAGATTATCAGCTTATACCACGCATACCCCTGCGGTTAATATCCTACCGTCACGAGTCAGGGAACATGGATGCGAAAAAAGTTGCACGAGAAACACGCCGAAGACGCCCTGCAGGGAATACCCGAGTCGCTGGCGCACCCGGCCCTTCGAGCTTCGCCGTGTACCTGATCGAACAGCCGCCACCGAACTGGCCAATGCTCCTTCCAGTGAAGGTGCAATACTGCAGAAAAGCACAGCTTGACGTTGTGGCCTCCAGTCATCTCGTGCCCACGTCATGGCGCTCCTCGATGAGGAGTTCTAGGCACGCCGGGCCATCTGAGCCCGGATACGTCCACTTAACTGCAATTAGCAAACAATAGGTTGAAGCATTGCGTTCAGCAGGTTGCACGAACCCTCTCTCGCTATGCTAGCCGAAAAAAATGCCCAAGAATGGTTGACAGTGCTGCCCTCTCATCGCACGACGACCGCAGTCGCGGTTCGAGTCTAGAAGCTCGCGGGACTCCCGCGAGCCTGATGTACGCATCGAAGTTTCCCGCAGGAACGCGTCAAGGTGCCCCGGCTGATCTCCTCGACGCGTTTATAGCAGCCCGGTTCGCTCGTTTCTTTGCGTTTTTCAATTTCCAA
Organism: Paraburkholderia sp. JPY419; assembly: GCF_050435705.1. NCBI lineage: Bacteria > Pseudomonadati > Pseudomonadota > Betaproteobacteria > Burkholderiales > Burkholderiaceae > Paraburkholderia > Paraburkholderia sp. JPY419. The sequence goes on along the minus strand of NZ_JBNDKV010000003.1, from coordinate 78,865 downwards.
CCGGAGGTCACATGAGTACAGCCAACGATCGCATATATTTTGAGCAAGTCGCTCAACAAGCTGTGGAACAGATGTTCGCAACTTCGCCCGAAACCGCAGCGTTCCACCGTGGCGATTGGATCGACAGTGAGTACTATCGCCGCCACCTCGTAGAAACCGTATTGCGAATCCGACTCAATAACGAGGTCGACGCGTTCGCACTCTACAAAATCGGCTGCAAGGACAATACGCTCGCACAGATCCTCGCGCAATACTTGGCAGAAGGATACCGGCATGAGGGGAAATTCCTCCACGACCTTAAGAAATTCGGTGTATCTGCCAATGACGTCGACCGGATTGCCCCCCTCCACAGCACCGACAAACTGATCGGCTACCTCTATCTGAGCATTGGTCGCAACGGTCCGCTGCCGACGATGGTCTGGAACTGGCTGCTCGAATGGTATACCAATCGCTACAGCAAGAGCATTACAGAAGCCGCCGCGCGGGCGTTCGGCCACGATCACGTTAAAGGTTCGCTCGACCACATTCAGTACGCAGAATCGCACAAGCACTATGACATCATCTGGATTGCCCTTCAGCGGGCAATAGGCGGCTGGGGCAGCATTGAGAGCGCGGAAATGTATCTCCGCAACTTCGTCGGCCTGATCCACGAATATTTCGATGAGTTGCGTGTGGCGACCGTGCCCCGAACGGAAAGCTTAACGTCGCGGGAAGCAGCCACATGACCGCCGTCATCTTGGTTGCGCCAGCGTCATCCGGTACGGCAGTTGTCGCCGCCACAGCTCGTCAAGGTATCGTCGCCCTTGCATTTTCGCGTGCCGCGCCCCTTCGACTGCGAGCGTCTGTTGCGCCCTTCGCGGTGGTGGGCGCTGCGCTCGGCGTCTTCCCATGCACACACGAGTCACCGTGGACAGTTCAGCGCTCGCGGAGATTGCCGGGCAGCAGCGTAATGGGCACAAGTAACCACTGGTTAAACTGAACAAGTCGATCTTGTTGTCGAAACTGATGATACGCAGCCATATTTGCAATCCAAACTTACGCAGCTCCGGCAATGCGAACGTGGCGATGCGACGTGCCTGACCATCGTACGGTTCGTCAAATCCATATCAGCGGACTTCGCCGGCAGCGCCGAAGTGGCGAGTGTGCGCTACAATCCGCTCTCAAAGGAGACGAAGCTCCCACGCCCACCCGCCCTCCACTATCGCGAGACTGACTGTTCTCTTAAACCCCTACCAGACATGTCCGGTTCACCGCCGCAGATCGCCCCGACGCCGGGCCCGGACATCGCCAAAACGCTCTGTGCGCTCAAATTTGATCAAGCCGAAAAAATATCTGAACAAGTTGCTTCCACATGAAAGCCAATCCTCCTGCTAAGGGTAACCGCATAGTCGTGCTTAACCGGTGGTCCGACGGCTTCGCTGCCTATCAGCGCTACATTGATCATGCGGCGAACAAGATCGCATACGTCTGCACGCCCAACAGTGTCGCCGCGCTTGACACCTCTCGCGTTGCACACGTCGAACAGCTATCTGACATCCTCGATGAAGAAGCGCTTCATGCGGCCGTGCGCGCATGTAGTTCAGCGCTCGGCGGCATCGACAGGCTAGTCGCCTTATCCGAATTCGACCTTATAGCGGCCGCGCGACTGCGCAACTCGTTCAATATCCCCGGCGACCTTCCCGAGACAGTCGTGCGCTTTCGAAATAAGGCCGTTACGAAGAATACTATCGCCGCAGCTGGCCTGCGTGTACCGCGGTTTGCAGCCCTGGAAGATCTGGCCGTTGCCAAGGCGGCGACTACCACCGTAATGCGTTTTCCGATAATCGTGAAACCGCGATCAGGTACGGCGAACATAGGGTCACGGCGCATCGAGACCCGTCCTGAGTTCGATGCACTGTGGCCAACACTACCGCTTGCCGAGTACGATTGCGAGGAGTACATCGACGGTCCGGTTTATCACGTTGACGGCTTCCTTCTGAATGGCACATTGGTTATCGCGCGCGCGTCTCGCTATATCAACACTTATGTCCAGTTCGCTCAAGGTAAACCACTCGGCTCGGTGATGCTCGACCCTGGTCCTCTAAATGAGGCGCTGACCGCATTCTCAGGAAAATGTCTGCGCGCCCTGGATTTCAGAAATGGGCCATTCCATCTTGAGATAATCAGGGGCTGCGATGGATTGTATTTCCTCGAGGTTGGCGCCCGCGTCGGTGAAGGAGAAATCCCATTCCTCTTTCACGATCTGTACGGCGTTGACCTGTTCGCCCTCTGGGCCGCGCAGCAGTCAGGTGACAAGGCGCGGTTAGCCACTCAGCTGCAAGCAGCGCTAGACGCGTCGGCATCGTCCGCCCGCGGTGGATTCCTCATGTTGCCGGAACCAGTGGGCAAAGTATTCGTCGATGCAAAATTGCTACGAGAGATCCCCGCGCTTTACGAGGCGGTTTTCCCCAAGCCACATCATTTCTTCGACGGCACCGGCGGCTATGCCACCCTCCTCGCGCGCTTCCGCTACCGCGCTGCATCGGAGCACGAAATCGCCACAGGAATTCACACGACATTAGACAATTTCCAATACACGCTCGCCGAGATTGCCGCGCGCCCCTTCACTGCAGAGCCAGCGGCTCCAATGGTTCATGCCGGAAGGCATTCCCCGCCGCTTCTGCCTTGCTAGACGTAGTTTCGCGCCTCCTCCAGCAGGAGCTCCCGCATCCAGATACTCGCAGGATCACCGTTATGCAGGGAAGGCCATTGGATCGCTTCAGTGAAGCAGGAAAGTGGCAACGGGACGTCGACGATCCGCAGCGGGGTGACTTCCGCGAAATACTTTGCCAACCTCAGAGGAATCGTAGCGATACGGTTAGTATGAAGCAGGACTCGCGGGATCAAGTCGAAGGTAGGCACGATAACCTCTTCGCGCCTCTTGAGACCGAGATCGAGTAAGAAGAACTCCTCGATCGAGGGTCTCCGTGCACGCCCAAACCTCACTGTTACGTGTCCCATCGACATGTACTTCTCGAGCGCCAGCCGGCGGGACAACTGTTTGTTCGTCGGACAGCCCACACACACGAGCTTCTCCTCAAAAAGCGGTGCTTTAGGATGAGCATCAGCCAACAACAGCTCCGGCAAGATCAAAAAATCGGCGACCCCACGCCGAAGCAGCTCACCCGGCTCGTCATCAGGGAAAAGCAATTCGAAACCAACCGAAGGAGCCTCGCGCGCTACACGCTTAATGACATTCTGGAAATAGACCAGCGTCATAAAGTCGGACAGGCACACCCTGAAGCGGCGATTCGACTTGTCCGGTCGAAACACGTCCCGCGAAATGATCGAAAGCTGGATGTGCGATAAGGCTTCCCGAACAGGTCCAGCGAGCTCCGTCGCTCGCGCAGTGGGGACGAACTCACGACCTCTCATTACAAACAGGTCGTCGCCGAAATAATCGCGTAGTCGAGCGACGGCGGCGCTCATGGCAGGCTGGCTCAGATTGACGCTCTGCGCCGCAGCCGTCAAGTTGCGCTGCGTCATCAGCGCATCCAGCGCGACGAGAAGATTCAGATCAAGCCCTTTGAATCGCATGTTCCGGTATCCGCCTTATGGATGAGACATATCGAAACAATCGATTGTACAAATTATTTGCGATAACGCAAAGTTGCGACAATTCAAATTGAATAGGGAACGTCGAAGCCCGTCTGTCGTAGTACTGATTGATCATCCGCAAAATCCCGCATAGTGATCGACAGTTGGTGATCGAACCTATCGGCAGATCGAACGATACAGGGCATGCGTCGGACGCGATAGAAAGGCTATGAACCACCCAGACTATTTGACAGAAGTGCGCAGCAACAGTGATTGTGCCGATCTTCGTCCTAAGGTTTACCTTACATTTGATGACGGACCTCATCCAGTATGGACGCCGAAAATACTTGACATATTGGCATATGAGCAAGCGGCGGCAACTTTCTGTGTCATTGGCGCGTACGCAGCGGAGTATCCAGAACTGATCAAACGGATCGCGGCAGAAGGTCATGAACTCGCTAACCACACCATGACACATCCAGACCTTTCGAAATGTGAGCCGGACCTAGTTCGCCGTGAAATATGGGAGGCGGATGCGCTTATCAAGGAGACGTGTCCTGCGGCGAAAGTGACGTATATCCGCGCGCCATACGGAATCTGGACGAAAGACGCAATCGGGGAAACGGGGAAGGCTGGACTGATCGCGCTTCACTGGTCAGTAGACCCGCGGGATTGGTCTCAACCGGGTGTCAATGCGATTGTTGATGCCGTGATGGCATCAGTCCGGCCAGGCTCGATTGTGCTGTTGCATGATGGAAGCCCCCCCGGAGAGTCGAACTCCGATGTTCACACGACATCCCGCAGACAGACGGCCGAGGCTCTCTCACGTCTAATTCCTGCATTGAAGGCGCGCAGGTTCGTGATTAGCCGACTTCCTGATCGTCGACCCCAAACACTGGCCGAATGAGCGCACATCTGTAACCACTAGCCTGCTTGGACAATTGGCTAGCCACTCATTGCAAACGGTTCCCTATAGTCACATCGAGAGATCGTGCACGATTCTGGCGGACAATCAAATGAAGATGTCAGGAAAAACTGACCCGTGAAAAAGGATCCACTGATATAACTTTCCGTGTCCGCCGATGGAGGTGTTGTTGCCTACCTCGATACCATGGAACACATTGAAGGAGGTTATTAGTCGGTCGAAAGCGACAGATTGATACGATTGCATCAACAAGGCGGTACACGACAGCACGCAGTCAACTCTTCCTGTCTACGGTATCGCAGTTTCACGCAGGGTCTGTCGTCGACGTGATCGCGCCAAGCAGGCTATTGACGGATCCTAGCAGGCCTGTAATCAGATCATTTTTTGACACCCACTTAGCAAACTGACCTCGATGAACATCCCTGCCGCAATCAATACGACCTCCGTTTTATTGTACGCACTTCTTTCGGCCGTTTATAAAACAGCGCAGGTTCTACATACCCTACCGGCTCCAGCTAAGCATAGCAATCAATCTGCCACGAATTTTCTTCCCGACGTCGACGTCATCGTTCCGTGCTTCAACGAAAACCCCGATACGCTGCGCGCGTGTCTCGCCTCCATCGCAACGCAGGAATACTCAGGGGCTTTAAAAATCCACGTAGTCGATGACGGATCCGCCAACCGCGATGCGCTGGGACCCGTGTATCGCGACTACGAGCACGATCCGAGATTCAATTTTGTTCTTCTTCCCAAAAACGTGGGAAAACGCAAGGCGCAGATCGCCGCAATACGGGCTTCATCCGCAGAACTCATACTCAACGTCGATTCTGACACGACCTTGGCGCCGGACGTTATGAGCCAACTCATACTGACAATGAGCGATGCAGAGGTCGGCGCCGCCATGGGTCAATTGACCGCCAGCAATCGCAGCGATACGTGGTTGACCCGTCTGATTGATATGGAATACTGGCTCGCGTGTAACGAGGAGCGCGCAGCTCAGGCCCGGTTCGGCGCCGTGATGTGCTGCTGCGGGCCGTGCGCGATATATCGCCGCTCCGCGCTTCTCTTGCTGCTTGACCAGTACGAGACACAGATGTTCCGGGGAAAGCGAAGCGATTTCGGGGAAGATCGTCATCTAACAATTCTCATGCTGGCCGCGGGCTACCGAACAGAGTACGTTCCAAATGCGATCGCTTCGACCGTGGTTCCAGACAGACTGGGGCCGTATCTTCGCCAACAATTGCGCTGGGCGCGAAGCACGTATCGCGACACGCTGTTGGCGCTACGCCTTTTGCCCCGCCTAGATCGGTATCTTACGCTGGACGTCATTGCGCAGAATGCAGGCTCCCTATTGCTCGCGATCGCAATGCTCTCCGGCTTTTTACAGATCGCATTGACAGAGACGGCCCCATGGAAGGCGTGCTTCGTGATTGCGTCAATGAGCGTGCTCCGCTGCTCCGTGGCAGCTGTGCGCTCTCGTGAGCTTCGATTTCTTGGGTTTTCCGCGCACACGCTGGTCAACCTACTGTTCCTACTACCTGTTAAGGCGTACGCCTTGTGTACACTCAGCAACAGCAACTGGCTGTCCCGCGGCGTGGCCGCCGGCGGTTGTAGCGCACACGTCGACCCGCCGGGGCACGACACTGAAACGGACACCACTATATCCACAAATGGCGCGGCTCAGCGTGACAAGCACCGTCGACACTGGGATGAGCAGGCATTAACGGAATCTGATGACGTTTTCCGAAACAAATGATCGTGTCCGTCACGAGATCTTCCTGAAGAGAACAACGATTTGGATTTCCATGTCAATGCCAACTGCAGCAATCACGTTTACAGGTGTCAACAAGTCCTACGGCGGGAAACTCGCTGTCAATGGACTGTCGTTCCACGTAGAGCCGGGCGAGTGTTTCGGCCTTTTGGGGCCCAACGGCGCAGGCAAGAGCACGACCGCGCGGATGGTCCTCGGGATGGCGCTACCTGACGCGGGTACGATCACAGTCCTCGGAGAGCCAGTGCCCGGACGCGCGCGACGGGCACGTGCACGAATTGGCGTCGTTCCACAATTCGATAATCTTGAACCCGGGTTCACAGTGCGCGAGAACCTAGAGATATTCGGGACCTACTTTGGCATGAGCGCAGGTGAGATTTCGGTTGTGATTCCCTCTTTGCTCGAATTCGCGCGTCTCGAAAGCAAGGCTGATGCGCGCGTTATCGAATTATCAGGAGGCATGAAACGGCGTCTGACGCTCGCTCGCGCGCTCATCAACGACCCCCAACTACTTGTAATGGACGAGCCCGCGACGGGCCTTGATCCGCATGCGCGCCACCTCATCTGGGAACGCCTGCGCTTGCTGCTCGCGCGCGGCAAAACAATTCTTCTCACCACTCATTTCATGGAAGAAGCGGAGCGACTGTGCAACCGTCTCTGTGTGATTGACGAAGGGCGCAGCATTGCCGAAGGTACTCCTAATGCGCTGATCGAAGAGCAGATTGGGAGCCAAGTGATTGAGATATATGGCGGCAATTCACATGAACTGCGCCCGTTACTCGAGCCCTACACACAGCGAACCGAAGTGAGCGGCGAAGCATTGTTTTGCTACGCCGCTGATCCTGAGCAGGTGCGTTTGCAGTTGCGGGCGCATGCGGGTCTGCGTATTCTCCAACGCCCCGCCAACCTGGAAGACGTGTTTTTGCGGTTGACCGGCCGCGAAATGAAGGATTAGTGATGCGTGATGTATTCATGTTAACTCTGCCCGGCAACGCGCTGAACTGGCACACGGTATGGCACCGCAACTACCTTGCATGGAGGAAATCTGCGCTTGTTTCGCTCCTCGGGAACCTTGCGGATCCAATGATGTACCTGTTTGGTCTTGGCTTAGGTGTGGGAATAATGATAGGCCGTGTCGACGGCACGTCATACATCGCGTTCTTGGCCGCTGGAATGGTTGCGACGAGCGCAATGACTTCTGCCACCTTTGAGACGATTTATGCGGCTTTCTCGCGAATGCATACTCAGCGCATGTGGGAAGCGGTGTTATGCACTCAACTCACGATTGGCGACGTCGTTCTAGGTGAACTTTCATGGGCGGCCACAAAAGCCCTTCTTGCCGGCGCTGCGGTGATGGTGGTTGCTGCGGTCCTAGGCTATGCGGCGCTGTCGAGTATCATCTATGTCATGCCCGTCGTCGTTCTCACTGGACTCGCCTTCGCGAGTCTGGCTATGGTGCTCGTCGCCATCGCGCCCAGTTACGACTATTTTATTTTTTACCAAACCCTTGTTCTGACGCCCATGTTGTTCCTGAGCGGCGTCGTCTTCCCGGTGGGTCATCTCCCCGGTGCTTTTCGGCAAATTGCGAGATTCCTTCCGCTGACACATTCCGTTGAGTTGATCCGCCCAGCGATGCTGGCACGGCCTGTCGCTAGTATCAGCCTTCATGTGGCTGCGCTTTGCGTCTACGCAGTATTGCCGTTCTTTATATCGGCGGTTCTACTTCGCCGCCGCCTAATGTCGTGACGATTTTGGCAATCAATCCGAGCCCACGAGCTTCGCAACGGACTATCTGCGCACCGCTCATACCCTCTTTCAACCCGTTAGATGAACGCCATGACATACCCCATGCAGACAACTGAGCCATTTGTGATCGTGGGGATGCCGAGGACCGGCACTCACTACTTGGAAGAATTGCTGAATGCGCATCCGAACGTGTCAAGCAATGGTGAGTTGCTCAATCCGTATGACCCGATGTGGCCCGATCGCGCCCGGCTTTTGCGTAGCGATCGCGAACTGCTCGAGCTAGCCTATCTGCACCATCCGACCATGACCGGGAATCCGCATTTGACACACGTCGGTTGCAAGATCAACCAGCCTCAGTTTAACGAACGTCCCGGGTTTTTCGAGACGCTGGCCTCGTGGCCACGTTTGAAGGTACTGCTCGTGATTCGACGAAACACGTTGGAATCGTTTCGTTCTTTGGTGCAAGCAAGACAAAGCGGTCAGTGGCTAAAATACGGTCCGGACAACGACGACTCACGTCCGCCTCCGCAAGTCATATTGAAAATCGAAGACTGTGAGGCTTACTTTAAAGCCGCGGACGATTTCCACCACTTAATTCTGAACTCGTTTTCACCGTCGAGCGTGCTCACTATCGACTATGAAACTCTTCGGGACGATCCGGCCCCAACCCTGAAGGCGGTCTCGGCATTTCTCGGCATCTCGAATCACCCTTGCTCTGACAACACATCTCTTAGACGTCAGGAAGTTCGATCGCTGCAGCAGACGGTACTTAACTTCGAAGAGTTGAGGTGTCACTTCGAGGGCGGTCGATACGATAGATTTTTCGAAGCTCAAGGGGGCTGATTGGCCCGCCAAACATCAAGATTGCCCCGATAGCTCTCAATTGTCTAGCTTTTGAAGAGTATTGGCTTTATCGACTCGCAAACTCGGGTTTCGTGGTCCGCAGCCTAGCTAAACTAATTCTTGCGTGCCGAGCAGCAGATGAACTCCGATGTGCATGGCCCACTGTTCCGGTTCAGTGTTCAGCGAGTGGCGTATGAACGTATTGTTATAAGGTGACTTCAAATGGCCTCAACTGTGCAATGGAGACTCTGTTGGGAAAATGAGCTAGGGCTCTCGGACCACATAGAATTGTCCGAGTTCTTTCGGGCAACGTATGGCCCAACTGGATCTTTTAACGCAAAACCTTTCGAGGGCAGCCGGAGTTGGGCTGGTGCGCGGCCCGAACTCCGTGCGATTGCCTACGATTCGCAAGGGGTGGCGGCTCACATGGGCTCGCTGCGCCGGTTCATCAAGGTTGGCACGGTCGATGTTCTGGTAGCCGAGCTGGGACTTTACGGAGTTCGTCCGGATCTCGAAGGACTCGGCATCAGCCATTCGATCCGCGCGATGTATCCGGCACTGCAGGGCCTTCGGGTCCCATTCGCATTCGGCACGGTGCGCCATGAGTTGAAGAACCATATCGCGAGGTTGTGTCGGCATGGATTGGGAACGGTCGTCTCGGGCGTGCGGGTGCGGTCAACTCTGGCCGACGTTCGTCTAGATTTGCCCCCGACACGCACTGAAGACGTCCTTGCGGTAGTCATGCCGATTGGTAGCTCGATGAGCCAGTGGCCTGAGGGGAGTGCAATCGAGCGCAATGGTCCGGAGCTCTGAAGGCTGGCGCTTCACCACAGAAGGCGGTGGAGCCGACGCCCCCATGCAATTGTCCTTATAGTAAACGGCTATCGAGGTATGTGAACTTGACACATGTAGCGAATTTCGACTTGCTGCTTCGGGAATTGAACTCCAACGATCCGTGGCGGCTGGACAGTAACCCGTTCGAATTCGAGCGCCACAGGCAAATGCTTCGATTGTCACTTGCCGAGGGCATCGTCACAAATGCACTCGAAGTCGGATGTGCGGGCGGGGCGTTCACGGAAAAGCTGGCGCCTCACTGTCGAAGGCTCACCGTCATCGATGTAGTTCCAGAGGCGATCGCGCGAACACGCGCACGGCTAATGGAACCGGCCAATATTACTTGGATCGTATCAGACATCCAGCGCTTTTCGGCTCCGGAAAAGTTCGATCTGATCGTTGTCGCGGAGGTTCTTTATTACCTCGGAAGCATCGCTGAGGTACGGGCCACTGTGCAGAGCTTGGCGCGCATGCTTGTGCCCAACGGGCAGTTGGTATTCGGATCGGCTGTTGACGCCAATTGCCAGCGTTGGGGGCACATCGCCGGGGCGGAAACGGTGCTCGAAATGCTACGGGAAGAGTTGACCGAAGTCGAGCGCGTGCAGTGCATCGGGCGGTCGTCCAATGAGGATTGCATGCTCGCGCGCTTCCGGAGCCCGAAGGATTTTCCAAATCAACCGAATTGCCTCCGTTAGAGCGGGAGATACTATGCGCATCTGCGGCATCAAACTGACACACGATGGAGCCATCGCTGTTGTGGAGGATGGAAAGCTCCTTTTTTGCATCGAACAGGAGAAGCGGGACAATAACCCGCGATATCAGGAAATCGGGAATCTCGACGTAGTTGAAACAGTGCTGAGCGAACACGGGCTGAGTGTCGACGACATCGATCAGTTTGTAATTGATGGCTGGGACGGCGAGATAGAGTCAGAATTTCGCACTCTCAGCGGCCTTACGCCTGTGATCTTGAAAGGCGCTTCCTATATCGAACGGGCTGACGATCTCCTCCATCCGCTCGAACGCACCGGCCTGTTAATCGGCGATCAATCGTATTCGTATCAGAGCTACCCTCATGTTTCGGGCCATGTCGCGTCCGCGTACTGCACCAGTCCGTTCGCGATAAGCGGGGAGCCTGCATACTGCCTAGTCTGGGATGGCGGCATGGTCCCAAGACTGTACTATGTGCGACCGGACGAAGCACACCTCGTCAATTGCCTGTTCCCAGTTATCGGCCAAATGTACGCGGCGGCTGGACATCATTTCGGGCCCTATAAGAAGGCGAGCGGCGCTGACTGGGACCTGGGCGTGGCCGGTAAGCTTATGGCATACATCGCGCTCGGGTCGGTCGACGAAGGCATCATTGCAGTCTTTCGGGAGCTTTATGAGCAACGCTTTGCCGGCGACACCGAACTTGCGCAAGACTACCGCGAGAATGTCCGCATACCAGAAAGATCTCTCGCAGCTATACGCGACTTTTTCCAAGAATGCGTTCCACAATTGGAGGCCAAGCCTCAAGAAGACATACTTGCATCCTTTCACGTATTCCTCGAGCGTCTTCTGGTTCAAGGAATGGAGGCAGCGCTCTTACGCCATCCAATTTTCGAGCCGCGGAACTTGTGCATCTCTGGCGGATGCGCTCTTAACATCAAATGGAACAGCGCACTACGTGAGAGTCGTCTTTTTGACGCAATCTGGATTCCGCCTTTTCCGAACGATAGTGGGTCTGCGATTGGCGCCGCTTGCTGCTCGATGGCAGCGAATAAAGGCTTCCTGCCGTTGGAATGGTCGATCTATAGCGGGCCAGCAGTGAAAACTGGTGACGTGCCGCCCGGATGGACAGCGTCCCCTTGCTCCATTGCACAACTCGCCGGCGTACTCGCTGAAAATAAACCCGTCGTCTTCCTAGCCGGCAGGGCAGAGCTGGGTCCCCGAGCGTTGGGTGCCCGAAGCATTCTCGCTGCTGCGACGTCCCCTGCGATGAAGGACTTCCTCAACGCGGTGAAGCATCGGGAGCATTTTCGTCCGGTAGCACCAATATGTCTTGAAGATCGGGCGGTTGCCGTCTTTTGTCCCGGTACTCCAGACCCCTACATGCTGTTCGATCATCAGACGCGCGAGGAATGGCGGGAGAGGATCCCCGCCGTAGTGCATCTCGACGGATCGGCTCGGTTGCAAACCATTGCAAGAACTTCCGCGCATCCCGTGGCGCAACTCCTGATTCAATACGAAAGACTCACTGGCGTTCCTTTGCTATGTAACACCAGTGCCAACTATCATGGACGTGGCTTCTTTCCGGACGCTGCTTCAGCCTGCGAGTGGGGAGGTGTCGAACATGTATGGTGCGACGGTCTTTTATTGAGCAAGGCATGTAGCACTGGCCTGCCATCGTCAATCGACGAACCAGGTTCTGGCGGCCGGTTTGAGCGGGCCGTAGCCGCACCGCTCGGGGCGTGACTTGAATGAGTGCGTCAGGGACTCTCTTTCACGGACGAACTGCACAGTCAGCGGCAGCATTCCTCAATGTCAAGATTTTCTAAGTTGCTGTACCGATGCCCCACCACACTGCTCCAACGCCGTGATGCAGAGCGGACGCCTTTGCTTCCAACAGCGGTTTCACCCCCTATCGTAGGCAAGTATGAAGAAGACCTCCGTTTCAGATCTTCATATCCACGGCTTCCGGATTCGGCCGGAGTCGAGAGGACGATTGCTCCGGCAAACGCCCGCCATCCTGTGGTTCACGGGGCTGTCGGCAGCTGGAAAGTCGGCGATTGCCGACAAGGTCGAGGCACTACTGCATGCGTCCGGCCAACTCACCTACATTCTCGATGGAGACTCCATCAGGCTCGGTCTATGCAAGGATCTCGGCTTTGCGGATGCGGATCGCCACGAGAACGTGCGGCGCGTGGCCGAAGTTGCAAAATTGATGGCTGACGCGGGGCTCGTAGTGCTGGTGTGCCTCATTTCGCCGTTCCGTCGCGATCGGGAACTCGCCAGATCCACCGCGGGTAGGCACCGTTTCGCCGAAATCCACGTTCACGCTAGTTTGGCCGTAGCCGAATCTCGCGATCCCAAGGGACTGTATCGGCTTGCGAGAACTGGCGCCATACAGCATTTCACCGGCATCGACTCGCCGTATGAACAGCCGACGGTCCCGGACGTATTCATCGACACATGTTCGAAGTCCATCGATGAAGGCGCGGACCTTGTGGTGAACTGGCTCAATAGCCGCTAGTTGGAGCGAGACGAGTGTGGGCACACCGCAGAACAGGATTCGATAACCCGATGTCCATGGCGGACGAGCGGCTCGATCGACGACAGTTGCCGGAGCGGGCGAAACGTCGACACTCGCATGTTGCATACCCTCCTTCCAGCGAACCCGGTGCCAGGGAGGTGAGTTTCTTCAGCCACCCATCTGATTGCACTGCGCTCACGCGGACCAAGGTAGACAGATGATTGATTACGGCAATCTCAATTGCTATCGCGGACGATCGCAGCCGCGGTCGCGGTTGCGCGACCCAGCGTTGCTTCCGGCAGCAAATCGGCCTTTCGGCCGTGCCGCATCGATCACTGTCCTGCTTTCACTAGTCTATTCACTTTCCGGCTGCACAGTCGGCCCCGAATATCGCACTCCCGCGCCGCCCGCGACCGACAACTATACACCGACGGCCCTACCCGAACACACGGCTTCGTCGCCCGGTGCGACGGGTCTTGCGCAGCAGTTCAAGGCTGGCGGCGAGCTGCCTGCACAATGGTGGACCCTTTACCGTTGCGAGCCCCTCGACGCGCTGATACGCGAGGCCCTCTCAAATAGCCCGAATATCGCTGCAGCCAGCGCGGCGCTGCGCCAGGCGAACGAAAATCTGCGCGCGCAAACTGGGATCGATCTATATCCCGCCATCGATGTCAAGCTCAATGCTACTCGCGAAAAGCTCAATGGCACGACGCTAGGCCAGCCCAGCCTGAAAAGAATACTAAGTCTGTACAACGCATCAGTGAACGTTTCCTACAACCTGGATCTCTTCGGGGCTGCACGGCACGAACTCGAGGCGCTGGGCGCGCAGGTCGACTTCCAGAGTTTGCAGCTACAGAGCACATACCTGGCGCTGTCAGCGAACATCGTCACCGCTGCAGTCAGCGAAGCTTCCCTCCGCGAGCAGATTGACGCGACCGAGCGTATCGCCGCGGATGAGGAGACTCAGCTCGGTGTATTGCGTAAGCAGCTTGAGTTCGGCGGTGTGGGTCGCGTGGCCGTGCTCTCGCAGGAAACGTTGCTCGCACAAACGCGCGCTACCCTGCCGCCACTGCGGCAGTCTCTCGATCGGGCGCGACATCAGCTTGCCGTGCTCGCGGGTAAACCGCCTAGCGATAACAGCGTTCCCGAGTTCAGGCTGTCGATGTTCACCCTACCGCAGACCTTACCTGTCGCCCTCCCTTCGTCGCTCGTCCGTCAACGTCCGGACATCCTAGCTGCGGAAGCCCTGCTGCGTCAGGCGAGCGCCCAGGTCGGCGTCGCAACCGCGAACATGTATCCGCAGCTTACGCTGTCCGCAAACTACGGCCCGCAATCATTAACGCCAGCGGGCATGCTGAAGTACGCGGACATGATCTGGAACATCGGCGCGGGGCTCACGCAGCCGATCTTTAACGGAGGCCAACTGAGCGCTAAAAAAGCGCGCGGCGGAAGCTGCCTTCGATGAGGCCAACGGGCAATACAGGCAAACGATACTGCTTGCATTCGAAGATGTCGCGGATACGCTCCGCGCACTCGATCACGATGCAACCGCACTCGCCGCGCAAACCGAAGCGTGGCGTGCAGCCAGCAGCTCGCTCCAGCTGACGCGTGGCCAGTTTCGTGCCGGCGGTGTCAGTTATCTAGCTCTGCTCGATGCGCAGCGTCAATACCAGCAGACAATCGTCAATCTCACCCAGGCCCGCGCTGCACGCTACGCAGACACGGCCGCATTGTTCGAAGCACTGGGCGGCGGCTGGTGGAGTGACACTGCGAGGATCCAGACAGGACAGGCGGACTCCGATATCAACCCGCAGTGAACTCTCTTTCTGCTTGCCGCGCCCCGCATCGTTTCAATGCTGCGCGTCCAACGGGATCTGTTCCATATCAGTTTGCCGTGCAAGGACACGACGATGACGACAAATAAACCAACAGCGAAACGGATGATCACCATGCTGATCTGCATGGGCACTCTGCTTGGCGCGCTGATCGGTGTCAACCTGTACAAGGCGCATATGATCCGGAAATTCATGGCGCACAACGCGGTGCCGGCTGCTACCGTCACGTCCGCCGTCGTGAGCTATCAGACATGGCAGCCACAGCTTGCCGCTGTGGGCAGCCTGCGTGCCGTGCGCGGTGTCGACGTGACGACTGAAGTGGCTGGACTCGTTCGCGAGATCGCATTCAAGTCCGGCGAGGAAGTCAAGGCCGGACAGGTGCTCGTGCGTCTGAACGACCGCTCGGACCGCGCGCAGCTCGCCTCGCTAAGAGCTGCCGCCGACCTATCGCAAACCGTCTATAACCGCGACACGGCACAGTACGACATTCAGGCGATCGCCAGGGCGCAAGTCGATGCTGATGCCGCCGACCTGAGAAGCAAACGAGCACAAGTCGAACAGCAGGCCGCACTGGTCGAGAAAAAAACGATTCGCGCGCCTTTCGCGGGACGCGTGGGCATCACGACAGTCAATCCGGGCCAGTACGTCAATCCGGGCGACGCCATCGTTACGTTGCAAGCTATCGATCCCATCTACGTCGACTTTCACCTGCCCCAGCAGGAACTCGATCAATTACAGGTGGGACAGAGCGTCGCCGTAAATACAAGTGCATTCGTGAGCCGCGGCTTCGTGGGCAAGATCCGCGCTATCAACCCGCGCCTCGACAGCACGACGCGCAACGTGGAGGTCGAAGCGGCCCTCGACAACCGCGAGCGCAAACTGTTGCCGGGGATGTACGCTAGCGTAAAAGTCGATGTTGGTCACGAGCAGCGCTACCTGACACTGCCGCAAACAGCAATCACTTACAATCCCTACGGGGCAACAGTTTTCGTCATCAAACCGGGCGAACATAAGGACGCACGCGGCAAAACCATGCCCGTTGCGCAACAAATCTTCGTAACGCCAGGACCCACGCGCGGCGATCAGGTTGCGATCCTGAAGGGCTTAGACGAAGGCGCACTAGTGGTAACGAGCGGCCAGCTCAAGCTGAAGAACGGCACACCGCTCGTAATCGACAATGGCGTGTTGCCGGCAGACAGTCCTGCTCCGACGCCCCAAGAACAATAAGAGTTCCTCAGATGGATTTCACCGATATCTTTATCAAACGGCCGGTCCTCGCGTCCGTGGTAAGCCTGTTCATCCTCGTGCTGGGCTTACGTTCCCTGTCGACACTCAAGGTTAGCGAATATCCCCAGACTGGCACTGGCGTCGTTACCATCACCACCTCGTACTATGGCGCTAGCGCCGAGACTATGGCCGGCTTCGTTACTCAGCCGCTCGAAGCCGCGATCGCACAGGTGCAAGGCATCGATTACATGTCGTCGAAGAGTAGCACGGGTGTCTCAAGTATCACCGCGACTCTGCGCCTGAACTACGATCCGAACCGCGCGTTAACAGAGATCAACACCCAAATCGCGTCTATGCGCAACCAGTTGCCACCCCAAGCGCAACAGCCAGTGTTGACGATTCAGGTCGGCCAGACTACTGACACGATGTATATGGGCTTCTACAGCGATGTGCTGCCAAGCAACAACGTCACTGATTATCTGCTGCGCGTTGTCAAGCCGAAGCTCGATTCAATTGAGGGCGTGCAAACCGCAGAGGTTCTCGGCGGCCGTCAGTTCGCGTTGCGCGCATGGCTTGATTCGACTAGGCTCGCAGCGCACAACGTCACGGCTTCTGACGTCTACACGGCACTCGGCAACAACAACTATCTGGCGACGCTCGGAACAACCAAAGGCCAGATGACCAGCGTCAGTCTAAACGCTGGTACCGATCTGCATTCCGTCGAAGACTTCAGGAAGCTGGTTGTCAAGCAGAAGAACGGCGCGATCGTGCGCCTAGAGGATGTCGCCAATGTCGTGTTGGGTGCGGACAACTACGACTCCAATGTCGCTTTTAGTGGAAAACGCTCGGTGTTCATCGGGATCAAGGTAGCACCCGACGCAAACCTGCTCGACGTAGCGAAACGTGTCAAAGCTGTGTTCCCTGATCTGCAGAAGCAGCTCCCCACGGGTGTGTCGGGCGACATCGTCTATGATGCCACGGACTTTATCGAGACTGCCATCGACGAAGTGGTGAAGACGCTCATCGAGGCACTACTGATCGTGACGCTCGTGATTTACCTGTTCTTCGGCAGCTTCCGCGCGGTGATAGTGCCCTTGTTCGCGATGCCGCTGTCTCTGATCGGCACATTCTTCATGATGCAGTTGCTCGGCTACTCCATTAATCTACTGACGCTGCTCGCGCTGGTGCTCGCGGTCGGACTCGTGGTCGATGACGCGATCATCGTGGTTGAGAATTTCGACCGGCACCTGACCACCGAGGGCAAGCGTCCCTTCGATGCCGCGCTCATCGCCGCACGGGAACTCAGTGGCCCGATACTCGCAATGACTGTTGTGTTGATTGCCGTCTATCTCCCCATTGGCTTCCAGGGCGGACTGACGGGCGCACTGTTCACGGAGTTCGCATTTACACTGGCAAGCGCGGTCACTATGTCGGGCGTGGTCGCGCTAAGTCTATCGCCGATGATGTGCTCGCGACTCTTTCACAACGAGCAGCAACCCGGACGCTTCAACCGTTTCGTCCATCAGCAGTTTGAGAAAGTGCATCGGGGTTATATGCGGCTCCTGCGCTCGATACTGGACACATGGACCGTATTCGTCGTGATGGGTGCAATTCTGTTATGCGGAACCATCTATTTATTTGCGACGTCACAGTCCGAACTCGCGCCCCAGGAGGACCAAGGCATCGTACTGTCGCTGATCCAGGGACCACCCAATGCGACGATCCAACAGATGCAGATGTATGCCGACCAGGTGTTCCAGATATCTAAGCAATTGCCCGAGTATGCGCAGATGTTTCAGTTGACAGGTGCGCCGACACTGAATCAGGGCTTCGGCGGCGTGCTCTTCACGACATGGGACAGGCGAAAGAGAGGTACCTCCGAGTTGCAACAGGAGCTTCAACAGAAGTGGAACGGCATCGCGGGCGCGCGAGTTGCCGCGTTCCAGTTTCCACCCCTGCCCGGTGCGCAAGGCTTCCCGGTGCAGTTCGTGATCAACACGACTGAGCCTTTCGATAACCTCAACGAGGTGACCCAAGCGGTTTTGCAACAGGCGCGCGAAAGCGGCATGTTCCTCTTTGTCGACAGTGACCTGAAGATCGACAAGCCCGAGACCGTTCTGATGGTCGACCGCGACAAGGTCGCCTCGCTCGGCCTTACGCAAAGCGACATGGGACAGGCGCTCGGAGCTGCGCTCGGTGGTAACTACGCGAATTATTTCTCGGTCGCCGGACGTTCGTACAAGGTGATTCCACAACTTCAGCAGGTCGACCGAATGAACCCATCGCAGCTACTAGACTACAACCTGCGCACTTCCGACGGCAGTATGATTCCTGCTTCGACTGTCTCGCATCTGAAGTCGACGGTTGTGCCCGAATCCATCAACCATTTTCAGCAAATGAATTCGGCAACGATCTCGGCCGTAGTCGCACCCCGCGTTTCGCAGGGCGAAGTACTCGAGTTCCTGCGCAACGCCACAACCCGCGTCGCTCCCTCAGGATACAACATGGACTATTCCGGACTTTCGCGCCAATTCATGCAGGAGTCCGGCGGCTTCGTAATCACTCTGATGTTCGCGGCGGTCATTGTGTTCCTTGCACTCGCGGCGCAGTTTGAAAGCTTCCGCGATCCCATCGTCATTCTGGTATCAGTGCCGTTGGCGTTGTTCGGTGCGCTGATCTTCATTAACATCGGCGTTTCCACGCTCAACATCTACACGCAAGTCGGACTGGTCACACTCATGGGGCTTATCAGCAAGCATGGCATTCTCATCGTGCAGTTCGCGAATGAGTTACAGCGTTCAGGCCGCAGCAAGCGCGAAGCTCTTGAAGAAGCGGCAGGCGCGCGCCTGCGCCCGATCGTCATGACTACAGCCGCCATGGTGCTTGGTGTTCTGCCGCTAGTGATTGCGTCCGGCGCCGGCGCGGCAGGGCGCAACGCGATCGGCCTGGTAATATTCACAGGACTGTCTATCGGCACTCTGTTCACACTGTTCGTTGTCCCGTCGATGTACATGTTGTTAGGTGCAGAACATCACGAGAAGACAACAGCAATGACGTGACCGCCATCCATTGTGCAGTTTTTCGCGCACTCCTCGCGCCGCGGTGTGGCTGGAGCAAACAGCTTGCGATGACTGCAAGGACTGCCTTCATGCGGGTCTTTGTGTCTCGCCATTGATCAGCCCCACGTATCTGAGGACACGAAGACTCGCCTAAGATCAGGGATAGCCTAGGCTAGCGGTAAGCCTAGACATTATGTGAAACCGTTGAATTTATCAGTGAACCGGAGCGCCGTCGGCGAGGCGTTTACCCGAACCAGGCGTCCGGTCGGACCGAGCGGGGTGGCGGCGATGAAAGCTGACGACACGTCGTACCGTCATCAGAGCACCAGGACGACCGGTGTCGGAACCTTATAGGAAGGCCTGGAATGGGGCGCACAAAGACGTGTTTGCGCGCCCGCCTTGGTGCGGGGGGCGACGATTGAAAGCGGTCTGCGAAGTTCTCGGCGCGGCCCACTATGACGTAGCAGTGACAACGGGCTCGCTTGTCCGATTGGCAAGCGGTCGTAGCGCCACACCGTCCGATGACTCAGAATGTCTCGAAGAAATGCTGGTCCATGTAGCGCATTTTCTTCCGACTTCAGGCGTCTGGGCGCTCCGGCATTCCGGTCGAGAACAGACCGCCCCGTAGCTAACCACAAGCGCGTGTATCGGGTTATCCGAGAGCATCATCTGCTGCTGCGCCGTCTCGGCGCGCTGCGATACACGCGGCAGCACGACGATCGTGTTGTTGCCGTGGACAACAACAATACCATTCGTGGTCCGATGGCTTCAAGTTCCGGTGCGACGTAAGCGGCTCGTGCCGGCCGTTATAGACGGTGGCTGAGGTCGACATCAAAGTGATGTCCATCATTTCCGATCTGATGGGCACCACTTTGACACAGTCTGCAGAGAAGAAGCCAGGTACACGAACGGGGCGCCCGAATTACCCCCGGGAGCTTCGTGAGCGACTGGCAGCGGCAGCTTGCGAGCCTGGCGTATCAGTCTCAAAGCTGGCCCGGGAGAATGGCATCAACGCGAACATGCTGTTCACCTGGCGGCGGCGATATCTGGACGATCAGCAAGCTCGATCTGCCGGGCTCATTCCGGTCGTATTGCTCAGCGACACGCCAACAGAGGTCATTGCATCAGCTCCGGTAGAAGCGCAAGCGCTGGGCGCGAAGCCTGTCTCACCGGTCGGCACGATCGAGATCCGGATCGGTCGTGCGGTGGTTAAAGTGGACGGCCTGGTTGATGCCGATATGTTGCGGATCGTGCTGGGCAGTCTGCGCTCATGATCTCCCTACCGGCAGGCACGCGCATCTGGATCGCTGCTGGCGTCACCGATATGCGATGCGGGTTCCAGGGGTTGGCAGCGAAGGTGCAAACAGCGCTTGAGGAGAATCCTCTGGGCGGCAACGTCTACATCTTCCGGGGCCGTCGCGGCGATCTGATAAAAATTCTCTGGGCCACGGAGGACGGAATCTGGCTTCTCGCGAAGCGGCTTGAACGAGGCCGTTTTATATGGCCCCAGGCCGACGGTGGCAAGGTGCATCTGAGCTCTGCACAGCTGTCGATGCTGCTTGAGGGCATCGACTGGCGACAGCCCCGTCGCACCGCCGCATTATCGATGTTGTAAACCGCGCGGCAGACTCGTAAACTACGGCGCATGTCGAGCGGCGCCGATCTTCCTGACGATGTCGAACTCCTGAAGGCCTTGCTGGTCGAGGCTCGTAGTCTGCTTGCCGAACGCGATGTCGAGATTGAGCAGCTCAAGGCCCAGATCGACAAGCTCAGGCGCATGCAGTTCGGTCGCAAGTCCGAGCAGCTGCAGCGGCAAATCGAGACGCTCGAGACTCAACTCGAGGATCTGGCCGCCGGGCGCGGCGTTGCGGATGTGCAGCGTGCGCAGGCTCGCGGTGCAAATGCGTCCGCCTCGATTGCGAGGACGGACGAAGCATCTTCGAGGCAAGCGCTTCCCGCGCATCTGCCGCGCGAGGATCATGTACTCGGGCCCGAATCGAGTTGCCCGGACTGCGGTCAACCAATGCAGGTGCTCGGCGAGGACGTGTCCGAACAACTCGCCCGGGTCGCAGCTGCGTTCAAGGTCATTCGCACGATCCGGCGCAAACTGGTTTGCCCCTCCTGCAGTACTATCACCCAGCCACCGATGCCCGGCCTGCCGATCGAGCGCAGCATCGCCCATCCGAGCTTGCTGGCAGACATCCTCGTCTCGAAGTATGCAGACCACCAGCCGTTGTACCGGCAATCGGCGATCGCGGCGCGCGACGGCGTGACGCTTGACCGGGCCAGCATGGGCCGATGGGTCGGCTGCGTATTTCGGCGAACGTGACCGCCGATTTCGGGAACGTGACCGATCCGGCGGGGTGAGGCGTTGCGCGGTGTTGATTGTAGATTTCCTTGTTAGTTCTGGTCGAGTTTGGGCTCCAGGACGTTGGGTTTTGGGGATGCTTTTCTGAGGGATTCACCGGTGAGCGTGATCCGGTGATGACGCTGCATGAGGCGGTCGAGCATTGCGTCGGCGATGGTCTCGTCGCCGATCCATCCATGCCAGTGCTCAATCGGTAACTGGCTGGTGATGATGGTCGCCTTTCCCGCCGAGCGGTCATCGATCATCTCGAGCAGATCGTTTCGAACCATCGTATCGAGAGGCGCCATTCCCCAATCGTCCAGCAGAAGTACGTCAACGCGGGCAACCTGCAGCAGCCATTTTGTGAAGCCGCCGTTGCCGTGCAGAACGCGAAGCTCTTCGCCAAGTCGTGGCACGCGCAGATACAAGGCTGAATGCCCACGCCGGCAAGCGTATTGGGCCAGGGCGCAAGCGAGCCACGATTTCCCGGCGCCGGTTGGGCCGCTGATGAGCAGGCTGTAGCCGGCTTCGACCCAGTCACCGAGCGCGAGACTCGTGAGTGAGCGCGGATCGACGCCACGGCCAGCGCGCGTGTCGAGATCTTCAATGGCGGCTTATCCGGCACGATCAGCTGCGGCACGCCACCATAGAAGGTCAGCGCACGTGCGATGCCGCTCAGCCAGTCCTCCATCGTTTCGGCTGGCGTCGCGCATGCGAACGTGTAACTCGATGCGCCCATGGCCGCCACGAAGATGTGCGCGCGGCGTCCAGTCGTCAGCGGCAACGTGGGGCCGGCGAAGTCGACAAACAGTTTCTCGCCGGCGCGGTGAATCTGACGCATCGAGCGCTTCAGGCGTTTCGTGAACGCCTTGTAGTGCTCGCAGAACTGCGTATAGCGGTAGGTCTGCCGGTCCGCAAACTCGGCCTGGTACTCCTCCCACAGCAACGTCAGCGTCATGCCCTTGCGACGCAGCTCCTGGTGGATGCGTCCGTAGTCGGGCTGGGCGTAGCCTGCTGGCCCCGTGGGCTTGCCGAGGAGCCGCCGCTCGAGGTCGCCTTCATCCATATCGCTGGCGCTTGCCCAGTCCAGCCCGGCGGCACCGGCCAGTCCTATGTACTTCGTGACCACGCCCTTGGATATGCCCAGTGACGCGGCGATCCGATCGTGCGAGAAACCGCCGTCGAATTTAAGTCGTAAAACGTCCTTGATCATGCGCATGTTCATCCGGTGCGCGGCCATGCTCTCTCCGGCAAAAGCCGGCGAGCATAGCCCGCGTAGTTGATGTCATGCGCAACGCCAATCCTGCCTTCCGGTCCGCACGGTCACGTTCCCGAAATGCCCGGTCACGTTGCCGAAATCGCCGGTCACCATCCCGAAACGGCCGGTCACGTTCGTCCGAAATACGCAGTCGGCCAGTGCGAGGCACTGTGCGCACCGCTAACAGAGGCGCTGCGCCGCTATACCGTGTCCGCCACCAAGCTGCACGCGGATGACACGCCGATCCCGGTGCTCTCACCGGGCAACAGGAAGACCCGCACCGGCCGGCTATGGGTCTACGTGCGCGACGATCATCGCTCCGGCTCGGCGCAACCTGCTTCAGTCTGGTTCGCGTACTCGCCGAACCGGCAAGGCATCCATCCTCAAACCCATCTCGCCAGCTTCAAAGGGATTCTGCAAGCGGACGCTTACGCGGGCTTCGACGAATTGTTCCGCGATGGCTTGATACGCGAGGCGGCATGCCATGCCCACGCGAGGAGAAAGTTCTACGACATCCATGTGCGCACGCCATCTGACACAACACAAAAGGCACTCGAATATATTGGCGGGCTCTATGACATTGAGGCCTCCATTCGCGGCAAGCCCGCCGCCGAACGGCTGCGAATACGGCAGGAGAATGCCAGACCTCTGCTTCAGATCTACGAAGCGTGGCTCAGGGCAAAGCTCGAAACGCTGTCGTCGAAGTCCGATACGGCCAAGGCGATCAACTATACGCTGAACCAGTGGAGCGCACTGACGTTGTATTGCGAAGACGGTACGCTCGAGATCGACAACAACATCGCGGAGAACGCGCTGCGTTGTGTAAGCCTGGGTCGGAAAAATTTTTTATTCGCCGGCTCAGACAGCGGCGGCGAACGCGCAGCCGCGATGTACGCATTGATTGGCACTTGCACACTGAATGACATCGATCCGCGTGCCTACCTCGACTATGTGCTAACCCATATCGCCGGTCACAAAATCAATCGCATCGACGAGCTCCTGCCTTGGCGTGTGGCCGACAAGCTGCACACGCCAGCCAGTTCGCCAAAGCCCTCTACCTGACCGGCAGCTCCAGTTCACCATCATGCTTTACGCGCACCGCGAATGGACGAACGGCCCAGCTGAGCCGCTTACCATTCTCCTGCCGTATTCGCAACCGCTCGGCGGCTGGCCTGCCGCGAATGGAGGCCTCGATGTCATAGAGCCCGCCAATATATTCGAGTGCCTTTTGTGTTGTGTCAGATGGCGTGCGCACATGGATGTCGTAGAACTTTCTCCTCGCGTGCGCATGGCATGCCGCCTCGCGTATCGAGCCATCGCGGAACAATTCGTCGAATCCCGCGTAAGCGTCCGCTTGCAGGATCCCTTTGAAGTTGGCGAGATG
Source organism: Paraburkholderia sp. JPY419 (assembly GCF_050435705.1). NCBI lineage: Bacteria > Pseudomonadati > Pseudomonadota > Betaproteobacteria > Burkholderiales > Burkholderiaceae > Paraburkholderia > Paraburkholderia sp. JPY419. Next base: position 54,828 of record NZ_JBNDKV010000003.1, on the reverse strand, counting down.
GGTTTGAGGATGGATGCCTTGCCGGTTCGGCGAGTACGCGAACCAGACCGACGCCGGTTGCGTCGAGCCCGAGCGTCTGCGAGCAAGCTCGGATGGGCGATGCTCCGCTCGATCGGTAGGCCGGGCATCGGCGGCTGGGTGATAGTGCTGCAGCATGGGCAAACCAGTTTGCGCCGGATCGTGCGAATGACCTTGAACGCCGCTGCGACCCGGGCGAGTTGTTCGGATTCGTCCTCGCCAAGCACCTGCATTGGGTGTCCGCAATCCGGGCAACCTGATTCAGGCTTGAGCACATGATCCTCGCGCGGCAGATGCGCGGGAAGCGCTTGCCTCGAAGATGCTTCGTCCGTCCTCGCAATCGAGGCGGACGCATTTGCACCGCGAGCCTGCGCACGCTGCACATCCACAACGCCGCGCCCAGCCGCCAGATCCTCAAGTTGAGTCTCGAGCGTCTCGATTTGCCGCTGCAGCTGCTCGGACTTGCGACCGAACTGCATTCGCCTGAGCTTGTGGATCTGCGCCTTGAGCTGCTCAATCTCGACATCGCGTTCGGCAAGCAGGCTACGGGCCTCAACCAGCAAGGCCTTCAGGAGCTCGACATCGTCAGGAAGATCGGCGCCGTTCGACATGCGCCGTAGTTTACGAGTCCGCCGCGCGGTTTACAACATCGATAGTGCGGCAGTGCGACGGGGCTGTCGCCAGTCGATGCCCTCAAGCAGCATCGACAGCTGTGCAGAGCTCAGATGCACCTTGCCACCGTCGGCCTTGGGCCATATAAACCGGCCTCGTTCAAGCCGCTTCGCTAGCAGCCAGATTCCATCCTCCGAGGCCCAGAGAATCTTTACCAGATCGCCCCGACGGCCCCGGAAGATGTAGACGTTGCCGCCCAGCGGATTCTCCCCAGGCGCTGTTTGCACCTTCGCTGCCAACCCCTGGAACCCGCATCGCATATCGGTGACGCCAGCAGCGATCCAGATGCGCGTGCCTGCCGGTAGGGAGATCATGAGCGCAGACTACCCAGCACGATCCGCAGCATATCGGCATCAACCAGGCCGTCCACTTTAACCACCGCACGACCGATCCGGATCTCGATCGTGCCGACCGGTGATACAGGCTTCGCGCCCTGCGCGGGCGCTTCTACCGGAGCTGACTCAATGACCTCCGTCGGCGTGTCGCTGAGCAAAACGACCGGAATGAGCCCGGCAGATCGAGCTTGCTGGTCAGCCAGATAACGCCGCCGCCAGGTGAACAGCATGTTCGCGTTGATGCCATTCTCCCGAGCCAGCTTCGCGACTGATACGCTAGGCTCGCAAGCTGCTGCTGCCAGTCGCTCACGCAGCTCCCGGGGGTAGTTCGGCCGCCCCGTTCGGGAACCCGGCTTCTTCTCCGCAGACTGTGTCAAAGTGGTGCCCATCAGATTGGAAATGATGTGCATCACTTTGATGTCGCCCTCAGCCACTGTCTATAACGGCCGGCACGAGCCGCTTACAGTCGGCCAGCCAGCATGCTTCCTCAAGGATGGCCGCTTCCCCCGGCGAAGGCGGCGCACCGCCGTCCTCTTCCGTCATCACACCATTCATGTCCATGTCGTCACCAAATCGTTAATGCATGCCTCCGGACGCGGCATCGAGATGCTTGTCCGACGTAGATGCGTCGTACACCGGCTGGTATCACCTGACGTGCCTACGCTTATTGATTACGCTTCACGCCATTTTGCGCATGATGGCATGCGAGCCAACGTGCATCGTTGCGAAGCGATGTCTGGCGAATGATCCAAGGCGGGCGGTCTACGCTGACGAACGATTGTCGAAGCCGTCCTCTGGATCGCCTTCCTCGCCCGGCAAGACGTTTCATCGCTCAATAACGTTCGAATCATCTTGGCCTGCTCGCGAAAAAGACAAGATGTAAGCACATTTCATCGAATGTAAACAGCCCCTAGATGCTGTGTGGAAGGGCTGCGTCAGGCGCGCCCGTTTGCGTGCTCCTTCGGAGAAAACGAGTGTGCAAATCCCGTTTTACTCCAGTCGGGCTTACTGCCACTGCCCTCCCACATAGCATCTAGGTGGCATCGAAGTCATGCACATGATCGTCAAGGGGAAATTGAACGATGGCGGCGTTTGGCAAACTCCCGCACATCAGTTCTATTCGCTGGCTGGACAAGGAATCCATGCCATATCGGTCTTGACCGACCTCTCGATCTTACTGCGACAGAACCCGCTTGGATCCACGCCCCTGTCAGGCAATGCGCTCGCGTTTAACGTGCAGAAACCTGCCGCATTATGATCTCCGTCATCCGCTCGATATGCAATAGCAATTCCGGCACCGCCGTCGCCTCCCAAAAGCGTCTTCTAAGCGCAGGGCCAATATAAAACAGCGATGGATTCGTACAGCTATTGACTCGAACCACGCGGTAAGACTCATCAACACACAACCCCGCCCAGTCAAATTTTGCAATCCCGTCGCGCCGTAACTGATCAAAAAGAGAATCACACACGTGTGCTATAGGCCGGTGTATGCAATCTGCATGCGGTTCTGTATCTGACGCCGTAGCTCGATGCGCTGGAGCCATCCCGACACCGGTGCAATTCACGAAATACGATGCGTGCACAACGCGCGAGCCCGTTGCTGCGCGCGGGCGAATAGCCAGCAGCAGCCCGTCGCCATGTGCGCTGATTGTCTCGATTCGCCCCCCCATAAGCGAGAGACGCCCACTCATCCTGAGTGACGCGACAAACGCTGCCGTGGAAGCTGGCTGTCGGTGACGATGTGTGTCCCAGTAAGGCGCAATATGGCGCACGAAAGCGCGCCGGTCGGCCTCAGACCAGTTTGACCAGATCTGCGGTACCGCTGGACGCAGGCTATCGATCACCTCGCGCCAGTCACCGCCTCTCGCGCGATGTTCAGCAATGACTTTGCGTACGACAGTGGTGCAATGCCTAGGGCCGGCAGTCAGTTGATCGAGAAGCGACCGCCGCGCTTCTGGCTGAAGTCTCGGCGGTGACTGGCAGTGGTGTTGGGGCAACAAACCACGGCGGGACATAAGCGTGAAGCGCAACTTTTCGCTGCGCCGGTGCAGCGCGTAAACAACGTCGAGTGCCGTCAGACCAGACCCGCACATGAAGAAATGGCTGCCATCCGGCACGGTCGGCAGTTTAACTGCGTCCCAGGGATTCGCGAGGAAACGTTGATCGAGTGAAGCGCCACCGGTCGCTGCTACAGTGATGGAGCGGCGGCCATCGCTGTGCCCGGTCGCAAGAACGACGTGATCGGCAGAAATCTCCACACCCGTGTGCAAATGAACCTCCGTTCGGCCATCCTCGACGGGCTTCAGCGCCACGGCGTATCCGTCATGTTGAGAAAACTGATGCTTCCCGGGGTTTTCGACGGCTTGTTTTAGCAGATGTGCAAGATAATCACCGTACCACGCACGTGGCAGGAAATCATCGGGTTCGGCAGGACGGCCCCGCAGTCGGCAATAATCGATAAAGCCGTTGCCGTTGTCCCGCTCAACACTGAGGGTCCGTGCGGGGGCGTTCAGGAGCCAGCCCTCTTCGTCTGACCGATAAGCAATACCGCGCGAAACGCTATAGCTGTCATCGACCAGTGCGATCGACAGGGGCTTTGCGGTTTGATCCGACAGTAGCCATGTGGCCGTCATCGTCCCGCAAAAGCCGGCACCCACTATCACAATCGATACAGTCATTGCCACGGCTCCGATGGTTGTTCGTATCCGCTCACGCAGAAAATTAATTTTGACGTTCAGATGGATACCCGCTCCGATGGAGTCGCTTGAATCGGGGCACGTCAGGAAAGCTCTCTTTCTGGCGCGGATAGTCGGAAGCTGTGCCGCGCGTCGCAGGAAGCGACTATGCGGCATTTCGCCCCAAGCTACAAAATCGATTGTTTGGATAACACTGATTCGCATCGCAAATGAATGGGTTCGGGACGGATGGGTGTGCCGTCTGGAGGGTGCCGTTCAAACCCAGTAGCGCACCTATTTCGCGTAGACCTCGCCACACCTCAATGGCATCGCAGCGCTGTCCACGAACCCTCAGACAGTGGGGCCGGCTAACGGGGCGTCAACAATACTCCGCAAATTGAGGCTCGGATAGTTGGGGCTTTCATACCCTTCATTTCGGGACATGGATTGCCGCATCAACGGTTTTGGCAGCTTCTCATTGATGGACAAGAGCTCCCGTGAAGTGTCGCGGCGCGCAGGGGTAGCAACGAAATTAGTTGCGCGAGCGGCGGGGAGGTAGGTGGGCTCCGTCTCCCCCAGTCGGCTTCACGCCCCTCCATCACCTGGCGTTGTTCTGGGTGCGGCGGTATCCGGTCAGTTGTCGCACGCGGCAGTTGCACGGTGTGCGCAGCTGTCCTCACGTGAGCAGCTTTAATCGTGCAGGGTGAACAGGGTTGAGCTGCCCATCCCCCGAATACGTGAGCGTTTCGCTGAGTACCGTCAAACAGGAGAGGCGGGTAAGCAAGGCTGACGGCGGTCGAGCCGCCTTCTGAAAATTTTTTGCACGCGCTCTTCAAATAACGGGTTTTTTGCCGATACCGGTAAATCTCGACAAAAAAAAGAAGCGCACCATGTCAGACGCCGTTGACCGTTTCGCCGGCGCACCCGGCGACCGCCCCCCCCTTCGCCTAGCAGGCTGTTGAATTTGGGTCCCGTGTAAACGGGGTTTGAGGGACGGGCGTTATGGATATCGTGTTCATGATCTTTGGCAGCGGATGCGATGCGCGGAATGGATGAGATGCAGGAACCCCTGTTCACGACGGTCAAGCTCGAGGACTTCGTCCCGGCAGATCACCCGTTGCGACCGATCCGGTTGCTGGTGAATGACGCGTTGAAACGGCTCAACGGGCTGTTCAGCGTCATCTACGCGGACACCGGCCGTGCCTCGATTGCGCCTGAGAAGCTGATGCGGGCGCTGCTGTTGCAGGTGTTCTACTCGGTGCGCAGCGAGCGCATGCTGATGGAGCAGATGCGCTACAACCTGCTGTTCCGCTGGTTTGTCGGGCTGGCGATTGAGGACGCGGTGTGGGACCACTCGGTGTTCTCGAAGAACCGCGACCGGCTTCTGGAGCATGAAGTCGTGGAAGCGTTCTTCACCGAAGTCATGAGCCTGGCGGACAAGCGGGGCTTGCTGTCGAGAGAGCATTTCTCGGTGGACGGCACGCTGATTCAGGCGTGGGCCAGTCACAAGAGCTTCCGCCGCAAGGACGGCCCGGACGATGGTCCGCCAGCCGGCGGTGGCCGCAACGCCGACACTGACTGGAAAGGCGAGCGACGTAGCAATGCCACGCACGAGTCGACTACTGATCCGGAGGCGCGATTGTTCAAGAAGAGCCACAAGAGCCCGGCCATCCTGTGCTACCACGGGCACATCCTGATGGAGAATCGCTCGGGGCTGGTGGTCGGCGCCGTGGTGAGTCACGCAGATGGTTTCGCCGAGCGGGCCAGCGCATTGCAATTGCTCGATTGCGTGCCAGGCGCTCATGCGAAGACAGTTGGTGCCGACAAGGCGTATGACACCCGCGACTTCGTGAACGATTGCCGCGCTCGCAACGTGACACCGCATGTCGCGCGCAACGATGAGCGTTGGGGCGGCAGCGCAATCGATGGTCGCACTTCGCGGCATACAGGCTACCGGATTAGCCAGATCATCCGCAAACGAATCGAAGAGCATTTCGGCTGGGGTAAAACGGTCGGTCGGATCCGGCAGACGGTCTATCGCGGTATCAAGCGCGTCGACCAGCACTTCAAGCTGACGATGGTTGCGAGCAATCTGACCCGCATGGCCCGAATGCCAGGGGTGGTGCCGCAAGGAGCGGCGCGATGAGCCGTCACGGCGTGAAGACTGCGCGCCAGCGGGGCTGCATGCGTGCGCATGCCCCGCGCGGATCGCGCGGCAAACCGGTAATTCAGCGGGAAATTGCACGCGCAAGTCTCCTGAACGTAGCTTCGGTCGTCATGACGGGGCGCTTTTCAACAGCCTGCTAGATCTTCATCGCTCGATCACGCTCACTGTGGCGATGGAGAGGCAGCGGACCTGGGGATCCGGGGCGAAAAGGCCTTGATCGTCGCGCCGGAGCGGGACGCTAGCTGGTTTCGGCGAGTGTGCCTCGCGACGGCCATGATCGCCGCCATTGCGTTGTATCTGTGGGCAGTGCTCTGGCCGCAACTCGACGGGCACTACACTGGGGACGCGGGCCGAATCAGCGCCGATGTGGTGTCCGATAAAAGCCAGACGCAAGTGATGCTCTCAGGTGACGCCGCTGGAGACAGCGCCGGGCAGCGCGTCGATGGCAACCGGAACATGACAACGGTCAGTTTTGGAAACGACGTCCTTCAGCGCCAGGTGCTGGAGGTTCATCCGTTCAACAGCGGACCTGGGCGATACAGGCTGGTCAACGGATGTCGCTCGATCACGCTCAACAAGAGCTCGCCAGGCAGCCGCTTCGTTCTGGCGCACCCCTACCTGACGGTTCTAGTTATCACGGCCGGCGTCCTGTTATTCATGGGCTGGGTGCTCAACCAGAAAGCGAAGGGTGAGCCAGAGGCGATCTTCCCGATGTGGCTCGCGTTCTTTGTCGCATTCTTTGCCAGTGTCGGGTTGCTTTGGTGGTCAGGCAATGCCGGGATGTTCGGGTTCGACGGCGTAGCCCGAAACCTCGTGGCGCGGGTCATTGCCCAGGGCGCCGAGTGGTTCCTTGCGGTGAACGACGAATGCACGTTGCTGCTAGGCAGCCTGGCGATGTTCGTCCTGCCGCAGTGGTGCGCGTATCTCGTCGCGGGCGCCAGCGGCGCGGCCCAGCGCTCGCGGTTTGTGGTCTTCGCGTGGAAATGGGTCGCGCTGTTCATCGCCAAGGCCTTCATCAGTGCGTCCGCCGTACTGCTGGGTATCGTCCTTGTTGGCAGCTACTACGCGTGGCTGAACCCCGAGCCGCTCAATGTCTGCGCGAATGCGATGACCGCCCTCCTGCTGCTGGTCCCAGGAGTGGCAATTTTCTGCACCGTTCCGCTCAAAAAGATGGAAGGCCGGACCGTCTCGCGCCGCGTCCGGCGGGTCCACAAGTGGATGCGCCGCAAGCTGCGCAAGCCTAAGGGCGCGGTCGCGCGGCAGATCGAACGGGAGGCGCGCGAGGCTGCGAAGCGAAAGGACGATCGTCTGTCGGCGGTTGCCGGCGGATGTGGCCAATGGGTGCGGAAGGAGTCGCGCGGCAGCGCGGCGTCGCGGCGGACGAAACATCGGCGGCGTCGTCAACACTGACGGCACGCTGGCCACCAAAGGTGGCAGTCTCGAGCGGCGCGCAGTTCAATGGCCGCTTCGCGGGTAATGTGGCGGCAGCTACCTGGAGCATCCAGGTCAGCATTAATGGCGCGCCGCGGACGCTTACGGGTGCCTGGGGCGTGCAGCGCACGGCCGCTGCCGAAGGCTGCGAGTGATTCGGTACCGGACCTGCAACGGTCTTAGGTAACAGAAGGGCAGACGGGCCGGGTTCCGCAACGAACCCGGCCCGTCCTTGAATCGACTCCACACCCATCGTGTTCCGCTGGCTCAGTTGCTCTGACACTGGCATGGCGTGCGCATGCTGGGTCTCTTCATGATCATGCCGGTCTTCTCGATCGACGCGAAGACCATTCCCGGCATCGGCGCGATGTCGTCGGCGGTGATCACGTTCATTGCTGATCTGACCGCGGAGGAACATCGCACGAAGGCGATGGCGATGGTCGGCGGCAGCATCGGCGTGTCGTTCGCGGTCGCGATCGTCGGCGCGCCGATCGTGTTCCACTGGCTCGGCATGAGCGGGCTCTTCACGCTGGTCGGCGTGTTCGCGATCCTCGCGATCGGTGTGGTGGTGTGGGTCGTGCCCGATGCGCCGAAGCCGGTGCACGTGCGCGCGCCGTTCGCCGAAGTGCTGCACAACGTCGAGCTGCTGCGCTTGAATTTCGGCGTGCTGGTGCTGCACGCGACGCAAACCGCGCTGTTCCTCGTCGTGCCGCGTATTCTCGAAGCGGGCGGGTTGCCGGTCGCGTCGCACTGGAAGGTGTATCTGCCGGTAATGGGGCTGTCGTTCGTGATGATGGTGCCGGCGATCATCGCCGCCGAGAAGCGCGGCAAGATGAAGATCGTGCTGCTGTCGGCGATCGCTCTTATCCTGACCGGCCAGTTGTTATTGGGCGTTGCTCCGCATACGATTCTGAGTGTGGCGGCCATCCTGTTCGTGTACTTTCTCGGCTTCAATATTCTCGAGGCCTCGCAGCCTTCGCTGATGTCGAAGCTCGCGCCCGGTACCCGCAAGGGAGCAGCGGCCGGCGTATACAACACCACGCAGTCGATCGGTCTCGCGCTGGGCGGGATGGTCGGCGGGTGGCTGCTGAAGGTGAACGGCCAGAGCGCGGTTTTCTCCGCCTGCTCCGGGCTGGTATTTTGCTGGCTTATAATCGTCGCAAGCTGAAAACAGCCGCCGCACATAGGAAAAAGCGCTGGCTCAAGACGTGCACTGTGCATGCTGTACCGCCAGCAACGGAGCCGACAGAAAGGAGTCCATAGCATCAGTGAATAAGGTCATTCTCGCGGGCAACCTCGAGGCCGATTGTCCAGTCCGCGCTGTTCTGTGCAGCGACGAAGCGGCGAACATCCGCCTAGCGACGACGGACCGCTACAAGGACAAGGCGTCGGGCGAAATGAAGGAAGCCACCGAGTGGCACCGCGTCGCGTTCTTCGGCTGCCTCGCGGAAATCGTCGCGGAATATCTGAAGAAGGGCGTGTCGATGTACGTCGAAAGTTGCATCCGCACTACAATTATCAGGCGCAGGACGGCACCGATCGCTTCTCGACCGAAAGTCGCGAACAGATGCAGTTGCTCGGCGGCCGAGGCGGTGCGGCGATGAAGGCGGTTACAGCCGTGGCGAGCCGCGGAGCGTAGCGGCGGTGGAAGTGTTGGTCGCGCGATGTCATCGGCCTGGGGCTGAGATATGCCGTAACCTCCGAAAACAATGGCTGGAGTATGTAATCTGTCGATTGAGCTCGCCTTACGCTCAAATGGAAACGGCGCCGTTATCAGCGCCGTTTCAAATGGGGAAGGGACTTCGCCCACGTCCGTCGAAAGATTCAGGCGGGCCCCTTCGGATCACGAACCCACCTTATGGAGGGCACATGACTCTAGCAAACTGGGGTATTGGCTGCTTGCAGCTAACTACCTCTGCACGAGCTTGGTCTATGTCGCGTTCGCGATGTATCACTGACGCAGTGCGGAAGCGATATCGCCGATGCTATCCGGCTTAAGCGTAGCACGTTTCGCTGGCTTAACCTAGCGTGACTGCCAGTCCCTCGCCCGCATCGCCTCTCTGCCGGTGCGAGGGTCTTTTCGCGTACGCTCAAAAATTCTCAATAAATCGGGATGCTCTACAAGGTGGTCGTCACGCTTTACGCAGCGGGCAACCTGGTCGGGATTCACCGTGTCACCAATCAGCGCTCGTTGCCCGCATCGGCCCGATGCTCGATGATTCCTGCTGTTGCGGTCATATAAGTTGCAAGGTTGGGTTGCGACCCGTTAACCGACAGCCCCCCAGTGAGTCCCCAGATAGCATAGATTCCCGCACGCGGTCGCGACACGACGTATTATTAATCGTGCAGACTACATTTATAAGTCAGACGATGGAAACCTTGGACCTCTCTCAGGCTACGGCTGCCGCTCACGCGGGCGGCGTCCTGTCCGCCATTCTGAAAGCCCAAGGCGGCTCTTTCTACGTCGAACTGGAAACCCGCTGGTACGGCCGTGCTTCTTACGTCGAACAATCGCCGGCCCCGCGCATTTCGCAATCCAGCCAAGGCACTCGAAGTGATTCGCGAACTTGGCCTGCAGACAGGGAAATTTTCGCTCGAGGCCTGGCGCCCAGATGAAGTTGAGCTCGACCGGCACAGCCGGCCCGACCGCGCCGAGGCGATGAAGGCCACGCATGCGAGCGCTGCCGCCTACGACAAGTGGGTGCGCGAGCAGGTACAGGACGCCATCGACGACCTGCGGCCGACAATCGCGCACGACGACGTAATGAAGAAAGCCGATGCACGCATCGAGGCGATGCGGAAGGGTAAGCGTGCGAAGGCTTGAATGGAAGGTACAGGCAGAAAACGATCTATTCGACATACTCGACTATATTGGCCGCGACAATCCGGATGCCGCACTCGGGTTGGTAGAAAAAATCCGCACCAAGGTTGACGGCCTTCGACAGCGCCCGACACTGTACTATCAAGGCTAGCGCCATCAGATACAGATCCGGACTGTTGCACGCCCAACGCAGCCGATTGCTGCGGCGTTTGGGGACTTTCATCTTCCGCATCGGCACCAGATTGCTGGGATCGCCCTCAAGGATGTGCGATGCCTGATCATCTCAGACTCAGCGACCCGGCCGCTACCGTCGCGGCGTCTGTCTGTGCAAATTGGTCAATCAGATGCTTACACAAAACGAACGGTTTGTCGGAAAACCGACGTCCAGACGCCTGCTTGATATCCGCGCCTAGAGACGTCTCGTCAACGATTTTCACGTGCAGACTCGACATGGTGCATAGGCTGCTTTGCAGCGGCTCGTGCCGGCACGCTTTCTGCGGGTACAGAGAAAGAACTGCATCTGGACAGATTCGTCGCTGCTTTGCAGTCACGGAACACAACCCGGTTCCATAACGTCTTTTCCAATCGAGGACACCAATGCGTCACAGATACGTCGTCAAGGGGCCATGTGGTGCCGGGCTTGCGACACGCCGCTTTCACGCGGTGTGCGACGAGTCATGAGCATTTTCGAGCGCTTTCTTGGCGATCCTCTTTTCGCCAACCTTACGCTTTTCGAGCCGACCACCCAGACCTCGAAAAGCGTCGCCCCGGAGACTTTCCCGACAAAGCGGAAGTTCATCGTCTCAGACCAGCCGATTCCGCAGGATGTGAGCGATTCAATCGGGCCGGTGCTCACGAACGTGGATGGTTTGGCTCCGCAGGAGATCTCGGAAGCCGTCTTTTACATCGGAATGCAATGCGATTCCGATGCGCTACCAGTCCTCCGCCGAATCAAGCAGCATGGCGGCACATTCGTTCCGCATCTAAACTTTGCCAAAACCGAATATCGGTTCGTCAACCGCCTGGCGCACAACGCAATGGTGAAGACGTGGACAGAAAAAGGGCATGCTGTCTCGCACCTCCACACCGGGATTCATGAAAATCTTTGCGAGGCGCTCGACATCACGCGGACAGTCGAAGGTGACTATGTCGAGATCGGCGTGTACCGCGGCGGCTCGGCGCTGACGGCCATAAACTATCTCGACCAGCTCGCCTGCGTGGGGGCTCCGTGCAGGAAAGCGTGGCTACTCGACACGTACGATGGCTTCACCTACGAAGAAGCGGTCGGGAGCATGGACGCGCTGTGGTCCGGCACGCACCGGCTGTACGGCAAAGACGAAACGATGAAGTACATCCGCGAGACGGTCATGTCGGACGTCTCGTCGGAGTTCGAGCTGATCGCTGTGAACATTTGCGCCGATGACCTGCCGTTTGGCATCAAAAAGATCTCGGTCGCGAACATCGACGTCGACATGTACGAGGCAACACTTGCTGCGCTTCACAAGGTTTCCCCGCTGATGGCACAGGGCGGCATCATCATCGCGGAAGACCCGACAGCGACGCCGGGCCTTTACGGTGCGTTGCTTGCGCTTGACGAATTCATGACGTCTCCCGCTGGCAGGCCGTTCTACAAGATCTTCAAGGGATCGCAGTACTTCCTGATCAGGATGCATTGAACCTTAGCCGCCGATGCAACGGATTTCCGGCCTACCATCGATAACCCAGCGTCACTATATGCGCCGCCCGAAATCCGAGCGGCACGTTGCTATAGCTGACGTTCTTAACGGTGTGCTGACGTAGATATAGCGTAAGCATTCGACCTGCACCGTCGCAGATTTTGTTGACGCGCGAGTGGATCGGCTGCTATCGAACGGGATCGATGTGTGAGGCGGAGGGCAGCAAAGGAGCGACGTTCCAAGGTAACAGTTCGTCGATGCGGTTCATTGGATGATCGGCGATGCGCTCGATGACGTAATGCAGGTAGGCTTCGGGATCAGCACCGTTCATGCGGGCAGATCCAATCAGGCTGTACATCGCGGCTGCACGTTCTCCGCCTGAGTCCGCACCGGCAAACAAAAAATTTCGTCTTCCGATTGCTACGCCGCGCAACGCGCGCTCGGCTATGAGATTGTCAATCTCTGCCTGACCATCACTGCAGTAATAGACCAGCGCAGGCCTGCGATTCAACGAATACTGGATCGCTTTCGTGGTGTCTGATTTCGCGGACAGAGTGAGAAGCGTCGCCTCGAACCACCGCTTCATGTCATCAAGCAGCGGCACAGCCTTCTCCTGGCGAATGCGCCGTCGTTCTTCAGGCGGCTTGCCACGAATCTGTTCTTCGATGCGATAGAGTGCGCCGATGCGCTCGAGTGCCTCGCTGGTGATCGGCGATGCCCGAACAGCGTGTAGATCATGTAGCTTTCGACGTGCATACGCCATGCACGCTGCTTCGTGAATCTGACCGTCCAGGTACAGATCCGCATAACCGGTGAAGGCGTCTGCGTGCAGTACGCCCGTAAAGTTGGCAAGGTGACGCTGTGGATGTTCGCCGCGACGATCCGGTGTATAGGCAAACCAGACGGCCGGCGCTAGGCAAACCAGACGGCCGGCGCTTCGTCCGAACCACTGGGCCGATCATCGGGCACATACACCCAGAGCCGACCGGTCTTCGTCCTGCCATTGCCCGGCGCGAGCACCGGCAGCGGGGTGTCGTCGGCGTGAACCTTGGTGCCACCAAGCGCGTTGCGGCGCACTGCTTCGACCAGAGGGTTGAGTAGCCATGTCAGACTGCCCAGCCAGTGGCCCATGGGGCCCGCTTCGATCTCGACGCCGTCACGCGCATACATGATGGACTGGCGATAGAACGGGATGTGGTATGCGAACTTCGATGTCGTGATGTGGGCGAGCAAAGCCGGACCCGGCAAGCCACGATCGATCGGCCGGCTCGGCGCTGAGGCCTGCACGATACAGTCGCAGCACCAACAGGCAAACTTGGGACGGCGATGACGGATGACGCGGAAGTGCGCGCGCACGTATTCAAGCTGTTCGGAAACGTCTTCGCCCAGCGGTTTGAGCGCGCCACCGCATCCCGGGCAGTGTTCCTCGAGGGGCCGATGCACGCGCTCTTCGCGCTCGAGGTGATCGGGTAGTGGTTTGCGACAGGCACTCTCGCGCCGTTGCTGCGCCTTCTTTGAGTCAGCCTGGGTGGCCGCACCTTCGTCTGCCTGCAGGTCCTCAAGTCGCTGCTCAAGCTGCTCTATCTGACGCTCCACCTTCTCAGACTTGCGACCGAACTGCATGCGGCGCAGCTTCGCAATCGTCAGTCAGATGTTCGATCTCGATTACGCGGGAACTGAGCTGGTCCTGCAATTCGACGACCCGCTGCGCGTTTGCGTGAGCCGACGCCGCATGCGCGCGAACCAGCGCCTTCAGCGCATCAATGTCGTCGGGCAGGTCGGTATCGGTCAGATCCATTGCGACAGTTTACGACCATCTGCCGCACACGGATCATCGGGTAACAGACGTTTACAAAGCACTGCGCGGGCGTGCCGCCTCGACGGGTTGTCGCCAGTCAAACCCTTCGAGCAGGAGTGAGAGTTGAGCGGTGGTCAACGCCACGACGCCGGCGTCGGCGCGGGGCCATGCAAAACGCCCTTTCTCAAGACGCTTCGCAAATAAACATAGGCCGCCATCGCTCCAGTACAACGCCTTCAACAGATCACCACGGCGGCCCCTGAAGATAAAAACATGGCCACCGTATGGATCCTTCTCAAGCACCATCTGTACCTTCACCGCAAGGGAATTGAAGCCGGAGCGCATGTCAGTGACGACGGCCGCGATCCAGATCCGTGTGTTTGTAGGTGGCCCGATCATCGCAGAATCCCCTCAAGGACCAGGCGCAATATCGTCGCGTCGGGGCACGCCTTCTCTCCAGACCGACGTATTGCCATGCTGAAGCTGAATGCTGCCGTTTGCAGCCTGCGGAGGTACCAGAGCGTTCGTCACCTCCGGCGCCTGGACGACCGGTCGATCGGACTGAACATCGACAACGACAGGCAACATGGTCTGCGTCTGCGCACCTTCGACCAACAGACCCTGAGCATACAGTTTCCGCCAGCCCCACACCTGATTGGCGTTGATGTTGTTGTCGCGAGCGACCTTGGCGACCGACGCGCCGGGTTCAAACGTCTGCTCGACGACCGATCGCTTCCATTCCAATGGATGCCGTCGATTCTGGCGCTTGGCAGGTAACTCGACTGTCTGAGGCACTGTGTCCATTCCGCAGTTTGTGGACAGAGTCGGTCACTCGTGTCCGTCGCAGGCGATGATTGCATCTTCTACGCAAGACGGGGAACGGTACAAATCAGATGCTTACGCACTTTTTGAGGCATCCGCGTTCTTAGACCGTGTCTAGTGAGTCGGGTCTGAATAATTCGCTTTGGACGACGCTTGCCCTCACGGCTGGCAGTCGACAGCGATTGAGCGTTGAGCAAGGCGGTCAGAACAGCGGCGTAAAAAAGCCTCAGCTTCCTGAGGATCATCCGCAGGTTATGGCCGGCGCCGCACAGCACTGCGTGTATCGCGTCGCCGAGCGCGCCTTTAAGCCAGTTCCGGTCGAGCTTCCCGTCTGCCTTCATGTGGCCGATGGCTGGCTCGATCGCACTTCGCCTTCGGATCATCTCGCGTAGTCCACGTGTGATTCCGCGCCGTAATCCCGGATGGTAGATCTTCATGCCATCAACGATGACACCCTTGTAGCCGCGATCGACAACGGCCACTTCCGGCTTCACGTCACTCAGGATCGCCGCCTGCTCCAGCGCCTCGGCCAACGTATGGCCGTCGTACGGATTGCCCGGCATCGAGCGCGCCCCGATCACTAGCCCTTCCTTGTGGGTCGTCGTGATCGACACCTTGACGCCGAATTCGTACGGCGTGCGGGCCTTGCCTTTGGCCAGACATTCGACTTCCGGCGCATGCAAGGCGTAAAGCTTGTTCCGGTCCTTTTGCTTCTGTGACAGGATCCGCCTGGTGCGGCCGATCAACTCCGTTAGCGCGCTGCGCCCGGTGTCGGAAACTGAATCGAGCTGACGCTCCACATCACGCATCACCCGCCCAACGCGCGAGCGCAACGTGCGCAGCGCCTTCTTCATGCGCTTGAACTGCTTCGCATGGGCGTAGCGGCCAATCTGAAGTGCCACGTGCGGCGCCTCGCGGTTGTAGTTCTGCCGCAGCTTCAACCCGTGTCGCGCCGCGGCCTTCACCAGATGTTCGCGACACCGCTCGAGCAGGCGCGAATCGGTTGGATGGGCGATCGCCTTTTGCATGACCGTCGTGTCGACGATTACGCGCTTCGCGCTTGCGGCCTTGATCACGCCCGCACGCTTCGCCGCTTCGATCGTCTCGGCCAGCAGTTCTTCAACGCCAGCTTCACCCAGGCGCTTACGCCAGCGTGTCAGGCTCGACGGATCGATCGGGGGCTCGGTCTGCAAATACGTCTCGCCGGTGAAGACCTGCCAATACGGGTTCTCCACCCATTGCCAGACCACTTCCTCGTCCGACAGATCGAACGCATGCTGCAGATACAACAAGCCAGCAATCAGTCTCGGTGACGTTGCCGGACGACCCTTGCGTGAGACAAAGCTCGCGCTCATCGACGCATCCAGTTGATCCCAGTTGATCAGATCGGCCAGACGCACCAAAGGATACTTCAGGTTGATCTGCTCGCGCAGAAGATGCCGGAACAAATCGCCTTCGCTCACCGCTGTCTTCGGACCCATCCAGACCTCGACATGCAGGAAACTACCCACAATCTGCCAGGTTCCTGCAAATGCATCAACAACTTTCCGCTTCAAACCCTTGCTGCAAAAGGCTCTCCGGAATGTTCAGGTCCGACTACTTAGTCCGTCCTGAACAATTCGTTTTGCCGAGCACCGTAGTTACGGGGATTGAAGCCGAGCAAGTCGGTGGTTGAACAAGGCGGTCAGAATGAAGGCGCAAAGAAGCCGCAGCTTCCTGAGGATCATCCGTAGATTGTGTCCTGCGCCGCACATCACCGCGTGCATCGCGTCGCCGAGCGCACCCTTGAGCCAGTTGCGATCGAGTTTTCCGTCTGTCTTCATGTGACCGATTGCTGGCTCGATTGCGCTGCGCCGTCTGATCATCGCGCGTAGTCCGCGTGTAATGCCCCGCCGCAAGCCCGGGTGGTAGATCTTCACACCATCGACGGCGACACCCTTGTAGCCACGGTCGACGATGGCGACCTCCGGCGTGGCGTCGCACAGGATTGCCGCCTGCTCCAGCGCTTCAGCCAGGGTGTGCCCGTCGTACGGATTGCCTGGCATCGAGCGCATGCCAACCACCAGTCCTTCCTTGTGGGTCGTCGCGATCGAAACTTTCACCCCGAACTCGTACGGCTTGCGCGCCTTGCCCTTGGCCAGGCACTCGACTTCCGGTGCATGCAGCGCATAAAGCTTGTTCTTGTCCTTCGGCTTCTGCGCCAGAATGCGTCTCGTGCGGGCGATCAGTTCCGTTAATTCAGCGCAGCCTAGGTCGGCCACCTGGTTGACCTGCCGCTCCACATCGCGCATCACCCGTCCAACGCGCGAGCGCAGCGTGCGCAGCGCTTTCCTCATGCGTTTGTACTGTTTCGCGTGAGCGTAGCGGCCAATCTGCAGCGCCAGATGCGGCGCCTCGCGGTTGTAGTTCTGCCTCAGTTTCAGACCGTGCCGTGCCGCGGCTTTCACCAGATGTTCGCGACACCGTTCGAGCAGGCGCGAATCGGTTGGGTGGGCGATCGCCTTCTCCATGACGGTCGTATCAACAATCACGCGCTTGACGCTCGAAGCCTTGATCACGCCAGCGCGTTTTGCTGCTTCGATCGTTTCGGCCAGCAACTCTTCAACGCCGGCTTCGCCCATTCGCTTGCGCCAACGCGTCAGGCTCGATGGGTCGATCGGAGGTTCGGTCTGCAAGTAGGTCTCACCGGTGAACACCTGCCAGTACGGGTTCTCTACCCATTGCCAGACGACCTCTTCGTCGGACAGGTCGAACGCGTTCTGCAAATACAGCAACCCGGCGATCAGCCTCGGCGATGTCGCCGGTCGTCCCTTGCGCGATACAAAGCTTTCGCTCATTGATGCGCCCAGTCGCTCCCAGTTGATCAGGTCGGCCAAACGTATCAACGGATGCTTCAGGTTGATCTGTTCGCGCAGCGGCTGGCGGAAAAAATCTCCCTCCGTCACAGGCGTCTTCGGACCCATTCGCACCTCGTCGAAAAATGCAGGATTCTCACGTTAATGTGCCAGGATCCTGCAAATCTCACAACACCAATTCGGCCTCAAAGCTCTGCCACGCAAGGCTCTCCGAATTGATCAGGCTCGACTACTTACTGCCACCGCGCCTCCAGCGGTCGATGATGCGGCCCACGCACAACAGGTACTTCGCCACATACCTCGTGGTCGCATACTCGACGTAGCCGAGCGGACACCGCGCCCGGTTTACGGACAGATGATCTTCGTGCCCGTGCGATTCCTTCGAGAAATTGATCGACCGGAATCCCTGCGGTTCAAGCCGCTGCTCAAGCCGGGCGACATCCCTCTTCTCCACAAGGCCACAAAAATCAGGGAATTCGAACGCGATCTGGCCAATGTTACGCAGGAACGCGTCCGGCCGTGAATCAAGCAACGGCACCTCGGCGCCTTCGATGTCGACCTTCAGCAAATCGATTTGCGCGATTCCCTGCTGCTGCGTGAACACGTCGAGCCGCACAGCGGACACCTGGATCTCGCGATTGTTCTCGCTGGTGCGAACGAACGACGATGCCTCCGAATTCGCCGCCACGAAGAAGCTCATCGTCCCTGCACGATCGGCAATCGCGAGGTTGAAGGGCTGCTTCACGCACGCCATGCCGTCGAGCCGCGCAAAACAGTCGGGATTCGGCTCGACCGCGTAACATACGCATTCGTATTCCTCCGACATCAGCCGGGAAAACGTACCGCTGTTCGCGCCCAGATCGATAACAGCACTGTCTCGCTGCAAAAACCGCCGGAAAAACGTATGTCCGCTGATACGATCCATCGTGTTTTGCTGGAGTTGACTAGAAATCGTCGCACTGCAACCAGCGGGAATTTGCCGGCGCAGGCGCGACACGTAGAGCAGTTTGAAACGGTCGGCCGCACTGAAATACTGAACGTCATGATCAAGATGGCCATCGCGGCATCAAGTCGCGAACTGGACCGGTGCCCGGCCGTTCCTTCATGGGGGCCTGCAAGTAGTCGGCAAGGTCTCTCTGGTTGTTTTCCGGGACGGGCGTATGCGGATAGCAGCGAGATAAGCGGTGCTCGCGCAGCAACGGTAAAAGGACGGCAGGGATCTACGCGACCGATTTGGCAATTTGACAATGGCTAAAAATACGCTCATCGTGCCTCACGAAGCGCCATGCGCGTATCCCCCCGTGACACGATGCCCTGCAGCAGGCAGAAAGGCTCGACGAAGGCCCTTTTCTCTGCGAGGCGCAGTGACGAGAACGAAGACATGTTCAGCACAGCAAGAGGGTCGCTGCTTTTATGCAATTCCCAGTCCGCCGCAGTGAGTTTCTTCTCGTCCACCGTGAAAATTTCACCGCGATCGTCAACGCCCCTCAGATACTCCTGAAAGCAGGCTAGCAGCAACGCTTCGCGTCTTATGTCGCGTTTGTCGTGGACCAACCTGTCGATCGTCTTTGCGTGAAACACAGGGATCTTGGCCGCGCCGTCGTGGGCAACGCGAAGAAGTTGATCGGCGACAGCCGGGTTGCCGAATCGCTCGAGCACTTTCTCTTCGTATATTTCAGATGAAACGCCCGGAGGCAGCTCGAGAATCGGGCTGACATCATGCTGAAAAAACGCTCGTAAAAGCGCAGCGATATCCGGATCGCTCATTGCTTCGTGAACGAAACGATAGCCGAGCAATATTGCCGGATACGCAAGCAGCATGTGGGACGCGTTCAGCATGCGCCCTTTCATCGCCTCGTAGGCCGAAACGTCGCTCTTCACTTCGACACCCACGGCGTCGAATGCGGGACGCCCATTACTAAAGCGATCCTCGATCACCCATTGCGTGAACGTCTCCGCGACAACGGGCGTCGCGTCGTCGATGCCCGACATGATGGCGACCTTCGCACGAACTTCGGGGGTAACCTGCGGCGCGATGCGGTCGACCATGCCGTTGGGAAAAGTGGCATTGTCCGCGATCCAGTCCGCAAGTCCCGGGTCGACCGCCTGCGCGAAACTCAAAACCGCGCGCCGGACTGTATTGCCGCTTTGCCGCAGATTGTCACAGGACATCACCGTAAAGGCAGGGACGTTCGCTTCGCGACGGCGCCGCAGCGCTTCGACGATAAACCCAAACGCCGTGCGCGGCAGTGCTCCCGCCAGATCGTGCGCGACATCGGGCTCGTGAAACTTGAACTCGCCCGTCGCTTCGTCGAAGTTATAGCCGCCCTCTGTGATGGTCAACGAGACAATGCGGATCGCCGGACCGGCCAGTTCGCGCAACACGGCTTCCGGATCGGCAGGCGCGTGCAGATAATCGATCATCGCGCCAATGACTCGCGTGCTCGCACTGCCATCCGAGTCGAACTCGGTTACCGTATAGAGGCAGTCCTGCGCGTGCAAAGCCCGAACCTTTGCCAGGGCGGACGTACTACTGCCGAGACCAATACCGCAGATGGCCCACGCCTCGTGTCCCGGTAAATGCAGGCACCGATCCACATAAAGCGCCTGATGCACACGATGAAAATTGCCAACGCCGATATGCGCGATACCCGCTGTGAGCCGGTTGCGGTCGTAGGCGGGAACTGCCACGCGGTCATTCAATTGACCGAGAGTGGCGTTAGACAGGAGTTGCTGTTTCATTGTCGGCTGATAAAGGTATTCTGTCAGATCGAGCTGCAGCCGAGAAAATCTCTTCTCGCTGCCGCGTTTCATTCCCCGTCGCGAGCAAGCTGGTCCTGCGTCCAGCTTTGGACCAGCAACGGAAGCTCCCGCATGCTGTAGAACACCGCGTTCACCCCGACGTTACGAAGGTTCTTTGCCCGTTCGTCCGGTGCGTGCGCTCCACCGGCAAAGCCGAGCACGGTCATGCCGGCGGCAACCGCCGCCTTGGCTCCCGTCACGCTGTCTTCCACCACAACGCAACGTTCAGGCGCCACGCGCAAACGACGGGCAGCAGCAAGGTACACGTCGGGCGCCGGCTTCGGATTCGACACCATGTCAGCTGTGAAGACCCGCTCCCCGAAAAACTTGACGAGTCCCGTTCGATCGAGTACACGCCTGACGTAGTCCGCGAAACTGTTGCTCGCTACAGCTTTACGCAAGGAAATCGCGGCAAGCACTTCGTCTATCTCCGCAGTCATCGGCGCTTGCACCGCGGCGCGTACAACTTCCGCGTCGATTGAGGCAGCCTGAGCTTCGTCGATTGTCCTGCCCAGTGCGGCGGCCGTGCGGGCCACCAGCGCCTCTGTGCGCAGTCCGAGCAGCGGACGCACGACCCGCTGCACGCCAGTTTGCTGCCATAGCGCTTCCAGTCGCTCCACAATAATGCTTTCGGCAATGGCATCGCTGTCCACGAGCACGCCGTCGCAGTCACAAATCATCAAATAGTTTTCCAGCGCGTCGCTGGATGCGATGTCGATCATTGCTTTCCCCCAAGATGATTACTGTGGCGCGCAAGTCTTCGCGCAACGCCGGCTGTAGTGCGAACGTCTCGCCTTTCCGCACCCGTTCCGACGTCTTCGATACTTCTGTCACGGGTTTCGGGCATGGCGAAGAAGATAAAATCCCACGCTAATGCGTTCAATCATGCGTACACCCACATTGCCCCGCCGACGCCAAGCCATTGGTCATCGTCAGTGCGCTGCCGGTTAGCAGCAGGTTCACCCCGTTATTTTCTTCATGTCCCGACAATCGGGGGTTTGGCCAACCAGGCTCGGCATAATTCTCGCCCCCAGTCGCACTCATTATCAGGGGGCGTCGATGAAGCCAAACCGCGCGCGCTCATTACGGAACTCAAGGCGCACGGCCAACTTCTGGTTGTTGTCGATCGGCCTGCCACGATTGGCGCGCTGCCCGTGGCAGTTGCGTGCGATGGAGGTGTTCTAGTCGCCTATTTGCCGGGTCTGGCCATGCGCCGCATCGCCGATCTGCATGCACGCGAAGCCAAGACCAGTGCCCGCGATGCCGCCGTCATTGCTGAAGCCGCGCGTTCCATGCCGCACACGCTGCGCACGCTTCGACTGGCCGACGAACCAATCGCCGAACTCACCATGTTGTGCGGCTTTGACGATGACCTCGCCGCACAAATCACGCGGACCGGCAACAGTATTCGCGGCCTGCTTACCCAGATCCATCCCGTACTGCATCGGGGTCTGGGCCACGCCTTGATCGTCCTGCAGCGATAGTCGTCGCCCACCGAGCGCCGATACGAGTGAAAAAAAACTCGCCAACCGCCTCACCAAACGCCGCGTCGCGCATGGGAAAAAGTCTTGCGGCCGAGATCGTCCAGGCGCTCGCCGAACAGGCTGTGATCGTGCCCGGCACTCAGGCCGCAACAATCGTCATCCCATATTCACCAATTGCGTCCTTGCGGTCGGAACCTCACACCTGCGAAAAGCGCCGCAACACGCCTTTGCTGAAACCGAAGCGTCCGAACAACTGCTCTGGCGGTCAGGGAATAGAATGCAAGGGAGCAGTCTTGCATTTTGAACTTGTGAAAGTTGCCGCATTGCGGAACCGCCCATCGTAAAAGCCTGACGGTCCGGATCAGGTGGTCACCGGCGGAGGCATGATATGTCGATAACGCCCAGCTCGAAGCTGATTCTCCTCTCGCATTCGATCGGAAATCCGGCAAAAAACGTCAGGTCTATCAGGAATTCTGACGGTCCGCCCAAAAAGCTTCGCAGCGAGCAGAGCAAGAATAATCGCTCGCTGCAAGCACAGGATACAAGCAGATGCCTTAGTAGCATATGACTGAGATCAGACTTTTTCAAAGCCCGAAGACCGCAACATTCTCAAGCCTGCCCTAGCAATGGGTTTCCACACGTCTTGGGCAGATCAAGAACCCTTCAAAATTACCAGCACGCCCTATGACATCAGCGGCACGAGCGTGTCGCATTCAAGACGCAAACGCCAGTTGGACGAGCGACGGGAGAACGCTTCGTCTGCAACATGATCTCCGCGATGGCTTCTACCTTGTTTCTGGCGGTCAACTGCGCCCCCCTGCAACGCCGCGTGAAAGCGCAGCGACAAATCGAGTGAGGGAACTGGCGACCCGGATACGCAGCGCCAGCCTCCATCGCAAAACGATTCGTCGCTGACCATGGGCCCGGAATAACTTCATCGCGTGAAGCAACACGCCCCCCGTCTCGACAAGTTGATCATCATTGAAAGGCCTCCTGGCCGCCCCAGAAAGGGGGCGGCCAGGGTCTAGAGTTGAGATGCAGCCCTCAACCGACCCTTTCAGGAGAGAGGGTAGCCACGTTTCCTCTCGAAAGCGCGGCCCCCGAAGAACGCAGCATGCGACTTTCATCGCACTGCGCTCGCGCACAGCATTAAGCGTCGCACGGACGCCGGTCTCGAAAGCTGCACGAGCCCTTCGCAAGCATCACATTGTTGATTCGCCTCATCGCCGAGACGAAGGGCGCTGAACCGTAACGATATCGGTCTCTCACAAGCTTCCCTCCAGTGAATCTCTAACATGGACCTGCGACAACTGCACCACGCGGAAGTCTGCACCCTTTCAGGTCGAGGCAAATCTTGAACCCCTATGTGGCCGACTACAGGTCACCATTCGCTTTCTCCGCGTTCTCTTACCCGCTTCTCCGACAGTTTCCCTCGCGAGTCACCTGCTACCGGTCCGATGCCCTGAACTGACAGCGAAGAATCGGGCTTACCACGTTCCCAATCTTGCCGACGCAACTAAGATACCCATGCGCCTGTCCGTTTAGCGTCCGCTTCTCCCCCGGTAGCGCTCGCGACGACGTGCCCCGATTCAGCAGCAAGGCAACCGGCTACCTACCTTTTTGGTTTGAGCCTCCCAGCAGCTTTGGCTCGTCACTTCTTACGAGGGTTGTACAGCGATTCACTTAGGTTACGCCTGCGGAACTTGCCTTGCCCCTACACCGCACGGCTGCTGGCAGTGTCGATTCCTACCGTGTCGCCACGGTGAACCGTCTTCTGAAGGGTACGTTGTCTCCGGAGCTTCGAACCCGATCGTTACCAATCGCGCACGTCCAGATAGGCAACTGCTGGTCGTACAGCAGGTCACAGCTCAGTCGGTGTTTCGACACCGAGTGTGACAAGGCAAGAAAGAGCTTTGCCGTCTACTACGTTCGCCGATTTACGTCCGGCGGACGGCGACACGTGTCGCACGCTGAAATGAAGTATAGCGGCATCGATCTGCACTCGAACAACGCCGTAGTCGCCGTCATTGACGACCAGGACCGGGTGCTGTACTGCAAGCGGCTCACCAATGAGCTCCAACTCATAGTGTCCGCGCTGGGGCCCTATCGGGATGAACTGCAGGGAGTAGTCGTGGAATCAACGTTCAACTGGTACTGGCTTGTCGACGGACTGATGGCCGCCGGTTTTGCCGTACATCTGGCCAATACTGCAGCGATCAGGCAGTACGAGGGCCTGAAGTACTCTGGTGACGAACACGACGCCGTATTCCTTGCCCATATTTTTCGGCTTGGACTACTGCCCGAAGGCTACATTTATCCGTCGCACGAACGCGCGTTGCGCGACCTGGCACGCAAGCGCATGCAGCTTGTCCAGCAACGCACCCTGAACATCCTGAGTATCGAAAGCCTGCTCGCCAGCCAGCTCAATCTACGCATCAATGGAGAACACGTGCAGCGTCTCGACGACGACGCGGTGAGAGCACTCGCGTTGCCGCCGCACGTCGAGCGCGCGTTGATGGCCAACCTTGCCGTGCTCCATACGCTGTGCGCAGAGATTCAGGCGCTTGAGGCCATTCTCCACAAGGAAGTCAAGCTGCGCCCGCAGTTCGACATCCTCAAGAGTGCGCCGGGAATCGGCGACATCCTGGCGGCCACCATCATGCTCGAAACCGGCACCATCGCGCGCTTTGCCAGCGTCGGCCATTTCAGTTCCTATTGCCGCTGCGTGGACAGCAAGCGCATCTCCAACGGCAAGAAAAAGGGCGAAGGCAATGCAGGCAACGGTAACCGTTACCTTGCCTGGGCATTCGTCGAAGCCGCCGCTGGAGCGCTGCGCTGCTGTCCACAGGCCAGACGTTTCTATGATCGCAAAAAGTCAAAGCGCCTGCCCGTCGTGGCCATGAAGGCGCTCGCGCACAAGCTCGCGCGTGCCGCTTATTACATGATGCGGGAGGGCAAACCCTTTGACCTCAACCGATGTTTCGGCTGACCTTGGCGGGGGGTGACGAGCCCGCCGGCTTTGTTGGCATCAAACCAGCAAGTTGATTGGGACACCCCCCCGGCCATCCCCGATGCAGCGTAACGACTGAGACGCCCAGACCATGAGCCCGAGCAAGCCTGGTGCCCACACAGGTAACCATATTGTTGTCTCACCCCATGGACATTGGCCTGGTACCGACGGCTTTCTGGGGCTCCACGTGAGCCAGGGGCGAAGACCAGAACACCGGCACTCGCCTTGAACCCGATGGGTGACTGGTGCGGATCAGTTCCGCAACCAGATGAACGAAATACCGGATGCGTCGCGGCGCTTCGCTTCACGCGGGGTTGGCGAAGGTTTCGCAACAACGCAAGGCCGCGCCTTGTGCGTAGTGCTGTACCGCTTTCCAACGGCCTTTCAACGGGTGACAATGCCCTACAGAAGTATCGGACAGCGAAGGAATGGACGCCGTGCTGCCCGGCTCATTGCCGGTCGATCCGCTCCGGCATCGCCGGGGCGGCCTCATCGGTGCCCGCCTTGCGCGCGAATCCGATCCTCGCAGTGCTCCGGGCCAGCGCCTGACGTCGCCATGCATCCGCCAGCGTGCGTGACGACGATACGAGATCGTCGTCGAGCCGCTCCTCGATCTGCTTCAGGGCGACGTTGGACGCGATCGGCGCAAGTTGCAGCGGCGAGCCGTCCGCGCCGGTTTCGAGAAACACGATGGAGCGTTCCCACACGTGCATGCGCGACCAGAACGTCGCATCGCGCTCGCCGCATCCGATGCGGGTACGAACAGCGTGTGCAGCGGCGTCATCATCTGCACCGTTCGATGCAGGTCGGCCAGCTTGAACCAGAATTCGTGCGTCATGTCGGCCGGATGCATCGGAAACCTGACCAGCGCCATTGCCTGACGCGGCCCGAACGACAGCGACAGCGTCTCGGCCAGCGCGTTAAAGCGGTCGGCACGGGATTGCGGCCAACCCACGTGCCACAACGTGTCGAAGTAACCGGGCTGGATGACGACGGTATCGAGCCCGGCGCTCAGCCTGATTCGCCGTGCCACGAGTTCCTGTGCGAGCACGGTCTGTAACCCGCTGGACGGATCGATGCCGAACGTGATGCAAAGATGCTCCAGACTGGAAATGCCCGCGACGATCCGGGTGCGCAGCCCGGCACCGTGTGCGGCCTCCAGCACGAAGCGCGTCACGAGGTCCGTCACCATCGCACTGCCCGGCTCGATCAGGACCACGGCGCCCGACTCGCGCGCCGCGCCCACCACCCGGGACGCCATCGCGCGGTACATGTCGGGCCGATACTGGCCGACCTGATAGTGACCGGTATCGATGTCGACGACGTCCGCGTCGCCGGCGAGATCAGCCAGCGGGCAACGCCCTCATGACATCCGGCGTGAAACACGACCTCTGCGTGGCGAATCGCCCGACATGCCTCGACGCTCGGATCCTTCGAAAAATCGAGCCCGCCGCCAACGATGGTCACTTCCGCTTCGCTATGCATCTGATGTCTGCTCTTCTCGATCCCAATGGGTGGACGCAATCGGGCGAGACCCGATCCCCCACAGCAGCGCGCATGGAAACTTGCTCGGATACGCGAGGCGGAGCAATTCGTAGCCAATGCCCGCGACACCCTGGAAAAAACCGAGGTTCTCGTTGTCGCTGCCGAACGGCCAGCTAAAGCCTTCCACCGTGCGATCCAGACGAGCAGCGGCGCGTCGGCGCGCCAGCGCGACGAGCGCCGGCCTCCCGAGCGTGACGCCGGCTTCCAATAGCAGATCGAGCCGTCCGAAATTGCCGCAGCACAGGCAGTCGAGCGCGCTCATCGGTTCCGCCACCGTGCGGGCGATTGCCCGCTCCAGGTCTTCGCGCACGGCGCGTGCGGACGCGCCGTGCAGAACCATCCCGAGACGCGCCAGTCCGATCCCGGATGCGCCGTGGCACCATCGGCAGCTCGCGTGTTCGGACTGCGGTCGTTCCTCGGCCTCGAAGCGCAGGTCCGGCCAGTTGCCGGTTGCATCATCGAAGAGCGCGTGCTCGTATGCGACCCATTCCGCAGCGGCGCTCGAGCATGCGCGTCGCGCCGACGCGGCCGCGAGGCGTTGGAGCGCATAAGCGAACCCCGCCGCGCCGTGAGACATCCCCGCGAGTGGACGCGCATGGCCGACGGTATCGTCCGCCGGAGCCGGCCGACAGTGTGCGAGCAGATGCGCACCGCAGGCCATGGCGCGGTCCAATCCGATCGGCCGGCCGGCCTCGTGCAAAGCCAGCAAGCCGAGCATGGCACCCGCCGCCCCGCCGATGACGTCGTATGCGGTATCCGCGCCGATCCACGCGTCACCGATGCATTGCGCGATCTCCTCGGCCCAGTCCAGCAGCATGTCAGAGTCGGCCAAGTGCGCGCCCAGCACGAGCGGATAGATGCAGGACGCCAGGCCTTCGGCTCCGCCGAGAATCCGGTCCCGGTCGGGAAAGCCGGCATGCCGTTCGCGGACGAAACCGTCGCGCAGCGTCGCAAATGCGTTGAGGCCGGTCTGCCTGCAATCGTCGCGTCCGGTCGCGCGAGCAAGGGCCAGCAGGAAGACGGCAATGCCCGCCGTCCCGTCATAGAAGTTCTCGCCTAGCACCTGGATGTGCGGCGCGGCATCGATAGCGGTCGAGGGCAGGCCGATCCATGTCGCACCGCCGTCGCCGATGATGGCCAGCGACAGCAGATGCTCGCCGATGCGGGTAGCACCCTGCACCATTTCCTGAGGACGCCAGGCTCGATCGCTGTCCTCCGGCCACGCGTCGCTGGCGAACCCGGGCGCGACCCCATTGCGCGAGAACGCGAAGCGCAAGAATCGCCGCTGCTGCTCAAGGTGTGCGTCGTCGAATGCATCGAGCCGTGCCACCGCGTGCGCCATCGGCGACAGCACGTCGTCTTTCAGGTAGAAGAATTCGACTTCCTCGCCGCCGACCTCGTGCAATGTCGTGCCGTCGCTTCTCATCCGGAACAGCGGCGTATCGAGGCGCAGCATGGCCGTCTGCTCGCAACGCACGCACGTTATTGCGTTCGCGTCGACCGGATGATGGAACCGCATCAGGAACTCCAACTCGAGGCTGGCGCTCAACCCGTCCACCAGCCGCGTCGGCTGCATCGCACGCCGGCTCAACATCTCATAGAAGCGCGTGTCGCGGAGCACGACCCGCACGCTGGTGTCGCGAAACACGGCGAGCGCGTCGCGGACCGTCTCGCGATGGGCCAGAACGAAGCGCCCCATGGCCACGAGCCCGGCATCGATGTCTCCGAGATGGCCCGAAGGATCGGCAATGGATTCCGCGAGCCTCGGCAGATGCCGCACGGCGTCGATTGCAAGCGGCTTGCGGCCGAGCATCATCGCATCGGTATTTGCATGCAGCCAGCCAGTCACCTTGACCTCCTCGGGAGCCGACCAGCTCAGCCCGCCCACGGTCCATCTCGTACTGCGAAACGTATTCCAGTACGGGAGATAGCCCGATTCGAGCACCGATGCGCTCATGCGCCGCACCGCGGCGGAGATAGCCGGATGCCAAGGTCGGTCGTCGCCATCTCGCCTGCCCCCGGGGCGCAGCAGCGTTTCGAGGTCCACCGGTATTGGATGGCTGCCGCATGCAATGACGTTCTCCTGATGGAAATCGCAACTGCCAAGGATCTGGAACAGCGCGAGAAGCGCGCCTGCGCGCAGGTAGAACACGCGTACTTCGTCGAGCGACGCGCCCGTCCCGGTGCCGATCCGACATGCCGAAGTCCAGGCCGACCACCGCACCGGGCGGGCGACCGCCGAAGAACCGCGCGACAATCACCTGCCGATCATGCTCGAAACGCTGCGCGAGCTCCGTCACATGCTGCTCCCACTGCAGGACGGAGATCGCGAAAAAGCGGGCAAGGACCGGCTTTCGATCGAGCAAGCGAACGAAATGCCCGCTGCGCAGCCACGACAGGAAATCGGTGTAAATTCGGTTCGACGCGGCCGCAGCCTCGTCCGCCGCAAGCTGGCCGTGCGATTGCCGGACCGACCGGAATGCGTCGAACCAGACGTAAAGGCTGTCGGCGAACAGGGCGGACAGGTGCGTGGTCAGCCCGGCGCTCACGTCGTCTCGAACCGGCGCGGCCCAAAGCGAGCCATCCAAATGGCGGGCGATGCGATCCCATATGGCACGGCCCAGCGGACGAAAGAGATCAGCAAACGGGACATTGCCGTCGTCGCGGCCCTCCGATGCCGCGTCGCCCGTACAAACGAGCGCAATCCACGCGGGCAAAGCGATTCGCCCAGTCAGGCAGCGCAGCGCGGCCGGCCTGCCTAGTAGGGCCGAGGCGCAGCACCGCCTGGTGCTCGCTCAACCCGAGCCGTTCGAGATAGGTGTCGAAATGGTGCGCGTGATCCTTCGCGGCCAACCGGCGCCAGGACGCAAAAGCGGTAGCCTCCTTGTCGCCCCCGACGCCACCGGCGTCGGGGGGGCAGGTCAGGCGCTCGCCTAGCCACGCGCTGCGAGCGACCCAATCGCGCAACGTCGATTCCGCGAGTGGAGGAAGAAGCGTGACGACTTGCGCGTCCATCGCGAACCTCTCCGTCAGCCCCGACACCCGCCGCAGGTGTTCTGGCAACTTTCGGTGCTGGTCTGCGTCGTGCGGCCGAATCGCATTTTCGAAGGCGTGCCGGAGGCAGCGGCGCCGATTGCTTGCAGGTCGCAGTTCTCCAGATCCTCGTCCAACGCCAGCGACGGGTCATTCACGGCCGGTGCGGTGTCCGTCGCTTCGACGAGCATCGCTTCCAGCATTTCCGGATCGATCGCATGCACGTCCGCCCCGGCGCCGTTCAGCCGTGCACCTCGCAATGATGAATTGCTGCTTGATGTATGGTCATTCATATCAACTCTCCTCGAAATAATATCCAACAGGTTGACCACGTTCACGCCCATATCGGCGATACGGACACTTATTTCCCTGCGGTTTCGATTTCTTGAACAATGAAATCAACGGTCGATCAGATCGTTTCACCGCTCTTGAGTCGGGCAATATCATGCCCCGGCAATTTAGCTCGATCTAGAGAGTTCATTTCGGATCCAATTGTTTGGACATATAAAATTGTCCATCGCAGAATACGTCGAAAGCGTCCCCAGCAAACCAACTATTGAGAGTTACGTAATTCATGACATCACCAAAGCTCGGCTTGCTTCCAGCAGGCAACGATGATCGATTTGCGCTTCTGGCCGCTCTTGAGCTTGTTTCGAGCGGTGTGCTTCAGTTCGGCCAGGTTATCAGGGCAGAAGTTCGCCAATGCGTGCCGCTTGAGCCAGGCCCAAAGGTATTCGACTGGATTCAGGTCCGGGGCGTAGCCGGGCAGCAGCGCCATCTGGATTGCGCCATCCGTGCTGTCAAGGTACTCGCGCACGACGCGGCTCTTGTGCTGCGCTGCGCCGTCCCACACGATCATCAGCTTGCGCCTGAGTTGCGCGCGCAGCGCTTTGAGGAATTCGATGATTTGCGCGCTTCTGATCGCGCCGTCGTGCAGTCGGAACACGAAGTTGGTACGGGTAAGACCGGCGATGGCCGAAACGTGCTTCCAGTTGAAGTGGTACTGAATGATCGGCGTGCAGCCCTTGGGCGCCCAGGTGCGCACTCGTGTGGGGCGCTCCGAGAGGCCGGATTCGTCAATGAAGACGATCAGTCTTCCTTCGGCGGTACTCTTTTTTTGAGCGCGGGCCAGGTCTTGCGCTTCCCGGTCAGTACCGCGTCCTCGTTGCGCTCGATCGCCCGGCGCTCCGGCTTTTGCGAGCTGAACCCCAAGGCGCCCAGCAACCGCCACACATGTACCTCGCTGAAGGTAACGCCGTACAGTCGCTCGATGAGCACCCGTACGCGCTTGAGCGTCCACAGTTCGGTACCGAATCCGTGTGTCAACGGGCTCTGCAGCAGCGCTGCGCGCAGACCTTCGAGTTGGGCCGCATCCAGTTGCGCCGGCCGCCCCGTGGCCATCACGCGGAGCGCATCGATGCCACCTTCGTCGAGTCGGGCCTTCCATGTGTATGCAGTCTGCCGCGCCACTCCGACCATCTTTGCCGCTTCGGCGGGCGTCTTGCCCGCCAACATCAAGCGACCGGCACGCACCCGCTTGCGCGTAGCGTCGTCCATTTTGGCCATCAACCCCGTCTCCCTTCAACGTGATGACCGTATAACGCACCAGCAGAGAATCGGTTGTCGTGAATTTAGTAAATCTCAATAGGCGATCGGCCTAGCGAATGATGTTAAAGGAACACGGACATGGAGTTGTGGTGTCATGCCTTGCACCTATCCCGTCTCAAAGGAACACCACTGGTACGAGCGCGTTAGTGCCATAAAATGGGCATGTCCTTTTGACTGAGCAGGTCACACGTTTATAAACGCGAGTTTCATGCCAATTCACTCATTTCCGCCCACATTCGCGCCCGTCGGTCAGCCAACGTAATTCTTTTAGTTGGCCTACACTCAAACCCGACAAACGCGACGCTTTCGAGAACCATGGCCCCTCCCGAACAGCCAGCATTTTATGACGAACGTTTGCGGGAACCCGTTTGTTGCGTCATCCGCTACGTGGGGCCGCTCCAATCACTCACTTTCTTGCAGAGGAAAACCTATCCTCCATCTCCGTCCCAAAAGACTGAGCAGAAGACTGCACTAAACGCGTCGAACGGAATGCACTCATGTTCCAACGCGGCGGCAGCATTTTCCGCCACCCCGATTAGCATAGCAATTAGCACACCGTTACACAGCGCCCTCCTCATTTTGAACATGACCGATCCTTTCCAAAAAGTTACCGGGTTTTCAGTCCTGCGACTCGCGCCACTGTCGGCAGGCAACCATGAACCGCGCTTTCACTGCGCGGGACTTGTCTCCAAGCATCTTCCGGGCCATGTGGGCCGCAAACGCCCGGAACCCCAGCACAGACGCTAATGACGCATTGGCGTCACTGTCAAATTGCGTCGCGCACTTGCGGGGGCTATCGAACAATGATGTTGGATTCCCTCCAAATCGCGCCTTGCCGACAAATTCCGGCCATGGGGAAACGCCGGCGGCCACAGGCGTGAAGGCGTTCCTGGTACGTCCGGGACGCTTTCATCCTCGTGACCTGCCCGCAGGGACGAGTGCCGCTGCATCATCAATAAATTTTTTGTTTTTCGTCGTTATTGACATCACTTTCGGGTGCGTCAGCCGGCTGTCGCCAGCATTCTAGTTCAGCAGCAATGCGCTCGCGACTATCGCCCCAAAGTAGTTCACGCACGTTGTCGGGCCATGCTTCGACGTCGCACCCGTGATGATGCAGCAGCGCAAGCGCGAGCCGCTCCATTCCGAATGCGATGCAGGCCGAGTGCGCGACGGCGCCATTCGCGCAACGAAGTTTCCATATCCGACCGAAGTGGTCCATGTGGGCTTTGTCCGGATGGGTACAAGTTCCCGTGCCATGGGCGCGACTATGCATTTTTGACGCAAACCGGTTTGCCGAAGGCGTTCCACCGGTTCAGCAGGTTGGCGATGATTACGCCTTCGCCTTCCTGCGACGCTAGCTCCTGCGTCAGCAGGCGCTCGCCGATGCAGCGCTTGATGCGCGAGATCTGTGCCTCGACCAGCGAGCGCACACCGTAGCCGTATTTCTTGCGAAATGCATAGATGCCTTTGTCCTCGATGTATCTGACGATCTGGTCATGCCGGCGGGTTCGCTCCTCGCCGTGTACGACAGCGTGAGCTGGCGGTGGGATGACGGGCGTCACGCCCGCGCCTGAAAGCGCTTCGGCACGCTCGATGCTGTAGTACGCGCCATCGGCAATCACCCGATCCATCGGCACATCAGCGGGCAGCACGGCGTCCATTCCTTCGCTGTCCGATACTTCTGTAGGGCATTGTCACCCGTTGAAAGGCCGTTGGAAAGCGGTACAGCACTACGCACAAGGCGCGGCCTTGCGTTGTTGCGAAACCTTCGCCAACCCCGCGTGAAGTGAAGCGCCGCGACGCATCCGGTATTTCGTTCACCTGGTTGCGGAACTGATCCGCACCAGTCACCCATCGGGTTCAAGGCGAGTGCCGGTGTTCTGGTCTTCGCCCCTGGCTCACGTGGAGCCCCAGAAAGCCGTCGGTACCAGGCCAATGTCCATGGGGTGAGACAACAATATGGTTACCTGTGTGGGCACCAGGCTTGCTCGGGCTCATGGTCTGGGCGTCTCAGTCGTTACGCTGCATCGGGGATGGCCGGGGGGGTGTCCCAATCAACTTGCTGGTTTGATGCCAACAAAGCCGGCGGGCTCGTCACCCCCCGCCAAGGTCATGTAATAAGCGGCACGCGCGAGCTTGTGCGCGAGCGCCTTCATGGCCACGACGGGCAGGCGCTTTGACTTTTTGCGATCATAGAAACGTCTGGCCTGTGGACAGCAGCGCAACGCTCCAGCGGCGGCTTCGACGAATGCCCAGGCAAGGTAACGGTTACCGTTGCCTGCATTGCCTTCGCCCTTTTTCTTGCCGTTGGAGATGCGCTTGCTGTCCACGCAGCGGCAATAGGAACTGAAATGGCCGACGCTGGCAAAGCGCGCGATGGTGCCGGTTTCGAGCATGATGGTGGCCGCCAGGATGTCGCCGATTCCCGGCGCACTCTTGAGGATGTCGAACTGCGGGCGCAGCTTGACTTCCTTGTGGAGAATGGCCTCAAGCGCCTGAATCTCTGCGCACAGCGTATGGAGCACGGCAAGGTTGGCCATCAACGCGCGCTCGACGTGCGGCGGCAACGCGAGTGCTCTCACCGCGTCGTCGTCGAGACGCTGCACGTGTTCTCCATTGATGCGTAGATTGAGCTGGCTGGCGAGCAGGCTTTCGATACTCAGGATGTTCAGGGTGCGTTGCTGGACAAGCTGCATGCGCTTGCGTGCCAGGTCGCGCAACGCGCGTTCGTGCGACGGATAAATGTAGCCTTCGGGCAGTAGTCCAAGCCGAAAAATATGGGCAAGGAATACGGCGTCGTGTTCGTCACCAGAGTACTTCAGGCCCTCGTACTGCCTGATCGCTGCAGTATTGGCCAGATGTACGGCAAAACCGGCGGCCATCAGTCCGTCGACAAGCCAGTACCAGTTGAACGTTGATTCCACGACTACTCCCTGCAGTTCATCCCGATAGGGCCCCAGCGCGGACACTATGAGTTGGAGCTCATTGGTGAGCCGCTTGCAGTACAGCACCCGGTCCTGGTCGTCAATGACGGCGACTACGGCGTTGTTCGAGTGCAGATCGATGCCGCTATACTTCATTTCAGCGTGCGACACGTGTCGCCGTCCGCCGGACGTAAATCGGCGAACGTAGTAGACGGCAAAGCTCTTTCTTGCCTTGTCACACTCGGTGTCGAAACACCGACTGAGCTGTGACCTGCTGTACGACCAGCAGTTGCCTATCTGGACGTGCGCGATTGGTAACGATCGGGTTCGAAGCTCCGGAGACAACGTACCCTTCAGAAGACGGTTCACCGTGGCGACACGGTAGGAATCGACACTGCCAGCAGCCGTGCGGTGTAGGGGCAAGGCAAGTTCCGCAGGCGTAACCTAAGTGAATCGCTGTACAACCCTCGTAAGAAGTGACGAGCCAAAGCTGCTGGGAGGCTCAAACCAAAAAGGTAGGTAGCCGGTTGCCTTGCTGCTGAATCGGGGCACGTCGTCGCGAGCGCTACCGGGGGAGAAGCGGACGCTAAACGGACAGGCGCATGGGTATCTTAGTTGCGTCGGCAAGATTGGGAACGTGGTAAGCCCGATTCTTCGCTGTCAGTTCAGGGCATCGGACCGGTAGCAGGTGACTCGCGAGGGAAACTGTCGGAGAAGCGGGTAAGAGAACGCGGAGAAAGCGAATGGTGACCTGTAGTCGGCCACATAGGGGTTCAAGATTTGCCTCGACCTGAAAGGGTGCAGACTTCCGCGTGGTGCAGTTGTCGCAGGTCCATGTTAGAGATTCACTGGAGGGAAGCTTGTGAGAGACCGATATCGTTACGGTTCAGCGCCCTTCGTCTCGGCGATGAGGCGAATCAACAATGTGATGCTTGCGAAGGGCTCGTGCAGCTTTCGAGACCGGCGTCCGTGCGACGCTTATTGAGAGTTACGTAATTCATGACATCACCAAAGCTCGGCTTGCTTCCAGCAGGCAACGATGATCGATTTGCGCTTCTGGCCGCTCTTGAGCTTGTTTCGAGCGGTGTGCTTCAGTTCGGCCAGGTTATCAGGGCAGAAGTTCGCCAATGCGTGCCGCTTGAGCCAGGCCCAAAGGTATTCGACTGGATTCAGGTCCGGGGCGTAGCCGGGCAGCAGCGCCATCTGGATTGCGCCATCCGTGCTGTCAAGGTACTCGCGCACGACGCGGCTCTTGTGCTGCGCTGCGCCGTCCCACACGATCATCAGCTTGCGCCTGAGTTGCGCGCGCAGCGCTTTGAGGAATTCGATGATTTGCGCGCTTCTGATCGCGCCGTCGTGCAGTCGGAACACGAAGTTGGTACGGGTAAGACCGGCGATGGCCGAAACGTGCTTCCAGTTGAAGTGGTACTGAATGATCGGCGTGCAGCCCTTGGGCGCCCAGGTGCGCACTCGTGTGGGGCGCTCCGAGAGGCCGGATTCGTCAATGAAGACGATCAGTCTTCCTTCGGCGGTACTCTTTTTTTGAGCGCGGGCCAGGTCTTGCGCTTCCCGGTCAGTACCGCGTCCTCGTTGCGCTCGATCGCCCGGCGCTCCGGCTTTTGCGAGCTGAACCCCAAGGCGCCCAGCAACCGCCACACATGTACCTCGCTGAAGGTAACGCCGTACAGTCGCTCGATGAGCACCCGTACGCGCTTGAGCGTCCACAGTTCGGTACCGAATCCGTGTGTCAACGGGCTCTGCAGCAGCGCTGCGCGCAGACCTTCGAGTTGGGCCGCATCCAGTTGCGCCGGCCGCCCCGTGGCCATCACGCGGAGCGCATCGATGCCACCTTCGTCGAGTCGGGCCTTCCATGTGTATGCAGTCTGCCGCGCCACTCCGACCATCTTTGCCGCTTCGGCGGGCGTCTTGCCCGCCAACATCAAGCGACCGGCACGCACCCGCTTGCGCGTAGCGTCGTCCATTTTGGCCATCAACCCCGTCTCCCTTCAACGTGATGACCGTATAACGCACCAGCAGAGAATCGGTTGTCGTGAATTTAGTAAATCTCAATAATGCTGTGCGCGAGCGCAGTGCGATGAAAGTCGCATGCTGCGTTCTTCGGGGGCCGCGCTTTCGAGAGGAAACGTGGCTACCCTCTCCCCTGAAAGGGTCGGTTGAGGGCTGCATCTCAACTCTAGACCCTGGCCGCCCCCTTTCTGGGGCGGCCAGGAGGCCTTTCAATGATGATCAACTTGTCGGCAGTGGCTCGGACTACGGCGAAGAGCCAATCGCTCAGGAGACAGTCGACGGATTTTGAGCGATGCCGGTGAATTCGCGCCACGCAGCGAATCGGGATGCGAGTTGTTTGCGATAGAGCGAAGCACGTAGCAGGTGTCGCTTGAGCGCGAAGTGCTGCCGGATCAGGCCGAAGCTGGAGAGAAAAGCCTGCGTGCGCTTCGGGTCACGAAATCCGCGCATGCGCCGCTCACGTTCACGCGTAGGCTGATGACTATTCTCTGCCCGGTTGTTCACCCGGGCCGCAGCCTTGACGAACACATGCTTGACGTTCGCCAGTTCGGGGATGTCGGCCTTGGCTGCCGGGTAGCTGCGAAGCTGATCGGTGACAATCCTTCCTGGCGCGTCGGCACAGGCGGCCAGCACGCGGTTGAAGAAGCGCTTTGCTGCGGCCTTGTCGCGACGTTTCTGCAGCAGGATGTCGAGTTCGGCGCCGTGCTGGTCGACTGCCCGCCAGAGCAGATAAGGCTCACCGCGCAACGTAACGAAGACTTCGTCAAGATGCCATGTGCGGCCAGGTTTGCGGCGAGCAGCGGATCGTCTCGTAACTGACAACGACACCGCGCTCGAACAGCAGTTCTTCAATATCACGCAGGCCAAGTTGGAACCGCAACTACCACCGAACCGCGAGACTAATGATTGCCGCCGGGAACCGGTGGCCATGATAAAGCGATTTTCTTTTCTTCATCGTGACATCTTACGTGACTACCTCGCCAACGTGACAGTGCCGAACTGCTGGCCGAGACGATCGAAGCGGCGAAGCGTGCGGGCGTGATCAAGGCCGCAAGCGCGAAGCGCGTAATCGTTGACACGACGGTCATGCAAAAGGCGGTCGCCCATCCAACCGATTCGCGTCTGCTCGAACGGTGTCGCGAACATCTGGTGAAGGCTGCGGCACGGCACGGGTTGAAGCTGCGGCAGAACTACAACCGCGAGGCGCCGCACGTGGCACTTCAGATTGGCCGCTACGCCCATGCGAAGCAGTTCAAGCGCATGAAGAAGGCGCTGCGCACGTTGCGCTCGCGCCTTGGGCGGGTGATGCGTGATGTCGAGCGTCAGTTCGATTCAGTCGCCGACACCGGGCGCATCGCGCTGCAGGAATTGATCAGCCGCACGAGGCGGATCCTGTCTCAGAAGCAGAAGGACAAAAACAAGCGGTACGCACTGCATGCGCCAGAAGTTGATTGTTTGGCGAAAGGCAAAGCCCGCACGCCCTACGAATTCGGTGTGAAAGTGTCGATCACGACGACACACAAGGAAGGGTTTGTGGTTGGCGCCCGCTCGATGCCCGGTAACCCATACGACGGTCACACGCTGGCTGAAGCGTTGGAGCAAGCGGCGATCATGAGCGATGTGAAGCCCGACGTCGCCATTGTGGATCGCGGTTACAAGGGTGTCGCTGTCGAGGGAGTGAAGATCTACCACCCGGGATTGCGACGCGGAATCACGAGGGGCCTGCGCGCGATGATCCAAAGGCGAAGCGCGATCGAGCCTGCCATTGGTCACATGAAGGCCGACGGCAAACTCGACCGGAACTGGCTCAAAGGCGCACTCGGCGATGCAATACACGCAGTGCTGTGCGGCGCTGGCCACAACCTGAGGATGATCCTCAGAAAGCTGAGGCTTTTTTACGCCCTTGTTCTGATCGCCTGGCTTAGCCGATCAATCACCGTCGACTTCCAGGCTTGAGGGCAAGCGCCGACCAAACGAATTATTCAGACCCGACTCATGAGCAGCGGAAACCCGACTGGATTGAACATCGGCGAGTCCGTCTGGCTTGTACCCGGCTCCAAGACGACGCTCTACAGCTCGGTTCCTGTCAACGTCGATGTGCTGCTACCGGTTGTGCAAACCCTGGCGTCGTCGACAGAAGCAATTGTCGGTTTCGCCGCCTTCCATATCGATGCGTCGGTCGGCGGCAGCGGTAAATATGAGAGGTGGCCTCGCTCGTTCGGACAGTTTTCTGAGATTTATAAGTGGAACGTCCGAGGCAATCATGCTGCCGATTTGATCGCAGGCAGCGTCGCGAAGTATGCCTCATCCGGTGTGCGGTCCGCCAGGCTCGAATGAGGCCGTTTCCGGTTGTACAGCTCGATGTATTCGCCGATGGAGCGCCGGGCATGGCTGACCGACTCATACGCTCTCAGGTAGACCTCTTCGTACTTGATGCTGCGCCACACGCGCTCGACGAACACGTTGTCTCGCCAGCCTCCCTTTCCGTCCATCGACAGCCGCACGCCCCGGCCGAGCACGGCCTCGGTGAACGCGCCCGCCGTGAACTGGCTGCCCTGATCGGTGTTCACGATGTCCGGCAGCCCGTAGCGGGCGAACGCTTCTTCCAGCACCTCGACGGCGTGCGTGGCTTCCAGCGTGATGGCGACCCGATGCGCGAGAACCTTGCGGCTGGCCCAATCCACCACTGCCGTCAGATACACGAAGCCACGCGCAATCGGAATGTACGTCGTGTCGAGAGCGAACACCTGGTTGGCGCGCTCGATCTTCATGCCGCGCAGCAAGTACGGCCAGACCTTGTGCTGCGCATTGCGCCGGCTCGTGCTCGGCTTGCAGTACAGCGCTTCCACGCCCATGCGTTTCATCAGCGTGCGCACGCGACGGCGACCCACTTCATGGCCTTCCCGGCGCAGCAGGCGCGCCAGCATCCGTGCTCCGGCAAACGGAAACTCCATGTGCAGTTCGTCGATGCGGCGCATCAGCCTTGGTCGGCGTCGCTCATGGGTTGCGCCTGGTAATACGCGCTCGATCTTGCGATACCGACAAGCCGGACTTGCTGCGAGATCGGCAACGAGTGGCTACGGTCAATCATCGCTTTGCGCTCAGCAATCCCGTCTTGGTGAGCGCGCCGCTTAAAAAATCATTCTCCAGGGTGAGCTGTCCGATCTTGGCGTGCAGCGTCGTCACGTCTACCGGCGGTTCATTCGATGCGGCACCAGCCGATCCAAATACGTCGGCCGCGCGCTCCTGCAACTGCCGTTTCCATTCCGTGATCTGGTTCGGATGCACGTCGAACTACTGCGCCAGTTCGGCCAGTGTGCGCTCGCCCTTGACTGCGGCCAGCGCCACTTTCGCTTTGAACGCCGCTGAGTGTGTGCGTCGGGTTCTCTTCGTCATGTCCTCGGTTCCTTTGCCTGCATTATCGCTGGCTCAGGCCCCGGTCAATCCACTGATGCGGCTGTCCGAATTTGCGCGGCCACCTCTATATTCAGGGTCATCTGACAACGAATCTCAAAGTGACCGGAGGCTCTGGACAGGGTGGCCCTTACTACGGGGCGTATGTTCCACCGCGTCTCGCGCAGTGATACTCATGAACCAACGCTACATTCACGATCCATGAATAAGGTCCTCACGCGCGTACAACTTACGGCAGAAATCGTTTTGCGAGCGCTTACCGTGCCGCTGCTAGGGCTATTCGTCGCCGCGACCATTCATCAATACGTGAGAGATCCATCACGGATCACGCTGCTGGTGTTCGCGTTTGCCGAAGTGCTGACCGTCGTGCTGGCCGTGTTTGCCCGCGTTCCGAGCAAGCGTGCCTCAAGCTGGTTCCTGAATGGCTGGCGGCAGTCATACAGGTCGCCGGGGTTCTGGTGCAGATCCATGCAAAGTGGTCGCTAGGGCGTTCGTTCGGTCTTTTGCCGGCCAATCGTGGTGTCGTCATGGCTGGACCGTATCGGGTCGTCCGCCATCCGCTGTACCTAGGCTATCTGGTCACGGACATCGGTTTTCTCGCGGCCAACTTCGGCATGCACAATCTCATCGTCATTGTGGCGCAATGGACGCTGCAAGTCGTTCGGATCGTCATGGAGGAGCAATTGCTTTCGCACGACGCCGCTTACCGCGAGTACACGAGGCGCGTGCATTACCGGCTGATCTACGGCGTGTTTTGACCAGCTTGCGCCGCGTCTCGCGACCGGCTCGATCCTCCGGATCGGTCCGACCGGGGCGATCATAGGATGACGGAACAGGCAGTTAGCCGCGAGTTAGCCGCGCCTGATGCTTACCGAGGCGTGGACTGGTCGTGCCCTGAGTATCGGAGGCACGGCACAATAGGCAGGTTTTGCTTCTGCACGTGGCGTGACTGCACAATACGCAGGTTTTGCTTCGGGACGGTCAGCGCGAACTGCACAAGTGCTCAACGGGTTCCCGATGCGGACCTGCCCTTGCTGCGACAGGCCAGACTGGCGATCTCCCGGTTCCCAACAAGGAGCGTGCGTGCCAGGGTCTTCGACCACGTCGAGCCGAACGGAGTGCTCGCAATATCGCGCTCCGTCGTGTTGCCTTCCGCCTTGTCAACAGCGTCGGCACTCAGAATAAGTAAACTATCGCGGCTCAATGGCTGGCCCGCACGTA
The DNA here is from genome assembly GCF_050435705.1 of Paraburkholderia sp. JPY419. Taxonomy (NCBI): domain Bacteria; kingdom Pseudomonadati; phylum Pseudomonadota; class Betaproteobacteria; order Burkholderiales; family Burkholderiaceae; genus Paraburkholderia; species Paraburkholderia sp. JPY419. The sequence continues at coordinate 14,489 of NZ_JBNDKV010000003.1, read as the reverse complement.
CCCCTGTCAACGATATCGTCGCCGTTATCCCCTCCTTCTGCCAGACGGCGGTGTGGCGAAGCTCAGCGGAAGGTCGGTCGCGCTCGACGGTTAGTTGCGTTGTGAACGCCGGGACGCCTTGAGTACGCACGGGCTGCGGCGCTATGGCGTATGGCCGAAACGGAAAAACCGACGAACGTCGCGGCTGGGGGTTGTCCCTGATGAGCCGCTCGCCTGCGGCGACAGCCTGCAGCGGAAAGAGCCCCCCTTGCGGTGCACTCATGAGCGGCGCGCGGTGGGTGCGTCGCGATCGCACGGTCTGTCGCTCAAAATAGCCGAAAGGCTGTTGCGGGTCACGCCGTCAACAACAGTCGGAAACGGTCGTCATCCGTCTGAGTGCCACTCCCGTAAGTTCGTCGGCCGGTGGCCGTACCTACGCCGATTGCAAACTTCCGTCGACGGGACCCAGTCTGGACGTAATGCGGGTCGTTCAGACGCACCGTGCTCCCTGAATTCAGAAATTCGAACCTTGATCGGGCGCCGTTTGGCATAGAGGAATACGCGCAGCTGACGAAAAAAAGCGTCAGCCTGACAGAGCCGACGCGCAAAAGGGGAACCGGCGATCAGCGGGTTCGCGCTCATTTCATCCCGCAAACAAGTTTTAAACAAATGCTACATCCATCGCCAGTCGGGGCGAAGATCGTGCTTGCGGCAGAACCTCGACTACGGGCGCCGTAGTTTTTGTGTCACGCAACCTGACTGGTCCTGTGCATCACGTGCCCGAACCATCATTTTGGATTCAAACGCCCCCTATCCATAAACGCGTTCGCTGACTGTAAATGATGTCCCTTCGACGAGGTAAAGCCTATGTGCGTGCGCAAGGAGGGGGACCTGCGCATGCCTCAGGTCGCATTCTTGACGTAAGTCCGGATGCTTCAGACCGGCAACCGATGAGGCCTGAGGTGTTTCACCACCTGTCCCACAAAGAGCGCGCGGTCCTTGGCGGGACGTACACTTTATGCGAACTGATGTTGCGCTCCAGATCGGGGGCGCCTACTATTATCAGACAAACTGAGTTGTCGTTTACCCTTCTGAACGATCGTGCGGAGGGTGACACCTTAAGATGAATTCCCGGGCGCGCAGCCGGCATCCGGGTAGCGTGACACATGCGCACAGGCACCTTTCGCGGGTCGCGTCACGGTGGTCACGCGAGAACGGTTGAGCTTTCCAGCAAATTGACACCTATCAACAGGAGACAATGATGCTGAGTCCTCATGAGTTCGCAACCTTGATGCTGGTCAAGGACGCTCCCGATCAACTCGGGCTGGATCGTGCAGATCTGGATATTTTGCTCGAACACCAACTTGTTGCATTGGAAACACTCCCATCCGGCCAGCAACGCCCCCTGATAACCCGCGACGGCGTTTCTGTACTCAAAGCTGTCACGCGGTTCAGCTGATGCCTTCCGTTAGCGGATCGTTGTCTGCCCCATAAAATCCAGCGCCCATCTGCGCCCGGCAAGCAATGAAGTTCCTTATCATCGGAATAAGTGAGCCGGGAATACAATCAGTACTACTATGAATCATACTGATGGGTGCAATACGCTGTTCGCATTGCACCCACCAGCCCATCCACACGACCACCGCGCGCCCCATTTCTATCCGATTGATCGGAAAGGCGCCGGCCAATTTTTGGGAGGTTCGCAATGAATCCATCAACCCCGGAGCAGCTTGCTGCAGCCCAGAAGGCCCACCTTGACACCGCTTACGGGCTAGCCACCAAGGTAGTTGAAGGGGTGGAACGGCTGACCGAACTGAATCTGAAAACGATCCAGTCGACGTTGGCGGAAGCCCAGCAAAACGCACTGAAGGCCTTCTCCATCCAGGATCCGCAAGCATGGCTCGCGCTACAAGCCGCTTTCGTTGCGCCGACGGCAGAAAAAGTGCAGTTGTACAGCCGTCAGCTGTTCGAGATTGTGTCAGCCACCCAGGGCAGATTCGCGCAGGTCGCGCAGGCGCAATACGAAGCGTACAACCTCCGGGTACAAACGCTCGTCGAGGCCGTTGCCAGAAGCGCACCAGCGGGTTCCGAAGCCGCCATCGCCGGATGGAAGTCGGCGATTGGCGCCACCCATACGCTGATCGAAACCCTGCAGAAAACCAGCCAGCAGGCGGTGCAGGTTGCCGAAAGCAGCCTTAACGCCGCCGCGACCGCCGCATCGAAGACTGCCCGGCGCACTGCCGAGCAAGCGTCGGCGAGCGCCAGGCGATAACCGCCGACGCGGGCCTGACGCCCCCGTCGGTCAGTTGCAGCATACAAAGGATTCCTGTTGATAGCGGCATGTCTGAACGGCCATCGGGCGGACTTCCGAGTTCTGCATGAGCGAGGATCGCCTCCCTTTTACCGGAGACAAGTGAAATGACGAAGCAGGTTGCCCTGGTCACAGGCGGAATGGGAGGACTCGGTGAGGCGATCAGCATCAGACTGCACGACGCCGGCTATGCCGTCGTGGTCACCTGCTCGCCACAGAATACTGGCACGGACCGGTGGCTGGCCCGCATGGAAGCCGACGGGCGGCGGTTCCGCGCTTATCCCGTCGATGTCGCCGCCTACGACTCGTGCCAGCAATGTGCGGAACGGATCAATGCAGAGGTCGGCCCGGTCGACATCCTGATCAATAATGCCGGCATCACACGGGATGCCAGCTTCAAAAAACTCGACAGAGTCAATTGGGATGCGGTGATCCGCACCAATCTCGACTCGGTGTTCAACATGACGAAACCGTGGTGCGACGGCATGGTTGAACGAGGCTGGGGCCGCATCATCAACGTGTCGTCAATCATTGGCTGCAAGGGCGGGTTCGGTCAGGCGAACTATGCCGCCGCCAAAGCCGGCATGCACGGCTTCACGAAGTCACTGGCGCTCGAGGTGGCGAAGAAAGGCGCCACCGTCAATACGATCTCGCCCGGTTACTGACGGGTGCATCAAATAGTGCGCACTTGATCAGGCGGCGTACCGGACATGTTTTTCCTTGAACAGGTTGCGGATCACGTGCGGCTCCTTCTGTCGACGATGCAGATGCCGGTGGACAGTGCCGATCATTTCCGCCTTGCTGGTCGGTCGGCTCTTGCCGAGCGCATTGGTTTTCACATCCTGATTCAGGAGTTCGTCCGGGTTCAGCTCGGGACAATACTCCGGCAGCCGGATCAGGCGCAGACGTTCGGCGTTATCGGCGACGAACTGCCTGACGGCAACCGATCGGTGCACTGGGTGTCCATCGACGATCAGGTAGATCTTGCGCATGGCCTGCCTGAGCATGCGTTTCATGAATTCGTCGCGTTCCTGAAGGTTCCCTCGATCACCGCATCGTTGCGCTCGTACGCTCGCCGCCAGGCCTCTGGGCACTCATGCCCCATGCCTTCAGGTATCGGCCGGCCGTCCACGCCGACACCGTGATGCCATACTCCCGCTCGATCAGTCGCGCCACCGACTCGCGCGTCCACAGGTAAAACGGCAGCGCCAGTTGATCCGGCAGCCGCTCGATGATCAACCTGCGGATTCTCACAGCCTGTCGGTGATTCAACCGACCACTTCCCGGCAGGCGGCCTCGCTTGCCAGGTCGCAGCGCCCGCAGGCCGCCGTCGCGCGCCAGCTTCATCCATTTGCTTACTGCTCGCAGGCTCACCCCGTAGGTTTTCGCCGCCGCAATCTGCGTCATGCCGTCACGCACGGCCTGCACCACCATTTTTCTCAGGTGCGCCTGCGTGGCGCCGTCCAATTTGCGGGCATCAGTTTTCGTCTTTATGCCCATATAACGCATAACGCACCATTTGGTGCACTCGTCAGGGCTCTGTCAGGTTGGCCGATGTAATCGGTCTTTGTGGCATACGAGTAGTTATCCTTATTAGTTAGCCCTGTCTGCGGCCGCAGTGACAGTCCAATCATGCCACGTCGCGAAACGTTTCTGGAGAGCGGTCCGATGACATGCCGCGTTCATCTGGTGTCTGGGCAACGCGAAGTGCTGCCGGATCGGGCCGAAGCATGAGAGAAACGCGTGCGTGCGACGCGCTTCGCGAAAGCCGCACATCTGGCGCTCCCGCCTGCGGGGGTCGGCTGGTGGCTGTTCTCGGCACGGTTGTTCACCCGTGCAGCCGCTTTAACGAAGACGTGCTTCACATGCACGAGCTCGGGAATGTCAGCCTTCGCCGCCGCATAGCTGCGCAGCTGGTCGGTCACGATCTTGCGCGGCACCGGGTTTGAACGCAGCACCCTGAGGAAGGAGCGCTTTGCCGCTGCCTTGTCGCGCCGCTTTTGCACCAGCACGTCCAGTTCGGCACCATGCTCATCGACGGCTCGCCACAACAGATACGGCTCGCCGCGCAGCGTCACGAACATCTCGTCGAGGTGCCACGTACTGCCCGGCTTGCGCCGCGCGGCCTTGGCGCACTGGGCGAATCTGGCGCCAAACTTCTCGCACCAGCAACGGATCGTCTCATACGTGACTACAACACCACGCTCGAGCAGCAACTCCTCAACGTCGCGCAAGCTCAGGCTGAACCGGAAATACCAGCGAACCGCGCAGCTGATGACGACGGCAGGGAAGCGGTGGCCGCGATAAAGCGGTTTTGTCTTCTTCATCACCTCATTCTACCGCCCCCTCTCCATCAACCTGACAGAGCCGGGAAAAGTCCTCCAGATGCTGTCCTTAATGTATGCCCGGCTTGGGAAACTGCTATGGCGATAGTCAGTCAGATACCTCTTGTACCTGCGCCAATGCTACGCCTGATTCGTCTCGGTGAATCGACGCGCGAAGCGTTGCCTGCCAATGTTCGCAGCCCGTAAGCCGCCAGGCGCGGTCGCCAGAATCGCGATCCGAGACTTCCACGTCCTGTGTCGAACTTCCGTAATCGGGTCGGCTTCGGCCGAGCGCATCGGGCAGCAGTCGACCGAGGGCGTGTGAAAACGCGAATCCACTCGGTTTTCGGGTGTCGCTTTACCCTTCCCAAGGCGCTACGAAGCCAATACAACGCGATCTGGAGGGTCGAGATTTTCAAACACTGCATTCGGCAGGCGTTTTCACACGCCCTCGACCCACAAGAGCCGATCACACGAAATTAGCGAAGGGCATCTTTCGAGCGACTAGCGGCGTTAGCCTCTCCGTTTCGACCTGCCGACACACTTAGCTATAAAGAACAAACGCGCGCGACCCAACGACCCAATAGGACCGCTCTCACTATTGTCGAACGCTTACGGCGACAGAACCAAGTAAAACCCTTCGCTGTTCACTTGCCGTTGCCGCAGTTATCATCACTTCGGCACGGGGGATGTTCGCAACCAGCATAAGAGACGGAATAAACGCACGTAGTGCCGAGCAGAAAGGCCATCGCTAATATCAGAGCTTTCACGTTCTTTCTCCGGGAAGAATTTCGTTGACTATAGACGATATTCTTACCCGCGAATACCAAGACGCGTGCCGGAAACGAAAAAACTGAATCTAACTCCAAGCCACACGTTATATATCTCGCTAATTAATTCCCGCCCCGTTCAATTTCCAATATCTATTTCATACCCGCGAAGCAGGCTGTATAGATTTTTTCGGGCCCTCCACAATTTAGATGCCGAGTGTTAGGAACCGAACAGAGTAAGTGATTTTTTTACTCGCCGGCAAGATCTATCATTAATTTGGTTAGGGCTCGCGGCGCGGCGGCGACGCAAGGAAATCTTTGGGGGGGACCATGTCCAAAGAGTACGTCGGCATCCTAATAGCAGTCGCGCATCAATTGCGCAGAAGATTTTTTGGCGTATCGGTAGCTGCCCTCTTTTGGGTGCTAGCTTTCAATCCTGCCATTGCCAAGCCGAACGTTGGAAAGCCGCCTCCGAATTGTGCGTCATTTCAGCACGACTGGACACCGATTGAACGCAAAGTTTGGCAGTTGCTTTGTGCAAAAGGAAGCGCGTCGTCATCGTCTTTCGCGCACACGCCGCACATTGGCGCAAATTTCATTCGGATGATACTTACCGAGGAACCATACGCCACTCGAATCGACTCAGCCGGGCTGCGAATGGACGGCATTGTTATCTCAGGACCCTTAAAGCTGACGGGTGCCGTCATAATTCCGCCGATTTTTTTCACAAACTGCCTATTTCAAAACATTGTCGATTTAAGTGACTCAAGCTTTCGAGGAACAGTATCATTCGCGGGCACCTATCTTTTAGGGGGTATTGCGGCGCGTAGAGCAGAGTTTGCTGGATCCCTGATATTAGGTTCGGTAGATCAGGATAGCCTGAATATAGAGAGACCTCCGACGAATAACGTCGCAATAGCGTTCATTGACGCGGCATCGACACGTGTCGATGGCAATCTTTCAATAATGAGTGCATCCCTAGGCGGCGCTATAAACATTCCCTATTCGACGATAAAAGGCATGCTTGATATAGAGTCGGTCATCGGCTACGGACTAAGCGCAAGTGCAAGCAAAATCGACGGTCAAGTGGAAATCGTCGGATCCGACTTTTCCCCTAACATGAAAACCATTGATGGCAAATACGTTCCCAGCTACGTTTATATGTTCGAAGTGAAGGCCGGAGAAGGAATGTACTTTGATCGATCCACTTTTGATCATCTTTATCTGAAAGGTGCCTCAGTTTCGGGCGCAGTGGAGCTTCTCGGAACTTCGGTGCATTCTCTCGATCTCAGCGATGCTTCAATTGGCGGAGACCTGAACATCGGCTACCACAATCGTTCATTTAACGTCACATCCTGGACTGGCGAATCTGAACTGATACTCACTCGCGCGAACTTGAGCGCGATAAAGGCGCCCAAAAATGTACTCTACTGGCCCAAACATATTGACTTCTCCGGGTTCACGCTTGGCGCCTACCTCGTTGATTTTCTTGTACCCTCAAATCGACTGGGCCGCATGGGAGGGGGCACGCGTGAAGAAGTAGAGACATCACGCGTCACCGCTGGACCGATCGGCTTAGATTGCAAGGCCCGTTTCGATTGCCCGATGAAAGCGGACGCCTCTCGCTGGTCCGCGAATCAGGACTCCCGTGACTTTTTCCCGGAGTGGCTTGCAAGACTACCAGACGCAGGTTTCGCGCCGCAGCCATATAGACAGGTAGCCGCAGCGCTTGAAGCGGTGGGCGAGCACGATGCCGCAATGGAAGTAGGATACGCTGGTCGAGATCGGGAATTTCGGAAAGCATGTAAATCCGGAGACATCTTTCGCTGCGCGCTGCTTGGGTTTTCAAAGGCTACAATTGGTTACGGGTACCATATTGGGCGCGCCTTCGTTTTGAGTTTTCTGTTCATTATTTTGGGGGCTGTAATTTTTAGAAGAACCCCGGAGGCAGCGGAGGCTAACATGCCGATCGGTCTAACTTACAGTTTTGATTTATTCCTACCCTTGATAAAACTAAAAGAAAGCAATTATAAAATCGAGATAAAAAATAACGTGCGGTATTACTTCTACTTCCATAAACTCGCGGGTTGGTTTCTCGGTTCGTTCGTCGTGGCCGGGCTATCTGGCCTTACTCAATAGAAAGCTAGGCATACCAAAAATTTATGGGAAAACGCACGTCATTTGGGCTCGGATGCAAATAGAGGGTTGGCCGGGATTCGTTAAAAATCCGCCACACCTAAGCTTAATCACGTGATTTTAATGAGAAATCTACGGTTGGCTCGATCCGGCACTGTCACGTTGGCGAGGTAGTCACGTAAGATGTCACGATGAAGAAAAGAAAATCGCTTTATCATGGCCACCGGTTCCCGGCGGCAATCATTAGTCTCGCGGTTCGGTGGTAGTTGCGGTTCCAACTTGGCCTGCGTGATATTGAAGAACTGCTGTTCGAGCGCGGTGTCGTTGTCAGTTACGAGACGATCCGCTGCTCGCCGCAAACCTGGCCGCACATGGCATCTTGACGAAGTCTTCGTTACGTTGCGCGGTGAGCCTTATCTGCTCTGGCGGGCAGTCGACCAGCACGGCGCCGAACTCGACATCCTGCTGCAGAAACGTCGCGACAAGGCCGCAGCAAAGCGCTTCTTCAACCGCGTGCTGGCCGCCTGTGCCGACGCGCCAGGAAGGATTGTCACCGATCAGCTTCGCAGCTACCCGGCAGCCAAGGCCGACATCCCCGAACTGGCGAACGTCAAGCATGTGTTCGTCAAGGCTGCGGCCCGGGTGAACAACCGGGCAGAGAATAGTCATCAGCCTACGCGTGAACGTGAGCGGCGCATGCGCGGATTTCGTGACCCGAAGCGCACGCAGGCTTTTCTCTCCAGCTTCGGCCTGATCCGGCAGCACTTCGCGCTCAAGCGACACCTGCTACGTGCTTCGCTCTATCGCAAACAACTCGCATCCCGATTCGCTGCGTGGCGCGAATTCACCGGCATCGCTCAAAATCCGTCGACTGTCTCCTGAGCGATTGGCTCTTCGCCGTAGTCCGAGCCACTGCCGACAAGTTGATCATCATTGAAAGGCCTCCTGGCCGCCCCAGAAAGGGGGCGGCCAGGGTCTAGAGTTGAGATGCAGCCCTCAACCGACCCTTTCAGGGGAGAGGGTAGCCACGTTTCCTCTCGAAAGCGCGGCCCCCGAAGAACGCAGCATGCGACTTTCATCGCACTGCGCTCGCGCACAGCATTAAGCGTCGCACGGACGCCGGTCTCGAAAGCTGCACGAGCCCTTCGCAAGCATCACATTGTTGATTCGCCTCATCGCCGAGACGAAGGGCGCTGAACCGTAACGATATCGGTCTCTCACAAGCTTCCCTCCAGTGAATCTCTAACATGGACCTGCGACAACTGCACCACGCGGAAGTCTGCACCCTTTCAGGTCGAGGCAAATCTTGAACCCCTATGTGGCCGACTACAGGTCACCATTCGCTTTCTCCGCGTTCTCTTACCCGCTTCTCCGACAGTTTCCCTCGCGAGTCACCTGCTACCGGTCCGATGCCCTGAACTGACAGCGAAGAATCGGGCTTACCACGTTCCCAATCTTGCCGACGCAACTAAGATACCCATGCGCCTGTCCGTTTAGCGTCCGCTTCTCCCCCGGTAGCGCTCGCGACGACGTGCCCCGATTCAGCAGCAAGGCAACCGGCTACCTACCTTTTTGGTTTGAGCCTCCCAGCAGCTTTGGCTCGTCACTTCTTACGAGGGTTGTACAGCGATTCACTTAGGTTACGCCTGCGGAACTTGCCTTGCCCCTACACCGCACGGCTGCTGGCAGTGTCGATTCCTACCGTGTCGCCACGGTGAACCGTCTTCTGAAGGGTACGTTGTCTCCGGAGCTTCGAACCCGATCGTTACCAATCGCGCACGTCCAGATAGGCAACTGCTGGTCGTACAGCAGGTCACAGCTCAGTCGGTGTTTCGACACCGAGTGTGACAAGGCAAGAAAGAGCTTTGCCGTCTACTACGTTCGCCGATTTACGTCCGGCGGACGGCGACACGTGTCGCACGCTGAAATGAAGTATAGCGGCATCGATCTGCACTCGAACAACGCCGTAGTCGCCGTCATTGACGACCAGGACCGGGTGCTGTACTGCAAGCGGCTCACCAATGAGCTCCAACTCATAGTGTCCGCGCTGGGGCCCTATCGGGATGAACTGCAGGGAGTAGTCGTGGAATCAACGTTCAACTGGTACTGGCTTGTCGACGGACTGATGGCCGCCGGTTTTGCCGTACATCTGGCCAATACTGCAGCGATCAGGCAGTACGAGGGCCTGAAGTACTCTGGTGACGAACACGACGCCGTATTCCTTGCCCATATTTTTCGGCTTGGACTACTGCCCGAAGGCTACATTTATCCGTCGCACGAACGCGCGTTGCGCGACCTGGCACGCAAGCGCATGCAGCTTGTCCAGCAACGCACCCTGAACATCCTGAGTATCGAAAGCCTGCTCGCCAGCCAGCTCAATCTACGCATCAATGGAGAACACGTGCAGCGTCTCGACGACGACGCGGTGAGAGCACTCGCGTTGCCGCCGCACGTCGAGCGCGCGTTGATGGCCAACCTTGCCGTGCTCCATACGCTGTGCGCAGAGATTGAGGCGCTTGAGGCCATTCTCCACAAGGAAGTCAAGCTGCGCCCACAGTTCGACATCCTCAAGAGCACCCCCGGCATCGGCAACATCCTGGCGGCCACCATCATGCTTGAAACCGGCACCATCGCACGCTTTGCCAGCGTCGGCCATTTCAGTTCCTATTGCCGCTGCGTGGACAGCAAGCGCATCTCCAACGGCAAGAAAAAGGGCGAAGGCAATGCACGCAACGGTAACCGTTACCTTGCCTGGGCATTCGTCGAGGCCGCCGCTGGAGCGTTGCGCTGCTGCCCACAGGCCAAGCGTTTCTATGCTCGCAAAAAAGTCAAAACGCCTGCCCGTCGTGGCCATGAAGGCGCTCGCACACAAGCTCGCGCGCGCCGCTTATTACATGATGCGGGAGGGCAAACCCTTTGACCTCAACCGGTGTTTCAGCTGACCTTGGCGGGGGGTGACGAGCCCGGCGGCATTGTTGGCATCAAACCAGCAAGTTGATTGGGACACACCCCCGGCCATCCCCGATGCAGCGTAACGACTGAGACGCCCAGACCATGAGCCCGAGCAAGCCTGGTGCCCACACAGGTAACCATATTGTTGTCTCACCCCATGGACATTGGCCTGGTACCGACGGCTTTCTGGGGCTCCACGTGAGCCAGGGGCGAAGACCAGAACACCGGCACTCGCCTTGAACCCGATGGGTGACTGGTGCGGATCAGTTCCGCAACCAGATGAACGAAATACCGGATGCGCCGCGACGCTTCGCACGGGATCAGCGACCGCTTCGCAACAACGCAAGGCCGCGCCTTGTGCGTAGTGCTGTACCGCTTTCCAACGGCCTTTCAACGGGTGACAATACCCGAGGAAGTGGATGTGCCGCCACGCCACCGGAGAAATCTTCTTCAGCATCGCGAGCGCCTTCTCATTTCCCAGTGCCTGCTGACTCATTTCCTTCACGCTGAGTGGCGCGATGATCTGTTCGAAGACACACGGATCGTCGCAGATGGCGGGCAAGTCGACCTGTCCAGCGGGTTTGATCAGGAAATTGTCGTCCTGCTCAATGTCGTCGCCGCAAAACAGATGTTTTAGCTGTGCTTGCAGGTTGGTGAAGCGCGGCGCAAAGTCCATCTCGAACCAGTACATGGCCGCGAAATTCATCTTGTTGATGCTGTGCATGTCTCCGGTGATAATCGTCGGCGCGATATCGGTCGTGTTGTGGTAACAGAGGTCGAAGACGTAATGGCTTTCGTGCTCGTGCGCACCGATGAGGTTGGTGAGAGTGCCAACGTAATTGGTGAGCCGTATCTGCTGTGGCGCGCGGTCGATGAGCATGGCACTGAACTCGACGTTCTGGTGCAAAAACGACGCGACAAGGCCGCAGCCAAGCGCTTCTTCCAGCGAGTGCTGCGATCAAACCGGTGCCGCGCAGGATCGTCACTGACCAGCTACGCAGCTATCCGGCAGCGAAGTCCGAGATTCCAGAGCTCGCTCACGTGAAGCACGTTTTCGTCAAGGCGGTTGCGCGCGTGAATAACCGCGCCGAGAATAGCCACCAGCCGACCCGCAGACGCGAACGCCAGATGCTCCGCTTTCGCGATGCGCGTCGCGCTCAGGCGTTTCTCTCACGGTTCGGCCCGATCCGGCAGCACTTTGCTTTACCCAGACATCGAATGAAGCGGCAAGTCACCGTGCCGCACTCCAGGAACCCTTCGCCACATGGTACGGTTGGATTGGAACTGCCTCAAACGGTAAGGCTATTTAATAGGGATAACTACCGTTACCAATACCGGTACGCGTACAGTCTACATTCGTTAACTTGACAAAGCCGTATCTACAGGCCCGCGAACGAAATCCGCGGCGCTGGTCCGGCGCGACCCGGACCTGGACGCCTGTCGGCGCAGTAACACTGAATCCCGAGCGCGACTGCATCGTTAAAACACATACGCACTCGACTGATATAGAGCCATTGGCCGCATGACCGAGGCGACAACTTGCTTGACTCGCGCCGACGGGGAACCGGCGCCACGCAAGGCCCACTTCGTCGGAGTCGATCGTCGAACCGGGGAAGTCTCAACATTTGTGCAATTTCGTACCAACTTTTCTTCGTTTGACAGACGCCATCTACGGACGTTTAACAGCCATGGTCAAAGCTGTGCGCAAGTTCGGCGTAAGCTCGACATCACCGCTGCTGACGGAATTCAGCGTTTCACGGACCAAGTCCGGATAGGCACCTCTGGAAAACTGGCCGATAGCGATATTCGCAGCTTCCCCCGGGGAATTCAGCCGAAAGAGTTTTTGTACAGCGAGTGCACGTATCAACTCACTATCGTGGCCGTCCGCTATCTGGTTCAATGTCTGCACGGCCTCACTTCTTAAGTTTGCGGCATCGAGAGTGCTTGGTTCCTCAAGAGTGCCGATGAGATTCAGTCGCGCGACAGCGGTCCTCTCATCGGTCGTGGCATCGCTCCTCAAATCGCTCAGCGCCTTACTGAAGACCTGTTGAGGCGTTTGACTTGGCATGTTGAAGTAAGTCTCATACATCTCGGCATATTTGGATTCGTTTCTGCCCTCCCAAATGGCATTTGCTTCTTGCAAGACTATGTCTCTGCCAATTGCAGAATCAACTAGGATGGATCGAAGAATGTCTCGCTCCATGCCCTGTTCGGCAGGCATGTCGTGATAGAACTGAGTCACAAGCTTTGCGACCTCGGGGTCATTTTCCAAAGCAATCTGCAGCCGAGCCCGAAACTCATCCAGCTCATTCTGAGACATGTTGCCGCGATTCACGATCTTCTGAAAGATCGCACGAAGGCTCGCGTCAATTTGTACGGTTTTGTTGCAGTAAGGCCCACGTTAAAATTGGGTAGGAATTTTTGAACTGTGCGATGAAGAAGACGAAGACACCGCGAACCACACTCGCGCCGGGCCTGGCCAAGGTCCTGAAGCGCCTTCACTACCCGCTTGAAGTGATTTTGCTGTGCGTGCGATGGTACGTGGCCTATTCGCTGAGTTTGCGCAATCTTGCGGAAATGATGGACGAGCGTGGTATCGCGGTGGATCATTCGACGGTGTACCGCTGGGTCATCAAACTGCTGCCGCTCTTCCAAAGGAGCTTCCACAAGCACAAGCGTCCGGTTGGGAAAAGCTGGCGAATGGACGAGAGCTATATCAAAATCAAAGGCGAGTGGAAATATCTTTACCGGGCAGTGGACAAGGCGGGCGACACGGTCGACTTCCTGCTCAGGGCCAGGCGGGACAAGGTCGCTGCCCGGCGGTTCTTTGAAAAGGCGATCGCCCATAATGGTACGCCAGAGACCGTGACCATCGACAAAAGCGGCTCCAATCTGGCCGCACTGGATGCGGTGAATGCCGATCGCGAGACGCCGATCAAGGTCCGTCAGATCAAGTACCTGAACAACATTGTTGAACAGGACCATCGGGCTATCAAACGCCGGACCCGGCCGATGCTGGAATTCAAGAACTTCCACCGTGCGAGGGTCATTCTCGGCGGCATCGAGGTAATGCACATGATCAGGAAGGGACAGATGAAATGTGCGGGCAAAGACCCGTCGTCTGCTTCCCGGCAGTTTTACTCCCTTGCGTCATAAGCAATACTTACCAGATCGACATTTCTCGTCCCGACACCCTTACTGCAACAGAACCCTTGCTGTCCACGCAGCGGCAATAGGAGCTGAAATGGCCGACACTGGCAAAGCGCGCGATGGTGCCGGTTTCGAGCATGATGGTGGCCGCCAGGATGTCGCCGATTCCCGGCGCACTCTTGAGGATGTCGAACTGCGGGCGCAGCTTGACTTCCTTGTGGAGAATGGCCTCAAGCGCCTGAATCTCTGCGCACAGCGTATGGAGCACGGCAAGGTTGGCCATCAACGCGCGCTCGACGTGCGGCGGCAACGCGAGTGCTCTCACCGCGTCGTCGTCGAGACGCTGCACGTGTTCTCCATTGATGCGTAGATTGAGCTGGCTGGCGAGCAGGCTTTCGATACTCAGGATGTTCAGGGTGCGTTGCTGGACAAGCTGCATGCGCTTACGTGCCAGGTCGCGCAACGCGCGTTCGTGCGACGGATAAATGTAGCCTTCGGGCAGTAGTCCAAGCCGAAAAATATGGGCAAGGAATACGGCGTCGTGTTCGTCACCAGAGTACTTCAGGCCCTCGTACTGCCTGATCGCTGCAGTATTGGCCAGATGTACGGCAAAACCGGCGGCCATCAGTCCGTCGACAAGCCAGTACCAGTTGAACGTTGATTCCACGACTACTCCCTGCAGTTCATCCCGATAGGGCCCCAGCGCGGACACTATGAGTTGGAGCTCATTGGTGAGCCGCTTGCAGTACAGCACCCGGTCCTGGTCGTCAATGACGGCGACTACGGCGTTGTTCGAGTGCAGATCGATGCCGCTATACTTCATTTCAGCGTGCGACACGTGTCGCCGTCCGCCGGACGTAAATCGGC